>NZ_JBJQIJ010000003.1:0-548888 GCF_045984385.1 Methylobacillus draconifructus
ATTACATCGAGATGTTTTACAACCCTAGGCGTCGACACAGTTTCAATAATGGCCTATCGCCAGTAGAGTATGAAAAGCGTTATTTCGAGGGGCTGGCGACTGTCTAGGATAGTAGGGGCGATTCAAAGAGCAATCGCTTCGTAATAACTCATGCCTGTGCCAACTCTAGTAGAAGTACCAAATTCTTGATCTTGGGTTGGTTTAAATAAAACCCAAGCGGAGTAAGTTGATTCAGATTGGCGGTGTAGATTTGGATTCATTTCTCTCCCCTTATTCAATCCCAAGATCATCTTTTATCCAAGATACTGCTATTTCGATCCTCTCTTTCTGGATATCGTCATTGCTAAGTTTGCTTTCAGGTATCCATCTTTCCATACTTGGCTGGCCTGCTTGTATTTCTGACATAATGTATTCAACTAATGTGGCAATTACACCTGCCGCTTTTGGGGAAATGTCTCCGGATGCTTCGAATGATTTTTGAATGATGTAATCTTTATCGATGAAAGTTTGTTCAAGTGTGGTATGAGAGCCTTGACTTTCAGCAATACCAATAATCAGTTTTAGAAGAGCCATACCGTACTCTCCACCATACATTCGTTCTTCCTCATTGAATTTGGCTAAAACTTGGTTTTTCATTAATGGGCCAATTTTGCTTAGAACAAAATTGCGATCAATTAAATCACCTGCTGTAAAATTAGCAGTAGTCATGGCGTGATACTCCTATTCAGTACTGCGTTGTGGTTAGGCTTCGCTGGTGGCTTTCCTAGGGCGTACCAGCGTTGCCGCTAATGCCTGATACCATCAGGCGGCGGTGTTGCTCCTTAGCCTGCTATTTATCGCCATAGTGATGGCGGCAGGCCACAATATTCAATTCAGTCTCCGTGGCTTCGTAAACCAACCTGTTTACATCATCAATACGTCTGGACCAGAAGCCAGACAAATCCCCACGCAATGGTTCTGGCTTGCCTATGCCTTCAAACGGCTCCCTGGCCGCTGCTTCCAGTAAAGCGTTAATGCGCTTGAGCGTTTTCTTATCCTGGGTCTGCCAGTACAGATAGTCCGCCCAGGCGCTCGGGGTAAAAACAAACTTGAGCGCCATTATTCCTTGACCAACTCTCTGGTCTTGCCTTTACCTGCTCGCAGTTCCGCAATGGACTTCGCCAGGTGGGCGGCATTGGCCGGATTCTGCATCAAGTGCAAGGTCTCCATCAGGCTGTTGTAATGGGCCAGCGACATCACTACGGCATCTTCCGCATCACGGCGGTTGATCACCGTGACATCCACATCATTGGTCACGTCATCCAATACCGACTTGAGCGAATTGCGCGCTTCTGAATAACTCACTACTCTCATGACAACCTCCAATACTTGTTCATCTATTTGTACAAGTATATTCCCGTCCAATGCTGTTGCATAGGGTCTAGGCTTTCAGCTGGATAATCTTTGCTCCGGCCTTCAACTCATCCAAATAGTCAGCCCATGCCTGCATCATTTCTTTACGTTGTTCAATGAAGCGGGTCCGGTTATAAGCATTTCCCAAAGCATCAGGCACCTTATGCGCTAGCTGGTGCTCGATGATATGCGGGTCAATGTTCAGGCGCTCATGCAGTAGGGTACGAGCCATTGCCCGAAAGCCATGACCGGTGATCTGTGTCTGTGTGTCATAGCCCATGCGCTTCAATGCGGCATTGATGGCTGCCTCACTCATTGGTTTCTTGGGATCATGTCCACCCATGAATACCCATTCACCATGGCCTGATAGCGGCTGTATGTCTTTCAACAGAGCTACGGCCTGGCTAGAGAGTGGAACAAGATGATCTGTCTTGGTTTTGCTTACCCGGTAGCGCCACTCAGCGGCATCTAAATCAATATCTGCCCAGCGTGCGGTGCGCAATTCACCAGGGCGCACGAAAAGGAGAGGAGCAAGGCGTAGGGCTGTCTGGACAGTCAATGAGCCCGTAAAGCCATCCATGGCGCGCAGTAGTTCCGCTACATCCTTGGGGTCAGTCAGGGATGCCATGTGGGTAACGGTGGAAGAGGGCAGAGCACCTTTCAGGTCTGCAGTTACATCCCGTACTGCCCTGCCAGTTTGCACGGCATATCGGAATACTTGCCCGGCGATCTGCAATGCCTTGTGCGCTGTCTCGAGCTTGTTCTGGTTTTGGATCAGCTTGATAGGCTGCAACACGTCAGGGGCGCTCATATCAGCAATAGGCTTGCTACCCAGCCAGGGAAACAGAAATAGCTCCAAACGTCGCAGTGTGCGCGTTCTGTGCGTTTCTGACTTGTCAGCCATATGCGAGGTTACCCATTCGCGTGCGATCGCTTCAAAGCTGTTGGTGACAAGCTTTTCTCGTGCTGCCTTGGTTGCTTTTCGATTGGCGCTAGGGTCTATGGGTGGGATCTGTGCCAACAGCTTCCTGGCTTCGTCACGACGTTCGCGAGCATTGGCGAGGGTAACGTCTGGATATGTGCCCAGGGATAGCAGTTTTTCCTTGCCGTCGAAACGGTATTTGAATCGCCACCACTTACCCCCGGCTGGGGTAACTTGAATGAATAACCCTGCCTCGTCATAAAGCTTGTAAGCCTTATCTCGTGGCTTGGCATTGCGTAGCGATACGTCTGTGAGTGCCATTTTGGGGTAACCATTTGTGAGGTAAGTGCTGTTACCCCTAAAGTTACCCCTGTTAAATGCTGGATGTCAATAGACGAGTTTGGACGGTATTAAACAAAAAACCCGAAATCACTAGGAGTTATCGGGGTTTTATAGACTTTATTGGACTGTGTTGGAGCACCTTATGGTGTCCCCGTCAGGACTCGAACCTGAAACTGACCCTTAGGAGGGGCCGGTGATATCCGTTTCACCACGAGGACATCCAAGCCCGCTATTCTACCTTTTAAGCAGCTTGAGCGGTACTGTTTCGCTTGGTTTTTGGCCTTGCGTCACAGTACCGCTGCAGTTTAGTGGCGGATCAGGTGCTCGAAAGCGCCTAACGCGGCTTTTGAACCTTCACCCATTGCGATGATGATCTGCTTGAATGGCACAGTGGTGACGTCGCCCGCGGCAAATACGCCAGGTTCCGAGGTCTGGCCTTTGTCATCCACTTCTATCTCGCCGAATTTGCTCAAGGTGATGGTGTCCTTGATCCAGTCGGTGTTGGGTACCAGGCCGATCTGGATGAATACGGCAGCCAGGTCGATGCGGTGCGATTCGCCGGTTTGCCGGTTGGTGTAGGTCAGGCCATTGACCTTTTCGCCGTCGCCGTTGATCTCGGTGGTTTGCGCGCCGGTAATGACGGTGACGTTGGGCAGGCTGAACAGTTTTTTCTGCAACACGGCGTCGGCACGCAATTCGCCGTTGAATTCGATCAAGGTGACGTCCTTGACGATGCCCGCAAGGTCAATCGCGGCTTCGACGCCCGAATTGCCGCCGCCGATCACGGCGACGCTCCTGCCCTTGAACAAGGGGCCGTCGCAGTGCGGACAGTAGGCCACGCCGCGGCCGCGGTATTCCTTTTCGCCGGGAACGTTGATTTCCCTCCAGCGTGCGCCGGTGGCGATGATGACGGACTTGGCCTTGAGCGTGGCGCCACTTTCGAGCCTGACTTCGGTGAAGCCGTCGTTATGCGCCGGCACCAACGCTGCTGCGCGTTGCAGGTTCATGATGTCCACGTCGTAGCTTTTGACATGTTCTTCCAATGCCGCGGCCAGCTTGGGGCCGTCGGTTTCCTTGACCGAGATGAAGTTCTCGATGGCCATGGTGTCCATGACTTGCCCGCCGAAACGCTCTGCGACCACGCCGGTGCGTATGCCTTTGCGGGCCGAGTAGATGGCGGCAGAAGCGCCGGCAGGGCCGCCGCCGACGATCAATACGTCGAAAGGCTCCTTGGCGGAAAGTTTTTCCGCTTCTTTCTTGATCGCGCCGGTGTCGATCTTGTTGAGTATTTCCTGCACGCCCATGCGTCCGTGGCCGAACTCCTGCCCATTCAGGAAGATGGTGGGCACGGCCATGATCTTGCGCTCGTCCACTTCCTTCTGGAACAAGGCGCCGTCGATCATGACGTGGCGGATGTTCGGGTTGATGGCCGCCATCAGGTTGATGGCTTGTACAACTTCAGGACAGTTGTGGCAGCTCAACGAGATGTAGGTCTCGAAATTGAATTCGCCTTCGAGGTTGCGGATTTGCTCGATGACTTCCGGCTCTGCCTTGGGCGGATGCCCGCCGACCTGCAATAGCGCGAGTACGAGCGATGTGAATTCGTGTCCCATGGGCAGCCCGGCAAAGCGGATGCCGAGGTTTTTCCCTGGGCTGTTCAAGCTGAAGGATGGCTTGCGCTGAGTGTCATCATCACTTTGCTGGACGGTGATGCGGGAAGACAGGCTCTTGAGGTCGTCAAGCAATTCCAGCAGCTCGCGCGATTTGTCGCCGCCATCTACAGAGGCGGTGATTTCGATAGGCTGGGTGAGTTTTTCGAAATAAGCCTTTAATTGTGTCTTGATATTTGCGTCCAACATGATGTGCTCTCAATCTGTATTGATATTGCTGCAAAAAATGCCCGGGCAGAAAGGCAGGGAGTTTGCGGTTGCCCGGGCACGGTCCAGCTTGGCTAGCGTTTAGATCTTGCCGACGAGGTCCAGGGATGGAGCCAATGTGGCTTCGCCCTCTTTCCACTTGGCTGGGCAGACTTCACCAGGGTGGCTGGCAACGTATTGCGCGGCCTTGATCTTGCGCACCAGGTCGGAAGCGTCGCGGCCAATGCCTTCTGCGGTGACTTCAATTGCCTGGATCACGCCATTGGGATCGATGATGAAGGTACCGCGGTCGGCCAGGCCCTGGTCTTCGCGCAATACGCCGAAGTTGCGGGTGATGGCGGCGGTCGGGTCGCCGATCATCGGGAACTTGATCTTGCGGATGGTATCCGAAGTATCGTGCCAGGCCTTGTGCGTGAAGTGGGTGTCGGTAGAGACGGAGTACACTTCAACGCCCAACTTTTGCAATTCATCGTAGTTGTCGGCGATGTCGCCCAACTCTGTGGGGCAGACGAAAGTGAAGTCGGCTGGGTAGAACACGACGGCAGTCCATTTGCCTTTCAAGTCTGCATCGGTGACGGTGACGAATTCGCCGTTGTGGAATGCGGTGGCCTTGAATGGCTTGATTTCGGTATTGATAAGGGATGTGGTCATTGCAATCTCCTAGGGTGGTTGAAATAGTGAGAATGCAGTTTAGGGGATTTGGTTGATTAAATAAAATTGATTGTTTAAATTTATATGATAAGTAAATTTTATTGATTGTCGGCTTCGATGCTGTATTGCAGCATGCAATTCCGGCCTGCGGCCTTGGCGGCATATAAGGCGGTATCGGCACGGTGCAGCATGGCTTCCCAGCTTGCAGCCAGGTCAGTGTTCGGGTTCCAGGTATACAGGCCCAGGCTACAGGTGACCTGGCGATTATCGCAGTGTTGATGGTGCAGGTTGCGCATGGCTTCCAGCAGGCGCTCGCCCAAGGCAGTGGCTTCATCCTTGGTCGTGTGCGGGCAAATGATGCATAGCTCCTCGCCGCCATAGCGGCCGATGATATCGGTATTGCGGCAGGTGTTGCTCAAGGTCAGGGCCACGCTTCTCAATACCTTGTCTCCCGCATCGTGGCCATAGGTATCGTTGATCAGCTTGAAGTGATCCAGGTCCAGCATGAAGATGCTGATCGGGCGCTGATAACGGTGCGCCAAGTCGATCTCGCGCCGCCCGAGGTTGACCAATGCCCGCCGGTTGTAAATCTTGGTAAGCTCGTCGTGTGTCGCCAGGTGTTCTTTTTCGTGGATGATGGATTCAAAATACATCAGCAGCAAGCCGAGGGACCCCAGCAGGTTGCACCACATCGGGATCAGGTAAAGCCCGAATACGTTGATGGGGTCATGGCTTTGCGGCGTGAGGTCGATGCCGCCGCTGATGGCGAGGATGCCGCGCAGGATGAAGTCTGCCGCCGCCAATGTATAGGCGATGATGACCAGGCTGTTGGCGAACGATAGCCTGACCCCCCTGGCTAGGACGACCTCGACCACATTGAGGAACGTCAGCAGCGCCAGCATGAGCGAGAAGAACAGGGTGCGGATGCCGACGGCCAGCTGCAGCAGGACGATCAGGCTGTAGCCAATGAAAAAGCCCAGTACCAAATACCAGCCGACATAAGCCGGTCGCTTGCCGAAGAAAGCCTGGGTGCCCCACCATTTGGCCGTCATGGCCGCGATCATCAGGGTGGAGCCGGTAATGAGGGGCAGATGCCCGAACTTTGAAATGCTGAAGGCGGTGAGCGTGGAGCCGAATACGCTGATCAGGCCGGAGAGCGCCCAATAGCGCGTACAGCGCTCCGTGGGCGCGAGGAAATACATCCCGCCCATGATGATCGCGATGCACAGCTGGCTGATCGAATAGGCGATGTTGGCGGTATATGAATTCCAAAAAGAATCCAAGCTATTGTTCCCTCAGGTATTCACAGTGCAATGAGTCATAAGTATTGCAAGGGAGGCATGAGTGATATAGCGCCCACGCAACCTCTGCTCACTCTACGCTAATTTCTGCTTTCCAGTTCTTCCCAGCGCAACATGGCCTGGTCAATTTCCGTGCCGATCTCGTTCAACCTCTGCTGCAGTGCGCGCGCTTGTTCAGCGTTTTCCCGGTAGATGTCCGGGTTCGCAAGCGCCGTATTGATTGAGGTTTGCTCTGCCTCAAGCGCTTCAATCTTGGCGGGCAGGCTTTCCAGCTCACGGTTTTCCTTGAAACTGAGTTTGGCTGTGGGTTTCTTTGCAGGAGCTTCTTGCCGGGGCTTTTCGGCCGGGGTTTTTGCTGCTGTTTTCTCAGCTGCCCGTGCCTGCGTGTGGCGGGACCAGTCATCGTAGCCTCCGCCGAATTCGCTCAATACGCCATCGCCTTCGAAGGCGATGATCTGGGTGACGGTATTTTCCAGGAAGGCGCGGTCGTGGCTGACCAGGAACAAGGTGCCCTCGAACTCCTGCAGCAGGCTTTCGAGCAGTTCCAGCGTTTCGATGTCCAGGTCGTTGGTGGGTTCGTCCAGCACCAACACATTGGCCGGGCGGGCAAACAAGCGGGCCAGCAGCAAGCGGTTGCGCTCGCCGCCGGAAAGCGACTTCACCGGCGACCTCGAGCGCTGTGGCGGGAACAGGAAGTCTTCCAGGTAGCTGATGACATGCTTGCGCTCATTGCCGATCTGCACGAATTCGGAGCCGGGGCTGATGGTGTCGGCCAGGGTGGCCTCTTCATCCAGCTGCTCGCGCATCTGGTCGAAATACGCCACATTGAGGTTGGTGCCGCGCTGGATGCTGCCGCTGTCAGGCTCGAGTTCACCGAGAATCAGCTTGAGCAGGGTGGACTTTCCTGCACCATTGGGACCAACGAGGCCGATGCGGTCGCCGCGCATGATGCGGGTGCTGAAATTCTGGATCAGGAGTTTTTGATCGTATGCCAGCGAGATACGGTCAAGCTCCGCGACCAGCTTGCCGGAGCGTTCTCCGCTATCCAGCGTGAGCTTGACGTTGCCTTGGCGCTCGCGCCGGGCGGCCCGTTCGAGGCGCAGGGCCTCCAGCCTGCGCACCCGGCCCTCGTTACGGGTGCGCCGCGCCTTGATGCCTTGGCGTATCCAGACTTCTTCCTGCGCGAGGAATTTATCGAACTTCGCGGCATGCGTCGCTTCCACTGCCAGCAGTTCTTCCTTCTTCACCTGGTATTGGCTGTAATTGCCGTGGAAATCCGTCAGGCGCCCACGGTCCAGCTCGACGATGCGCGTGGCAAGCCGGTCGAGAAAGCGGCGGTCGTGCGTGATGAATAGCAGGCTACCCTTGAAGTCCAGCAGCAGGTTCTCCAGCCATTCGATGGCGGCAAAGTCCAGGTGGTTGGTGGGTTCGTCGAGCAGCAATACCTCGGGTTCCGCCACGAGGGCGCGGGCGAGGGCGACCCGCTTGCGCCAGCCGCCTGAGAGCGTGGCAATCTTCGCCTCAGGTTCAAGCTGCAGCCGGCTCAATACGGCCTCGACGCGTGCTTGGGATTGCCAGCCCCCTTGCGCCTCGAGGTCGTGTTGCAGGACTTGCATGCGCGCAATCAGGCCGTCAATGTCGGCTCCGGGCTCCGCCATCTGCTGCGAAACTTGATGGTATTCCACCAAGGCCTCGCGCAAGCCGCCTAGGCCTTCGGCCACGGCCTCGAAAATGGTATGTCTGGGCGACAGGGACGGTTCTTGCGGCACATAGACGATGCGGGACTTGGGCGCGCGCCAGAAGGTGCCGTCATCCAGCTTGCTTTCGCCGGCGATGACCTTGAGCAGGCTGGATTTCCCGGCGCCGTTGCGGCCAATCAAGCCGACCCTTTCTCCGGCATCGAGCTGGAAATCGGCATGGTCGAGCAAGGGATAATGTCCATAAGCCAGGCTGGCTTGATCTAGGGAGATATAAGGCATGGGGCGTATTGTATCAGTAGGACTGAGGCTGCTATATGGCCCGTTTGGGCCTAGAGGCGGCCGCTAAACGGGCTTTGCGTTCAATGTCCGGGAACGGCAGGCACAGGTGCTTGCTGTGGCGGTAAGGTCTTGTCGTCTGCAGGCGCTTTGGCCGGTTTTTGCGATGAGTAGGCGTTGAGCGCCTGGCTGCAATTGTAGGCGTTGCTCTTGGAGCCTGTATCCAGGTAAGGCAGGATGGCAGCTAGCGGATTGACGAAGGCGAGCGCCACGCTGCCGAGCAGGCGCGCGGCGATCGGCACGGCTTCAGGGCGTACCTTGGGCTCGACGAAGCTGCCCTGCACCCTGATCGGCGAACGTACCGTCAATGGCGAGAAATTCTTTGGTTTTGCCGCGAGCAGCAAATCCAGCTTCTCCTGGCCGAGGTCGATATTGCCGTCGATCAGCACCAGCGTGATCGGCGTGTCGATGAGCGCGACTTCCGGGCGCACCACGCCATTGGACGCCTTGAGGTCCATGACTGCGCATTGCAGCCGTTGTGAATGGTCTCCGCCCAGCCAGGCACTCACGCTTTGCGCGATATCCAAGCCCAGCAGCTCCATCACCAGCCGCGATATTTCCCCTTGCTCGACGAACAAAGTGGTCTTGCCGTTGAGAGAGCCCAGCAGTTCGGCAGTAGTCGAGCCCTTGCCGCTGAGGTCGGTGCGTCCGTTGAGGGTGCCGGTGATGTAGGCGGGCGGCACGGGCTTGCCTTGCTTCTTAGCCTCTTCCTGCCGTGCCTTGGACACTTGCAGCCACTTGCCGAGATCGATGTCTTTCCAGCCCAATTTGATTTGCCATTGGGGCGGATATTTTTCCTTATCGGTTTCTTTACTTTCCTGGGCGTCGACCGAGAAGCTGCCCGTCAGGGTGCCGTCCGCAGTTTGCGCGAGGATGTCCCCGACCATGAACTTGCCCTTGTCCAGGCTAAGTTGGGCCTTGAACGGGGAAATCGGCAGGGCGAAAACGCTGCCGAGCTCCATGTAGTCCAGTTTGATGGTGATGTCGGCATCCATGCGGTTGAGCGAGGGCAGGTCCAGCGGCCGGTTGGGAATGGCGCGGCCTTCGACCGGCTGCGGCTTGCTGCCGTCCGCCTGCAAGGTGCCGAACGCGGGCGCCAGGTCGGCCAGGTAGAAGCGGCTGCCGTCGATACGGCCGCTCAATACCGGAATGCCGGTGGTTTTGCTGCGCGGATCGTACTTGAACACGGCTGTGAGGCTGCTCCTGCCGATCTTCGCCGAGTCCACGTTGACATCCCAAACGTCGCTATGCTTGCTCAAGCTGGCGCTGAGGCGGAACGGGTCGGTGGTCGGGAATACGCTGCCGACCAGCTCGCCCAGCACTGAAAGCGAGGGGCCGGTGACCACGGCGTTGCCCTCGATGTCCTGCCGGCCGAAGAGGTCGGCTACTTGGCCGTCAAAATCCACCCTGAGCTTGCCGTATTCGAGCCAGCCCTTGGATTTGATCGGCGGGGAGTCCTTGTCTTGCGTGGCGATGGGGAGGAATCCGGGCGTTTCGAGGAAAGCCTTGAGCGGGCGATGCTGGAACTGGCCGTCGACGCTGACTTCCGAGCGCAGCTCTTCCTGACTGGCGCCTTCCTCGGTCTTGAATTTTGCTTCCAGCGCGGTGCTGCTGATTGCGTCGTCGATATGGCTGCTGCCGCTCTTCACGATCAGCGTTTCAATGACAGGGAAGGGAGTGGCAGGCTTGCTCTCATCTGTGGGAAATTCCCACGTAGCGCTGCCATCGGCATGGCGGACGAGTTGGGCGTCGATGTCATCTACCTTGATTTCACGGATGCGCAACTCGCCATGCTTCTTGTAGTGCCAGAGATCGCTATAGCGCAGTTTGATGCTGATGTTGCCGGCATCCACCAGGTGCGGGACATTGAATTTTTCCGGGGCGGAAATATACAGGTGGCCGAGGTCGAGCTGGACTCCTGCCCACAGGTGCAGCCGGAAAGGCTTGTCCAGCTTGATGTCGCGTTCCAGCTGCTTGCTGAGGAAGGACTGGGCGGGCTCGCGCAAGAACGTCCAGCCTTGGATTTCGCAAATGACCAAAGCCAGGACCAGACCCAGGAGCAGCCAGAGCAAGGCTTTGCCGAATTTGATCAAGCCGCGGGCGGGTTGCCCGGCAAATTGTTGCGCCATTGTTCACCTTTGCTTTTGTCCAGCCCAGGCAAAGCTTGCAGGAGCTGATGGTTATAGGTTCTTTTTTCCGTAGTGCTGCATGCTGTACAACGTCAGTAACGCCCCGCATACGGCGACGGCCGCACTTGCCAAAGCGACGGCAGGCAGCCCGAAGCCGAAGTGGATCACCGCACCGCCGAGAAAGGCGCCGCCCGCATTGCCCAGGTTGAATGCGCTCTGGTTGACGGTAGATGCCATCAATGGCGAGTCGCCGGCCTGCGCCATGGCGTTGGTCTGCAGGCCAGGCCCAACGGCAAAGCTCACCATGCCCCAGATGAACGCTGTCGCGATGGCTGCAAGCGTGAACTGCATGCTCCAGGCGAATACGATACCCAGTAAGGCCATGCCTGTTAGTGAGAGGGTAATTGTCGGCAATAGTTTCCAATCCGCCATTTTTCCGCCGATATTGAGCCCGATGGTGGCCGCGATTCCCATGGCGATCAGCATGAAGCTGACGTGGTGGGGCGAGAGCCCGGACATGTCTTCCAGGATCGGCGTGATATAGGTGAAGATGGTGAATACCCCGGCGAAGCCGATGGCGGTGATCGCCATGGCGAGCAGTACGTTAGGCTGGAATACGGCGTGCATCTCGCGGCGAATGTCTGGCCTGGGCATGGCGCCGAGGTCGGGAATGAAGCGCCAGATGGCATATATGGCAACCGCGCCACAGGCCGACACCGTCCAGAATGGGACGCGCCAGCTGGTTTCCTGGCCTAGCAGCGTGCCTAGCGGCACGCCGAGCACGTTCGCCATGGTAAGGCCGGTGAACATCAGTGCCAGGGCGCGGTTGCCTTGGCCGGGAGGAGCCAGGTAGAGCGCGACCACGGCGGCGATGCCGAAAAACGAGCCATGGCTCAATGCGGTGAAGATACGGGCAGCGGCCAGGGTAAAGTAGTTCGGCGCCAGGGCGCACAGCATGTTGCCGAACGTGAAAATCGCCATCAAGCCCAGCAGCGTGGCCTTGCGCGGGCGGTTGATCGTAAGCGCCACCATCAAGGGCCCGCCGACCACCACGCCAAGGGCATACACAGTAACCAGGTTGCCGGTAGCCGGGATGGATACGTCCAGCCCGTGTGCAATGTCGGGCAACAATCCCATGGGGAGAAATTCGGTCATGCCGATGCAGAACGCACCCGCGGCCAGCGCAATCATCCAACTGCCCATACTTGCCTTAGTCAATGTGTAGAGAAATTAAAGCTTGAAAAGAAAATCCTGTGCTTCCGAATGAGCGGAGCGCACGAAAGGAGGGGTCATCTAAGGGCGCTACTTTACCATGCGGCGATGTACTGGATATGAATTTATGACCCGGTCAATATCAGGAACTACTGCCTGTTCCGCCACCTAGCATGGCGCGGATTTGCGCCATGCGCTGGCGCGCATTCTCCTTGTTGGCGGCCGGATCGCTCTGCGGTTGGCCGGAATGGCGCACGTCGTCTTCCGGCAGCTCGGCGATGAAGCGGCTGGGCTCGCAGGATTCATGTTCCCCGGCACGCTTGCGCTTGCGGCACCAGGAAATATGGAGTGATTTCTGCGCGCGCGTGATGCCGACATACATCAGGCGCCGCTCTTCCTCGATCTTGCCCTGGTCCACACTCTCGCGGTGCGGCAGGATGCCTTCCTCGCAGCCGACCAAGAACACATGCCCGTATTCCAGCCCTTTGGAGGCATGCAGGGTGGAAAGCTTGACGGCATCCGGCTCGGCATCCTCCCGGCCTTCCAGCATGCTCATGAGCGAGATCATCTGCGTCAGCGCGAGCAGGTTCTTTTCGTCCTCGTCTCCTTTGCGCGTGAGCCAAGCAACGAAGTCGAGCACGCTCTTCCATTTGTTTTCCGCACTGCGGGGCTCTTCCGTATCGTAGAGGAAGGCCTCGTAGTTGATGGCGTTGAGCAGGTCGTTCAATACCTCGCCTGCAGGGTCTTTCTCGGCGCGTTCCTGGATACGGTTGATGAATTGGCAGAAGGTCAGCAAGTCTTCCAATTGCCGGTTGGCCATGGTACGTTGGAAATCTCCCTCGAACGCGGCCTCGAACAACGACATCTTGTGTGCGCTGGCATATTCGCCCAGGCGTTCCAGCGTGGTGTTGCCTATGCCTTTCTTCGGCGTGGTCGCGGCGCGGATGAACGCGGGATCGTCATCTTCGTTGGCAATCAGCCGCAGGTAGCTGACGAGGTCCTTGATTTCAGCTTTGTCGAAGAAGGATTGCCCGCCCGATATGGTGTAGGGGATCTTGTGCTGGCGCAGCTGCTGCTCGAAAATGCGCGCCTGGTGGTTGCCGCGGTAGAGGATGGCGTAATCGAGGAACTTGGTACGGTGCTCGAACTTGTGCGCGAGCAGCTTCATCACCACGGATTCTGCCTCATGGTCTTCATCCTTGGCGGCGCTGACCTGGATCAGGTCGCCCGTACCGAGTTCGCTCCAGAGCTTTTTCTCGAACAGCTTGGGATTGTTGGCGATCACCTGGTTGGCGGCGCGTAGGATGCGCACGGTGGAGCGGTAGTTCTGTTCCAGCTTGATGACTTTGAGTCGGCTGAAATCCTCGGTGAGCTGGCGCAGGTTTTCCACATCGGCGCCGCGCCAGCCGTAAATCGCCTGGTCGTCATCGCCCACGGCGGTGAAGCGGCCCTCCACGCCAGTGAGCATCTTCACCAGCTTGTACTGGCAGGCATTGGTGTCCTGGTACTCGTCGATCAACAGGTATTTCAGCTTGTGCTGCCATTTGCGCAATGCATCGGGATGCTGCTCGAACAATTCCACCGGCAGTTTGATCAAGTCGTCGAAATCCACCGCCTGGTAGGCTTTCAGGGTCTGTTGGTAAACCTGGTAGACCTTGGCTGCGGCATGGCTAAGCTCTTCGTCCGCGGTCGCAGCGGCCTGGTCCGGGTTGATGAAGGCATTCTTCCAGCTGGAAATCTGCCATTGCGTCTTGCGCAGCAGCTGTTTGTCCGTGGTGGCCAGCGCATCGGAAAGGATCTTGAAACTGTCGGAGGAGTCGAGGATGGAGAATTGCGGCTTGTAGCCCAGCAGCTCGGCTTCCTGGCGCAGCATCTGCAAGCCGAGCGAGTGGAACGTGGCGATGGTGAGCCCCTTGGTATTGCTGCCTTGCAACAAGTGGCCCACGCGCTCCTGCATTTCGCGCGCGGCCTTGTTGGTGAAGGTGATCGCGGCAATTTCCTTGGGGGAATAGCCGCATTGCTCGATCAGGTAGGTGATTTTCTGTGTGATGACGCGGGTCTTGCCGCTGCCTGCGCCAGCCAGCACCAGCAGGGGGCCATCAAGGTATTTCACAGCTTCGCGCTGCTGCGGGTTCATGGAATTCAGCATGTTGATCTGCCTGCGGCTCTATAGATGAATCTTGGGAAAAGCTGCTACAAGCATGTAACAACATCGGCCCTGATTTTATCTTGAGCCGGGTTTTGAAGCTAGCCAATACAGTTCATGGCAAGCATAAAAAAAAGCCCCGTCATATCGGACGGGGCTATGGAAGTAGTGTGTTGTTATCAGTCGTAAAGCTGGTGGCTGCGGCGGCGCGCGGCAAACCCGACCAGGCCGAGGCCAAGCGCCAGCATAGCATAGGATTCTGGTTCAGGTACTGCAGTAACGCTGTAAAGCGTAAAGTCGGACTTTTCAGCGTGAGAGGTCAGCACGAAGGATTTGACGGCAGCATCGCCAAACGGGTTGTCGATACTCCAAACGCCTCCCAAGCCATTGATTGCTGGACTTATGTTGCTCACGCTGCCGTCGCCAGTCCATAGTGCAATGGTTTCCCCTTGGGCTTGCAGTTTGAACTCTTGGGTGGAGTTGTCAAAGAAAGTTACAGTAAAAAAAGCTTTTTCTTTGCTGTCGTTATATTCTGGACCGTCGAACAACAAACCCAGTGTCACGTTACTGATAACTCGGGCATCATTGAACTCGGCAAAGATCCATTCATTCTTGTCAATTTCCCCCACTGTTGTGTCGCTGCCTTTAACGGGAGAAACACCTACACCTTGATAACCGTCTTGAGCAGGCTTGTAGCTAAATACGCCATCAATCAGTTTGTTTTTGTTGTTGCCAGTCTTGGCGGAAAACGTTACATCAGTGCCATTAATGGAACTGGTATAAGTAGAGCCGTTGCCAAAGTCTTTGCCATACACCGTATCAGTTGCATTGGCTTGCAATGAAGCAGCAAAGGCTAGCCCGGTGGCAGTGGAAGCGACTAATTTGAAGATTCCCATGTGTATGCTCCTCATATTCTGAAAATATTATAAATCTTTGAGTCGGGTGTTTTTTCGACGGTGCAATCTTAACTTCACTATTTGAAGTTGCTCAATAGTCTATTTGGGCTGGTCCATTTGGACTAATTAAATCAAGTTTTACAATAGGTTCTATCGGTATCTAGCTAATCCAATTAGTTATTTTACTTGGAATGAATCCAGTTTTTTGGTCTATCCCTCGGTTGTATCCTGGTGCTCGTCATTCGAATGTTGCTGTTCGAGTGCGCTTGCCGACGCTGCCACCATGGCGGCACGCGACTCAGGAGTTTCCAGGCTGATACGGCCAAGGGTGCCGGAACGGTAATCGACAAGGAACGCCATCGCAGTCTTCTCCATATCCAGTTCGCCGCCCTTGAGCAGGTAGCCGCGGCGTTTGCCGACTGCCTCGAGCAGGTCGATTGCGTCCATATTGCTCACATCGGTCTTGTAGCGCGCCTGCAGCAGGGCAGGGTAGCGTTGCAGCAGGATGCCGGCGAGAAACTCGGCGACTTCTTCGTCAATCACGGCATTGCGGCCGATGGCATGGCTGGCGGCGAGCATGTAGCCGTCCGAGTCGTACTGGATTTTCGGCCACATCATGCCCGGGGTGTCGGTAATTGTGAGCTGGGGGCTGAGCTCGAAACGCTGCTGGCTTTTGGTCACGGCAGGCTCGTCGCCGACCTTGGCGATGCGCCGGTTTAAGAGCGCGTTCATGAGCGTGGATTTCCCGACGTTGGGGATGCCCATGATCATCATGCGCAAAGGTTTGAGGTTGGTGCCCCTATGCGGTGCGAGGCTACGGCAGAGGCCGGGGATTTTTTTCGCATCACCAGGCTTCTTGCACGAAAGCGCTGCGGCCTTGACGCCTTCCTGTCGGTTGAAATGATTGAGCCACGCCTGGGTGACGGCTGGGTCGGCCAGGTCGGCCTTGTTGAGAATTTTGAGACTGGGACGCTGCCGGAAAAGGCGAAGGTCTTTAATCATGGGGTTATGGCTGGCTTCCGGCACGCGCGCATCCAGCACTTCGATCACCACATCGGTGAACTCCATGGTTTCTTCCGCCTTCTTGCGCGCGGAAGTCATGTGTCCGGGGAACCATTGAATTGCCATGATGAACTGCTCTATGTGAATGCGTTGATGAAAAAAGATCGGGCTTTTTGTGTGCTGCTTGCGGCCAAGCCTGTCATGGCTGTCATTTTAGCATCCCGGCTGCTATTCCGGCCCCGTTTTGCATCTTTGTTGCAGAAATGAAGGGCTACGCATGCCATGGACTAGTCCATTAGGACTATTTTGCATCCATATATCTAACACAAGCGCTTCCTAGTATGGCTCCCGAACCGTTTTCTACTCTCACTCTTTTAAAGGGGAATCACCATGAAGTTACAAAAACATGGCGTAGCGCTGGCCTTGGCCGGCTCCGTGCTGTTCGCTGTTCCTGCATTCGCGCAGGAAGTTATCGTCAACGGCGGCTTTGAAGCCGACGCTGCCGAAAGCTACAACCCGCAAGGCTGGCAAGTGGCCGAGCAAGGCATTGCCGGCTCCGTTCTTGCGACAGATGCTACCGAGTCCTACGCCAGCGGCTACAAGACCGTCGGCGCCGCCAGCGGCCAGTTCTACGGCTTCCTGGATTCTTCCTACGCCAGCAGCCAAGTGCTGTACCAGAACTTCTCGATCAGCGCCGTGACTTCCGCCGTGCTGTCTTTCCAGATGTTCGTGAACGACCAGAGCGACAACGGCATCGTCTACATCAACCAGGCTGGCCTGGATGCCACTACCGGCGGCAGCTACGAGGCCAACCAGCACGTCCGCGTCGATATCCTGCGCGCCGATGCCGATCCGTTCTCCATTCATGCTACTGACATCATCGGCACTTATTATCTGGGCGGAGCAAACGGCCGCCGTTTCGATGGCGATGACAACGTGAACAACTATGTAGATTACAGCTTTGACATCAGCGACGTACTCGCTGCAGGCGGGGATTACACCCTGCGCTTCGCCGCAGTGAGTAACCAGGGCGCCTTGCAGGTCGGCCTGGACAACATCAGCCTGAACGTCACGCCTGTGCCTGAAGCCGATACCTACGCCATGCTGCTGGCCGGCCTGGGCGTGCTTGGCCTGGCATTGCGCCGCCGTAAAACAGTTTAACCACAATGGGAGTGCATAAAATGAAAAAGGCAACAATGAAGGTTTCCGCCCTGGCGGTGATGATGGCCCTGTGTGGCCAGGCCATGGCGGAAGACGCCAACACCTGGTACCAGGACGGCCAGGAGGCCTTGGCAGCCGCCAAGAAGCTTTACCCCAACAACCGCAAGGCCAAGAACGTGATCCTGTTCGTGGGCGACGGCATGGGCGTATCCACCGTGACGGCCGCCCGCATCCTCGAAGGCCAATTGCAAGGCCGTGACGGCGAGCGCAACAAGCTGGCATTCGAGAAGCTGCCTTACCTGGCTTTGTCCAAGACTTATTCCGCCAACCAGCAGACTTCCGACTCCGCGCCTACCATGACCGCCATGGTGACCGGCGTGAAGACCAATGACGGCGTCATTTCTGTCGACCAACGCGTATTGAACGGCGACAAGGACAACAGCAAGGTGCAGGCTGCCAAGCTTGCGACCATCCTTGAGCTGGCCGAGCAGAACGGCCGTGCCACCGGCGTGGTTTCCACCGCCCGCATCACGCACGCTACCCCTGCAGCGACCTATGCGCACACTTCCGCGCGTGACTGGGAATCCGACAACAATGTGCCCGCGGATGCGGACGTGAAGGATATCGCTTCCCAGTTGATCGACAACTTCGGCGCCGGTGCGATTGGCGACGGTATTGAAGTGGTATTGGGCGGCGGCCGCAGCCGCTTTCTGCCCAACACCGTGGACGATCCTGAAAACGCAGGCCGCAAGGGCGACCGCCGCGACGGCCGCAACCTGGCGCAGGAATACGTGAACAAGTTCGGCGGCAAGTTCGTCTGGAACCAGGCGCAATTCGATGCCATCAACCCGGCCAACACCAACCGCCTGCTGGGCTTGTTCGAGCGCTCCCACATGCAATACGAGCATGACCGCCCGAACGACACAGGCAAGGAGCCGTCCCTGGCCGACATGACCGGCAAGGCGATCGACATCCTGCAGAAGAACCCCAAGGGCTTCTTCCTGATGGTGGAAGCCGGCCGTATCGACCATGGTCACCACGCCAACAACGCCTACCGTGCGTTGACCGATACCATTGCCTTGTCTGACGCAGTGAAGAAGGCGCTGGAAAAAGTGGACCTCAACGACACCCTGGTGATCGTGACTGCCGACCACAGCCACACCATGACGATTGGCGGCTACCCTGAGCGCGGCAATCCTATCCTCGGCAAAGTGACGGTGGACGGCCAGTTGACCAAGGCGACTGACGGCAATCCATACACCACGATTTCATACGCCAACGGCAAGGGTTACTACCCCAACGTCCCAGGCGAGGATGTCTATGGCTTCCCTGCACGTAGCGGCCGTATCGAGGACATGACCAATGTCGACACCAGCGACCCTGACTTCCACCAGGAAGTGACCGTGCCTCTCGATTCCGAGACCCATGCGGCTGAAGAAGTGGAAATCTTCGCAGGCGGCCCCAAGGCCCACCTGTTCCAGGGCGTGCAAGAGCAGCACTACATCTTCCACGTCATGAAGGATGCCTTCGGCTTCTAATGCAGCGCTTGATGTTGTGTGACTGAGACGGATGGGGTGGCGCAGGCCATCCCATCCATTTTGTTTTTGAGTTTGTGAGAGTATGAACATGCAAAACAACATGAAATATGCCGGAGCATTGTTGCTCGCCCTGTTGCCCAACCTGGCCGCCGCCGAGGCATTGCCCAGTCTGGATGCCCGTTTCGAGACATCGCAATGCGCGGTGCCCTGCCAAAAGCCGGTCAAGCGCGAGTGGCTCATGCTGCGCGGGGCCAACCAGGTCGAATTGCGCGACTTCAACGCCAAGCACAGCGACCTTTGGCAGTGGCAGGACGGCACCCTGGATTACGTTTACCTGATGCATGATGCAAAACGCGCGATCGACTATACCTCCATCGATCTGCGTTTGCTGGGCATTGGCGCCAGTGAAGATAAATGGCAGGCATTGGCGCAATTGGTGAAGACCAGCGAACTCGCCAGCCTGCAGAAGAAGCCGGGCCAGCCCTATGAAAAGATGGCGACCGAGATTTACCAAGGCAAACTGAACGGCGTGGACACCGAGATTACCTGGATTCCTGCATTGCAGATCCCATTGCAGGTGGAATACCGCTACCCCAAGCATCACGTGACCGTGAAGCTGGTGGAGCGCTATCAGGGCAAGCCGCCGGTGGAAAGAACCACCAGCCAGGTGCTGCAGGCATACCAGCATGTGGATTTTGTCGATATCGGCGACATGGAGCATGACAAGCAAGCCGTGGCCTGGCTATCCGCAGCCAAGGGTGCGCCTGGCGTGCATGTGCATCGCCATGACCATGACGAGCCCCACGACCATCAACACCAGCACTGAAGCATGCGTGAATCCTGCTTGCCAGCGCATTTGTTTATTTAGCATGATGCGCTGGTGAATAGGTTGGAAGGGCGATGCTAAAATAGCGGCATGACGCTCATCCCGGAAATCAAGCCCCAGCAATCCGTCGAACTCCTCAAGGAGCTGCACATCCTCACGCGGGAAGGCAAGCTCAACCAGGATACGCGGCGCAAACTCAAGCAGGTATACCACCTCTACCACTTCATCGAGCCGCTGCTGCTCGAAGTGATGGAAAACAATGCCAATCCCATCCTGGTCGACCATGGAGCGGGCAAGTCTTATCTGGGGTTCATCCTCTATGATTTGTTCGTCAAGCAGCAGGCGGCAGGGCGCATCGCCGGGATAGAAACCCGCGGCGAACTGGTGGAAAAATCCAAGTCGCTCGCGGAAAAGCTGGGTTTCGAGCGCATGGATTTCCTGCACTTGAGCGTGGAAGAAGCGATTACTTCGCCTGCCTTGCCCGAGCAGGTGGATATCGTCACCGCATTGCATGCCTGCAACACGGCGACCGACGACGCGATCCGTTTCGGATTGGAGAAAAAAGCCCAGTTCATGGTGCTGGTGCCTTGCTGCCAGGCCGAGGTGGCGGAAGTGCTGCGGCGCCACAAGAGCGATTCGTTCGGCAAGACGCCGTTATCCGAGATCTGGCGCCATCCGATTCACACGCGCGAATTCGGCAGCCAGATCACCAACGTGCTGCGCTGCCTGCAGCTGGAGGCGCATGGCTACCAGGTGACGGTGACGGAGCTGGTGGGTTGGGAGCATTCGATGAAGAACGAACTCATCATCGCCCGCTATAAAAACAGCCCGCGGCGCAACGCCCAATCCAGGCTGGAACAGATCCTCGAGCAGCTTAACCTCCAGGACCTGCATCACCGCTTTGTCTATTGATGCTCGATACTGCAGCCTAGTGCCTTACTTGCGGGGAATCCTGTCCGCCGGAATGTCGCGCAGGCTGCCGAACGTAAGCGCATATTGCCGCGTGATTTCAGCGCCGAAGAAGAAAATCTGCGCGGAGTAATACACCCAGAGCAGCAGGGCGATCAAGGAGCCTGCGGCGCCAAAGCTTGATGCTACCGCGCTGTTGCCCAGGTATATCCCGATCAGGTATTTGCCCAGGCTGAACAGGATGGCGGTGAACGCGGCGCCGACCCAGACATCGGACCACGGCAGCTTGACGTCCGGCAGCATCTTGAAGATGACGGCAAACATCGAGGTGATCACGCCGAAACTCACCAGTGCGGAAATATGCTTGAATATGCCGATCGCAGTGATGAAGCGGCCAACGAATTCCGCGAAGAACTGTTCCACCAGCGCCAGGCCGGCATTTACCAGCAACGAGGTCAGCAGCAGGAAGGCGAGCGAGAGGATAATGCTGAACGAGAGCAGCCGGGTCTTGATCAGGTTGCCGATCGCCTGCCTGCCTCCCTGGGCTTTTTCCTTGGTGGTTTCCCAGACTTCATCGAGGCTGGCTTTCAGCTCGGCGAATACCGTTGTCGCACCGACGAACAGCAGGGCGGAGGCGACCAGTGTCGCAATGATGCCGGACTTGGGATTGCTCGACCTCGCCAGCATGTTCTGGATCACCTGCGCGCCGCTTTCGCCCACCAGGTCCGACATTTGCGCGACGATTTCGCCATGCGCGGCACGCTCGCCGAGGAAGTACCCGGCAATCGCAATCACCAGCACCAGGATGGGCGTGAGCGAGAACATGGTATAGAAGGCCAGCGCGGCTCCCTTGCTGGTGGCGCGGTGGGAAAACCAGGACAGCACCGACTGGATCAACAGCTGGCGCAGGCATTTGAGCCGGTGCAGGGCTTGCTGGCTGAGGCCTTGTATTATTTTTGCAACCAAAGCGTTCTCCTGTTTATGACGGCGGCAGGCGGGATTAATGGGCGTGATGTTCCATGCCCTGGTGGGCGACGGCGCGACCGTTGAACACGACGTCTACGCTCTCACGCGCGGCTTTCTTGTCTTCAAACACCAGGGTGAGCGGAATGGCGTCGCCTGCCTTGACTGCATTCTTGATCCCGACCAGCATCAGGTGCAAGCCGCCGGGCTTCAATTCCACCGGCGTGTTCGCCTTCAGCTCCAGTTGCTTGAGCGGGCGCATCCTCATGATGCCGTCATCCATCTGCATCTCATGGACTTCGACCTTGTCGGCAAAGCTTGAGTTCGCCGAGACCAGGGCGACATCCTTGTCCGATACGATGCGCACATAGCCTGCCGCCACCTTTTGCCCAGGCGCGGTGGTGCGTACCCATGGCTCGACGACGGTGACTCCGGCTTGCGCCTGCAGGCTGCACAGCAATAGCAGGCTTAAGAGCCTATTCATGGTTGTTCTCCTATGGTAAGCGGCTCAGCGTAGGCGCTGATGCCGGGCAGGGCGAATGCGGTTGGCCCCAGCGTCAATGCCTGCGAGACGAGCTGGTGCGAAAGCGCCACGCACGCAATGCATGGCGTGAGGGGCTTGGTGCCGGAAGCAGGGGTAACAATGCAGAGTTCGCCAAAGAAATCCGCATCGGCAGGGCCGTCGCCCATGGTCGCGGTCTGCAGCAATAACCAGCAGCCGAATCCAAACAGCAGGAAAAAAGCGCTCAGCCCGCCTACCAGCTTCAATTGATCAAATTCCATGCCGCTATCTTATCACGCAGGCTGGAACTGCTTATGCGGCATGTTGCCGCGGATGCTCCAACGGTGCTTAAAAGCCTTCCAGTACGATTTTGCCTATCGTATTTCCTGCTTCCAGTTGGGCGTGGGCTTGCCTGAGATTGGCGGCATTGATGGGCGACAGTACCTGGTTGACCGTGGTTTTCAAAATGCCTTGGTCCACCAGTTGCGCGACTTCGTTAAGCAGGTGATGCTGCCTCACCATGTCCTCGGTCTGGTACATCGCGCGCGTGAACATCATCTCCCAGCAGAACCGCGCGCTCTTGTTCTTGAGCGGAGCGATATCGAGCAGGTTCGCATTTTCCACGATGCTGCATATTGCGCCTTGCGGCGCCACCAGTTCCACCGCCGCTGGCAGGTGCTGGTCGGTGTTGTTGAGGATCAGCACATAGTCCACGAACTTGTAGCCAAGCCCTTGTACCTGGCCGGCCAGATCGCCGTTATGGTCTGCAATATCATGGGCGCCCAGCTCCCGGCACCAGGCGGAGGATTCGGGGCGCGAAGCAGTCGCGATGACATGTAAACCAGCTACCTTTGCCGCCAACTGGATCGCGATCGAGCCAACGCCGCCTGCACCGCCAATGATCAGGATCGTCTTACGGCGCCCGGGTTGCGGCGGCATTGCCACCATCAACCGATCAAACAAGGATTCCCACGCCGTGATGGCGGTCAACGGCAGGGCGGCGGCCCCGCTAGGCGTCAGGGATTTCGGCCTGTGGCCGACAATCCGCTCATCTACCACCTGAAATTCGCTGTTGCAACCTTGGCGCGTGATGTCGCCGGCGTAATATACCGAATCGCCGACCTGGAACAGCGATACCTCGCTGCCAATCCCGACCACCGTGCCGGCCGCATCCCAGCCCAGTATGCGCGGTTCCTTCTCGATCTTGTCCTTGGGCGCGCGCACCTTGGTATCGACCGGATTGACCGCGATCGCGTCTATCCTCACCAGCAGGTCGCGCGGTCCGGGAACCGGGACAGGGAGGTTGATATCCTGCAGGGATTCGGGATGGTAAATCGGCAAATAGCGGGTCAGGGCGACGGCTTTCACGGGCAGTCCTTAAATGAATGAGCGAATGATGTGATCATTTTAGCCGCGCATGCAGGACTGGCAAGTACGCACAATTTCTGTATATAGTGCATAAATCGATACTAATGTGACTGGATGTGACCACCATGGCAAAACACCAATCCTTCGACTGCGTGGCAGGGTGCCCGGTCGAGGCTACCCTGGAACTGATTGGCGGAAAATGGAAAGGCCTGTTGCTCTACCACTTGCTTGACGGCACCAAGCGTTTCAATGCGCTGAAGCGGATGCTGCCCAATATCACCCAGCGCATGCTCACCAATCAATTGCGGGAACTCGAGGCCGCAGGGTTGGTGCACAGGCAGGTGTATGCCGAAGTGCCGCCGCGTGTGGAATACAGCCTGACCGAACAGGGAAGGAGCCTGGAGCCGGTGCTGCATGCATTGAAGCAGTGGGGAGAGCGCTATATAGGAAGCCAGCAAGGACTGCACGAGCCGGGCCTTTTGTGAAAGCACGATTGGCACGGGCAGCCATGCTAAAATCCACGCCTATCTATGAGTACACCCAATCCCGTTTCCGAGCGCCAGATGCTGCAGCGATTGCAGGCGCAGCTTCCCGAATGCATGTTGCAGGACCAGTTTCTGTTAAGGCGGCGCTTGCAACAGCTGAATGCCTTGTTGCAGCAGAAAAAGCCTATTGACCAGTCCTTGGCGGATGTGGCTGCCAAGATTCAGGCTTCCGCACAGCGGCGCAAATCCCGCCTCGAGCAGTTGCCCAGGCCCGAATATCCCGCCGAGCTGCCGGTCAGCAACCGTAAGGACGAGATTGCCGAGGCGATCAGCAAGCACCAGGTGGTGATAGTGAGCGGCGAGACCGGCTCAGGCAAGACGACGCAATTGCCCAAAATCTGCTTGGAATTGGGGCGTGGTGTCACTGGATTGATTGGGCATACCCAACCGCGGCGGATTGCGGCGCGCTCGGTGGCGTCGAGGATTGCGCAGGAATTGAAGTCCCCGCTGGGAGAGGCCGTGGGTTACAAGGTGCGCTTCAATGACCGTCTTTCGGAAACAACGTATATCAAGCTGATGACGGACGGCATCCTGCTTGCGGAAACGCAGGGCGACCGCTTCCTCAATGCCTACGACACCATCATCATCGACGAGGCGCACGAGCGCAGCCTGAACATCGACTTCCTGCTCGGCTATCTCAAGCAATTATTGCCGCGCCGGCCCGACCTCAAGGTGATCGTCACCTCGGCGACCATCGATGCCGAGCGCTTCTCGCGCCATTTCAACGGTGCGCCGGTGATCGAGGTTTCCGGGCGGACTTATCCGGTGGAAATCCGCTACCGTCCCTTGGGCAGCCGCCGTATGGCGATCGCGGCGCCGGCGCCAGTCGCTGCACCTGTTCCCGTAGTGAAACGGGGAGAAGAGGCGCCGCAAGAAGATATCATTGACATCGGCATCAAGCGCAAGGCGGGCAACATCGACCCCTCCATCCGCAAATGGCTGGATGACGACGATGATGTGGAGTTGCTCGGCCAGGACATCATGGGCATCCAGCGCAAGCCGCGCGCAGAGGCCAAGTGGCTGGAAGAGGATGATGCCGAGGAGGCGATGGAAGAGGCGATCCTCGATTCAGTGGAGCAGCTTTCCCGGCTCGGCGGCGGCGATATCCTGGTGTTTCTGCCGGGCGAGCGCGAGATTCGCGATACGGCGGATTACCTCAGCAAGCACCTGCGCCATGTCGAGATATTGCCCTTGTTCGCGCGCCTCTCCATAGAAGACCAGCAGAAAGTATTCCGCTCCAGCGGCGGGCGGCGCGTGGTGCTCGCAACCAATGTTGCCGAAACTTCGCTCACCGTGCCGGGTATCAAGTACGTCATTGATACCGGCTTGGCGCGGGTCAACCGCTACAGCGCGCGCGCCAAGGTCGAGCAATTGCAGGTGGAGAAAATCTCTCAGGCGGCGGCACGCCAGCGCGCGGGCCGGTGCGGGCGCGTGTCCAACGGCATCTGCATCCGGCTTTACGACGAGGCGGATTTCAACAACCGGCCCGAGTTCACCGACCCGGAAATCCTCCGTTCCTCGCTGGCCGCCGTGATCCTGCGCATGGCCGCGCTCAAGTTAGGCAACGTGCAGGAGTTCCCCTTCATCGAGGCGCCCAGCTCGCGCTACATTGCCGACGGCTACCAGCTATTGCAGGAGCTGGGCGCGGTGGATGCGGAGCAGAACATCACCGAAACCGGCAGGCAATTGGCCCGGCTGCCGCTGGATCCGCGCGTCTCGCGCATGATCCTGGAAGGCAAGAAGCAGGGCTGCGTGCGTGAAATTCTCATCATCGCCAGCGCGCTGGCGATCCAAGACCCGCGCGAGCGCCCCATGGACAAGCGCGAAGCAGCCGACCAGGCGCATGCCAAGTTTAAGGTCGAGCATTCCGATTTTCTCGGCTTTATCAAGCTGTGGGAGTGGTATGAGGACGCGTTCAAGACCAAGAAGTCGAACAAGGACTTGCTCAACAAGTGCCACAGCAATTTCCTCTCGTTCCTGCGGCTCAAGGAATGGCGTGAGCTGTACCAACAGCTCAGGGAAATCTCTGACGAGCTGGAACTCAAGCTCAATGAGCAGCCCGCTTCCTATGAACAGGTGCATCGCGCCTTGCTTGCCGGGTTGCTAGGCAATATCGGTTTCAAGGATGGCGAGGCGGACAATTATCTCGGCGCGCGCGGTATCCGCTTCCATGTCGCGCCTGGTTCCACCTTGAAGAAAGCCCGCCCGAAATGGGTGATGGCGGCGGAACTGATGGAAACCACCAAGCTGTATGCGCGTTGCGTGGCAAAAATAGAACCGGACTGGATAGAGCCGCTGGCGCGCGGCCTGACGCAGAGCCACTACAGCGACCCGCGCTGGGACCGCAAGCCGGCGCAAGTGGCGGCCTGGGAGCGCGTGAGCTTGTATGGCCTTACCGTGGTGCCGCGTCGCCGCGTGCATTACGGCCCGATCAACCCCAAGGAATCGCGCGAGATTTTCATCCGCGAGGCGCTGGCGAACATGGAGTTCGATACCCGCGCGCCGTTCTTTGCCGCCAACCGCCGCCTCATTGCCGAGATCGAGGAGCTGGAGCACAAGGCGCGGCGGCAGGATGTGCTGGTGGACGAGCATACGCTGTTTGCGTTCTACGACGCGGTTGTTCCCGAAGGCATCGTCAACGGCGCCGGGTTCGAGAAATGGCGCGAGGACGCGGAAAAGGACAATCCGAAAATCCTCTATCTCACGCGCGACCACCTGATGCGCCACGGCGCGGCGGGCATTACCGAGGTACAGTTCCCAGAAAGCCTGGAGCTGGACGGCGTCAAACTGCCGCTCAAGTACCGTTTCGAGCCTGGGCATCCCTTGGATGGCGTGACGGCGACCGTGCCGCTGGCATTGCTCAACCAGCTCAACCCGGTGGAGACAGAATGGCTGGTGCCGGGCATGATTCGCGACAAGGTGACGGCGTTGATCAAGGCGCTGCCCAAGACGCTGCGCCGCGTCTGCGTGCCGGTGCCGGATTTCGTGACCGGCTTCCTGGAAACAGCATCCAAAAAAGACGGGGCATTGCTGCCCGCATTGGCAGGCTATATCCAGCAGCGCACCGGCTTGAAGCTAGGCGCGGGCGAATGGCAGGCCAATGCGCTGGATGCGCACCTTTACATGAATTTCCGCGTGGTGGACGAGAAAAACCGCGAGCTTGGCAGCGGCCGCGACTGGCATGCGCTCAAGGCGCAGCTGGGCCAGGCGGCGCAGCTGACCTTCCGCAGCAGTTCGCCCGGCATCGAGAAGTCCGGACTCAAGCAGTGGGATTTCGGCGACTTGCCGCCGACCCTGAGCTTCAGCCGCGACGGACGCCAGTTGACCGGCTACCCGGCGTTGGAGGACAACGCCGACAGCGTCGCCATCAAGCTGTTCGATACCGAGCTGGCCGCTCGGCTATCGCATCGCGCCGGGGTGCGCCGCCTGATGCGCTTCGAGCTCAAGGAGCAGATGAAGCAACTGGAAAAAGGCCTGCCCGGCTTCAACCAATATGCCTTGCAGTTGCGCAACATCATGAATCCGGACGAGTTGCGCGAGGACATGCTGGTCGCGATCAGCGACCGGGCCTTCATCGGCGAGGATGAGCTGCCGCGCAGCAACCAGGACTTCATGGCATTGAAGACCCGTGCGCGAACGCGCCTGCCGGCGGTGGTCGAGGGTGCGGGCAGGCTGGCGACGGCAATTGCCGCGGAATACACGCAACTCACACAAAAGTTGAACGCTGCTCCTGCCAGCCTGTCCAGAATCAAGAAGGAGCTGGAAGGCCAGCTCGCGCGCTTGCTGCCCAAGCGTTTTTTCAGCGTGACACCGTGGGAAACCCTGCAGCACTTGCCGCGCTATATCAAGGCCATGCGCCTGCGCCTGGAGAAGTATCCAGGCGCGGTAGAGCGCGATACGCGCAGCGGCCAGTCCGTGCAGCAAGTGTGGGAGCGTTGGGAGTCGCACGTGCTGGGCTTGCGCAAGGCCAACCATGAGGTGCCGCCTGCCGTGCTGGATTATCGCTGGCTGATCGAGGAGCTTCGCGTTTCCCTGTTTGCGCAGGAGTTGAAGACACCGTTTCCGGTATCGGTGAAGCGCTTGGATAAGGCCTGGGAAGACATGGTTCGCGCTTAGATCAGCTAACAAAACCCTTTTGGCGTCGTTGCTCTGCCTTGCCGTACTTGGTGTACTGTCTGCGGCAGAACGCCTAGCCGAAATCGCTTCGCTGGGTTTTGTTAGCGGCTCTTAATACGCATTGTCGCCAGCTAGCGCCTAATTTAATGATGCGTTAAAGCATTGCAGCAATATTAAGGAGGAAGCGTTGTTCAAATTGCGCCGTTCGCTAGCTTGTATATTGGCTTGCAGCTTGTTCTACACCATGCTGTCGCATGCAGACGGGCAAAGCTTTGACGAATGGGTGCAGGATTTCAGCCGCGATGCGCAGGCGCAAGGGATTTCAGCTGCGACGTTGCAGGCTGCCCTGGCGGATGCCCAGCCGATAGACCGCGTGGTCGAGTTGGACCACGCGCAGCCTGAGTTCGTGCAAACCTTCCTCGGCTATCTCGGCCGCCGCGTGACGCCGAAGCAGATCGCGCGCGGGCAGGGCTTGCTGCAGGAGCAAGCGCCTGTGCTGCAGGCGGTGGAACAGAAGTACGGCGTGCCCGCCGCTGTATTGCTGGCCTTCTGGGGGCTGGAAACCAATTACGGGCAGACGCTTGGCAGCTTTTCCACACCCAAGGCGTTGGCGACGCTCGCTTACGAGGGGCGGCGCCATGCGTTCTTCCGCAGCCAGCTGCTGGATGCCTTGCGCATCATCGATGCGGGCCATATCGAGGCCGGCAATATGGTGGGGTCATGGGCGGGCGCGGTCGGGCACATGCAATTCATGCCCTCGACTTTCCTGGTCTATGCCGAGGACGGCGACGGGGACGGCAGGATCAACGTCTGGCAATCCATCCCCGATGCCATGGCTTCCGCGGGACATTACTTGAGCTCGATAGGCTGGAAGCGCAACGAGCCTATCGCCGTCGAGGTGGCGCTGCCCGAGGATTTTGCCTGGCAGCAGGCCGCCATCAACCAAAAGCGCAGCGTGGAGCAATGGCAGGCCATTGGCGTGCAGGCGGCGGACCAGACCGCGCTGCCAGCCGGCCTCAATGCGGCGATTGTCCTGCCGCAAGGCTGGCGTGGCCCGGCCTTCATGGTGTTCGATAATTTCAACGTGGTGATGCAATGGAACCGTTCCACCAGCTATGCGCTGACCGTGGCGCACCTAGCCAGCCGACTGCAGGGGGGGCCTGCCTTGGTTGGCGGCGCCGGGGCCGAGCAGGAGGCGGTGAGCGTCGATGCTGTCAAGCGCCTGCAGCGGCAATTGACGGACCTGGGCTTTGATACCGGCGGCAGCGACGGCTTGCCCGGCCCCAAGACCCAGGCGGCAATCCGCGGCTATCAACTGGCCTATGCCCTGCCGGCGGACGGTTACGCATCGCCCAACCTGATGCAGCACGTCGCCACCACGCTTGCCAGCCAGACGGTGGATACCGAATTGATCCCAGGCTTTCCCAGTACGCAGCCTTGACCAAGCTTGCTGACAAAATTTCAAACAGTGAAATATTCAAACAATAGTTAAAGGAGAACCGCACATGAGTCAGGATCGCGTGAGTCAAGATCGAAAGCTGCGCTGGGGCATACTGGGCGCGGCCCGCGTCAACGAGCGCCTGTTGCCCGCCATCGTCGATGCGGCCAATGCCGAGCTGGTGGCGATTGCCAGCCGCCGTCCGGGTGCCGCCGCTGCAACCGTGCAAAAGCATGCGCCCCAGGCGGCAAGCGCGGTGAAAAGTTATGACGAGCCGGAAGCGCTGCTCGACGACGACAATGTCGAGGCCGTCTACCTGCCGATGTCCAACCACGAGCATACGGAATGGGCGTTGAAGGCGATCGCGAAAGGCAAGCACGTGCTGATCGAGAAACCGCTGGCGCTGACCGTGGCCGACGTGGATGCCATTGCCAGCGCGGCAAAGCAGCAGGGCGTGACCGTCATGGAAGGCTTCATGTACGTTTTCCACCCGCAGTTCGCGCGCGTGCAGGAATTGCTGCGTTCCGGCGTCATCGGCGACGTGAAGTTCGTGCGCGCCAGCTACTCCTTCATCATGAAGCCCGCGCGGCTCTACCGCCTGGAAAAAGACGTGGACCATGGCGGCGGCGCGATGTGGGATATCGGGCCCTATGCCATCCATTCGTTGCGCAGTTGTTTCGGCACCGAGCCCAAGAGCGTCGTGACGATAGCGCAATACACTGAAAGCGGGGCGGACATCGCCACCAGCGGCGTATTCGATTTCGGCGAAGGCAGGCAAGGGCAGTTCGATATCGGCTTCGAATGCTCGCGCCGCTCCGAATACCAGGTGACGGGCAGCAAGGGCGGCCTGAAATGCCACACCGTCTGGCAGCAGGCGGGCGACGTGCCGGTCATCACCTGGTGGACCGAGGATGGCCGCTTCTGGGAGGAACGCCTGCCCGCGAGTAGCCATTTCATCCTCGAAATCGAGCATTTCAGCGATTGCGTGCTCAACGGCAAGCCGCCGTTCCTCAGCCTAGCGGATGCGCGTGGCAATGCAAAGGCGATCGTGGCGGCGATGCAGTCCGCCGCGGAAGGCAGGCGCGTGGGGATTTCCCAGGATTGAGCCGGGAACGTCAGGCTGCCAACGGCCCTGCCGTTATACGGTCTACGGGTCTTTCCTGCCGGGTAGCTGAGGCAGGATTGCTCGACCCTGTCCTGCAGCAGGCCCAGGCCGCCTTCCGTGCCGCCGCCTGGCCAGGCTTGCCGGCCGATATAATTCCTGCTCCAATTTTCCAAGTTTGCTTTTTGAAAGGGATGTAATGAATCAGGTAATGCTCGTGGCCTTGGGCGGCGCAATTGGCTCAGTTGCACGCTTCAAGCTTTCAGGCTTGGTTTTGCGCTACAGCCTGGATTGGCGGTTCCCGTTCCCCACTTTCACCGTCAACATCATTGGTTGCCTCGTCATCGGCATCCTGGCCGGGCTTGCCTCGAGGGAGGGATTCATTTCAGCCGATATGCGCGTCCTGCTTTTTACCGGGTTGGTGGGCGGGTTCACCACGTTTTCCGCCTTCGGACTGGAAACCATGGTATTGCTGCGCGAAGGCCATGTCGGCATTGCTGCCGCGTACGTCGTTGCAAGCATCGTCGTTGGGCTGGCGGTGATGTGGCTCGGTTTCGAGCTGGCCAAGATTGCGATGCAGGCTTGAACGCATTGTCCGGCTGAAGCGCGGCTGGCAAGGTTCAAAGCAGCCTGATGTCGCCCAGCCTTTCCGCGCAGGTGTCGCGGATGATGCGTGCAAGGTCGTGCGTGTAGGGCCTTGCCATGACGTCCGGCATGCCGAGCGCATGCAGCTCGGACCAAAGCCCCTTGCGGCCGATGGGCTTCGCAATCACGTACTCATGCTCCACGTAGCTTTGTATGCCCCAGTTGGGCAGAGCGGCAATGCCGCGGCGGCTGGCGACCAGTTGCATGATGGCGATGGTGAGCTCGCTGGTGCGGCGGCTGAATTCGATATTGGCAGGCTTGAGCACCTGGCGGATGACGTCGATGCGCTCTTCCGGCACGGGGTAGGTGATCAGGGTTTGTCCCGCGAAGTCTTCCGCCATCAGGCGCGGCTTGTTGCGCAGCTCGTGCTCGGGCGGCAACACCCCCATGATCTCGAACTTGAATAGCGGAATCGCGCCGAGTTCGCGCTGTTTCTCCGGCAGGCTGCCGATCACGAGATCGGCCTTGCCGTCGTGCAGCAAGTGCCAGGGATCGCTATGGAAACCGGCCACCAAATCCAGCTCGACTTCCGGCCAGGCGCGGCGGAAGGCGTCCATTACCGGGGTGAGCCAGTCGAAGCAGGTGTGGCACTCCAGCACGATCCTCAACTCCCCCGATTGGTCGCTCTTGAGGCGGATCAGGTCGCGCTCGGCCTTTTCCTGTGCCTCCAGCACTTCCCTTGCCAATGCCAGCAACCGTTCCCCTGCGGGCGTGAAGCGGATGCCGTGCGCGGTGCGCTGGAACAGGGTGGTGTCGTAATGTTTCTCCAACACGCGGATCTGGTGCGAGAGCGCGGATTGCGTGAGGAAGACCCGCTCTGCGGCATGGGCCAGTTTTCCAGTGTCGGCAATCGCGATCAAGGATTTCAGGTGGCGGATTTCCAGCATAAGAAGCTTGGATAGATATGAAATGAATTCAATTTTACCAAAAAAACTTTCGCTTTTTTAAATTGCTTGCCTGCCGGAAAATTCGCGGTTTCGTTAAAAATTCAAGCAAGGCATTGGGTATGGCAAGCGCACATATTCTCGGGTATCCGCGCATCGGTGAAAGACGTGCGCTCAAATACGCCCTGGAGGCATTCTGGAAGGGCGACCTGACCGCGGCAGGATTGCAGGAAATAGGCAAGGGCCTGCGGGAGCAGCATTGGAGCAAGCAAAAGCGGCTGGACTTCATTACTGCAGGGGATTTCTCATCCTACGACCACGTGCTCGACCATGCGGTGATGTTCGGCGCTATCCCTAGAAGGTTTGGCTTGCAGGGTGCTTTATCCGAACATGACTATTTCGCGCTGGCGCGCGGCAATGCCGTCCAGCCGGCCATGAAAACCGCCAGATGGTTCGATACCGACTATCACTATATCGTGCCGGAGCTCGATGCGGATACCGGCTTCACGATCAACGCCCATGAGTTCCTGAGCCAGCTCGACGAAGCGCAGGCGCGTTCCAGGCCGGTCAAGGCGGCGTTGCTGGGGCCTGTCAGCCTGCTGTATTTGAGCGGCGCGGATGGCTGCGACCGCTTGCAGCTGCTGGATAGGCTGGCGGAACAGTATGCGCATTTGCTGAAGGAGCTGTACCACCGCAAGATTGCCTGCCTGCAGCTTGAAGAGCCCATTCTAGCCTTGGACCTGGATAATGCATGGCTGGGCGCTTTCGAACGCGCATATGCCTGGTTCCGCACGCAGCGGCCGGCAATATTGCTCGGCACCTATTTCGGCAATGTCGCCCGCTATCAAGGATTCGTCACTCATTTGCCAGTGGACGGCATTCATCTCGACCTGGTCAGTGCGCCTGAGCAATTGGCGCCATGGCTCAATGCCTTGCCTGGGCATTGGATATTGTCCGCCGGCATCGTGGACGGCCGTGGCATTTTGCGCAATGACCTGAGGCAGAGTCTCGGCCTGTTGCAGCCATTGGCGCATAAGCTCGGTGACAGGCTTTGGGTAGCCCCCAGCTGTTCCTTGCTGCATGTGCCGGCGACGCTGGCGCATGAGCAGGCGATGGATGCGGCAACCAAGTCCTGCCTGGCCTTCGCCGATGAAAAGATTGCCGAGGTGGTCGCGCTGGCGCGCGGCCTGAATGAAGGCGAGGCCAGTATTGCCGAAGATTTGCTGGTCTCCGACGCCGCAGTGCGGTTGCGTCACGCTTGTTGCGTGAAGGCCGATGACAATCTGACTGTCCTGGTAGCCCGTAAACCGGTGGCTTGAAAAGGGTGTAGCGCTGGATTGTTAGGATGAAGGCAAGTGCGCCTGCAGCAGTGCCGAGATGTTTTCCCGGCTTTCCGGGCGCACCACGCGCCCGACTTCCGTCCCATCCCGCAACAGGATCAAGGTAGGCCATAACTTCACCTTGAAGCTGCGGCCCAGCCGCCTGCCTCTGCCGTCCTCGATGCGCTCGTGACGCAGGGCGGGGAATTGCCGTAATGCCGCGCTGAGCGAAGGCTGCGCCGCCTGGCAAAAGCCGCACCAATTGGCGCCGAACTCCAGCAACAACCATCCCGGCGTTGCATCGATATCGTCGCGGCTTGGTTCTGGATTCAGGGCTGGTTTCATTATCTGGCTTGGCGGAATTTGCGTTTCATGATAGGGGATTGTGGCATGGTGGCCGTGTCCATGAATGACCAAAATCCGAGTAAAAAATTCGCAAAAAAATTCCCCTTAAAAATCCTGCATATATCTCAAAAAAACAATATCTAGTGTTTTTGAGTGTACACAAGCACATTTTATTGCGCTATAGTCCATCCCATCTACGGTGTTCGACGGTTGTTCGATTGAGTCGGAAAAAGGGAATGCGGTCGCAGGGCAGTGCCTTGCCAAGCCGCAGCTGCCCCCGCAACTGTAACCAGTGAGTGGCATGCCAACAAGGGTCACTGGGCCTGAAAGTGTGAGGCCCGGGAAGACAGGCCGGTCATGTGGACCTGGGAGCCAGGAAACCTGCCGTAGATCATTTTCATAACGTTTGAGGCGGGGTGTCCTCGGCCGGATAGGGATTGCGCTGATGCGTCGGCGCCTTGCCCGTCATGCTGCTTTGTGATTGTTGCTCGGTTGCCTCGGCAATCGATGCGTGGTCATGAGGATGCCTTGCTTCCTGACAGGGAGCCTTAGATGACAAAGTATGAATCCATGAATGCCACCAAGCGGGATGGTCGCCGGGAACCGATCAACCTGGACAAGATCCATCGCGTGATCGATTGGGCGGCGCAGGGACTGGACAACGTATCGGTATCGCAGGTCGAGCTGAAATCGCATATCCAGTTCTACGACGGGATTCGTACCGACGTCATCCATGAAACCATCATCAAGTCCGCCGCGGACTTAATCTCCGAGGATACGCCGGATTACCAGTACCTGGCGGCCCGCTTGTCGATTTTCCACCTGCGCAAGATTGCCTACGGCCAGTTCGAGCCGCCGCACTTGTTCGACCATGTCACCAAGCTCACCGAGATGGGCAAGTATGACCAGCATCTCCTCGCCGACTATAGCCGTGAAGAGTTCAACGAGCTCAACGACCATATCGACCACTGGCGCGACATGAATTTCTCCTACGCCGCCGTGAAGCAGCTGGAAGGCAAATACCTGGTGCAGAACCGGGTGACCAAGAAAATCTACGAGAGCCCGCAGTTCCTCTATATCCTGGTGGCGATGAGCCTGTTCGCCAAGTACGAGGGCAAGGCGCGCCTGGAATACATCAAGCGTTTCTACGATGCGGTGTCCACTTTCAAGATTTCCCTGCCTACGCCCATCATGTCCGGCGTGCGCACGCCGACGCGCCAGTTCAGCTCCTGCGTGCTGATCGAGTGCGACGACAGCCTGGACAGCATCAACGCCACCACCAGCGCGATCGTGAAATACGTCTCGCAACGCGCGGGGATCGGCGTCAACGCGGGCCGCATCCGCGCGCTGGGCAGCGAAATCCGCGGCGGCGAGGCGCAGCATACCGGCTGCCTGCCGTTCTACAAATTGTTCCAGGCGGCGGTGAAATCCTGCTCGCAGGGCGGCGTGCGCGGAGGCGCGGCGACCTTGTTCTATCCCTTGTGGCACCTGGAAGTCGAATCGCTGCTGGTGCTCAAGAACAACCGCGGCGTCGAGGAAAACCGCGTGCGCCACCTCGACTACGGCGTGCAGATCAACCGCCTGCTGTACCAGCGCCTGATCAAGGGTGGCGACATCACGCTGTTCTCGCCGCACGACGTGCCCGGCCTCTATGACGCCTTCTTCGCCGACCAGGACGAGTTCGAGCGCCTGTATACGCAATACGAGGCGGACGACAGCCTCCGCAAGCGCACCCTGCCGGCAGTGGACCTGTTCTCGCTCCTGATGCAGGAGCGGGCAGGCACGGGCCGCATCTACATCCAGAACGTCGACCATTGCAACACGCACAGCCCGTTCAACCCCAAGCTGGCTCCTGTGCGCCAATCCAACCTGTGCATGGAAATCGCGCTGCCGACGCATCCGCTCGAGGATATCAACGACGAGAACGGCGAGATCGCATTGTGCACTTTGTCCGCGTTCAACCTCGGCGCGCTTGAAAGCCTCGACGAACTGGAAGGGCTGGCCGATCTCGTCGTGCGTGCATTGGACGCCTTGCTCGAATACCAGGATTACCCGGTCAAGGCCGCGCTCAACGCTACCGACAAGCGCCGCTCGCTGGGCGTGGGCGTGATCAACTACGCCTATTACCTCGCCAAGAACGGCACCGGCTACACCGACGATGCGGCGCTGGGGCTGACCCACCGCACCTTCGAGGCGATCCAGTACTACCTGTTGAAGGCCTCGGTGCAGCTCGCGCGCGAGTTCGGCCCTTGCGGCGCGTTCAATGAAACCACTTATTCGCAAGGCCTGCTGCCCATCGACACCTACAAGAAGGACCTCGATGCGGTGTGCCAGGAAGCCTTGCAACTGGACTGGGAGCAGCTGCGCAAGGACATCGTCGCGCACGGCCTGCGTAATTCTACCCTGACCGCGCTGATGCCTTCCGAGACTTCCAGCCAGATCGCCAACGCCACCAACGGCATCGAGCCGCCGCGCGGCCTGGTGTCGGTCAAGCAGTCCAAGGACGGCATCCTGCGCCAGGTGGTGCCTGAGATCGAGCGCCTGCGCAACCAGTACCAATTGCTGTGGTCGCTGCCCAACAACGATGGTTACCTCAAGCTGGTGGGCATCATGCAGAAATTCGTCGATCAGTCGATTTCCTCCAACACCAATTACGACCCCAAGCGCTTCGAAGGCGGCAAGGTGCCGATGAAGCAATTGCTCAAGGACCTGCTGCAAGCCTACAAGCTGGGCGTGAAGACCCTGTACTACCACAACACCCGCGACGGCGCGAGCGAAGGCGGCGAGACCGGGGACGACGGCTGCGAAAGCGGCGCGTGCAAGATCTAGGCAACGGGACTAAGAACGGCTAACAAAACCAAGCGAAGCGCTCCTGGCTAGGCTCTCTGCCGCAGGCAGTACAATGAGTACGACAAGGCAGGGCAACAAAGCCAGGAGAGTTTTGGTAGCCATTCTAAATAGAGTAGGGCGGTCATGCGCCGCCCTGACGGGATATATCGGGACAAGTCATGGCATACAGCATTTTTTCCAAGGTCGACAACGAACAACTGAAGGAACCGATGTTCTTCGGGCAGCCGGTCAACGTGGCGCGTTACGACCAGCAGAAATATCCGGTATTCGAGAAACTGATCGAGAAGCAGCTTTCCTTCTTCTGGCGTCCGGAAGAGGTGGATGTATCGCAGGACCGCATCGACTACCAGGGCCTGCCCGACCATGAGAAGCATATTTTCATCAGCAACTTGAAATACCAGACATTGCTGGATTCCATCCAGGGCCGTAGCCCCAACGTGGCCTTGCTGCCGCTGGTGTCGCTGCCCGAGCTGGAAACTTGGGTCGAGACCTGGGCGTTCTCGGAAACCATCCATTCGCGCTCCTACACTCACATCATCCGCAATATCGTTTCCGATCCGGCGCTGATCTTCGACGATATCGTGCGCAACGAGAACATCGTGGCGCGGGCGAGCGATATTTCCGCCTATTACGACGACCTGATTCATTACACCATGCTGTATTCGCAGCTGGGCGAGGGCGACCACGTCATCAACGGCGAGACCAAGACGGTCAACCTGCGTGAGCTGAAGAAGCTGCTGTACCTGTGCCTGATGAGCGTCAATATTCTGGAGGCAATCCGCTTCTATGTCAGCTTTGCCTGCTCTTTTGCATTCGCCGAGCGCAAAGTGATGGAAGGCAATGCCAAGATCATCCGCCTGATCGCGCGCGACGAGGCGCTGCACCTCACCGGCACCCAGCATATGCTCAATATCATGCGCAGCGGGCAGGACGACCCCGAGTTCGCCGGTATCGCCAGCGAACTGCAGGACGAGTGCTTCGAGATGTTCAGGCGCGCGGCGGAGCAGGAGAAGAAATGGGCCGACTACCTGTTCAAGGACGGCTCCATGATCGGCCTCAACCGCGACATCCTCTGCCAGTACGTGGAATACATCACGAACAACCGCATGGCCTCGGTCGGTTTGCCTGCCGCGTTCCCCAATGCCAAGAGCAACCCCATCCCCTGGATCAATACCTGGCTGGCGTCCGATACGGTGCAGGTCGCACCGCAGGAAGTGGAGCTGAGCTCCTACCTCATCGGCCAGATCGATTCCGAGGTTAGCTCCGACGATCTCGGCGACTTCGAGCTTTGAGCACGGTCCGCACTCAGCACACCAGCTTTAGCCTCATCCCCCAAGAAACCCTGCTCGACGGCCTCGAGCGTACCGGCCACGAAGTGGAGTACCAGTGCAGGGGAGGCTATTGCGGCATGTGCCGGGTGCGCCTGCTGGACGGCGAGGTGCAATACCTCGAGCAACCATTGGCATTCGTTGCCGCCGACGAAATCCTGCCGTGCTGTTGCGTGCCCCGGTCGGATGTCAGGGTGGATTGCGAACTCAGGCCCGAACTGCGGGGTTGGCAAGGGCAGGAAGACATGTTCCCCGTGCAGCAGCCGCTTTTCGCCGATGCGTTGCCTCTACCGGAGCAGCCTCCTGCGAAGAAAACGCGTAGAAAAAGAACCACCAAATCCGCTGCATCGGCAAGCAATTTATCTTTATTCTAAAAATTGTTGTTTTTTTGCCGAACTCATCAGTACAAAAGTGTAAATAAAATGTAACAATTATTATTTCCCAATGCTGTTGAGAATTATTTTTAATAAAATCGCTGCTTTTCTTTCGTCAGGGAAAAGCAATGAAGCAAACTCCAATACTGGCAGTCCAGAAGCCAAAGCTTGTGTATCTCATGGTCGGCGCATTGTTCGCAATGCCTGCCATCGCAGCGGATAGCGATAGTTCGGTATTGCCAGAAGTGGCCGTCGTCGGCGCCAAGGCTGGCGATGAAAGCGGCAGCTATGTCGCCAAGAAGACCAAAAGTTCAACCAAGACCGATACGCCCGTCGTAGAAACGCCGCAATCCATTTCGATTGTCGATCGCAAGGAACTGGACGACCGTAATGCGCAGACCTTGAACGAGGCAGTTGCATACACTGCAGGCGTGAGATCCGAGGTCGGCGGTATGGATAGCCGAGCCGACAGTTATTCCATTCGCGGTATCAAGGGCGGTATGGAAGCCGATGCCGGCATTTCCAACCTATTCCAGGACGGCCTCAAAGTACCCGCTGGCGGTATGTGGAACCGCGCTAGCTTCGACAACTTTGGTTTGGAGCGCATAGAGGTGCTGAAGGGGCCTTCTGCAGCAGTGTATGGTCAGATCACCCCTGGCGGTATGATCAACCTTGTCAGCAAACGGCCAACGGCAAACCAGGTCAACGAAGTGCGTTTGCAAGGCGGCAGCTTCGATCAATACAAAGCAGCATTCGATATCGGCGGCAGCCTCGCTGACGATCAGTCGGTTTTGTTCAGGCTGGTGGGTTCGTTCAATGATGGTGGTTCCCAGATCAAACATAACGATTTGCAACGGACCTACTTCGCACCAAGTCTGCTCTGGCAGATTTCGGACAAGACTAGCCTGACATTGTTGGCACAGTATCAACGTGACAAGGGAGGAGCAACTTTCCAGTTCCTGCCATATTACGGCACGGTGGCATTCAACTCTGCGATTGGCGGCCGTCTCGATCGCGATACGTTCTATGGTGACAAGGACTGGAATACCTATGATCGTGAACAGTCTACGGTAGGTTGGGAGTTCGACCACCGTTTCAACGATACATGGCAGTTCCGCCAGAATTTGCGATATACAAGTATTGAGAATACCTATAAGTCGGTAATTGGTGGAAGAAATGATGGCTCTAATGGATTACTTCAGCGTCGGTCTACTTTGGGTGAAGGTAAGTCTGATGGCGTAGCGGTTGATAATCAGTTGCAAGCCGATTTTGCGACCGGAGAATTGCAGCACACGGTGTTACTCGGATTGGATGCGCAACGGTTCAGTTGGAAGAATGAACGTTCTAATGGTACTGCAACTGATATTTCCCTGTTGAATCCAAGATATACCAGTGCGGGTGACTATGCGATGACATTGGGTTGGTCTCAGGATGTAGATCAAAAGCAAACAGGCGCTTATATTCAAGAGCAGGCTGCATTGGGCAACTGGCGCTTCAGTCTGGGCGGTCGCTACGACTACTTCGACAATACGATGTTCAATGCCGTCAATGGTCGTCGATTTGCTTATAACGATCATGCGTTTACATGGCGTACTGGCGCAGTTTATCAATTCGATAATGGTATTGCTCCGTTCATCAGTTACTCCACCTCGTTCGATCCAGGCATGTTAGGCGTTGCCATGCTGAACGATGCAGATGTGAAGCCTGTAAAGGGCAAGCAGTACGAAGCAGGCGTGAAATACCAGCCACCAGGCAGCAATAGCCTGATTACTGCTTCTGTATATGAGTTGACGCAGGATAATCGGGTGGTGACGGCTGGTGTGCCTAATACAATTGTTTGCCCAGACGCTACCGGGAATACGTGTTATACGCAGGTCGATGCGAGGATACGTGGTTTCGAGCTGGAAGGTAAAGCTGCTGTTACCGATAATCTGAGCTTGCTCGCTAGCTATACCTATATGGATAGTGAAATTACCAGTAACAACAGCTTGACCGAAAGCAAAGGCGCGGCTATTCCTCAAGTTGCCAAGCACATGTCTTCATTGTGGGCAAATTACGCTTTTACTACTGGTTATTTGGATGGTTTAAGCGTAGGGCTAGGCGCCCGTTACATTGGTGGGAGTTATGGTGTCGCCCGTGCTGCAGGGCCAGCAGATAATCTTTATCTGCATACCGATGCATATACGACTTATGATGCCGCACTACGATATAACCTGAAGTCATTGGGATATGCTGGCGCCGAGTTTGCAATCAATGCCAGCAACTTGACGGATAGGTTGTATGTGACTACTTGTACAGGCTCAACTGCTTGCTACTACGGTTCAGGCCGTGTAGTCAACGCTACCCTGAAGTACAACTGGTAATGTGATCCAGGGCGATTGTCCGCGATGAGCGGGCAATCGCTTTTTTATGGATGAATAATGTGAAGCTGAATCCGATTTTATTTACAGGCCTCTTGTATTTATGGGCAATGCAGCCTGGTGCCAGTATTGCGGAAGAGAATAGCACCTGGCGGGAAGCGACTTTGCCGATAGCCCAGCAGCAGGATATCCGTTCGGCAGCGACAGGCAAGACTTACCGTATTTTTATTTCCAAGCCCATGTCTGAACCGCCTGCCGGCGGCTTCCCTGTCATTTATGTGCTGGATGGGAATGTATTATTTTATCCGGTTTCCATGCTGGTACATGGGCAGTCTCAACGGCGCGATGCGACCGGCATAGTGCCGGCAGTGGTGGTGGGAATCGGTTACCCGACGCAGGCAATGCTGGATGAGGTATCCCGCGCCGAGGATTTGACGCCGCCAGCACCCGACTTATCCAATACCGGCGACCAGCGTGCTCCCAGGCAGGGAGGGGCAGACCGTTTTCTGGATTTTGTCGAGCACGAGTTGAAGCCTATGATTGCCAAGGAAGTCAATATCGATCCGAAGCAACAGGCCTTGTTTGGACATTCCTACGGCGGCTTGTTTGCCCTGCATGCATTATTCACACGCCCCCAGGCTTTCCAGGTTTACATCGCTTCCAGCCCTTCCATTTGGTGGAACAAGCAATTCATCCTCGAGGAGCAGAAACGATTCTCGACGCATTCGTCTATTGACCTGGGACAATCTCGCTTGCTGCTGATGGTGGGTGGTCTGGAGCAACGGCCGCTGGCCGGCTCCGCTTCACAATCGCCCAGAATGGCGCATATGCAGCAGAGGCGCATGGTGGATGCCACGCGCGAGTTGGCTGAAGAGTTGCAGCATAGCCGTCCGCATGGGTTGAATACTTTCTTCCGGTTGCAGGAAGGTGAGAACCATGGCACCGCCATGCTGACTGGCAGCATCCGGGCAGTGGAGTTTTTCTTGGGCAGGCATGAGCAATTCAATGCGGGAACATTAGGTCAATGAAACCGTCTCGCGATATCGGCTTGAGAGTGCTGGCCGCGTTTGTCGGCGGTTATATCCTGACGGCCTTGTTCAACTTGGTTTGGGTGCTGTGGTGGCCCGGTCATCGTGCGGATGCGGTCTATTACGGCACCTTGTTGCCGTGGACGGTATATTGCGCGGTGATGATATGGGCATTTTCCGCGCGCAGCGCCTGGCGCGCCTGGGGCTGGATTGTCCTGGTCGCGCTTGTGCTTGCTATATTGTGGGGACTGGCCCGGTTCGTAAAATGAAGAAGACGTTTTCCTTATCGATGGCCTGGCTGCACACCTGGTTTGGCTTGTACCTGGGATGGCTGCTGTTTGCGGTATTCCTGACCGGCACCATGGCGGTATTCGAGCACAGCATTACGCACTGGATGCAGCCCGAGGCCAGCATTGACCGCTCTGCTCCGCTGCCTTCCTTTGAAAAGCAGCTTGAGGTAGGCCAGGCTTACCTGGAACAGCATGCGCTGAGGGAGAAAGGCAGCCTTTGGAGAATCATCCCGGCAGGGGAGCGTCATCCCACTTTGGACGTCGGATGGCGTGACAAGGGAAAGAACCATGAAGTGGCCCTTGATCCCTATTCCGGCCAAGAGATTGATATACGTGAAACCGAAGGCGGGGAAATGCTCACCCATTTCCATTACACCCTGTTGGCCGGTATCCCCGGCACCATCATTGTCGGGCTGGCTGCGGTCGTGATGTTGGTAGGGCTGATTAGCGGCATTGTGATCCACAAACGCATATTCAAAGACTTTTTCACATTTCGCAAGCAATCATCTTCACAGCGCTCATGGCTAGACGCCCACAACGTAGCAGGGGTCATGATGCTGCCATTTCTCTTGATGATTACCTATACAGGATTGGTAATGCAGCCGCTGGTTTTCCTGCCTTTGGGTATCAAGGCCGCGTATGAGGACCCTCGGGGACTTCGTGCAGACGCGGTGCAGTCTTTCGACCTGCCTTACGTCGGCGAAGAGGCAGCATTGCTCAATATATCTTCATTGCTACCACGGGCGAGGGAATCACTTGATGTCGTGGAGTGGGTGGTCATCAAGAACGGCGGCGACGCTTCCGCGGTAGTCGAATTCTACGAGAGCATCAATCACAAGATTTCGGCCGTGGCTAATCATGCCGCATTCAATGGCGTCAACGGGGAGCTGATCGGGGCGCAGACAGAATGGCGCGACTCCACCTACATTTTCCGCGCTTTTGTCGGCACGCATGTGGCGGTGTTCGGCGGCTGGACGGTCTCTTGGCTTTATTTCATTGGCGGCATCGTGAGTTGCGGCTTGATTGCCACAGGGCTGGTGCTGTTCACCATCAAGCGCCGCAAGCGTCCTGAAAATGAGTTCGGCGCTGCCAGTGGCTGCGTCTACCGGTTGATCGAGGCGCTTAATGTGGCAGCCGTGATGGGCAGCATCAATGCCATATTGATCTATTTCTGGGCGAATCGCGTATTGCCGGCTGACCTGGCAGGGCGCTCCGACTGGGAGGTGCGCGCCTTCTTGTTCACATGGCTGGCAAGCCTTGCGCATGCCTTGGTACGCAAGCCATTGGCTGGCTGGCGCGACCAGCTTGTCTTTGCCGTTGCGCTGTGTTGGCTGTTGCCGGTGTATTCGTGGCTGAGCGGCCAGCCCAACTTGCTGTCTTTCTTGCAAAGAGGCGACGGCGTAGCGTTAGGCGTTGAAAGCACGATCGTGGCATTCGGCGTGTTGCTTGCCGTCGCGGTTCCCAAGGTTTCCGGCGCGATGCGGGGCGTGCCTGCCAGGCGGAAAGGCTAGCGCTTTTTTATTCCTTGATTGCTGAAGTGCGATTGTTCTGGTTTGGCACTGCGCCAGCTGATCCTGCTAAGAATACGGGTTGATTTGATGGGTAATACTTCTTTGTTGGCTGCTTGCTTTGTGACGTATGCCCTGGCTTATGCGGGCATGACTGCATTGTGCCTGGCCATGGAAAAACATTATGGCCAGGCAATGCGGGGAGCCGATCTGCCTGCGGGCAGGAAAAAGTGCTTGAAGGTGATGGGCTGGAGTCTTCTCGCCCTAGGGATATTGTCCAGCATCCATGGATGGAATCCGACCATAGGCATCGTGGTTTGGAGCGGCTTCGTGTCGGTGGCCGCAATCAGCGTGGTGCTGGTGCTTTCCTATTTCCCTACCCAGGTTGTCCAAATAGGTGCAAGCGCTTTGGTTATGGGCTTGCTCAGCCTGCTGGCTCTCCTGCTCGGCTAAGCGCCGCGAACTAAATCCTTAGGCGTCGTTGCTCTGCTTGCCGTACTGTGTTTACTGCCTCGGCAGGGAGGCTCGCCAGAATCGCCGCACTGAATTTATTCGGGGCTTTCAAGGCCATTGTTGACGACTTAATCGGGCCTAATTCTTGTCAATGACGCGCGAGCTGGCAAAAATATCCCACATGGTGATGAACAGGGCGGCGATCAGCGGCCCGATCACGAAGCCGTTGAGGCCGAACACCGCCATGCCGCCCAGCGTGGAGATCAGCACTACGTAGTCGGGCAGCTTGGTATCCTTGCCGACCAGGATGGGGCGCAGGATATTGTCTACCAGGCCGATCACGAAGACCCCGAATGCAATGAGGATGACGCCTTGCCAGATAGCGCCTGTCGCGAGGAAATAGACCGCAACCGGCGCCCAGATCAAGCTGGCGCCCACCGCGGGCAGCAATGAGAGGAACGCCATGATCACGGCCCATAGCAGCGCCGCCTGGATGCCGAGGATCCAGAAAATCAGCCCGCCCAGCGCGCCCTGGGTAATCGCGACGAGAATATTGCCCTTGACCGTGGCGCGGATGACGGTGGTGAACTTGTTGAACAGGTGGCGCTTGTGTTCGGCACTGAGCGGAATGGCTTGCTTCACGCGCATGGAAAGCGAGGTGCCGTCCCTCAGCAGGAAGAACATCAGGTAAAGCATGACGGCAAAGCCGACCACGAACTGGAAGGTGTTCTGCCCAATACTGAGCGCCTTGGTCGCCAACAGTTGGCTGCCCTGCATGGCAAGCTGCGAAAGCCTGTCCTGGAAGCTCCTGACGTCGGTCAGGCCGACGCGTTCCAAAACCCGGTGTACGGGAGCCGGCGCGGCATCCAGTATTTCCTGCGTATACACGGCAGGGTTGATCTCCCCCGTCTTGAGTTTCTGGAACAGCATAGCGCCCTCATGCACCAGGGAGCTGGCAATGATGACGACCGGCACGATGACGATGACGATGCAGGTGCTCAGCGTGCCGAGCGCCGCGAGGTTACGGCGGTTTTTCGTGGCTGCAAGCAGGCGCCGGTACAGCGGCGTGAACAGGATGGAGAGAATCACGCCCCAGAATACCGCGCCGTAAAAAGGCAGCAGAATGATGATGAGCCCGGCGGAAACCAGCAGGAGCAGGAAGATGAAGGACTTATGATGAAAATCGGCACTGTTCATGAGGCGGGAGTCTACTGGTTAAACACGCTGGCGCACAGCTTATTTCCACATCACGTCGCTTTGGTTCTGAATCGCGGATTGCAGCAGCTCTATCAATGGCAGGGCCCTTTTCTTCAGGCTGACATGGACGGCTTCGTCCTCAGTGTCCGGCGATTCGGGACTGTCGGGCGCGGCAGCGCCTTCGAGACCTTGCTGCAAATGTTGCAATGCCCGCGGCACGTCGGCGGCGAGGATCGCTCCGGGAATCGTGCCGCTATGGCCCATGAGTTGGAGCAGTTGCTTGGCGACGTCGCCAAACAGCATGATGTCGCTATAACGGGCGGTGGAAAAGGTGACGAGCATGGTGGCGGCCTTGAGCTTGGATATGTGGGCAGGCCATCTGGCAAACGCAAGACAGCCCGCGGTGGGGGTTAGTCGGTTTTGCTGCCCGGGCCGGCCAGGTACCAGACGATCAGGCCAAGCACGGGGAAGACCAATACGCCAAGAATCCAGAGGATTTTCTTTACCGTGTCTGCCGAGCTCTGGATAATCTTGATAATCGCATAAATGTCTGCAATGAGGATCAATATACCGATGACGCTTTGCATGATGTTTTCCTTTTTCTTGGTGGTGGAAGAGACGGCAGAGACTCCCTGCTGCAGTTCGGATAGGAGCGTACGCTGCACATGCAATCCGTAATATCAGACTACACTGAATTACAAGTAGGACTTTACCGACTCGCCGCAGGGCTTGGCAAGCGGAGATTGAATGCCTTGACGGGGCAAATGCGTGGCTGACAGGATGCGTTTGCCAGTCACGGTGCTGACCGGGTTTCTCGGCGCCGGCAAGACCACATTGCTCAACCAGTGGCTGCGGCATCCGCAGGCGCAGGATACCTTGATCATCGTCAATGAGTTCGGCGAGACCGGCCTCGACCACCTGTTGGTGGCGCACCAGCAGGAGCAGCCCATGGTGGTGGAGCTGAGCAATGGCTGCTTGTGCTGCCGGCTGCGTACCGACCTCAAGCAGACGTTGAAGGACATCCATTGGCGCTTTTCCCGCAACGGCGTGCGGCAATTCCAACGCGTGGCGATCGAGACCAGCGGCCTGGCCGATCCCGCCCCTGTCCTGCACACCCTGATGACCGACGCCTATGTTGCATCAGCCTACCAGCTGGATGGCGTGGTTACGGTGGTCGATGGGCTGTTGGGGAGGGCAACCTTGGAGCGCCATCCGGAGGCAATGAAGCAAGTGCAGCTGGCAGACCGTCTGTTGGTTTCGAAGACCGATCTGGCCGGCAGCGACGTATTGCATCGACTCGAGGCATGCCTGCACCAACTGAATCCTCTAGCGACGCTAACCAGGCTGGATCCAGCCCGGCCTGACACATCAGGATTCTCACTCTTATTTGGGACGCCGCCAGCCGCAGGTTTCCCGCATTGGTTATCGGCGCTGGCGACGCCGGCCTTGCATGGCGGCGAGGCAACCACCTTGAGCCTGTCGCTGGACAAGCCTGTTCCCAGGGCGGATTTCGAGCGCTGGCTAGAGATACTGCGCGATGACGACAGCCCGGGACTGTTGCGCCTCAAAGGCGTGTTCCATATTGAGGGAGAGGCCGACCCGATAGCGGTGCACCGCGTACAGCACGTATTGCATGCGCCCGAGCCCTTGCCGCATTGGCAGGGCCGGGACCGACGCAGCCGACTGGTGCTGATTACCCAGTCGGGAATCGGCAATGACGAGAGGCAGCTGTTGCAGCCGCTTGCCAGGTTTATGGATTAAGTTTGGCAGCTCAAACCCGTGGTTGCCTTCTTGAGCAACTCATACTGCCCGCAATCAAAGCTTCCACAGGCACTATATCTGCATCAACGCATCGCGGATCCTGATTTCATCCAGCCCCTTGCCGATCAGGACAATCCGGGTAATCGGCTCGTCTTCATCCCAGCCTTGCAGCAGGTTGGGCGGGTAAAGCGTGTGGTGCACTGCATGCACCGCCAGCGGGGCCGGCTGGTCCTCGGCATGGATGATACCCTTCATGCGCAGCAGGTTTTCGCCATGCGTGGCGCAAAGCCATTGCAATACGGGTTCGAGCTGCAGCCAGGTTAGCGGCTTGGGCATGGTCACGGTAAAGCTGCCGATTTCGTCTTCATGCACCGCTTGCGGCAGCATGCCGCGCCTGGCCTTGGAGCGCGACGGCGCACGCAGCCAGCGCTGCGGTTGCGCCTGCGTGCCGCCGGGGTTGAACAGGCCCGCGTCAATCACCGCGGAGGGATCTATCTCTCCATGGCTGATGCGGTATTGGGTGGCGCCGGGGTTGAGCTCCTGCAGCGTAGCGGAGAGCGCGTCCAGGCTTTCCGCCGACGCCAGGTCGGTCTTGGTGATGAGCAGCACATCCGCCACGGCAGCCTGTTTGCGCGCCTCGCCGTGCCCTGCGATCTGCTGCAGGCCGTAGGTGCTGTCTATGGTGACCACTACCGCATCCAGGCGATAGGTGGAGGAAATCACCGGCTCGTTGAGCAGGTTGGCCATGATGGGGCCGGGGTCCGCCATGCCGGTGGTTTCGATCACCAGGCGGGAAAAAGCCGGGATCGCCTCCAGCTGGCGCTTGAAGAACAGGTCGCGCATGGTGTCTGCCAGCTCGTTGCTCAGGGTACAGCACAGGCAGCCGGATTCCAGCAGCACGGTGTTGTCGGCAATATGATGGCTCTCGACGGTACGGGCGAGGATATGGTCCAGCCCGGCGCTGCCGAGCTCGTTGATGATGACGGCGGTGTCCTTCATGCCGGGGTGGTTGAGCAGCTTGTTGAGGAGCGTGGTTTTGCCGCTGCCGAGAAAACCGGTCAGCAACGTCACCGGGATACGATGGTCCAGCGTCATTGAAAAATTCCTTGAGTCCCTTGGGTATGTTGTGAGGATGGCAGGATGCCGCATCGGGTTGCGGTATTCGCATTTTAAACGAGAATGAGCGTGCCTAGCGTGTCGGCGGCAGTCACGCGGCGCTTTCTTCCGGCTGACGATCCCAGATGGGGAAGGGGTCGTCGAAATCAGCCCAGGCCTGCATGCCGAGCATGAGTTCGGCATCCGTCAACAGGCAGTGGTCGAATTCCCGCCTCAGGTCGGCTTCGTCCATCTTGCTTCCGATCAGCACAATCTCCTGCTGGCGGTCGCCGAATTCGCCGGAAAAGCGCGAGCGGATGATGCTGAGCGATTCCATGTCCTCGGGCCAGTAGGCCTTGGGCGTGGCGGCCCACCAGTATCCGGCCGGTCCGTGCCGGGTGATGGAACCGGCCTGCGACCAGCTGCCGCAGTATGCAGGTCGGCTGGCAATCCAGAAATGTCCCTTGGAGCGGACGACGTTCGGCCACTCGCGCGAGAACCATCGCCACAGCCGTTCCGGGTGGAAAGGTCGGCGCGCGCGGTAAACGAAGCTCGTGATGCCGTATTGCTCGGTTTCCGGCGTGTGCTCGCCGCGCAATTCCCTGAGCCAGCCCGGGGCGGCCTGGGCTTCGGCAAAATCGAACAGCCCGGTGTCGAGCACCTGGTCGAGCGGCACGCGGCCGAATTCGCTTTCCACGATCCGGGCGCGCGGATTCAGGCTTTTCAGGATGCCGTGCAATTGCTGCAATGCCTCCTGGCCGACCAGGTCGGTCTTGTTCAGCACGATGACGTCGCAGAACTCCACCTGCTCGATCAACAGGTCGACGACGGTGCGCTCGTCGCCTTCGCCCATCGAGGAGCCGCGTTCCGCCAGCATGTCGTGCGAGGCATAGTCGCGCAGGAAATTGAAGGCATCCACCACGGTGACCATGGTGTCGAGCCGTGCGATGTCGGAAAGGCTGGCGCCGTTTTCATCACGGAAAGTAAAGGTTTCGGCGACGGGAAGCGGCTCGGAAATGCCGGTGGATTCGATCAGCAAGTAGTCGAAGCGTCCGGCTTCCGCCAGGCGCTTGATCTCGACCAGCAGGTCTTCGCGCAAGGTGCAGCAGATGCAGCCATTGCTCATTTCCACCAGTTTCTCTTCCGAGCGCGACAAGTCGGCCCCGCCCTCGCGGACGAGTTGCGCATCGATATTGACCTCCGACATGTCGTTGACGATGACGGCGACGCGCTTGTCCTCGCGGTTGTTCAGGATGTGGTTGAGCAAGGTGGTCTTGCCGGCGCCGAGAAAGCCGGACAGCACGGTGACGGGGAGTTTGCGGATGGTTTGCATAGTGGTTCCTGGAGTTTGATGATTCTTAAAGGGTGGCTGACAAAACTCTCCTGGCGTTGTTGTCCTGCCTTGCCGTACTGCTTTTACTGCCTGCGGCAGAGCGCCTGGCCAGGAACGCTTCGCTGAAGTTTGTTAGCCGCTCTTAATGGCTGTATTGGCGTTCGCGCCTTTCATGCCGCTCCTGCGCCTCCAGCGAAAGGGTGGCGGTAGGGCGGGCGAGCAGTCGTTGCAGGCCGATAGGCTCGCCGGACTCTTCGCAATAGCCGTATTCGCCATCGCGGATGCGCTGCAATGCCGCGTTGATTTTCTTTTCCAGCTTGCGCTCGCGGTCGCGCGTACGCAGTTCCAGCGTATGCAGTTCTTCCTGCGTGGCGCGGTCGGCCGGGTCGGGAAATTCTTCGTGTTCCCTCAGGTGCTTGCTGGTCTCGGCGGCGTTGTCGCGGATATGGGCGAGCTGCTGCTCGAGCAGGCGTTGGAAGAAGGCAAGCTGCTGCGGGTTCATGTAATGTTCTTCAGGCATGGAAAGCAATTCTTCAATGCTGACGACGTCTGGATTCGGCATGGTTTTGAATAATAAATGCAACAAAGTTGCATTTTAGGGTGTGGCGTCTTGATGTGCAACTGTGTTGCAATTAATTTTATCTTAAGGGGAGGTTGATGCCTAGGATGCGTAAAGGCCGGCCAGCGCCTTAAAGAAAGCCTGGCCTAGAGGGATCAGTTTCTTGCGGAATTACAGTGGTCGCATTGACCTTTTATATTGAGTTCGACCGACTCGACGGTAAAATGGGAGGGTACGCTATTGGGAATGCGCGGCTTGACTTCGTCCAGGCAGAATATCTTGCCGCAGGAGGAGCATTCGAAATGCGCATGGTGGTGCTTGGCGTTGCGCTGGGTCAGCTGGAAGCGCCTGGCGCGGTCGTCGCCCATGATGGGATGCACAAGGTTGCACTCCACCAGCCAGTCGAGAACGCGATACAGGGTGACGCGGTCGAAGGGCGCTTCCTTGGTCAGGGTTTGCAGTAATTCATGATGCGTGAGCGGGAATTCCGACTCCATCAGGACATTCAATACAGCAACACGTGAGGAGGTCGGGCGCTGCCCAATCTCATGTATCATTCGTTCGGCGTTATGCATAGGCGCTAAATTACAGACAATTATCACGTGCCGTCAACAGGGCACGTCCAAAAAGCAGGATTATGAACGTATTTTTTGAAGAAGAGGGCAGTTTCAAGGTTGCCTCGGTCATGACGGAAAACCCCAGCTCTCTCCAAGTGGAGGCCATTTCCGGCAAGCGCTCCAAGATCAAGTCCGCCAACGTATTGCTGCGCTTCGAGGGCGCATTGTCGGGATTCATGGAAAACGCCAGCACGGAGGCCGAGGGCCTCGATGTCCCATTCCTTTGGGAATGCTGCGGAGAGCCCGAGTTCGGTTTCGAGGAGCTTGCCGAGGAGTATTACGGCGGCAAGCCGACCTCCATCCAGGCGGCTGCCGTCGCCATCCGGCTGCATAGCGCGCCCATGTATTTTTACCGCAAGGGCAAGGGACGCTACAAGGCCGCTCCCGAGGAAACCCTGCAGGCCGCGCTGGCCGGGCTGGAAAAGAAGCGCCTGCAAGCCGAGAAGGTGGCGCAGTATGTCGAGCAGCTCAAGGCGGGGCAGTTGCCGGCAGAGTTTGATGGCAAGGTGATCGACGCCTTGCTCTACCAACCCGACAAGAACAGCCTGGAATGGAAGGCGCTGGAGCAGGCGGCGGGAGAAACCAACCAGCATGTCGTGCGGGTGCTGGCGTCGTGCGGCGCGATTGCATCCGTGCATGACTACCACCTCGGCGCGTTCCTGCGGGAATACTTCGCCGAAGGGCAGGGTTTCCCCGACATGGATACTCCCGTATTGCCGGCGGATCTGCCGCGTGCTGAGGCCGAGGCATTCAGCATCGACGACAGTACGACCACCGAGATCGACGATGCCTTCACCCTGGTGTCGCTGGCCGACGGCGTGACCAGGGTGGGCATCCATATTGCCGCACCTGCGCTCGGCATCCTGCCGGGCAGCCAGCTGGACCAGGTTGTCATGCAGCGGCTTTCCACCGTCTATATGCCCGGCAACAAGATCACCATGCTGCCGGAAGACGTGGTGACGCCGTTCAGCTTGAACCAGGGCGAGTGGCGGCCGGCGCTTTCGCTTTACCTGGACGTGGCGCCCGACTTGAGCATCATAAAGCGGGAAAGCCGCGTCGAGCAGGTCAAAGTGGCCGAGAACCTGCGCCATGACACGCTGGAGCCTTTCTTCAACGAGAACACGCTGGAGCAGGATACGGGCCATCCCTATTGGCAGCGCCTGCTGTTCCTGTTCCGGCTGGCCGAGTCGCTGGAAAAGGCACGCGGCAAATACGATCCCACACGCCCGGTCCAGCTCGACTACAACTTCTACGTAGACGACGGCCGGGTGCGCATCGTCGGACGCCGCCGCGGCGCGCCGATCGACAAGCTGGTGGCTGAGCTGATGATCGAGGCAAACAGCCATTGGGGCGGCCTGCTGTCCGAGCACAATGTGCCGGGCATCTACCGGGCCCAGAACGGCGGCAAGGTCTACATGACGGTCAAGGCCGAGCCGCACCAGGGGCTGGGCGTGAACCAGTATAGCTGGAGCACTTCGCCATTGCGCCGCGCGGTGGACCTGGTCAACCAGCGCCAGATCGTTGCGGTGGTGCAGGGGCAGGAGCCTGTTTATCCGCCAGGTAGCGACGAGCTGGCGGTAGTGATGCGCAACTTCGACCTGACCTACAACGCCTATAACGAATTCCAGACGCGCATGGAGCGCTACTGGTGCCTGCAATACCTGTTGCAGGAAGATATCCATGAGATAGGCGCCGCTGTCTGGCGCGAGAGCCTGGTGCGCCTCGACGGTATGCCGCTGATCGCCAAGGTGCACGGCATGCCCGAGCTGGCGCCCGGCAGCCGCGTGATCATTGAAATCCAGAAGGTCGATACCTTGCTGATCGAGCTCGAAAGCCGCTTCAAGTCGGTGGAGCATGCCGAACCCGCGGCAGAAAGCGAGGCGGCCTGATGTTCAGGGTAGGGCGCAAGATCGCGCGCAGCATACACAAGGCCATTACCAGCGAAGACAGCGTCGATGTGAGCGAGCTCGACGGCGTGCGCTCCCTGCACCTGGGGTCGGACACCATTCAGAGCTCGATGCGCATCAAGGACCCGTACGCGCTGGAGCTGCGCTACTCGCGCGGCATGATGGTGTACCTGCTGTTCCAGAAGCAGCCGCGCGACCTAGTGGTGCTGGGTCTGGGCGGCGGCTCGATTCCCAAATACGTTTACCACCACATGCCGCAGGTGAAGACGCGGGTGGTGGAAATCAATCCGCGCATCATCGAGGTGGCGCGCAGCCACTTCTTCACCCCGGAAGACGACGAGCGTTTCGAGATCATCGAGGGCGATGCCGCCGCTTTCCTGCGCGACAACCCGGGCACGACTTCCATGCTCATGATGGATGCCTTCGGCAGCAACGGCTTGCCGCCCGACCTATGCTCGCAGGATTTCTTCGATTCCTGTTTCGAGGCGCTGACGCTGGACGGCATGTGCGCGATCAACCTCTGGGGCAGCGACAAGAATTACGACGTCTACTTGCAGCGTATCGAGACCAGCTTCCATGGCCGCATCCTGGTGATGCCTACAGGCAGGCCCGGCAATGTGGTCGTGTTCGGCTTCAAGCGGGCGCCGAACGACCTGCGCTGGAGCACGCTGCGCGTTCGCGCCAAGGCGCTCGAAGCAGAGCACAAGGTCGAGTTCCTTGAGTTCGTCGAGCGCTTGCGCGAGCACAACCCGAGTACCAGCAACCGCTTGTTGCTGGAATCCTAACAGCCTTCAGGATACCGCATGCATTATCAGTTTTTTGCCACTTGTCCACGCGGACTGGAATCCCTGCTCGAAGACGAGCTGAAAAGCCTCCATGCGCGGCAAATCAAGCCGACCGACGGGGGCGTGGGTTTTGCCGGGGACATGCTGCTCTGCTACCGCGCCAACCTCGAGAGCCGCATCGCCACGCGCATCCTGCTGCAAGTCGGCAAGGGGCGCTACAGCAACGAGGACGAGCTCTACCAGGGCGCATACAAGATAGACTGGGCGCAATGGTTCGATGTGGAGCAGGATTTCATGGTCAAGGTGACCGGCGTGAAATGCCCGCTCAAGAGCCTGGAATTCGCGACGCTGCGCATCAAGGACGCCATCTGCGACCGCTTCCGCGAGGAAGTCGGCAGCCGGCCCTCCATCGACACACGCGAACCGGACGTGCGTGTGCACGCCTACCTGGGCGCGGAGGAGTACCAGCTTTACGTGGATACTTCCGGCAATGCCTTATATCAGCGCGGCCTGCGCCGCGCCAGTATCGAGGCGCCGCTGCGCGAAAACCTGGCCGCAGGCATCCTCAAGCTTTCCGGCTGGCAGCCCGGCACGCCCTTGCTCGACCCGATGTGCGGCAGCGGTACTTTCCTGCTGGAGGCGGCAATGATTTCCCTGGATATCGCGCCCGGAAGCAACCGCAGCTTCGGTTTCGAGCGCTTGAAGAATTTCAATGCCGGCTCATGGCAATCCCTGCTCAAGCAGGCGAAGAACCGGGCCAAGCCCGTGGCGTTCCAGGGCATCTACGGCAGCGACGCGGACCTGCGCGCGGTGAGGGTGACTCGCAAGAACCTGGAGCAGGCCGGATTGCTGGAAGCGGTGCAAGTCGCGCATCGCGATTTCACCGAGGCGGCTCCTCCTGCGGCCGCGGGCATCCTGGTCGCCAACCCGCCGTACGGCGTACGGATCGGCGAGGATGAGGAACTGGCGGCGCTCTATCCCAAAATGGGCGAGGCGCTGAAAAAGAAGTTCGCCGGCTGGAACGCCTATTTCCTCACCAACGACATGCGCCTGCCCAAGCTGATGCGGTTATCGCCCACCAAGCGCACGCCCTTGTTCAACGGTCCGCTGGAATGCCGCGTGTTCGAAATCAAGATGGTGGCCGGCTCCAACCGCAAGGAGAAAAGCAATGACTGACGACAGCACCCGGCCGGATTCCCTGGAAAACCTGCGCGCGAGGATCAACCACTTTGTCGCCGAGCGCGAGTGGGACCAGTTCCATACGCCCAAGAACCTGGCCATGGCGATGATCGTGGAAGCGGCGGAAGTGGTGGAGCATTTCCAGTGGGACAGCCCGGCCGAAAGCGCCACGCTGACCGATGAACGCAAGACCGAGGTCGGCCACGAGCTCGCCGATACCTTCGTTTACCTGCTGCGTATTGCCGAGGTGTGCGGCATCGACCTGATTGCGGCAGCCAATGCCAAGATAGACCTCAACGCGAAGAAATATCCCGCCGACAAGGCGCGCGGCAGCAACGCCAAATACACCGCATACCAGGAGCAGTGACAGTCGGTGACGAATGCCTGTCCTTGCGTCATGGCGACGAACGACATGCCACGGACAGGATCTCTTGCTACTATTGAGTCCATCCAACCCCAAATCCAGCCAGGAAGAAACGCCATCCATGTTCCCAGATACCGAAGCCGCGCCAAAAACCATCTACCTCAAGGACTACAAGCCTGCGCCTTACCTCACCTCGCACATCGCGCTCAAGTTCGAATTGTTCGAGGACAAGACCATTGTCAGGTCGGAAGTCGCCTATGTGAAGAACCCGGCGGCGGCCTCGAACCGACTGGTATTGAACGGGCAAGATCAGATTGTCCGGGCCGTGGAGTTGGACGGGGCGCCGTTCGACGGCTATGTGCTGGATGGCGACAAGCTCGTCATCGAGGATGCGGCCGAGACATTCACGCTTGCAATCACGACCGAGATACACCCAGAAACCAATACCGCGCTCGAAGGGTTGTACAAGTCCCAAGGCACCTTCTGCACGCAGTGCGAGGCGGAAGGGTTCCGACGCATTACCTACTTCCAGGACAGGCCCGACGTCCTGAGCATCTTCTCGGTGCGCATCGAGGCGGATAAGGCGCATTACCCCGTGCTGTTGTCGAACGGCAACCTGGTGGCTGCGGGCGATCTGGAGCAAGGCCGCCATTTTACCGAATGGCACGACCCATTCCCCAAGCCTTGCTATTTATTCGCCCTGGTGGCCGGCGACCTCGTGCGTATCGCCGATAGCTTCCAGACCAGGTCCGGTCGCAATGTCGATCTGCATATTTACGTGCGCCAGGGGGATGAAGGGCAATGCGGCCATGCCATGGCATCGCTCAAGAAGGCCATGAAATGGGATGAGGACAAGTACGGGCGCGAATACGAGCTTGACCTGTTCAACATCGTGGCGGTCAGCGACTTCAACATGGGGGCGATGGAAAATACTTCGCTCAACATCTTCAATACCAAGCTGGTGCTGGCGCACCAGGAAACCGCGACCGATGCCGACTTCATCAGCGTCGAGGCGGTGATCGCGCACGAGTATTTCCATAACTGGACCGGCAACCGCGTGACTTGCCGTGATTGGTTCCAACTGTCATTGAAAGAAGGCCTGACCGTGTTCCGCGACCAGGAGTTCAGCGCGGACATGAACTCGCGCGCGGTTCAGCGCATCGACGACGTCGACCAATTGCGCAGGCTGCAGTTTCCCGAGGATGCGAGCCCGCTGGCGCATTCCGTGCAGCCCGACCAATTCATCGAGATCAGCAACTTCTACACCATGACCATCTATGAAAAAGGGTCGGAGCTGATCCGCATGCAGCATACCCTGCTTGGCGAGGAGAAGTACCGACAGGCCACCGATCTCTATTTCCAGCGCTACGATGGCCACGCGGTCACCATCAACGATTTCGTCCAGTGCATGGCGGACGCCTCAGGGCGCGATATGTCGCAGTTTTTCCGCTGGTACAAGCAGGCTGGCACGCCGAGCCTGCAGGCGAGCGGCCGTTACAACCCGGAAGCCGGGCAATATACGCTGACCCTCAAGCAATCCCAGCCGGACACGCCAGGACAGAGTGCCAAGCAGCCGTTGCTGATCCCGGTCGCGGTGGGGTTGCTCAATGAAGCGGGCGAGGAGACGCATGCCACGCGGATACTGGAAATGACCGAATCCGAGCAAAGCTTCACATTCGACAACGTGACGTCGCGTCCCGTGCCTTCCATCCTGCGCGGTTTTTCCGCGCCGGTGAAATTGTCCACCGACCTCAGCGACGACGACCTGCGCCTGTTGCAGCTCAAGGATACGGACGGTTTCAATAAATGGGAGGCCGGCCAGACCATTGCGTTGCGCACCATTCAGCGGGTCATGGCCGACAGTGAAGCGGATATCGCGCAATTCATCGCCGATTTCGGCGTCCTGCTGGAGCAAGGCTTGAGAGAGGACACAGACAAGGCCTTGTTGGCGCGCGCCTTGTCGCTGCCCTCCATCGCGGTCATCGCACAGGCGCAGGACGTGGTCGACCCAGCCGCGATCGACCAGGCGCGCAGCGCCATCCTCAATGCCATCAAGCGCGCGCATAAGGATACGCTGGCCTCGCTGTACGAGCATCACCGCGGCGCGGGAGAGTTCTCCATTTCGCCGGCGGCGATGGGCCGCCGCGCGCTGCGCAACGCCTTGCTGGATTTGCTGACCGTAACCAATGGCACCGGGTGCGCCGCGCGCGGCAAGGCGCATTATGATCAGGCCGACAATATGACAGACCGTGTGGCCGCCTTGTCCAGCCTGGCGGACAGCAACAAGCCGGAGCGCGATGAGGTGTTTGCGGATTTCTACGAGCGCTTCAAGGGCTACCAGCTCGTGGTGGACAAGTGGTTCTCCCTGCAGGCGATTGCCAACCGGGAAAGCGTTTTCGAGGACTTTGCCCGGCTGCGCCAGCATCCCGAATTCAATATCCGCAATCCGAACCGCGTCAGGGCGCTCTATTCGGCGTTTGCCGTGAACAACCCGGTGAAGTTCCACGACCCCAGCGGGCAGGGCTACGCCTTGCTCCGGGACGCGGTCATCGAATTGAACGCGATCAACCCGCAGATCGCCGCGCGCCAAGTAACGCCTTTCCGCGAATGGAAACGCTACACGCCTGTGCTGCAATCCCAGATGCAGGAAGCCCTGCGCGCCATCATGGACACTCCCAACCTCTCGAATGACGTATTCGAGGTGGTGAGCAAGTGCCTGCAGGCATAGGCATGCCCCCCGTAGAGGCTCACAAGACTTGATGGGCCTCTACGGGCTCTTAAACCCAGCACTTCAATCCAGCTTACTGATTTACGCAGTTTGCCTCGATTGTATTTTGATGGTCAATTGTTGTATGAAACAATTGATTTTAAAGCGGTTTTCTTAATCGAGCGACGAAGGAGAGGGCAATGGGCAGCGATCCGATCTGTACGGAAGATGAAATCAAGGCATTGGTGCATGCTTTCTATGCCGACATCCGCCAGGACGAGCGCTTGGGACCGATATTCAACGGGCATATCAACGACTGGGATGCGCACCTGGCGAAGCTGGGGGATTTCTGGTGTGCGATTTTGCTGGGAAGCCGGCGTTTTTCCGGGACGCCCATGTCCAAGCATATTGCCTTGCCGGACTTGAGCGCTGAGCTGTTCGAGCATTGGCTGGCCTTGTTCCGCCAAACGCTTGCCGCTCAACCCAACCGGGCCATGCAGGCGCAGGCCGAGCTCATGGCAGGCAAGATCGCCAACAGTTTGTGGATGGGCTACCAGATGCACCGCCAACCGGGAGATTTGCCGGCCGGCCTGGCAACGGACTGACTCAAAGCCCGCTAAAAGTGTCGCGGGCGTACAGTGCGCCCATTTCCAGCGCTTCCTGAAACCGCAACCTTGCGCCTGCGATGCCGAACTGCACGATGACGACATCCCGCTCCCTGTGGCTGCGGTTGGGCGTGCCGCCGTGCAGTAGGCGCGGGTGTATGGCCAGCACATCGCCTGCCTCGACATCCGGGTGGGCAATAGCGTCTTTATCCAGTGTGTTCTTGTCCATGCTGTCGTCCAGATGGCTGCCAGGAACGACTGCCGTTCCGCCGTTTTCCTGCGACATGCCTTGCAAGGGAATCAGCAGGCGCAAAAAGTTGTCATCCTCCGGACAGAAAAAGGTGTTTTCATTGTCGCGGTGCCAACTGATGACCGGGCCTGTTCCTGCAGGTTTGCGCGTCAGGTTGGCGTAGTGGAATACGACCTTGTCGACTTTTGTGTTCAGCAGGTTCGCCGCGATCGACCAAAGCGGCTCTTCCGACAGCAATGAAACAAAACGCCTGTCCAGCGCGAGCATATCGCCGATGATGAAGGGCTCATTGATCAGCTTGTTGCCGTCAATGCCGGGATTGCGTTCGGGTTTCGCCAGGGCGAATTCTCCCAGGCTGACACCGTTCTGTTGCGCCAAAGGCTCATTGGCGCGGTATTGCCTGATGATGGATGAGGCGGCGTCGCGTGCGCGTTGCAGCCAGGATGGCGAAAGCGCATGCCTGAAAACTTGGAACCCATGCGCGGGGTAACGGGCAGTGTTGCCAGGGTGCATGATGAAGGGGGAAATGCAGCCGCGGGCTGGCCACGGCTGCGTAAGTCGTTACAGTGCGGCTAGTGCGGCGTCGTAATTGGGTTCGTTGGCAATTTCGGATACCAGCTCGCTGTGCAGCACCTTGTTGTTTTCATCGAGCACCACCACTGCGCGCGCAGTCAGGCCCGCCAGGCTGCTGTCGGCGATTTGCACGCCGTAATCCTTGGAGAACTTGGCGGTATCGCGGAAGGTGGAGAGCGTGACGACATTTTCCAGGCCTTCGGCGCCGCAGAAGCGGCTTTGGGCAAACGGCAGGTCTGCCGAAATGCATAGCACCACGGTATTCTCGAGCCCGCTTGCCTGCTTGTTGAAGGTGCGGACCGAGGTGGCGCAGGTGGGGGTGTCGATGCTTGGGAAGATGTTCAATACCTTGCGCTTGCCGGAAAATTCGGCGAGGCCGACCAGGTTGCGTTTCGCATCAGCCAATTGGAAATCAGGAGCGGTTTCGCCTTTTTGCGGCAGGTTGCCGCCGATCTGTACCGGGTTGCCTTTGAGGGTGACGGTTGCCATAAATCAAGTCCTTTTCTATCTGGTTGAGTGGTGTCGGTTATTGACCAGCCATCGGTGCTGCTATTGTTGAAGCTTCGTTATTTAGAGCTCGGCTATCATAACGCTTCGCTCAAGTAGCCTATGGTCATGGTCTGGTTGTGCAATACATTGTCCGTGGTGTTGGGCCGCGGACAGAATTCCCCGTAAGAGTAGAAGCCGGTCAGCACGGTCTGGCTGCCCAGCGTTTGCTGCACCGCCTGGATTTCATCCGCGATCTGGTCGGCCATGACCAGTTTGCGCCCGACGCAGCTGACGCACAAGGCCAGGCCGGGCTGGCTGGTATCCAGGTTGCCTGTCACCAGCCTCGCAGCGCCGCCTGCACCTTCCACCAGCCGGTCGTGCGTGGTTTGGCAAAGGCGCACCGTTTCGCCTTCTTCCACATTGCCTGCGAAGGTAAGGCTGTTTTTTGCGGGGTCGATGGCAAGCAGGGTACGGACTTTTTCCACTTCGCGCTTGCCTTCCTCGATCACTGCGAAGGGGAAGCGCATGCCTGAGCCGGGCAAGGTCTTGGCATTCTGCTCGCCGATGTACATGCGGTAGAGCGGCAGTGCGGGTTTGCCGTCCATTTCGTACACCACATTTTTTTCCGAGCGAGTGATCTTGCGTGGCGGGCCGTAAGGCTTCCAACCGCCGAGCGCCCCGCTGGCGGTGATCAGCTTGTCGCCGTAGAGGCCGATGGCGATGACCATGCCTTCTTCAACGCTGTCGTTGAGCAGTTGCAGCGTCTTGGAAAACTCGGCATTGTCGCCCGCCATGCCTCCTATGATCGGGACGTCGCCCAGCACGCCCTGAAAACCCTGCAGCAATTCCGAGCCGTTGATGTGCAGGCCGTCGGAGAAAACCAGGACGGTGCGCAGGCTGTCCGATTTGAGTTGCTTGGCGAGGTTGATGGCCGTCTCGGCCGATGTCTGCATGTTGTTGGCGCGCGCGTAGGTGACGCGCTGCATGGTCTTGTCCCAGGCGATGGCCGTGATCTGCAGGCTGTCGTCGCTGACGCCATGCGGGCCGATTTCACCTGATGTGGTGCAGCCGACGATCTGGGCGGCAGGGTAGCGCTCCTTGAGCTGGGCCGGCAGCTTGCCATCGCTGAAACGCCTGACCGAGCCGAATACCAATACCAGATTGGCATTGGGTAATGGTGAAGACGATGGCAAATCCTTGATGCTCATCTTCGTCGTGAGGGCTTCCTGTCTGACTAGCATGATCTCCGTTCCCTATACGGCCGCTTATGGTTGGCGCGGCGCTTCTGGTTATTGTTGTTTTGTGCGACTATGCAGATGACGTTCCAAGTCATCGTGCCTGATAGGCAGGTTATTTAACCTTTTTGTTCGCGGATTGACAACCTGCTTTTTATGGCACCGGTATTGCACGGCGTCGAAGTCTGTAGATAGAATGGTGCGAAAACCGGGCGCTTTCTCATGAGCGCCGATTAAGGGCGGCTAACAAAATTCAATGCAGCGATCCTGGCTAGGCGTCTTGCCGAAAGCGTTACAAGACAGGGCGGACCCAGGGGAGTTTTGCTAGCCGCTCTAAGCCTGCTGCTCAATGCAGCCTGTCAATACAGGGGATAAAGGGTGGGGGAAACTGATCTATCTGGTGTGAAGGTGATGGTCATTGATGACAGTCATACCATACGCAGGAGCGCCGAAATTTTCCTGCGGCAATCGGGGTGCGAAGTGTTTCTGGCCGAGGACGGCTTCGATGCTTTGTCCAAGATCGCCAACCACTTGCCGGACGTGATTTTCGTCGACATCATGATGCCGCGCCTCGACGGCTATCAGACCTGCTCCCTGATCAAGCGCAACGCGCGCTTCAAGTCCATTCCCGTTATCATGCTGTCCAGCAAGGACGGCCTGTTCGACCGCGCACGCGGCCGCATGGCCGGTTCCGATCAATACCTGACCAAGCCTTTTACCCAGAATGCCCTGCTGGATGCCGTGCGCCAATACAGGCACAGTCCGGGCGAGCTGACCATGGAACAAGAGTGAATGCGACGGGACAAAAATAAATGACGATCAAGAAAATCCTCGTAGTGGACGACTCGGCGACCGACCGCCTGTATTTGAGCGAGCTTCTGCAAAAAGCCGGCTTTGAGGTGAGTACGGCAGAAGACGGCCAGGATTGCCTGGACAAGGTGAGCGCGGCCATGCCCGACCTGGTGCTGATGGACGTGGTCATGCCGCGCCTCAACGGTTTCCAGGCGACGCGGTCTTTATCCAAGAATCCCGCCACCGCGCATATCCCCGTCATCGTCTGCACCGGCAAGGAGCAGGCCACCGACCGCATGTGGGCCTTGCGGCAGGGCGCCAAGGACTGTGTCATCAAGCCTGTGGACGCGGACGAGCTTCTATCGAAGATCATGGAGATCGATTGAGGTGGCTAAATCCAGGCTCAATCTGCAGGCTTATCAGCAAAGCATCTTGGAGCGCCTCCAACATGTGACCGCCGACACAGGAAAGGACAGTTCCAGGCTGGGCATCCATGCCGGAGGGCAGCGCTACCTTGTTGCCTTGCGGGATATCAGCGAGGTGTTGCCGGTGCCGGAAATCCAGCCCGTGCCACTGGTGCAGCCTTGGTTTCTCGGCATGTCCAATATTCGCGGCAACCTCTATGCCGTCACCGATCTGGCAAGGTTTCTCGGGGTCAGCCATCAGCCATCAGTCATCACGGCCGAGAGCAGATTGCTGCTGGTACATGATGATTTCGACATCAATGCCGGCTTTCTCATCGACAGCCTGGCCGGGCTGCGCAACCTGGAGGATTTCAAGCCGCTGAACATGGTGGCGGATGTGCCATTCCATGTGGCGGCCCGGTACGAAGACGATCAGCATCATCAATGGGAGGTGCTGGATATAGCCCTCATTCTCGAAAAAAAAGAATTTCTGCAGGTAGCCGCCTGACGGAAAAGGGGAGATATTTATGGCAGCGAGTTTTGCAATATTCAAGAACCTATTCGGCAGGAAGAGGGCCGAGGACCCAGCCCTGCCGCAGGTAGGCAAGACCAGCAAGGCAATGCTGGGCGCCTTGCTATTGGCGCTGGTGCTTGCCTTGCTCGGTTTGCTGTTCAACCAGTTGCAGGTGGCCCGCAACAACCACTTCGCCGACATCGCCACCAGCCTGAAGGTGGCGGCGCAGCAAGTGGCGCGGGATGCCGCCTTGAGCGCGGGAGGGGATGCTACCGCCGGCGACCGTCTGCGCACCACGCTGGACCAGGCTTTTGCCCGCTTGGCGGATTTGCGCGAATTGCAGGAGGCTGCCTTGTTGCAAATCAGTGACGTGGCCGAGAACTTCACGCGGCTGGAGCAGGTTTGGAACGACCTGCGCGAGCAGGCTTTGTCCCCAGGGGAATTGGCCCAGCTGGCCTCGCAGAGCGACCTGGCCGTGCAGGCCACACACCAAACCTGGCAAGCCTACCTTGATCAAGGCAAGGCAGGATGGTGGCTGGCCTTGTCAGTTGTCGCTGGCCTGCTGGCACTGGCCTTGCTCGTGCGCATCGGTTATCAGCAGGTTGTGGGCGCGCGCGGCCGGTTTGAGGAAATCGAACAGACCAACCTCAATAACCAGGAAGCGATCCTCAACTTGCTGGATGAGATGGGCGACCTGGCGGATGGCGACCTGACGGTGAAGGCCGAAGTGGCGGAAAACATCACAGGCGCGATTGCCGACTCCATCAACTACACCATAGACAGCCTGCGCGACCTAGTGACCGAGATCAACCGCGCGACCGAGCAAGTGAACCAGGCGACCGCCCAGGCGCAGGAAACCTCGGCCGCGCTCCTCAACGCGGCCGAGCTGCAGTCGCAGCAGATCACGGAAACAGGCGAGGCGGTCAACCACATGACCCAGTCCATCATGCAGGTTTCAAGCAATGCGGAGGAGGCTTCGGACGTGGCCCGGCGTTCGCTCGACGCGACCAACCAGGGGACGAGGGCCGTGCAGAACACGATCGCCGGCATGAACGAAATCCGTACCCAGATCCAGGAGACTTCCAAACGTATCAAGCGCCTGGGCGAGAGTTCGCAGGAAATTAGCGAAATCGTCGACCTCATTTCCGACATTACCGAGCAAACCAATATCCTGGCCCTGAATGCCGCCATACAGGCGGCCTCCGCTGGCGAGGCAGGCCGCGGTTTCACCGTGGTGGCGGAAGAAGTGCAGCGCCTTGCCGAGCGCTCTTCCGAGGCGACCAAGCAGATCAGCGCGATCGTGAAGACGATCCAGACCGATACCAACGGCGCAGTGGCGGCGATGGAGAAAAGCACGGAGGGCGTGGTGGAAGGCGCCCGTCTGTCCGATGCTGCGGGCAAGGCCCTGGGCGAGATCGAGAATGTGACCAATAATCTCGCGCGCCTGATTGAGGAAATCTCCAACGCAACCGAGGCGCAAACCAAGGCGGCTGCTACCGTGAGCTTGAATATGCAGCAGATTCAAAGCATTACGTCCCAAACTTCGGAAGGCACGAGGAAAACGGCCAATTCCATCGGCCAGCTCACCAGCCTGGCGGAGGAGTTACGGGCCTCGGTGGCTGGCTTCAAGCTCAACTAGGACATAATTGGTGGAAGATTTCGATATCGGCCCGCTGAGCTGGGTCAAGGGTGAAATAGACCAGGCCCTGGAACAGGTGTTGGCGCAACTGGCCGCGCTCGGGGCCAACCCCGCCGATCTGTCGCCATTGCGTTTTGCCAAGACGCATCTTTATCAGGTCAATGGCGCTTTCGACATGGTGGGCCTGGAAGGATGCAAGCGCTATTGCAACGAAATCGAAACCATCGTTTCCAAGCTGGACAAGTCGGAGCTCAGCCTGGAGCCTGAGTATCTGGACACGCTGCGCTACGCCATCCTGCATTTGCAGCAATACCTGCAGGAGCTCATGAATGGAGAGCCGGACCAGCCCTTGCGTTTGACGCCGCTCTTGCAAAAACTGGCGGCTCTGCATGGCGAAGCCCTTGAGGATTCGGAGCTGTTCTTCCCGGATACCAGCCTGCGCCTTCCCAAGGACATCCCCACCCAAGCGCTTGATCCGCAAGACTTGCTGGCTGCCCTCAAGGAACAACGCGCCCAATTCCAGAAATCCTTGCTTTCCTGGCTGAAAGGCGATGCAGAGGCGCTACAGGACATGACCGCCGCGCTGGAGCGCGTGCAGCTTGTGCAGTCCCAGACAGTACAGAAAACCTTGTGGTGGGTGGCGACTGCATTCACCGAGACCCTGGCCGAGGAAACCCATCGCCAGGATGCCGGCGTCAAGCGGCTGTGCCGCCGTCTTGACCAGGAGTTGCGCTCTGCCGGCGAGGGCGTGAACCGCCCGGCCAGCCTCTTGTTGCGGGACCTTTTATATTTCCTCGCCATCAGCAAGCTCGCTACCGAACGTATTGTCCAAGTGAAAGCGTTGTTCGAGCTGGACGGGTTGATCCCCGCCGAGGCGACTTTCGTGCCCGACCTCGAAGAGCAGCAATATATCAGGCAATGCCAGGTGGCCCTGGATGCGCTCAAGGAATTGTGGGCGCGCGCGCATGAAGGCGAAGCCGTCTTCAATGAGTTCATGACCCGCTTTGCGGGCATCCTCAATACCTATCCGGCGTTATCGAATGAACCGGTGAAGCAGTTGTTCGCTGCAGTACATGACCAGGTGTTGGCCTTGCAGCAAGGCCATCATCCCCAGCAGGATATTGCCCTGGTCGAAGTCGCCTCTGCCTTGACCTTGTTGTCGGATGCTCTGCAGCATTACGGCCGGCAAGGCGAGCAGGCTGAGCTTGAAATGAAAAAGCAACTGCAGCGCTTGCAAACCCTATTGCATGGCGAACTGCCTGCCTTGGCGCCTGCGCCTGTGGTGCAGCAGGCGGCGCAGCATGCATTGGCGCGCGAGACGGCGGCGGCATTGCAAGAGGTGGAGCAACTGCTGGATGCCTATTTCCGCCAGCCGGGCGATGCCGCCCCGTTGTCTCAGGCAAGCACGCCTTTGCAGCAAGTCTCCAACGCCCTGGACATACTGGAAATGCCCGAAGTGAAGGCTCTGGCACAGGTCGCCCAGGAGGTGATCGCCGGGTTGCAGCAGGGGAGAATAGCTACAGGGCAGGAGGTGTTTGAATCGCTGGCGGACAGCCTGAGCCTGGTCGGGATGACGGTCGAGCAATATCCTCATGCCGTGGGCGGGGCGTTTGCGCTCGAGGATGCGCTGGCAAGGTTGAAGGCAGTGCAGAATGCAGAACCGGGGACGCAGCCTGCCGAGGCGGCGGAAATCCCAGAGACTCATACCGCAACGCCTGAATTGCCTGGCGACGAGCTGCTGGATGTCTACCTGACCGAGGCCGAGGATGTGCTGGCGAATGTCGCGCAGCATTTGCAGGCATTGCGCGTCAATGCAACCAATCACCAAGCCTTGGTCGAGGTGCGCAGGGGCTTCCATACCCTGAAGGGCAGCGGCCGGACAGTCGGCTTGGCCGATCTCGGCAATGTGGCTGCCATCGTCGAGACCTTGCTCAACCGCGTGATCGAACGCAAGCTCACGCCAACCAGCGCAATGATTGCCTTTATTGAGGATGCGACGGCTGCTTTCGCCGGCTGGGTCGCGTCATTGCGCGACAAGGCGCATCAGGCGGTCGAGGCTGCGCTTTGGCAAGCGCGTGCGGACGAGCTGGAATCCAGTCTGTCTGGATTGGCGGCCAAGGAGCAAGCGGAGGAAGTGCTGATCGGCGGCACGCGCAAGATCAGCCGCGCCTTGTTCGAAGTGTTCCTGCAAGAGGCAGGACAGCACCTGGAACAATTGCAGGACTGGCTGCAGGTCGTGTTGCATCGCAGCGAGCCCGTGCTCACGCCGGACAAGGAAACCTGCAGGGCCGCCCATACCCTGGCCAGCAACGCCGGTTCCACCGGGTTCAACGCATTGTCAGACCTGGCGCGTGCGCTGGAGCATTGGCTGGACGCGCACCAGGGCAACTGGACGGAGCAAACCGCGGCTTTGTTGCAGAATGCGGTCTCTACCTTGGAGAAAATGCTGGGCAAGGCCCGCGAGCGCAAACAGTCGCGCGCTGCCACGGCCTTGTTGCGCGCACTCAAGAAAGCGGCGGCGGAGGCGGCGATACCGGTGATTGATGCCTCTACCGGCAGCAATGTCGTGCCATTGGCCCCGCGCCTGGCCAAGACCGAGGATGCCGTGGCCAGCCTGCTGGAAGCCGAGGCCAAGGTGAGCGGCCTGATGGAGCAGTCCCAGACGCAGGAGCCCTCTACGGAAACCGAAGAGGCCGCACCTGCTGAATCCGTTCGCGACCAAGATACCTCCGAAGCTCCGACTGCCGACCTTCCTGCCTCACAACAGGCGGTGGACCAAGAGCTGTTTGCCTTGTTCGTCGAGGAGGCCAGCGACCTCATGCCCATGATCGGCAGCGAACTGCGCGCCTGGCATGCGGCCCCGTATGAGGCTGAGCATCCGGACATGCTGCAACGTGCCTTGCATACCCTCAAGGGCAGCGCGCGCATGGCAGGGCAAGGCAGCCTGGGCGACGCGGTGCATGGCATGGAAGACCTTGTCATGCGCGCCTTGAAGCAGGTGCCGCAGGCCGAGGATTTCGCCGAGATGTTTGCAGGGCTGGACCATATCGGCGCCTTGCTGGAAGAGGTACTGGGCGGGCAGACCACGCTGGCCACGGGCCGCCAGTCGGCGATCCAGCGCGCTGGGCGGGAACGCCGCGTTCAATACCTGCGGCTGCGCGCCGAGGCGCTGGACCGGCTGATCAACGAGGCGGGAGAAGTCAGCATCGCGCGCTCGCGCCTGGAGCGCGAAATGCAGGCGTTCAAGCAGTCCTCGCTCGACCTGACCGAAAGCGTGCAGCGTCTTCGCAGCTACTTGCGCGAACTGGAAATCGAGGCGGAAAGCCAGTTGCAGTCGCGCATGACATTGCTGCAGGAGTCGAACGAAACATTCGATCCGCTGGAATTCGACCGCTTTACGCGCTTGCAGGAGCTGACGCGCATGATGGCGGAAAGCGTCAACGACGTTTCCACCATCCAGCAGGGCCTGTTGCGCAACCTCGATGAGACCGAGGCTGCGTTGCAGCAGCAGGGGCGCATGAGCCGCGACCTGCAATATGGCCTCATGAACGTGCGCCGGGTGCCGTTCTCGCTGGTGACGGAGCGGCTGCACCGCATCGTGCGCCAGACGGCGCGCGAGCTCGATAAGCGGGTCGAGCTCGCGCTCGACGGCGCTGACACCGAGATCGACCGCAGCGTGCTGGACCGCATGGGCGCGGCGGTGGAGCATATCCTGCGCAATGCGGTGGCGCACGGCATAGAGTCGCCCGACGTGCGGCGCAAGCATGGCAAGCCCGCGGCGGGCATTATCACGCTCAAGGTGCGCCAGGAAAACGATGAAATCATGCTCACGGTCAGCGATGACGGCGCAGGCGTCGACCTGGGGCGGGTGCGGGAACGGGCATTGGCGCAGCACCTGCTGCAACGCGACCAGGAGGTGAGCGACCAGGCTTTGCTGGCATTGATTTTCGAGCCGGGCTTCACCACGGCGCGCACCGTGTCGCAGATATCGGGCCGGGGAGTGGGGTTGGACGCCGTGCGCAGCGACATCACGGCGTTGGGCGGTCGTATCGACGTCAACAGCACCCAGGGCACGGGAACCATATTCAGCATCTTCCTGCCCGTGACCCTTTCCGTGTCGCAGGCGGTCTTGGTCAGGTACGGCAATCGCCAGTTCGCATTGCCGGCGGTGATGGTGGAGCAGGTGGTGAAGCTGAAGCCGGACGTACTGACGGCGACGTACGCGGATGGCAAGTTGAGCTGGGCCGGCCATGATTACCCGATCTACTTCCTCGGCAGGTTGTGCGGCGATGCCCAGGCAACGGCGGAAAGCCAGCGCTATACGCCGGTCATGCTGCTGCGTAGCGGCCAGTACCGTGTGGCACTGCATGTGGACGATATTGTCGGCAACCAGGAAGTGGTGATGAAGCAGATCGGCCCGCAACTTGCCCGCGTGCCCGGCTTGATTGGGGCCACCGTGCTGGGCGATGGCGGTATCGTGCTGATCGTCAACCCATTGCAGCTTGCCAACCGCGAGGCCTTGTCGGCAGGCAGCCTCAACATCGCCGTGACAGTGGACACCCCGTTGGCGTCAAGCAAGCCGGTGGCATTGCTGGTGGACGACTCCCTCACCATGCGCAAGGTGCTGGGGCGCTTCCTCGAGCGCGAGGGGTACGAGGTCGTCACGGCCAAGGACGGCATGGAAGCCATCCAGGCCATGCAGCAGTCCTTGCCGGCCGTGATCCTTACCGACATCGAGATGCCGCGCATGGATGGTTTCGAGCTTGCCCGCAATGTGCGCGACGACGAACGCACGCGCCATATCCCGCTGGTGATCGTGAGCTCGCGCATGGCGGAAAAGCACCGGGCCCTGGCAAAAAGCCTGGGCGTGGATGCTTTCTTCGGCAAGCCGGTACAGGAAGACGAGCTGGCTGCCGCGTTGCGCCAGTTGCTGGCCTGATATTGGTCCGGCCGGGAGGCCCAGATGCAATCTCCTGATAGCAAGGCCGCCTGAATCAGGTAAAATCAGGGCAGTATGTCGAATCCCTCATTCATCCATCTGCGTTGCCATAGCGAGTATTCCGTGGTCGATGGCACCGTGCGCATTGGCGATTACGTCAAGCAGGCGGTGGCTGACCAGATGCCCGCATTGGCCTTGACCGACCTCAGCAGCCTGTTCGGTGCGGTCAAATTCTATAAATCCGCCCGCGGCAAAGGCGTCAAGCCGCTGATCGGCGCCGATATCTGGCTGGAGAATGATTCCAAGCGCGATCAGCCCCACCGAGCGCTGTTGCTGTGCCAGACGCATGCAGGCTACCTGCGCCTGTGCGAACTGCTAAGCCGAGCCTTTCTGCAAAACCAGTATCGCGGCCGCGCCGAGGTCAAGCGCGAATGGCTGCACGAAAACGGCACCGAGGGCCTGATCCTGTTGTCCGGCGCCATGGGCGGCGACATAGGGCAGGCACTGCTGCAGGGCAACTACGCCCAGGCCCAGGCGCTTGCCGGGCAATGGGCGGCGCTGTTCCCGCAGCGGTTCTATATCGAGCTGCAGCGGGCAGGCCATGCCCAGCAGGAAACCTATATCGCCAGTGCGCTCGCGATCGCCAGCGAATTGGAGTTGCCGGTGGTGGCGACCCATCCCGTACAATTCATGACGCCGGACGACTTCAAGGCGCACGAAGCGCGCGTCTGCATTGCCGAAGGCTATGTGCTTGCGGATAACCGCCGCCCCAAGCTGTTTACCCCTGAGCAGTATTTCAAGTCCCAGGCGCAGATGGCGGAATTGTTCTCCGACATCCCCGAGGCGCTTGCCAACAGCGTCGAGATCGCCAAGCGTTGCAACCTGACCCTGACGCTGGGCAAGAATTACCTGCCTCAATTCCCGACACCCAATGGCGAGAGCCTGGATGAGTACCTGGTCGCCCAGGCCAAGGCCGGCCTGGAGGAGCGGCTCAAGGTGCTGTATCCCGATGAGGCTAGGCGTGAAGCAAAGCGCCCGGAATATGAGGCGCGCCTCGAATTCGAGACCAACATCATCATCCAGATGGGTTTCCCGGGTTATTTCCTCATCGTGGCGGACTTCATCAACTGGGCCAAGAACAACGGCGTTCCGGTCGGGCCGGGCCGGGGTTCCGGCGCCGGATCGCTGGTCGCCTATAGCCTGGGGATTACCGATCTCGACCCGATGCGCTACGCATTGCTGTTCGAGCGCTTCCTCAACCCCGAACGGGTTTCCATGCCCGACTTCGACATCGACTTCTGCCAGGAAGGCCGCGACCGCGTCATCGATTACGTCAAGCGCAAGTACGGCCTGGACTCGGTCTCCCAAATCGCCACCTTCGGGACCATGGCCGCCAAGGCCGTGATCCGGGACGTAGGCCGGGTGCTGGATCTGCCGTTCAACTTCGTCGATAGCGTGGCCAAGCTGATCCCGAACGAGCTGGGCATCAGCCTCAGCGACGCGTTAGAGAAGGAACCGCAGCTCAAGGAGCGCCGAGAGCAGGAGGAAGAGGTTGCCGAGCTGCTCGAACTTGCGCTGAGGCTGGAGGGCCTGACCCGCAATATCGGCATGCACGCGGGCGGCGTATTGATTTCCCCGGGCAAGATTTCCGATTTTTCTCCGATCTATTGCCAGGCAGGCGGCGAGAGCGTAGTCAGCCAGTACGACAAGGACGATGTCGAGGCCGTGGGCCTGGTCAAGTTCGACTTCCTGGGCCTGCGTACGCTCACCATTCTGGACATGGCGCTGGAAAGCGCCAACCAGCAGCGTGCGGAAAAGGGCCTGGAGCCGTTGCATTTCGAGACGCTGCCCATAGACGACAAGGCCAGCTACCAGCTGCTCAAGGCTGCCAATACCACGGCCGTGTTCCAGCTGGAATCGCGCGGCATGAAGGATATGCTGAAGCAGGCCAAGCCGGACGTATTCGAGGACATCATCGCGCTGGTGGCGCTGTACCGTCCCGGTCCGATGGACCTGATCCCTGATTTCTGCCGCCGCAAGCATGGCTTGCAGCGCGTGGAATACCCGCACCCGGCGACCGAATCTATCCTGAAAGAAACCTACGGCATCATGGTGTATCAGGAGCAGGTGATGCAGATCGCCCAGGTGGTGGCGGGCTACAGCCTGGGCGGCGCCGACCTGCTGCGCCGCGCCATGGGCAAGAAAAAGCCCGAGGAAATGGCGCAGCAGCGCAGCATCTTCATCGAAGGGGCGGTCAAGAACGGCACGCCCGAGAAGCAGGCCGGCGAACTGTTCGACCTGATGGAGAAGTTCGCGAGCTACGGCTTCAACAAGTCGCACGCCGCAGCCTATGCACTGGTGGCCTACCATACGGCCTATCTCAAGGCGCATTATCCCGCGGCTTTCCTGGCTGCGACCATGTCGGCGGACATGAACAATACGGACAACGTCCACCTCTTCTATGACGATTGCATCGTCAATGGGCTGGAGGTGCTGCCTCCGGACATCAATGCCAGCGAATACCGCTTCAAGCCGATCAATGCCAAGCAGATCATTTACGGCCTGGGTGCGATCAAGGGCACCGGCTGGGCCGCGATCGAGCTGATCCTCGCCGCCCGCAAGGAAGGTGGCGACTTCAAGGACCTGTTCGATTTCTGCAGTCGCCTGGACTTGCGCAAGGTCAACCGCCGCGTGATCGAGTCGCTGATCCGCGCCGGGGCGTTCGACAAGCTCGAACCCAACCGGGCGGCATTGCTGGCTGGCGTCAGCCTGGCGATCAGCGCCGCGGAGCAGAGCGGGGCGGCCAGCGGACAGGACAGCCTGTTCGGCTCGGTGATCGATAGCGCCGTGCATGTACTGCCCGAAACGCCGCCATGGTCGGAAAAGCAACGCCTGCAGGAAGAAAAGGCCGCGCTGGGTTTTTATTTCAGCGGCCACCCTTATGCGGATTACCAGAAGGAAGTCGCGACCTTCGTGCGCAACAACCTCGCCAGCCTCAAGCCCAGCGACCAGCCGCAGCTGCTGGCCGGCATCGTGATGGGCGTGCGCGTGCGCATGACAGGCCGCGGCAAGATGGCGATCGTCACGCTGGACGACATGGCGGGACGCGTGGACATTGTCGTGAGCGGGGAGCTGCTCAACGAGAATGCGGCCTTGCTCAAGGAAGACCAACTGCTGGTGGTGGAAGGGCGGGTCAGCCATGACGACTTCTCAGGCGGCTTGCGCGTCAATGCGCGCCGCCTGACAGATATTGCTGGCGCGCGCAATGCCTATGCCAACCTGCTCAAGCTGAGCTGCAATGGCCAGTCCGACGCAGACAAGCTCAAGACATTGCTCGCCCCTTATTGCAAGGCCGGCGCTCCTGAAGCCGGGCGTGGCTGCGCCGTGAAGGTGGCCTACCATAACAAGGATGCGCAAGTGGAGCTCATGCTTGGCGATAACTGGCGTGTGGAACTGCAGGATGAATTATTGTATGGGCTGAAGGGTTGGCTCAGCGATGAAAACGTGAAAATACTTTATAATTGACGCCCTATGAACGCCAAAACCAACAACGTGAAAACCAGCTTCCTCGAGTTCGAGCAGCCGATTGCCGAACTGGAAGCCAAGATCGAAGAGCTGCGCTATGTGCAGGATGATTCCGCATTGGATATCTCGGAAGAGATCGAGCGCCTGCAACAAAAGAACAAGACCCTGACAAAGGATATCTACGCCAAGCTCACCGCCTGGCAGATTTCCCAAGTGGCGCGCCATCCGCAGCGGCCTTACACCCTAGATTACATCCGCGGCATCTTTACCGATTTTGAAGAGCTGCATGGCGACCGCGCTTTTGCGGATGATCCCGCCATCGTGGGCGGCATCGCCCGTTTCGAGGGGCAGCCGGTGATGGTGATCGGCCACCAGAAGGGCCGCGACGTGAAGGAGCGCCAGTACCGCAATTTCGGCATGCCGCGTCCTGAAGGCTATCGCAAGGCTTTGCGCCTTTACCGCCTGGCCGAGAAGTTCAGGCTGCCGATTATCACCCTGATCGATACGCCAGGCGCTTATCCCGGCATCGGTGCCGAGGAGCGTGGCCAGTCCGAGGCGATCGCGCGCAACCTTTATGTGATGGCGGAGCTCACTGTGCCGATTATCGGGGTGATCATCGGCGAAGGCGGCTCGGGAGGCGCATTGGCGCTGGGCGTGGTCGACCACCTGATGATGCTGCAATACTCCACTTATTCCGTCATTTCGCCCGAAGGCTGCGCCTCCATTCTATGGAAAAGCGCCGACAAGGCATCGGAAGCCGCAGAGACGCTAGGCATTACCGCAGCGCGCCTCAAGACGCTGGGCCTGGTTGACCGTATCGTGCCCGAACCCATGGGTGGCGCGCACCGTGCGCCGGAAGACATGATGCAGAACCTGCGCCGCGCCCTGGCTGACGAACTGGCCCATTTGCAGGTCAAGTCGGTAGACAACTTGCTGGAGGCGCGCCATGAGCGCCTCATGAGCTATGGCAAGTTCAAGGAAGTCCCTGTCAAGTAAGCCCTTATCCGGGAATGAGGGAAAACCTCCCCGTTCCCGCGATCCTGCCACCTCATCCACTTGCGTATCCGAGCTGATGCGCCGGATGGGTAGTTTTATTTCATCCCATACCAGGCCAGGACAGCATTTGCTGCTCGCATTCAGCGGCGGGCTGGATTCGCGCGTGTTGCTGCAGTTGCTTGTGCAAGCCAGGGCAAATCATGATTTCGTACTGGAAGCCATGCACGTGCATCATGGCCTGAGCCCGAATGCGGACCAGTGGGCCGAGTTCTGTGCGGCAGAGTGCCTCAGGCTGGAAGTGCCATTCCATTGTGCGCATGTGCATGTCGAACAGCAGTCTGGCATGGGCATAGAGGCGAGCGCCAGGCGGGCACGGTATGCTGCCTTGCTGGCCCACCACGCTGATTATGTGTTGTTGGCGCACCATCAGGATGACCAGGCCGAGACCTTGCTGCTGCAGTTGCTGCGCGGGGCCGGCGCCAAGGGGCTGGCAGGCATGGCGATGCACGACCCGTCCCGCAGGCTGCTGCGCCCCTTGATCGATGTTTCCCGTACCGAGCTCGAAGCGTATGCCAGGCAAGCCGGCTTGCAATGGGTGGAAGACGAAAGCAACCTGGATATGCGTTATGACAGGAATTTCTTGCGCCATGCAGTTTTTCCAGTTTTAGAACAGCGTTATCCTGCTGCGAAAAGCACGTTAGCCCGCTCAGCCATGCATATGGCTGAGGCGATGGCTTTACTGGATGAGCTTGCAGCGCTGGATGCTGCGACCGTGATCGCGGATGGCAAGGTCAATGTCGAGAGTCTGGGCATGTTGTCCGGCCAGCGCGCGCGCAACCTGCTGCGTTGGTGGCTGGCCTCATATGGCTTGCCGATGCCGGGATTGCCACGGTTGCAGGAGATGTTGCAGCAGCTGCAACATGCCGGTGACGAGGCTATCATCAAAGTCCGGGTGCATGAAGCGAATTACCTGCGGCGTTACCGCGGCTGGGCCAGCCTGAGCGTGGAGCCGCCTATTCCAGATCGGGCCGGTTTGCAGTGGCAGGGTGAAAATAGCCTGCTTTTGCCCGCGAACGGTCAATTGCTGGCCCGGTATGATGTTGCGAACGGCTTGGCCATGTCACGATTGCAGGGACGCAAGCTCGGCATACGCTACCGCAATGGTGGAGAGCGTTTCAAGCCTGATGCCAAGCGCCCGACCCGTACGCTCAAGCAACTCTACCAGGAAGCCAATATCGCGCCATGGCTGCGCGAACGCCTGCCGTTGGTTTACCTTGATGACGAGTTGGTGTTGGTGCCGGGGATCGGGGTTACAGAAGGTTGGCAGGCAAGGCCTGGCGAGCAGGGCATGATGCTGGATTGGCAGCCCCTGCAGCCGGGTTCGCCATACTGACGCATAAGGAGAAGCAGCGCGGCTGTGCTAGGCCGGCTTGCCGGACTTGAGCAGCGGCTCCAGCTGCTTCCAGACGTTTTCCAGGATGGCTTCCTGGGCATTGGCTTTGGGGTGCAGCCCATCCTGCTGTGTGAACTCGACCTTGCCGGCGACGCCCTCCAGCAGGAACTCGACCAAGGGCAGCTTGAATTCTTTTGCCAGCGCTGCATAGCTGGCAGTGAACTCTCGCGTGTATTTAGGGCCATAGTTCGGTGGAATCATCATGCCTACCAGCAGCACTTGCGCCTTGGCTTCCTGGCCGGACTTGATCATGCCGGCAAGGTTGTTGCGCATCTGGGCGACAGGCAGGCCGCGCAGGCCGTCATTGGCGCCTAGCTCCAGGATAACGATACCTGGCTTGTGCTGAGCGAGTGTTGCCGCAATACGACTAACCCCGCCGCTGGTGGTTTCCCCGCTGATGCTGGCGTTGACGACCTTGTAGCCGGGGTATTGCTGCTTGAGGCGATTTTCCAGCAGGGCTACCCAGCCTTGCTCGCGCGGAATGCCGTAAGCTGCGGAAAGGCTGTCGCCATAGACCAGGATGGTGGCGGCATGCGCGGTGTTGGCCACCATGGCGCAGGCAAGACTGAATAACAATATGAAACGGAACATCATTGATGCAAACACCTTTGGCAGTTGAAGCGGTTAATCTCGACAAATATATAGAAAACGGGGCGGGCAGGCTCGATATTTTGCAGTCGCTCTCGTTCCAGGTGGCAGCCGGGGAGAAAGTCGCCATTATCGGCAGCTCGGGCTCGGGCAAGTCTACATTGCTGAGCCTGCTTGCAGGCTTGGACAGTCCCAGCGGCGGAAAAGTGCTGGTCAACGGCACCGAGATCAGCCACCTGGACGAAGACGGGCGGGCTGCCATACGCGGCAAGAGCATGGGGTTCGTATTCCAGTCGTTCCAGTTGCTGCCATCGCTCACGGCTTTGGAAAACGTCATGCTGCCCTTGCAGCTGGCCGGCCGCAAGGATGCCAGGGAAAAGTCCAGCGCCGCGCTCGAGCGAGTCGGGCTTGGACACCGTCTCTCGCACTACCCGCGCCAGATGTCCGGCGGCGAGCAACAGCGTGTTGCGATAGCACGGGCTTTTGCGCCGCAACCCGCCATCCTGTTTGCAGACGAGCCGACGGGTAACCTGGACGAGCATACCGGCGAGCGCATTATTGAATTGCTGTTCGGCCTGAATGCCGAATCCGGCACGACCTTGATCCTCGTGACGCATGATATGCAGCTGGCATCGCGCTGCCAGCGCAGGCTGCGCCTGCATGATGGCCAATTGCACGAAGAGAGTGACGCATGATGGCCTTCCTGATTGCCTGGCGCCAGTTGCGCAGCCAGTGGGCGGCTGGCGAGGTGCGCGTGCTGGTCTTCGCCCTCGTACTGGCCGTGGCTGCCACGACCTCGGTCGGCTTCTTTACCGACCGTATCGAGTCCGCCCTGGTGCGGCAGGGCGGCATGCTGCTGGGCGGCGACATATTGGTCGCCGCGGACCATGCCATCCCGGATCGCTATATCGATGAAGCCAGGCAGCGCGGCTTGCAATCGACGCATGCCACCGAATTTCCCAGCATGGTGCTGCATGGTGATGATAGTCAGCTAGCCGAGATCAAGGCGGTGGGGGAGGGCTTCCCCTTGCGCGGCGAATTGACGGTATTGCAGCGTCGGGTTGAGCCGGCCTTGATGCTGACGGGCGGACAAGCCGCAACTGGGATACCGGCGCCGGGTACGGTCTGGATAGAGCCGCGCCTGGCTTCCAGGCTGGGCGTGAACGTGGGCGACAGCCTGGAAGTGGGCGAGCGCAATATGCAGGTTTCCGCCATCCTGCAACGCGAGCCGTCGCGTGGCGGGGACATGTTCAGCATTGCTCCCCGCGTGATGCTCAATGCGGCAGACCTGGCCTCGACCGGGTTGATCCAGTTCGGCAGCCGGGTCAAGTACCAATTGTTGCTGGCCGGGGAGGCTGCCGAGATCGATGATTTCGCTGCCTGGCTCAAACCTGAACTGGAGCGCGGAGAGCAATTGCAGAAGGTCACCGATGCCCGGCCAGAGATGCGCAACGCCCTGGAAAAGGCACAGCAGTTCCTCGGTCTGTCTGCCATGGTGAGCGTGATCCTGGCCATGGTGGCGATGTTCCTTGCCAGCCAGCCCTATGTGCAGAAAAGCCTGGATAGCTACGCCCTCATGCGTTGCTTCGGCGCTTCGCGGCGTTTCATTTTCCGTATCCTCATGAGCCAGACCCTGCTGATCGCCGCTTTCGGCAGCGGCTTTGGGGTATTGCTCGGCTTTGCCGCGCAGGCCGGCCTGGCGGTGCTGGCGGACAGGTTGCTGCTGGAAACGCTGCCGGCGCCTGGCATCATGCCTGCCGTGTCTGGCCTGGCGGCGGGTTTTGCCGCCATGCTGGCCGTGGTCTGGCCGCATCTTGCGCGCTTGCGCGACGTGCCTGCCTTGCGCATCCTTCGGCGCGACCTGGGCGAGCAATATCAGGCGCATTGGCTGCATTTCGTCCCGGCCCTGCTGGTATTGGCTGGGTTGATCTTGTGGCAGGCGGGCGACGCAAAGCTGGGGGCCATCGTGCTGCTGGCATTGGCAGGCCTGTTATTGGCAGTCGCCTTGCTGGCCTGGCTCGGCGTGCGTCTGCTCGCACGCTTGCCGCAGAACGCGACCGGTTCCTGGCTGCTGGGCCTGGCAGCCTTGAAGCGCAGGCCGGGCCTGGCGGTAGCCCAGGTGCTGGGGTTCAGCCTTGGGCTGACGGCGCTGATTCTGCTGGCCATCGTCCGGAGCGACCTGCTGTCGAGCTGGCAGCAGACGTTGCCGGAGGATGCGCCGAACCGGTTCATCATCAATATCCAGCCAGAGCAGATTAGGCCGATCAAGCAGTTCTTCGACCGCAGCGGCCTTCATCATGTCGAGATATTCCCCATGGTGCGCGGACGCTTACTGGAGATCAACGGCAAGCCGCTGAACGTGGAGGATTACCAGGATGACAGGGCGCGGCGGCTGGCGGAACGCGAATTCAACCTTTCCTGGGCAGCTGACATGCAGCAGGATAACCAGCTGCTTGAGGGACATTGGTGGCAACCGTCGGAGCACGGCAAGCCCATGCTGTCGCTGGAGCAGGGGATCGCAAACGACCTGCACCTCAAGCTGGGCGATCGTTTGACCTATGATGTCGCCGGGACGCGGCTGGAACTGGAAATCACTAGCCTGCGCAAGGTGGAGTGGGATACCATGCGTGCCAATTTCTTTGCCGTGACGCCGCCAGGCGTGCTGGATAATTATCCTTCCAGCTATATCACCAGTTTCCACCTGCCAGGCGGCCAAGAACAGTTGCTCAATCAGCTGGTACGCGAGTTTCCCAATCTGACGGTGATTGATGTCGCAGCCTTGCTTGACCAGGTGCGCGAGATCATGAACAAGATGAGCCACGCGCTTGAATATGTGTTTGCCTTCAGTTTGTTGACCGGGCTGGCGGTGCTTTATGCTGCCCTGGTGGCCACTCGCGAAGAGCGCGTCAAGGAGGCAACGCTGTTACGCGTGCTGGGCGCTTCCAGGCGCCAGGTATTGCAGGCGCTCTGGACCGAGTTTGCCGTCATCGGCATCCTTGCGGCGCTGGTTGCCACGCTGGCGGCTGCCATCATGGCGTATTACCTCAGCAGCCAGGTGTTCAATATTCCTTACCAGTTCAACTTGCGGGGTGCCTTGGGCGTCATGGTGCTGGCTGCTTTGCTGGTGCCTGCCGCCGCATGGTTGGGCATGCGGCGCTTCCTCAACCAATCTCCGCGCGCTATATTGCAAAGTATATGAATGGGGTGGTTGTATACAGCCAATTTGGCTATATGCAACCACCATAATTGGTTGTTTATAACCGATTCAAACGAAGTTCTGATATTCTCTTTCACAGAAATCCATGAATACAATCACTTACCGCCTGCCTGAAATCCGGCATGAAACTTGATAGATGGAGATGCCGGATCATAAATATAAACCGGCGATCACAACAACTATGGAAGGATTGTATGTTAAAGAGAGAGAATCTGAGGTTGAGCACGGTTGCAGTGCTGGTTGCCAATGCCTGTATCAGCTTCCAGGCATATGCAGCAGATGCAACGCCTATCACTACGGATAAGGTCAACGTGGTGGGCACGACGCCGCTGCCTTCGCTCGGTCTGCCATTGGCGCAAGTGCCTGCAGGCATCCAGCTCATCACCGGCCCTCAAATGCAAAAGCAGCGCAGCGTCACGATTGCAGACTACCTGCAAAACAATGTGCCTGCGGTCAATGTCAACGATACGCAGAATAATCCTTTCCAGCCGGATATCAGTTTCCGCGGCTATTCCGCATCCCCATTGCTGGGTACGCCGCAGGGCTTGTCCGTATACGTGGACGGCGTGCGCGTCAACGAACCGTTTGGCGATGTCGTGAGCTGGGACCTGATCCCGGTCAATGCGCTTGCCAATATGTCCTTGATCCCTGGGTCCAATCCGCTGTTCGGCTTGAATACCCTGGGCGGGGCCTTGTCCTTGCAAACCAAGAGCGGCCGCGACAACCAGGGTGCTGCCCTGGAGGCCAGCGTTGGCTCATGGGGCCGCAAGACTGGATCTGTCGAGTATGGCGGTGTTTCCGAGGACGGCTCGGTTGATTTCTTCATCACGGCCAATTCATTCCGTGAGGACGGCTGGCGCGACCATTCCCCGACTGATGTGCGGCAATTGTTCGCCAAGGTGGGCTGGCAGAATGAAACCACCAAACTGGACCTAAGCTATACCGGCGCCGACAACGACATGATCGGCAACGGACTGGTGCCGTCGGAAATGATGCGCGCGCTGGGTCGCGACACCATCCTCACCCGTCCGGACCAGACACGCAACACCCTGTCTTTCCTCAATCTGACCGGTTCGCATTGGTTCAATGATGAAGTGATGCTGAGCGGCAACGTCTATTATCGCCAGTCCAGGACCCGTACCTTGAACGGGGATGGCAACGATGACGTGGATGATAATGATTATATGGCGGACTGTAGTAGTTTGACTAACCCCGAAGATGCCGAGGAGTCATGTGCAGGCGCCCTTAATCGTAGCCGTGCACGTAAGGACAGTTATGGCTTTACTACTCAGTTGAGTTTCAACCAGGATTGGTTGCAAAAGAAAAACCAATTCATCGTTGGGTTCGGTTTTGATCAGAGCAAGACACGGTTCAGCCAATCGACAGAGTTTGGAAACTTGACGTCAAGCCGCGGCGTAAACGGCATTGGTTTGTTTGGCGATGAAGGCGAGGTTGAACTGACAGGGCGCACGCGTACCTGGAGCCTGTTTGCAACTGATACCCTGTCGCTCAACGACTTCTGGCACTTGACGATGTCCGCTCGCTATAACCATACCAAGGTGGAGAATCGAGATCATCTTATTCCTGATACAAGTAACGATGAGTCATTGTCTGGCGATCACAGTTTCAACCGCATCAATCCGGCAATCGGCCTGAATTTCACGCCAACCAAGGATTGGACGTTCTATGGTTCCTACAACGAAGGCAGCCGCGCGCCGACCGCTATCGAATTAGGGTGCGCCAATCCTGAAGAGTCTTGCAAGCTGCCTAATGCGATGGCGGGTGATCCACCTCTGAAACAGGTGGTGGCGAAAACCTACGAAGCAGGAGTACGTGGCAATTTGACCGAGGACTTGCGCTGGACGGCCAGTGTGTATCGTGCGCAGAACTACGACGATATCCAGTTCATCTATGTACCTGGAACTAACGGCAGGGGCTACTTCGACAATGTGGGTAAAACCCGACGCATGGGCTTGGACACCAGCCTGATGGGCAATCACGGCGGTTTCAACTGGATGCTGGGCTATAGCTACATCAAGGCGACCTATGAGAGCGATCTTGAGTTGGTCAACGAGGTGAATACCACCGCCTCTGGTGGCAGCATCAACGTCAACAAGGGTGATCGCCTGGCTGCCATTCCTGCCCACCGCCTGAAGTTCCGTGGTGAATATGCCATTACGCCGAAGTGGAGCATAGGAACCAATGTCCTGATGTTCTCCGATCAATATGCCCATGGCAACGAAAACAACAAGGACCAGGGAGAAGGTGCGAAGCTGGGCGGCTACACCATCGTTAATCTGGATACCCGCTATAACTTCGGCAACGGCTGGCAATTGTTTGCCAAGGCCATCAATATTTTCGATCGCGAATACAGCAGTGGCGGCATGATCGGGGAATCCTATTTCCTGGCTGACGGCACTTATGATGGCGGCGAAGATCACCGGGCGAGCTTGCGGGCTCCTGGTGCTCCACGCGCAGGCTGGGTAGGCGTGCGCTGGGAGTTTGGTGGTCCCAAGAATTTAGTATCTTCCAACTAAGCTAAGTTGTATTAAGGAGTGACCTCGCGATGCAGGAACAGGTAGCTGGGCAGGATCAGAAGTTTCAGGTCGGACGATCTGGGCCCAAGGTACGTGTCCTGCTCGTCGAGGATGAAGTGATTTTTGCGCGTGCTGTGGCCAAGCGGCTACAGCAGGCGGGATATGACTGCGAGCATGCCGCCACGCTTGAAGAGGGGCGTGAGCTTGTGCGGCAGATGGCGCCTGATCTGGTATTGCTGGATATGCGCCTGCCCGACGGCAACGGCCTGGATTTATTGCCAGAGCTGGTCGCCAAAGGCATTTCCGTGATTTCCATGACGGCCTACGGCGAAGTGGCGGATGCAGTGTATGCAATGAAGCTGGGGGCAACCGATTACCTCAAGAAGCCGGTGGATCTTGATGAGCTGCTCCTGACGATAGAAAAGGCGCAAGCTGCCACCCAATTAAAACATCATCTCGATTATTCGCGGCAGCGCAACATGCATGCTACCGAAGGCGTCGAGCTTCTGGGCGACAGCCCCGCCATGAGCAGCGTGAAGGCGCAAATAGAGCGCTTTGCGCAGCTGGTGGCTTTTTCCGATGCCATTCCGCCAACCGTATTGATCCAGGGGGAAACCGGCACGGGCAAGGACGTGGCCGCACGGTTGCTGCACTTGTCATGTGCGAACAGCGACCGGCCTTTCGTGCATGTGGATTGCGCTTCCTTGCCTGCCGAGTTGATCGAGAGCGAGTTGTTTGGCCACGAAAAAGGCGCTTTCACGAGTGCGCAAGGCTCCCGTTGCGGCCTGATCGAGGCCGCCGAGGATGGCACCCTGTTCCTAGACGAGATCGGCGAGTTGCCGTTGGCCCTGCAGGCAAAACTGCTTAACGTGCTGGAAAGGCGCATGGTGCGCCGGCTTGGCTCGACCAAGGAACATCCCGTGCTGGCGCGGTTCGTGGCCGCAACCAACCGCGACCTGCACCAAATGGTGCTGGAGGGCCGTTTCCGCTCCGACTTGTTCTACCGCCTCAACGTATTGACCATGAACATGCCGCCGTTGCGCGAACGCGGGGATGACATCCTGCTGTTGGCCAAGCATTTTGCCGCTCAAACCGAACGTCGCTACGGGTTGCAGCCGCGGCCGTTCTCCGTGGACGCCAGCCAGATGATCCGCGATTACCACTGGCCCGGGAACGTGCGCGAGCTCAAGCACCAGGTGAGCCGTGCCGTGTTGCTCAGCCGCGAAAGCCAGATCATGCCGCATGACCTGGCCTTGCCGGGGAGCATACAGGCCGAGCAGGCCATGGCGATCCCGGAGCGTGGCGTCACCCTGGAATCCGCAGAAAAAGTGCTGATCGAGAACGCGCTGCGCCAATCCAACAACAATGTGTCGGAAGCCGCCCGCCAATTGGGCATCACCCGCATGGCGATGCGTTACCGCATGGAGCGTCACGGCATCAAGATTTGAGCGTGCAGGGTATCGTCTGGCGCTTGCCTGAACGGCGTCAATGCGCTGCTCGTGGTATCATTCCGGGCATTTCCATGCTATTCAATTCCGGAGTGTTCATGAAGATCGGTACCCCTCTCAGTCCTGTTGCCACGCGTGTCATGCTGCTTGGCAGCGGGGAATTGGGCAAGGAGGTGATCATCGCCTTGCAGAGGCTGGGGGTCGAGGTGGTTGCAGTTGATCGTTACCAGAACGCACCCGGCCACCAGGTCGCGCATCGCGCTTATGCCATCGACATGACGGACCCCGTTGCCTTGCGCGAGTTGATCGACAAGGAAAATCCCCACCTGATCGTGCCCGAGATCGAGGCGCTGAACACCCGGTTATTGGCCGAGGTCGAGTTGGCCGGGCAGACCCGCGTGGTTCCCACCGTCAAGGCCGTGCAGCTCACCATGAATCGTGAAGGCATACGCCGCCTTGCTGCGGAGGAGCTCAGGCTGCCGACTTCGCCTTATGCGTTTGCCGATAGCGAGCAGTCGTTGCGGGCAGCGATTGAAAGCGGCATCGGTTATCCCTGTTTCATCAAACCCACCATGTCGTCGTCCGGCAAGGGTCAATCCCGCATCACTTCCCCCGAGCAGATTGCCGCCGCCTGGGAATATGCCGCCACGGCCGGACGGGTGAACCAGGGTAAGGTGATTGTCGAAGGGCAGATCGATTTCGACTATGAAATCACCCTGCTGTCCGTACGCGCCTTGAATGCAGGGGGCGAAGTTGAGACGAGCTTCTGCGAACCTATCGGCCATTTGCAGGAAAAGGGCGACTATATCGAGAGCTGGCAGCCGCAGCCCATGACGGCATTGGCATTGAAGCGTGCGCAGGAGATTGCACGGGCGGTGACCGAAAGTCTGGGAGGGCTGGGCTTGTTTGGGGTCGAGCTGTTCATCAAGGGCGACCAGGTATGGTTCTCCGAAGTCAGTCCGCGCCCGCACGATACCGGCATGGTGACGATGGGCAGCCAGCGTTTCAGCGAGTTCGACCTGCATGCGCGCGCTATTCTGGGCTTGCCGGTCAATGTCAGCTTGAGCCGGCCCGGGGCCAGTGCCGTGATTTATGGCGGGCGGGACAGCGGGCAACTCGTGTTCGAGGGCGTCGAGCAGGCGTTGGCCGTTCCGGAGGCCGATGTAAGACTGTTCGGCAAGCCGGAGTCATTCGAGCGCCGCCGCATGGGCGTGGCGTTGGCGACGGCCGACAATGTGGAAGAAGCACGTGAACGCGCACGCAAGGCGGCAAGGCTGGTCAGAACGCACGATGGAATTTGAGATATGCTGGACAAGATAGGCGAGCCGGGGAGCAGCAAGGCTACCCTGTTCGAATCGCTGGGCGGGACGGAGCAGATTCGCGCCATCGTGGAGCGCTTTTACGACATCATGGATACCGACCCGCGCGCTGCGGGAATTCGCGCCATGCATACGCCAGACCTTGCCTCTGCGCGCGAGAAGCTGTTCATGTTCCTGACCGGGTGGACCGGCGGGCCACAGCTTTACATGGAGCGTTACGGGCATCCCCGGCTGCGCATGCGGCATATGCCATTCCCGATTGATGAGTCCGCCCGCGACCAATGGATGTATTGCATGGTCAAGGCCATGCACGATACCGGCGTGGACGAGGCCATCATCGAGAAAATGGGGGCTGCGCTTTATGGCGTGGCGGACTTCATGCGCAACCGCGAAGGTTAGCCCAGGATGATTTGCAGGATTGTCTGAAGGTAATAAAAAAGGCGCTGGATGCGCCTTATTTTATTACTTGCGATTCAACCCGCCGAGCAGGGCGGGAATCTCCTTCTTCGACTTTTCCCGGGAATGCATGGGCTTGGGCGTCGGTGCATCTGTGGAAGGCTCATATGGCTTGAAGAACCATTCATCTTCTTTATTGCGGGCTGTTTGGCGCTGGCGCGGCGCAACGCTGCCTGACTTCTGCCGCTGGGTTTCCTGGCCACGGCGTGAAGGCTGGAGAACAGTGGCCTGTTCCTTCGGCAATTCGCGCTTGATGAGCTTCTCGATTTCCTTGAGGAATTTCTCCTCCTCGCTGGCCACCAGGGAAATTGCGATGCCGGATGCGCCTGCGCGGCCGGTGCGGCCGATGCGGTGTACGTAATCCTCGGCGGCGCTGGGCAGTTCGTAGTTGATCACCATGGGGAGCTGGTCGATATCGAGGCCGCGTGCGGCCACGTCGGTCGCCACCAGTGCCGTGATCTTGCCTTGCTTGAAGGCGTCCAGCGCCTGGATACGCTCAAGCTGGCTCTTGTCGCCATGAATCGCACCCGCGGCAATGCCCTCACGCTCCAGATGGCGTGCCAGGCGGCTCGCGGAGAGCTTGGTCTTGGTGAAGACGATGACCTGCATCGCCTCCTTGCGCAGCAAGTCGGCCAGCACGTGCTGCTTGTGCTCGCTTTCCACCAGCAGGATTTTTTGCGTGACGTTTTCGGAGGTCGCGTTGCTGCGGGCGACTTCGATCAGCGTCGGCTTGGTCAGGAACTCTTCGGAAAGCTTCTTGATTTCAGGCGAGAATGTCGCTGAGAACATGAGGTTCTGCCGTTTTTTCGGCAGCAGCGCGAGGATGCGCTTGAGGTCGGGCATGAAGCCCATGTCCAGCATGCGGTCGGCTTCGTCCAGCACCAGCATCTGCACCTGGCCCAGTTGCACCGTGCGTTGTTCGACATGGTCAAGCAGGCGGCCCGGGGTGGCCACCAGGATTTCCACCCCTTTCATGAGATAGGGCGTCTGGGTCTTGATATCCACTCCGCCGAAGACAACCAGCGAACGCAGCGGCGTATGCTTGGCATACGTCTTGACACTTTCCTCGACCTGGATCGCAAGTTCCCGCGTAGGGGCAAGGATCAGCGCGCGTACCGGGTGCCGCGCAGGTGAGGCGCTGCTACTGGCGAGCGGCAGCAGTTTCTGCAACAAGGGCAGGGTAAAAGCCGCCGTTTTGCCAGTGCCGGTTTGCGCGCCGGCCATCAGGTCGCTGCCTTCCAGCACGACGGGAATAGCCTGAGCCTGAATCGGAGTCGGCGTGGTGTAACCCGACTCATCCAGTGCTTTCAGTAACTCGGGCGCCAGGTTGAGTGATGCAAAGCTGGTAGTGTCTGTATTCACGTTGTCTTCAGGTTGAGTGTTCACAAGTTAACTATACAAAGCGATTAGGCAAAGCTGCGCGGGCGGCGTGCCGGACGGTCGCCATCGTGACGCTTGGCTGGTCCGCGGTTGGCGTCAGGGCGGCCACTGGCTGCCCGGTCGCCGAAGGTGCGGCCTTCCGAACGGTTGCCGTCGCGGTTGCCAAAACCTTGGCCGCGCGACTTGTAGCCGCCGCCATTGCCGCCTGGACGCTGGCCGGGGCGGCCGCTGCGGGGCTTGTCGTTGCGGTCCATGCGCGGGGCAGGCCGCTTGGGCTCCAGGCCTTCGATCACGGAAATTTCCAGGCGTTGGCCGGTATATTGCTCGATTTTGCGCAATTGGTGCCTATCCATATGCGAGGCGAAGGAGAGCGCCACGCCGGTATTGCCTGCACGTCCGGTGCGGCCGATGCGGTGCACGTAGTCCTCGGCAAACTTGGGCAGGTCGTAATTGATGACGTGGGTGATGCCATGCACGTCGATGCCGCGGGCTGCGACGTCGGTAGCCACCAATACGCGCACGTCGCCGTGACGCAGCTTGGTCAGGGTGCGGTTGCGCGCGCCCTGGGTCATGTCGCCGTGCAGGGCTGCGGATTTGTGACCGGCGGCGTACAGGTCTTCTGCCAGCAGGTCGGCATGGCGCTTGGTGGAGGTGAAGACGATGGCCTGGTTCACTTCAGGCGCGATCAGCAAATGCTCGAGCAGCTTGTTCTTGTGCGCCATGTCGTCCACGAACAGCAACTTCTGCTCGATATTGGCATGTTTTTCCTTTTGTGCCGCGATCTGGATCACCTTGGGCTCCTTGAGCAGAGTCTTGGCGATATTGGCGATCTGGCCTTCGAAAGTGGCGGAGAACATCAATGTCTGGCGTTCGCCCGGCAAGGCGGAGGAAATGCGCTCGATATCCGGCATGAAGCCCATGTCCAGCATGCGGTCGGCTTCGTCCAGGATCAGCATCTGCAGGCGGGACATGTCGATGCGGCCGCGCTCCATATGGTCGAGCAGGCGGCCTGGCGTGGCTACCAGGATATCGATCGGCTGAGACAGCAACTTGTTCTGCAATGGATAAGGCATGCCGCCGACGATGCTGACGGTGCGGGCACGCAGGAACTTGCCGTACTTGCGGGCCGCCTCGTTTACCTGTGCAGCCAGTTCGCGTGTCGGGGTCAATACCAGGATGCGCGGGCCGCGGCTCTTGGCAGGATGCGGCGTGGCGAGCAGGTTGAGCGCCGGCAGGGTGAAGGCGGCGGTCTTGCCGGTGCCGGTCTGGGCGGAGGCCATGAGATCGTGGCCCTCCAGGACTTCAGGAATGGCCTGGGCCTGGATAGGTGTCGGGGTGTTGTAGCCAGCCTCGGTCAAGGCACGCAGGATGGCAGGATGTAGGTTCAAACTTTCAAAAGACACAAAATTCCCTTTCAAGGAAAACTGACGAGGCCTCGGAAAGGCCTCAAAAGGGCGCAAGCAGCCATAGTGAACTTGCCTTGTTGGCAGTATCAGTATCAGGCGCAATGACTAAATTTTTTTAGCATTCTTACCGGCGCACGGGCATAGCCACTAACCGGTAACAAAAGCAAGAGAGCCGTAAAATTGCACAGGCTTCGAGAGGCTAGGGCGATGAATCATCAACTCATAGAGAATTGAATCAGTCCGGCAGTATATAGCTTGTCCTCAATTTGTCAAAGGTTTTAACGCGGATTTAATCAAGTCTGTGTTAGAATCGCGCACTTTTTCGCAAATAGAGTAATCACACATGTCGCGCGCCCTCCGTAATATCGCCATCATCGCCCACGTTGACCATGGCAAGACCACCATGGTGGACAAGCTCCTGCAACAGGCGGGCACATTTGCCGCCCACCAGCAGGTTTCAGAACGTGTCATGGATTCCGGTGATATCGAAAAGGAACGTGGCATCACGATCCTTGCCAAGAACACTGCCGTCAATTACGAGGGCACCCACATCAATATCGTCGATACGCCGGGACACGCCGACTTCGGCGGCGAGGTGGAGCGCGTATTGGGCATGGTGGATGGCGTGGTATTGCTGGTGGATGCCGTTGAAGGCCCGATGCCGCAGACCCGCTTCGTGACCAAGAAGGCGCTTGCACTCGGCCTGCGCCCCATCGTGGTGATCAACAAGGTGGATCGCCCCGGCGCGCGCACCGACTGGGTGATCAACCAGACCTTCGACCTGTTCGCCAACCTGGGCGCTACCGACGAGCAGTTGGACTTCCCGGTCGTGTATGCTTCTGCGCTGAATGGATTTGCCACGCTGGACATAAGCAAGCCTTCCGACAATATGCGCCCCTTGTTCGAGACTATCCTGAGCCATGTGCAGCCTCCTGCGGGCGATAGCGACGCCGGGCTGCAGCTGCAAATTTCCGCGCTGGACTACTCTACCTATACTGGCCGCCTGGGCGTAGGCCGCATCCGCAATGGCCGCATCAAGCCCGGCCAGGTCGTTTCCGTCATGAAGGGCGATGAGCAAGTCGCCCAGGGCCGCATCAACCAGGTGCTGGGCTTCCGCGGCCTGGAGCGCGTACAGGTGGAAGAAGCCGAGGCCGGCGATATCGTCATCATTTCCGGTATCGAGGAAATCGGCATCGGCGTCACCGTGGCCGACCGCGACAATCCTGCCGGCCTGCCCATCCTTGCCGTGGACGAGCCTACCCTGACCATGGACTTCATGGTGAATACCTCGCCGCTGGCAGGCACCGAAGGCAAGTTCGTCACCAGCCGCCAGATCCGCGACCGCCTGAACAAGGAGCTGCTGACCAACGTGGCGTTGCGTGTTGAAGATACGGCCGATGCGGATGTATTCCGCGTTTCCGGCCGCGGCGAACTGCACTTGACCATCTTGCTGGAAAACATGCGCCGCGAGGGATATGAAATTGCCGTGGGCAAGCCTCGCGTGGTGTATAGGGAAATCGACGGCCAGAAGTGCGAGCCATATGAAATCCTCACGGTGGACCTGGAAGACGATTGCCAGGGCGCCGTGATGGAAGAGCTGGGCCGCCGCCGCGGCGAGCTGCAGAACATGGAGTCCGACGGCAACGGCCGCACCCGCCTGGAATACAAGATTCCGGCACGCGGCCTGATCGGCTTCCAGAGCGAATTCCTCACCATGACGCGCGGTACCGGCCTCATGGCGCATATTTTTGACGAATACGCCCCGGTGAAGGCGGATATGCCTGGCCGCCGCAATGGGGTGCTGATTTCTTCCGAACAGGGCGAAGCCGTGGCTTATGCCTTGTGGAAGCTGCAGGATCGCGGCCGCATGTTCTCTTCCCCTGGCGATAAGCTATACGAAGGCATGATCATTGGTATCCATAGCCGCGACAACGACCTGGTGGTCAACCCGATCAAGGGCAAGCAGCTGACCAACGTCCGCGCTTCCGGCACCGATGAAGCTGTGCGCCTGGTCCCGCCCGTGCAGCTCACCCTGGAATCCGCGGTCGAGTTTATCGATGACGACGAGCTGGTGGAAATCACCCCCAAGAACATTCGTATCCGCAAGCGCTACCTGCTGGAGCACGAGCGCAAGCGTGCCGCTAAGGACTAATCGTTCTTTATATCGGAATAAACCAAACCCCGGCTTGCCGGGGTTTTTTCTTTTCAAGGCCTGGCAATGGCGTCGTGTTTAAAATTGTTTCAAATTTGTAACAGAAACTATTGCCAGGGTGATGCCCCTTCATGCAGAATGCCTATAAATATACAAAATTGTATATATCCCGCACCGTGGGGAACGGTACGGTTTTGCATCAGCGGCCGATAGAGCCGCAATGCATATAATGAACTATGGAGATGTGGTATGAAGCAAGGTGTGCAGGCGGCCAGGCAGCCTGGCCAGGGCGAGGTTCATGCGCTTTTCAACCTATACAATACTGGCCAGTTGAATGCGGCGGAGGCGAGGGCGCGCGCATTGCTCAAGCAATATCCCGGGGCGCTGGTCGTCTACAACGTGCTCGGGGTCGCGCTTGAGGGGCAGGGCAAGCTCCAGGACGCGGTGCAGTGCTACCGCAAGGCGCTGGCCATCAACCCTTCGATTTCCGAGATGCACTTCAATCTTGGATCGGTGTTGTCCCAGCTCGGGCATGACGATGAAGCGGTCACCTCGTATCGGCGGGCTATCCAGATCAGCCCGGCTCTCGCGGTAGCGCATTTCAATCTCGGCGCCTTGTTGCAGAAAAAACACTCGCTTGACGAGGCGATCAAGCACTACCGCCAAGCCGTCGTGATCGAGCCGGGTTTTTTCGAGGCTTATGGCGCCATGGGCACCGCCTTGCAGCAGCAGGGCCATCTCGACGATGCGATTGCATGCTACCGCCAGTCGCTGGCGATTTCCGATCATGCGCAAGGACATTTCAACCTGGCGACCGCCTTGCGCGACCGCGGCGGATTGGAGCAGGCCATTTCGCATTACCGCCAGGCGATTGCCCTGCAGCCGAACTATGCCGATGCGCACAATAACCTCGGCGAGGTGTTCCGCGACCAGGGCAATATGGAAAACGCCGTGACCTGCTACCTACAGGCCTTGCGCATGAAGCCAGGCCACCGGGCGGCCTCCTTCAATATGGCGCAGTTCCTTTACGATGCCGGGCGCTTCATCGAAGCGATCCCCTATTTCGAGGATTCGCAGCAGGAAGACTGGCAAGAGAGAATCCTCTATTGCCTCTACAAGTCGGAGCAGTACGAGATATTCCGCCGCCGCTTGCTGCCCATGCTGGCAGCCAGGGAGCATGTCTCGCCTTTCCTCGCGACCTTGTCCACGCATTATGCGACCAACTTCCATACCGAGGATGCCTACCGCTTCTGCAAGCAACCCATGGATTTCATCTTTCACCGCAGCATCAAACCCTTGGCAGAGCCGGGCAGCGCTTTGCTGTCGCAATTGCTCGACGACATCCAGCTCACGGAAATCGCCGAGCGCAAGCAAGGCCGCCTGCATCATGGCATGCAGTCTGCCGGCAACCTGTTCAAGCGCAAGGAGGATTCATTCTGCGAGCTCGCAGACTTGATCCGCGCCGAAGTGTCGGCCTATGCGCAGGCATTCCAGGGCCGGGACTGCGACCTCATGCGGCACTTTCCCGAACAGGTCGAGTTCGCCAGCTCCTGGTACGTGCGCATGCGCCAGGGCGGGCACCTGACTTCCCATATCCACGAGATCGGCTGGCTGAGCGGCTGCGTCTACCTGGCGCTGCCGCGGCAGGTGGAGGGAGGCGACGACGGTTGTATCGAGTTCAGCACCCATGGCGACGACTATCCCAAGCTGCATGACGATTTCCCTGTGAAGACCATCAGGCCTTCGGTAGGCGATATCGTGCTGTTTCCATCCTCGCTCTTCCACCGCACCGTACCGTTTCACTCGGACGAGGAGCGCATCTGCATTGCGTTCGACATCAAGCCGTCGGCGCGGTTTTCCCAAGGCATGCTGAGCTTCAACAGCATGAAGGTCATGGCATTGGCAGCATTCAACCTGATTGTGGCCGAGATTGCGGAATTATCGGCCTGGTCATTGAGAGTATTCGTCTAGATCGTTTTCTGGCCGCCCCGGGCTTCTCCTTGCTTTCCCTGATCTGGTCCGGGAGGCCTTTTTTTGCTGGTTTTTTCTTCCTGCTGGGAAGCGCAATCCGGCCGCCAACTAAGAGCGGCTAACAAGACTCCGCGAAGCGATCCTGGCTAGGCGCTCTGCCGCAGACACTACAAGCAGTACGACAAGGCAGCGCAACAACGTCGGGAGAGTTTTGTTAGCTGCCTTAAAAGGTCAGCAGACGCCGGCGAGGGATGCGTTATAATTTCATCCCTATGATAGATATATTACCCCTCCTTGCCGCATTCGCCTCCCTGTTGCTCCTGCTCTGGCTCGCCTATCGCCAAACACGGGGCGGTGACGCCAACCGGCTGCTGCAGCAATTGGAGGAAAAGCATCGCGAGATGCTGCGCGATCTCAATGACGGTCTGAATAAACTGAGGGACCGCCTCAATCAATCTTCAAGTGAACAGGCAGAGCGCCTGCGTGCCGCGGTTGCACAAGAGCTGCAACAGACGCGCGATGCCATGAAGGCCTTGGAATTGAGCCAGATAGAAAACCTGGCGCAAACCCGCGAAACCATGCTGGAGCGCTTGCATGTCACGCTGGCCGAGCAGGGCAAGGCCGAGCAGGCATTGATCCAGGACACCATGCTCAAGGCCACGACGCAGCTCACAGGCAGTATCGAAGCCTTGACCAAGACGGTGGACGGCAGGTTGGAGCAGATTGGCGGCAAGGTGTCCGAACGCCTCGACGAGGGGTTCAAGAAGACCAACGATACCTTTGTGCGCGTCATGGAACGCCTGGCCACCATCGACGAAGCGCAGAAAAAGATCGACGGCTTGACCACCAACGTGGTGAGCCTGCAGGAACTGCTTGGCGACAAGCGCTCCCGCGGCGCTTTCGGCGAAGTGCAGCTTGAGGGCCTGGTGCGCAATGTATTGCCGGTGACCTCCTATGCCATGCAGCATGTGCTGAGCAACGGCACCCGCGTCGATTGCGCCTTGTTCCTGCCCGAGCCTACCGGCACCGTGGCGGTGGATTCCAAGTTCCCGCTGGAAAACTATCATCGCATGCTGGATCGCGACATTGCCGATGCGGAACGCATTACCGCGCAACGCCAGTTCAAAACCGATGTCAAAAAACATGTCGATGACATCGCCGGCAAGTACATCATCCCCAACGTCACTTCGGACGGCGCGGTGATGTTCGTCCCGGCAGAGGCGGTGTTTGCGGAGATCCACGCCTATCATCCCGACCTTGTCGATTACGCGATGAGCCGCAGGGTATGGGTCGTGTCTCCCACCACCTTGATGGCGGTGCTCAATACCGCGCGTGCCGTGCTCAAGGATGTGGAGACGCGCAAGCAGGTGCATATCATCAAGGACGAATTGGGCAAGCTTTCCAAGGAGTTCTCGCGCTTCGACGTGCGCATGAAGAAGCTTGCCGACCATATCCGCCAGGCGCACGAAGACGTGCAGGACGTGCACACCACCAGCCAGAAGATTTCGCGCCGCTTCGCGCAGATCGAGCGCGTGGAGCTGGAAGGCGAGCCGCAGGCCGGCCTGGCATTGCCCGACAACGATTTAGAGGAGTAAACAATATGAGCGATGAACAAGGCCTGATCATGCTGATCCAGCAATATGCCAGCAAGTTCGGCATCACCTTCAGTTCGAGCCTGATGGACAATGAAGAGCACAAGCAAAAATTATTGGTGCTGATGATGGATGCCATCAATGGCAAGCGCGGCCCGGTGACCGACCAGGACGTGACCGGCGCATGATCCAATTGCTGTATTTCGCCAGGTTGCGCGAAACGCTGGGTAGCGATGGCGAACGCCTGGACTGGCCCGAGCCTGATACTGTCTCCGCATTGAAGCACAAGCTGGCCGGGCGCGGCGGTGCCTGGCAGGAACAGTTTGCCGGCAACGCCAGCCTGCGTGCGGCCGTCAATCAGGAGCTGGTGCCGGATTCGGCGCTGGTGCAGCCGGGCGACGAGGTAGCATTCTTCCCGCCCGTCACGGGAGGCTGAATGACGGCACGCGTGCAGGAGCAGGATTTCGACGTAGGCGAGGAAATCACCCGCTTGCGTCTGCAGTACCCCCAGGCGGGCGCGGTAGTGTCGTTCACCGGTCAGGTGCGCGACCTGAATGACGGCAAATCGGTTGCCAGCCTGACGCTGGAGCATTATCCGGGCATGACCGAGAAATCGCTGGCCGCCATTATCGAGCAGGCAAGACAGCGCTGGCCGATTTTCGATGCGGTCGTGATCCATCGCATCGGGACGCTGCAGCCGCAGGCGCAGATCGTGCTGGTCGTCGTTGCAAGCGCACACCGGGGCGATGCCTTTGCCGCCTGCGAGTTCATCATGGACTATCTCAAGACCGAAGCGCCTTTCTGGAAAAAGGAAGCGACCCCGGAAGGTGAAAAATGGCTGGATTCCCGCGAAAGCGACCAGTCTGCGCGCGCGCGCTGGCAATAGCATTCCTGCAACCTCAACCCTGACAACATGCCCATCTGATGCTAAGCAAGCTGACACCGCAACAACTCAATATATCCATTCATCCGCACACCCTGGGATTCGATACCACCGCAGAATTGCTGCCGGATGACCGGCATGCGACACAATGGATAGGCCAGGAGCGTGCATTTGCAGCGGCTAGCTTAGGCTTGCGCATGCAGCATCCCGGCTACCATATGCTGGTGATCGGCGAGCCCGGTTCCGGCCGGATCTCGTTGATGAAGAGCCTGATGGAACGGGCGCTGGCGCAGCAGCCGGTGCCGCCGGACCTGGTATACCTGCTGAACTTCCAGCTGCCGGAAAAGCCAATCCTGTTGCGCCTGCAAGCAGGCAAGGGGAGCGAGCTGCGGCATTTGCTCGACCAATTTGCACGCAGGCAATTGCGGACCATTCCCGCCCTGCTGCAGTCAAGAATTCCGGGCGAGTCCCGGCATGGCAGCCCTGCAGCCGTTAGCCCCGAGGGCAATCTCAAGTCGTCTCTGGAGCAAGAGCTGGCGAAGATTCGCCAGCAAATAATGCCGGGCCTGCTCGAACCTGAACTGTTCGACCGCTGGTCAGCGCAGCTGGTGCAGGAAGTGCTCGATAATACCGAACTGTTCGCCTTGGCGGCCAATAACGAAACCGATGAAATGCAGGAAGCTTTTCTCGGGCGGTTTCGCGCCAATCTCCTGCTCAGCAACCACGGCCTTGCCGGAAGCCCAGTCATCTATGACGACGATCCCAGCCATACCTCGCTGTTTGGAGGCGTGGAGGCATCGGCTGACCATCATTTGGCGGATTTCATGCGCCTCAAGGCAGGCAATTTGTTGCGCGCCAACGGCGGCGTGCTGATCCTGCACCTGGAGGATATCCTTGGCGACCAGCAGGCAGGGGCGAACCCATTGCTGGAAAAGCTGGGGCGCGTATTGCGCAACCGCAAGCTGCAGATCGAGGATGCGGGCAGCGCCTCAGGCAATGCCGCATTGAATGCGCTGACGCCCGATGCCTTGCCGCTCGATTTCAAGCTGATCCTGGTGGCGAGCCGCGACGATTATTACCACTTGCACGAGCAGCATGTGCCTTTCCTGGAATATTTCCGCATCAAGGTCGAGTTCGCGGACAGCGCAAAAGCCACGCCCGATGTGTATCGCCAGGTAGCCGGCTATATCGCGCGTTGTTCGGCTGAAAACGGCTTGCCGCATTTCACTGCCGCCGCGGTAGCGCGTTTGCTCCAGGTATTGCACGAGTGGGAAGAGGACCAGTCCCGGGTCAGCCTGGCGCTTGGGCGCTTGCTGCCTTTGCTGCATGAGGCGGCGGCCTTGGCGTCACAGGGCGGCGCAGTCGATGCGGCAGAGGTCGAGCAGGCGTTGTCGGCAACGCGGCAGCGCCACGATTATGCCGAGGAGCAGATCAGGGATTCCATCCTCGACGGCGAGCTGAAGATAGCGGTGACGGGGCGCCAGGTAGGGCGCATCAACGGCCTGACCCATATCGACATGGGGGATGCCGCGTTCGGGTCGCCGGTGCAGATTTCCGCACGCTGCCATCCCGGCCGGCACGGCATCATCAATATCGACCGCGAGGTCAAGCTGACGGGGCCGCAACATGACAAGGGCATGTTCATCCTGCAGCACTGGCTGGCCGCCACGTTCGTGCAGCAGGCGCCTTTGTCGCTCAACGCTTCACTGGTGTTCGAGCAGGAGTATCACGGTGTGGAGGGCGATTCCGCTTCGTGCGCCGAGCTGTATGCCTTGCTTTCCAGCCTTTCTGGCCTGCCATTGGCGCAAGGCATCGCAGTGACGGGCGCATTGAACCAGCACGGCGACGTGCTGCCGATAGGCGGGATCAACGAAAAAATAGAAGGGCATTTCCGCCTGTGCGAAAAGCTGGGGCTAGACGGCCAGCAAGGCGTATTGCTGCCAGCAAGCAACCTGCGCCACGTGCTGCTGCATCAGGATGTCATCCGTGCAATGGCGGAGGACAGGTTCCATCTCTATGCCATGGAGCACGTGCTGGACGGGATAGAGTTGTTGACCGGGTTGGCTGCAGGCAGTGCGGATGCAGCCGGTGTTTATCCGGCCGATACTGTGCTTGGCCATGTGCAGCGCAGCTTGCAGGCATACCAGGACATCTACCAGCGTAATCACCACCCTACAGGCCGATAGCATGAGCGAACAGGACAACAAGTGCCGCCTGGACAAATGGCTCTGGGCCGCAAGATTTTTCAAGACCCGCAGCCTGGCGACGGATGCCATCGATACCGGCAAGATACATGTGGACGGAGACCGCGTTAAGCCGGCTAAAGAAGTCCGTCTGGGGCAAGTGATTCACATCCGCCGCAAGGAACTGGAAATGGAAGTCATCGTGCGCGGGCTCAGCACGCAGCGCCGCGGCGCACCGGAAGCGGCGCTATTGTATGAAGAGACGCCTGAGAGCATCGCGAAACGCGAGAACCTTGCCGTAACCCGCGAGCAAGAACATGCACAGCGCGAACGCGGCATGGGGCGCCCCACCAAGCGCCAGCGCCGCGATATCAAGAAGTTTACCGGTATTGATTGGTGACTAAGTACTGCAGGCTTGTTCGTTGCAATACCTGATGATATTAATTAAAAAGCCCTCTGAAGAGGGCTTTTTAAATTTAGATGAATGCTATTTGTCTAACTCAAGAACAGCTTCACAATAGCAATGGCAGCACCAAAAATACCGGCCACTGCAATGAATGGATACCATTTTGCCTCGGCATTGATCTTGCTGGTTTCAGCGATCAGTTTGGCAATCTCTGCGTCGATTTTCCTTAAATCGTGTTCTTGTGTGCTCATGTGCTAGACTCCTTTCGCTCGTATCTTACGCTTTTTATCTTGAGTGTCAAAATTCCACCTTTCATATTGGAGTATGATCTCGGCTTGTTGCTTCTTTTTGGAAGCGCGATATATTGCTTGTTCTAATCGAACAATCCAAATTGTTCAGGTTTTCCCGGTGGCCGGAACAGCCCGGTATTCATCTCCAGGTTGCGCTGGTTGAGTCCTAGTTTCCTGGTTGCCAGCTTGAAGCGCTGGCGGATCATGTCGGCGAATATGCCCTTGCCCCTCATGCGCTCATGGAACTCGGACTGGTTGTTTTGTCCGCCCCGGCTTTGGCGGATGATGCTCATCACATGGCCGGCCTTGAGCGGATAGTGGTGTTGCAGCCATTCCTCGAATAGCGGCGCAACCTCCAGGGGCAGCCGCAACAGCACATAACCCGCGCTGGCGGCCCCGGCATCGTGGGCGGCAGCCAGGATATCCTCGAGCTCCGGGTCAGTCAGCACCGGGATAATCGGCGCTGTCATCACGCCTACCGGGATCCCGGCCGCATGCAGGCGCCTGATCGTCTCCAGGCGGCGCTGTGGCGCTGCAGCACGTGGTTCCAGCGCGCGGCTGATCCGGTTGCTCAAGGTGGTGACTGAAATGAAGACCTGGGCCAGCCCTTCGTTTGCCATCTCGGACAGGATGTCGATATCGCGCTCCACCATCGCGGCTTTGGTGACAATGCTGACGGGATGCTTGAACTCCGCCAATACCTGCAGGATCTGCCGTGTGAGCTGTTGCTGCCTTTCCAGCGGCTGGTAGGGGTCGGTGTTGGTTCCCATCGCCATGGGCGCGCAGCGGTAATTCTTATTGCTCAACTCCTTGCGCAGCAGGCGTGCCGCATCCGGCTTGACCAGGATGCGGCTTTCGAAATCCAACCCGGCCGAAAGGCCCAGGTAGGTATGGGTAGGGCGCGCAAAGCAATAAATGCATCCATGCTCGCACCCGCGGTAGGGATTGATGGAGCGGTCGAAAGGGATGTCCGGTGATTTGACCCAGTTAATGATGCTGCGCGTACTGTCGATCAGCACTTCGGTGGCAAGCGGCGCCAGGTCTTGTTCCAGGTTGCTCCAGCCGTCATCGATATCCGCATGTTGCAGATGATCGAAGCGGCCGCTGTGGTTGCTGATCGCGCCGCGCCCCTTGAACACCAACGGGCGCAGCACGGCATGGGCGTGCAATGGATTACCAGGGAATTTCTTGTCCGTCATATGCATAAAACTTGCCTGCATCCGCGAGCGTGGCATGGTCTATCACCTGGCGCAGGCCGCTGATGCTCTGCTCGGTGTTGATCAACGCGTTAGGGCCGCCCATATCGGTCAGCACCCAGCCGGGATGCAGCACCAGGGTCGTAATGCCTTCTTTTGCCAGTTCGATCGCCAAGCTTTTGGTGATCATATTGAGCGCGGTCTTGCTGGAGCGGTATATGTAGCTGCCGCCGCTGGTGTTGTCCGCAATACTGCCCATCTTGCTGGTCATGTTGACTAGCTTCTTGACCTGCCCTTGTTTCAAGTGCGGCGTGAAGGCCTGGGCCATCTTGAACGGCGCCAGGCTGTTGATGCGGAATGCCTCGATCCATGCTTCATAATCCGCATCTGCAAAGAACTGGGTTGGGCTATCAGGGTAAATCCCGGCATTGTTGATCAATACGTCAATCGGCTGGCCTGACAACGAGGCGGCCAATTCGTCCACCTGGTGGAAATTGCCCACGTCCAGCTTATGCACGCTGACCAAGTCCTTGAAACGGGATGCAAGCTGCAACAGCTCCTCGGCCGATTCCGGCTGGCGACAGCAGGCCAATACATGCCAGCCGGCTTCGGCATATTGCCGTGTGAATTCAAGGCCCAGGCCCCGATTGGCGCCGGTAATGAGGACAGTTGCCATGCTTCAATGCTCCGTAGTGACTAGGGCTAACTAGGATAACATCCGGGGGTAAATTTTTCAGGGTTGTGAGGATTGAAAAGTTTTTGTAAACTGCGTTCATCATTTGAACGCAGTGTGATCCAATATATTCATGCTCACCGACGAATACCGGTACAAGATCCTCAAGCTGGTGCAGGAAAAGCCGGAGATCAGCCAGCGTGAGCTGGCGAAGGCTTTGGGTATCAGCCTGGGAAAGACGAATTTCTGCCTCAAGGCCTTGGCTGAAGTCGGCTTGCTCAAGGTTTCCAACTTCCGCAACAGCAAGAATAAGCTGGCCTATATGTATGTGCTGACGCCTAAAGGGATAGAGGAGAAAGCCGGTATCACCATGCGGTTCCTTAAATACAAAATGCAAGAATATGAAAACCTGCAGGCGGAAATCGAAGAGCTGCGCCGGGCAGCAGGTGAACTCGTAGATGAGGAGGCCAAATGAGCGAGCGCTATGCCGTGATGCTTTGCGGCGGTTCTGGGACACGGCTATGGCCGTTGTCACGCACATTGCGGCCCAAGCAACTGCTTGCCTTGAACGGCAAGGAAACCTTGCTTCAGCAAACTGCGCTGCGTCTTTCCCGTCATGTACAGTCCAGTAACCTGATTACCGTCACTCACGAGGATCACAAGTTCGAGGTCAAGGGCCAGCTTGCCGACATCCTGCCGGAGGCAATCAACGGCGTCATGGCAGAACCGTGCGCCCGCAATACACTGCCTGCCATTGCATGGGCTGTCAGCCGCATCCATCTTCAATCCCCGGACGCGATCGTCGGCGTCTTTCCTTCTGATCATTCGATTGATAATGAAGAAGCTTTCCATCAGGCTTGGACTGCTGCGGAAGAGGGAGCGGCCCAGGGATACCTCACCCTGCTTGGCATATCGCCGACCGAGCCGGCAACCGGTTACGGATATATCCAGCCTGCCGATACGACTGTCGGAGGCAATTCCGGGCATGCCATATACGAAGTCGCCCGTTTCGTGGAGAAGCCCGACCGGGCCAATGCTGAAGCGTTCCTGGCGCAAGGCTATTTGTGGAATAGCGGCATGTTCGTTTTCCGTGCCGATATCTTTATGCAATTGCTGGCCGAACATCAGCCTGAAATCAGTGCATTGATAAGCAAGCTCGATAGCGGAAACCTGGCCGAAGAATATGCAAAACTGCCCAATGTTTCCATTGACTACGGATTGGCTGAAAAAGTGAGCAGCGCCGCTGTCGTATCGGTCGATATGGCCTGGAGCGACCTAGGCAATTGGGATTCGATCTATCAGCGCAATGGCAAGAATGCCGATGACAATGTCTGCGAGGGCGACGTCATCGCTTTGGATACCAACAACAGCCTGTTATGGAACACGCATGGCTTATTGGCAACATTGGGTGTCAGCAACCTCGCCATCATCCAGACCGCTGATGCCACCTTGATCTGTGATCGCGGACGGACCGAGGACATCAAGCAGTTGGTGGCGTTGGTGCAGAAGCAAAAACCTGAGCTTACCGAGCTGCATCGGACAGTTCAGCGTCCCTGGGGAGCATATACCGTGTTGGAGGAAGGCATCAATTTCAAGATCAAGCGCATCTCGGTCAACCCCGGCGCCAGCCTTTCAATGCAAATGCATCACCACCGGTCTGAACACTGGGTGGTAGTGTCCGGCGTTGCCCGCATTACCAATGGCGATCGGGAAGTCACATTAACAGAAAACGAATCCACATATATTCCCAAAACCCACCGTCACCGATTATCGAATCCGGGAGATGTGCCGTTGCATATCATCGAAGTGCAATGCGGCGAATATGTTGGAGAGGACGATATTGTCCGCTTTGAAGATACTTATGGAAGGTGTGAGAAACAATGAGCAAGGTTGCTTTGATTACGGGTGTTACCGGGCAGGATGGCGCCTATCTATCTGAATTTCTATTGAATAAAGGCTATATAGTCCACGGCATCAAGCGCCGTGCATCGTTGTTCAATACCGATCGTATCGACCATCTGTACCAGGACCCGCATGTCGACAATCAGAACTTCATCCTGCATTACGGCGACCTGACCGACTCTACCAACCTCATCCGCATCATCCAGCAAGTCCAGCCGGACGAAATCTACAATCTGGCTGCCATGAGCCACGTGGCCGTCAGCTTCGAAACTCCCGAATACACCGCCAATGCCGACGGTATTGGCACCCTGCGCATTCTCGAAGCCATCCGCATCCTCGGTCTCGAGAAGAAGACCCGCTTCTACCAGGCCTCTACCTCAGAACTCTATGGCTTGGTGCAAGAAGTCCCGCAGAAGGAAACCACTCCATTCTACCCACGCAGCCCATATGCCGTGGCCAAGCTTTACGGCTATTGGATAACCGTCAACTACCGTGAAGCCTATGGCATCTATGCATGCAACGGCATCCTGTTCAACCACGAAAGTCCGCTGCGCGGCGAAACCTTCGTCACCCGCAAGATCACCCGCGCTCTGGCGCGTATCAAACTGGGGCTGCAAGACAGCCTCTACCTCGGCAACCTCGATGCCTTGCGCGACTGGGGCCACGCCAAGGATTACGTTGAAATGCAATGGCTCATGCTGCAGCAAGAGCACCCCGAGGACTTTGTGATTGCCACCGGCGTTCAATACAGCGTCCGCGACTTCGTCAACGCCGCCGCCAAGGAGCTCGGCATCGCCATTATTTGGCAAGGCCAGGGCGTCGACGAAAAAGGCTATGACAGCAACGGCAAAGCCATCGTCCAAGTCGATCCGCGCTATTTCCGTCCTACCGAAGTCGAAACCCTGTTGGGCGACCCGGCCAAGGCCAAGCAAAAACTCGGCTGGACTCCCAAGATCAGCTTCCAGGAGCTTGTCTCCGAAATGGTGCGAGAAGACCTCAAGAGCGCCGAGCGTGACGAACTCGTCAAGAAGCACGGTTTCGCTGCTTATGACTACAACGAATAGCAGGGTAGGGCGCATTAATGAATAAGCATGCACGCATCTATGTGGCGGGCCACCGAGGCCTGGTTGGTTCCGCTATCGTCAGGAACCTCGAAGCCAAGGGGTATACCAACATCCTCAAGCGCACCCACGCCGAACTCGACCTGACCGACGAAAAAGCCACGGACCAATTCTTTGCCGAATACAAGCCGGAATACGTTTTCCTGGCCGCAGCCAAGGTCGGCGGCATCGTCGCCAACAACACCTACCCGGCAGAATTCATCCGTGACAACCTTGCCATCCAGACCAATGTCATCCACAGCGCCTGGAAGCACGGCGTTACCCGGCTCCTGTTTCTGGGCTCTAGTTGCATCTACCCCAAGCATGCCCCGCAGCCCATGAAAGAAGAACACCTGCTCACCGGTCCATTGGAACCGACCAACCGCCCGTATGCGTTGGCCAAGATTGCCGGTATCGAAATGTGCTGGAGCTACAACCGCCAATACGGCACTCAATACCTCGCCGCCATGCCAACTAATCTTTACGGCCCTGGCGATAATTACCACCCTGAGAATAGCCATGTTATCCCAGCCCTGCTACGTAAATTCAACGAAGCCAAGCGGAACCACCAACCCACCGTCACCGTCTGGGGCACTGGTACTCCCAGAAGAGAGTTCCTCTACAGCGACGACATGGCTGATGCCTGCGTTTATCTCATGAATCTGCCGCAAGACCAATATCGAGCATTGCTGGGTAGCGACGAAAGCCAGAGCGGCAGATTCGAACCACCGCTTATCAACGTTGGCGTAGGCGAAGATATCACCATCAAAGCACTAGCGGAGCTCGTCAAACAAATCGTGGACTATCAAGGCAACATCGAATTCGACGCCACCAAGCCGGATGGAACACCGAGGAAGCTCATGGATGTGACAAGACTTACGAAGGCTGGATGGAGAGCTAATACAGCTTTAAAGCAAGGCCTAGTCATAGCCTATCAAGATTTTTTGGTTTATCAATAGCATATGAATCAATTGTGGATTAAGTATTTGCCAAGATTCATCCAGAGTCGATTGGATGGGCGTGTTAATTTGCAAGCTGCACTAGGAAATAGTGGGTGGTTGATTGCTGATAAAGTGTTGAGAATGGGTGTAGGCCTTGTAGTTGGAGTGTGGATTGCTCGTTACTTAGGGCCGGAACAATTTGGATTGTGGAATTACGCAATTGCATTTACTGCATTATTTTCAGCATTTGCGACATTAGGTCTGGATAGCATTATTGTTAGAGATATTGTGAAGTATCCAGATCAAACAAATAAGCTACTTGGCACTGCATTTATTCTAAAGCTGTTTTCTGGATTGATAGCATTGATTATTACAATGCTGGCAATTTATTTTGTTAAACATGGTGAGCCCGATGTGATGTGGTTGGTTGGCATCACTGCAGCAGGTTTCATTTTTCAGTCACTCAATGTCATAGATTTTTATTTTCAGGCAAAAGTAAAATCTAAATATAGTGTTATTCCTGCAGTTTTATCCTTTACGCTGCTTAGTCTTGTAAAAATTCTCTTATTGTTAAATTCCGCTCCTTTAGTAGCATTTGCTTGGGCTGGTCTGTGTGAAATTGTATTAACCGGATTATTTTTGCTGGCAGCATATTATTATAACCATCTAAATATTAGATGGTGGAAGTTTGATAAGTGCGTGGCTTTAGAGTTATTAAAAGATAGCTGGCCACTTATTCTCTCAGGTATGGCAATCATGATTTATATGCGTATTGATCAAATTATGATTGGCGAAATGATGGATAGTGAAGCTGTTGGATTGTTTTCTGCGGCAGTCAGATTAAGTGAACTATGGTATTTTATTCCTATTGCAATAGTAAATTCTGTATTTCCTGCAATGATAGAAAGTAAAAAAGAGAGTGAGGAGATTTATTATTTAAGGCTTGAGAAATTGTTCAGGTTGTTGTTTTATTTTGCAGTTGTAGTGGCGATTTTTGTTACTTTCTTAGGTGATTTTATTATTTTATTTTTATATGGTGAACCTTACTCTCTTTCAACTTCGGTATTGGTGATTCATGTTTGGGCTGGAATTTTTGTGGTTTTGGGAGTGGCGAGTGGTAGCTGGTTTACAATAGAAAATCTGCAAAAGTACCGTTTTTATAGAGCTGTTTCAGGGTGTTGTGTTAATGTCGGTTTGAATTTGATTTTTATTCCAAAGTTTGGAATTAATGGAGCGGCTTTATCTACTGTTGCTTCTCAATTTTTTGCAGCATTCTTTTTTGATTTGTTTAGTAGAAAATCTCGACCTATATTTTGGGTAAAATTGAAGGCACTTCTTCCTGAGTTTTAGAGTAAATTTTTTCGAGATGTCTAAATTTTTTAATTGTAAAGTTAGGGTGTTATTTTTTTATATATGGAATATGCTCCAATAGTCTTATTTGTATACAATAGGCCTAATCATGTTGCTAGAGTTATTGATGCACTTAAGCTGAATAAGCTGGCGTGTGAAAGTGACTTGATAATTTATTCTGATGCAGCAAAAAAAGATAGTGATCTTGATGCGGTTGCAGAGGTGAGAACTTATATTCATAAGGTTGATGGCTTTAAGTCTGTAACTGTAATTGAGCGAGGTGAAAATATGGGACTTGCTCGCTCGATTATAGATGGAGTTACTACGGTTTGTGAAAAGTATGGAAAAGTAATTGTCATGGAGGATGATATAGTGACAAGTCCTGACTTTCTTACTTTTATGAATCGGGCATTGCATCATTATGTCGATGAGAAGAGAGTGTGGCATATCAGTGGATGGAACTATCCTATAGATTCGACTGATATTGGCGATGCGTTTCTTTGGAGAGTCATGAATTGTTGGGGGTGGGCAACGTGGCATGACAGATGGAAATATTTTGAAAAAGATTCACAAAAATTAATTTTATCTTGGGATCAGAATAAAATTAATAGATTCAATCTTGATTGTGTAAAAGATTCTTGGAGTCAAGTGAGAAGTAATGCTACTGGGGATATAAGTACCTGGGCAGTTTTCTGGTATGCAACAATATTTGAGTATGGTGGCTTATGTCTTAATCCAACTAAAACATTTGTACACAACATTGGACATGATGGTACGGGAGAGCATTGCGGTAATACTTCGATTTATGAGGGTAAAGAGTTTTCTAGTTTATTTCATGAGTTCCCGTATATTTATGTGGAAAACTCTCTAGCAACTAGTAGAATAAAGCAATTTTATTCTAAGCATAATCCTTCGTTCTATAGAATTTTTTTGTCTAAAGTAAAAAGGCGTTTACTGAGTAAGTGGACATCCTAGTGGTGCTTGTCGAATAAATTAAAGATGTATTCTGGTCAATTTTTAATTATTTAAATATTAAAAGGATGAGCGCAATGAGTATAAGTTTTTGCATTTCTACAATATTGGATTCTGTAGATTAGCTATAATGATAATTACTACAATAAAAGTCTTGATCGTTTTTCTGATAATAAGAGCGTATAGATTCTTTGTTACTGTTTTTTTTATCCCTAATGTAGGAGTGCAAAAAAAAGCTCTTATAGTAAGGTTGGATAATATTGGAGATTTTGTTCTCTGGAAGAACTCAGCAGAAGTCTTACTTAGTGATTTACATAAAAAAGGTTATTGTGTTTCTTTAATAGCTAACTCATCTTGGGCATCATATGCGGATAAGATACTACCTTTTGATGAGGTGATTGCATATGATTTTGGATCGATAATAAAAACAAAATTTTTTGGTTTTGCTTTGGTAAAAAAACTTGTATTAGATGATTTTGATCTTGTAATTAATCCAGTTTTTTCTAGAAATATTTATATTAGTGATCCTGTAGTTTTGGCAACGAATGCGCGCGAAAAGATTGGGTGTTTGGGCGATTGTTCTAATTTGAGTAAAATTGAAAATTTTTTTTCTAAATTTATTTATACAAAATTAATAAATGTTGGTGATAATTTTCTACATGAGCTGCAAAATAATGAAAATTTTTTAAGAAATATTGGAGTTCTAGGTGATTTGGCTGTTAGGCCACAGCTTCCTAAAATTGCTATGAAAAATGTTACTTTTCCAGAAAATTTTTTTATATTGGCTATTGGTTCTAGTTGGGCTGGTAAATCATGGCCTTTAATAAGATTTAAAGCATTATCAAAATGGTTGATAAGTGAGTACAAGTTTACTCCAGTAATTATTGGAGGTGAATATGACAGGGAGAATGGAGATTTTATTGTTGATGGTGACGGGTTAAATCTTTGTGGTAAAACATCGTTGGAGGTTTTGGCGAATATATTTTCCAAGTCTAGGTTCGTGATTTCCAACGATAGTGCTGCCATACATTTTGCATATTCTGCTGGTACTCCTGCAATATGTATTCTTGGAGGTGGTCATTTTGGTAGATTTTTACCGTATCCTAAGATTAAAGATGGATTCCCAGTGCCTAGAGCTGTGCATGCAAATATGAACTGTTTTGGATGCAATTGGAAGTGCTGTTACAAGCGGAGGCCTGATGAGCCGGTTAAATGTATTGATAATGTCACATTGGATATGGTCAAAAAGGAAGTAGTTTTACTATTATGATGATAAATTCCAGAGTCTTAATAACCCTCTGGATCTGATATATGGTACCGCTAATTGATAGTAAAGTGAAAATTAGTATTATCACTGCAACATATAATGCTGCAGAGGTGTTGCCAATTTTGGTGGCTTCACTACATAAACAGACGGACCAGGATTTCGAATGGGTAGTGGCTGATGGTGGCTCAAACGATCATACCTTGCCTTATTTAAAAGGACTGTCTGGTATAAATTTAGTGCTATCTGAGCAACGTGATTTTGGTATTTATGATGCTTTGAATCGGGCAATTATGCTCAGCACTGGAGATTACTACGTTGTATTGGGGGCTGATGATAGGTTGTATCCAGATGCTATCTGCGAGTTCAAGCGTGCGGCGTGTCATGGTCCTGATATCGTGACTGCACGAGTTGATTCTGATCATGGAGTTAGACTTATTAGGAGTGGAAAACCTTTTTTGCGCGGGCAGCTGGCTTATATATCACAGCATTCTGTTGGGACTCTGATTAAGAAAAGCCTGCATCAGCGTTTTGGCTATTATTCACGCCGTTTTCCTATTGGTGCCGATCAGTATTTTATTAAGCGTGTTTGTGATGCTGAGGATACCTTGATTCATCAAGCTGATTTTGTTGCTGGCTATTATCCGACTACAGGTGTTTCTGGTGCCGATATTCCTGGGACGATGACTGAGTTTTTCCGCGTACAGCTGGAGACTGAGCGCTATCCAGTATTACAAATATTACTATTCATTGCGCGCTTGATTCGCCATATGCCCAAGCTTATCCGGTATGCAAAGAATAAACAGATGGACAAACTCTAGCCATCAGTATGGATAATAACAACGTATTGTTTATCACTGCTTTTCATCCGGGAGGGAGAGGCTTTATTGGTGCTGGTGAGGCCATTAGTGAGCAGCATCTTGAGTTGCTTTTTGCGCAAGGTAAACAGGTGCATGTCTTAGCACTGGCTCCTGCGTATCAAGAAGCTAATCCCGAGGTGGTGGCATTATGTGCCTCCTATAAATCTGTAGTGCATTCGCGGTGGATGACTTTTTCTGCTTTATTCAGTCAGCTCCGCAAGAGAAGTTGGATTGCCCCTTGGTTCTTCACCCGCATGTCGCCTAAAGCGTTACATATCATTCGCCAGTTACTAGATCAGTATTCGATTTCAAATATTTATTTAGACTTTCCTTCTTGCCTAGGTTTTTCTTCAGTATTCAATCATCTGCCACTTCATTACATTGTGCATGATATAGTGACCCAAAAAGTAGAGCGGCGACCTTTGTTGAGAGTGATATCCCAAGCTATTTCTTGGGTAGAGAGCTCACTGTTGGAGCAAGTTTCTCAGTGTTTTGTGTTGTCTAAAAAAGATGCATTGAAGTGTCAAAGTATGGGGTATTGCGGCAGGATTGATGTTGTCATGCCACGTAATCTGAAAATTGGCGTTGTTAGTGATGCAACACCTATCAGTGATATTGTAAAGCGCTTTGCGGAGCGGAAAAATCTGGTGTTTTTCGGTAATATGCAGCGCGCCGAAAACCACTATTCAATCCTTAGATTTCTCATCTTATGCTATCCCAAAATCTGGATTAAACATCGTGATGTGCAATTCTGGATATTGGGACTTTCTCCAAGGAAATCACTGCGTGCCTTGGGATTGTTACTACCTGGAGTTAAGATAGTTGGTGCTGTTGATGACCCGACGTTGGCATTCAAAGAGTCAACTTTTTGTATAGCCCCTGTTTATTATGGTGCAGGTGTGAAGATTAAAGTGTTGCAGATGTTAGATGCAGGTGCCACTGTAGTCTCTACACCGGTTGGCGCTGAAGGAATTACTCAAATTGAAGAACTGGTGACAGTGGATAATGATCTCCTGACATCAACCATTATTAACTTGCTGGGCAATGAGGCATGACACGGCCAAGTCGTTTCAAGGTTGCAGTGCTGGTGGCGAGTTTTAATGGTAGACAATGGATAGCTGAGCAGTTTGATAGCATTTTGAATCAATTAGATGTGGATGTTCAGGTGTTTGTTTCGGATGATTGTTCCATTGATGATACTTGGGCATGGTTGAGCCAGATGAGTCTGTCATATTCTAATATCAGCTTATTGTCTCGTAATGATCGTTTTGGATCTGCGGGTAGTAACTTTTATCGGCTGATTACTGAAGTGGATACCAGGGGCTTTGATTTTGTGGCTTTTTCCGATCAGGATGATCTTTGGGATATAGATAAACTGAGCCGACATATTAAATTATTACAAGTACATAATGCGGATAGTATTTCTTCAAATGTCATAGCATTTTGGCCTGATGGGGCGCAACAGTTGATCGTCAAATCGCAACCGCAACGTAAATTTGACTATTTATTTGAATCAGCAGGCCCTGGATGTACTTTTTTGATGACACCTAGGCTGGTTGCCAAGGTTAGGGATGTGTTGAGAGATGTTCCAGCCGCAAAGGCAGTGAGTCTGCATGACTGGCTGACCTATGCGGTAGCCCGGGCTTCTGGGTTGAAATGGATAATTGATTCCCGACCTTCCATTTTATATCGACAACATGCGCATAATGTGGTCGGAGCCAACACCAGCTTGCAGGCAAAATGGATTCGCATCAAGAAGATGCGAGAAGGTTGGTATCGACAACAAGTGGCCGCTGTTTCGCAAGTCGCTTATGCTATCAATCATAAGCCTGAGATCGGTACATTGTTGTCGATTTTGCCATCCACTTCGTGGGGCAGTCGTTTGAGATTGTTGCGATATGCTTGGCATGGGCGGCGTTCAGTTTTTGACCGTTGGGCATTGATGGTTTCGATATTGCTGGGATTTTTTTAATGTGCCAGGCAAAGAATATCTTAGTTACAGGCGCTACTGGTTTTGTCGGCAAAGCCCTGTGTGAGAGTTTGCGGAGGCAGGGTTGTGTCGTAACAACAGTCGGACGTGCTAATAATGTTCAGGGTAGAGCTCCTGATTATCAGGTAACTTCGATTGATCGCCAAACGGATTGGTCGGGTATCTTGGATGGTGTGAATGTTGTCATGCATCTTGCAGCCCGAGTGCATGTCATGCGTGAACCACTTGTCAATCCTTTGGATGCATATCGCGAAACGAATGTCGACGGAACATTGAACCTGGCTCGCCAAGCTGCCCAGGCTGGTGTGAAACGCTTTATCTTTATCAGTTCCATCAAGGTAAATGGTGATCAGACTCTGCCTGGAAAGCCTTTTACTGCGTACGATGTGCCAGCTCCCGAAGATGCGTACGGTATTTCAAAGTTCGAGGCGGAGCAGGGTTTATTGGCCTTGGCGAGGGAAACTGGGATGGAGGTTGTGATCATTCGTCCTCCGTTGGTGTATGGATCTGGGGTGAAAGGTAACTTTGCCAGTATGATGAAACTGGTTACAAGCGGTGTGCCTTTGCCTTTGGGGGCTATCCACAACCAGCGCTCTTTGGTGGCGATTGATAATTTGGTGAGCCTGATCATGACATGCATTGATCATCCAGCAGCTGCTAACCAGGTTTTTCTGGTAAGCGATGGCGAGGATTTGTCCACTTCTGATTTGTTGCGGCGTTTAGCCAAGGCTGCAGGAGTTTCTTCCCGGTTAATTCCGATTCCAGCCGGTGTGTTAAACACGGGTTTGACCATGCTGGGTAAAAGGATGGTTGCCCAGCGGCTTTTAGGTTCTTTGCAAGTCGATATTTCCAAAACTCAGGAAATGTTGGGATGGACGCCGCATGTGACTGTAGATGAAGGTCTGCGACGTTGCTTTGTTGCAGAAGGCTGATCGTGATTCGATTTTTTGATGTTGTGTTCTCACTATTAGGCTTGGTTCTCGGTTTGCCATTGCTGCTGATTATCTATTTATTAGGATTGTGGGATACAGGGTCGCCTTTATTTCGCCAGGTGCGTGTCGGACGCTACCAGCAACCTTTTACATTGGTGAAGTTTCGCACCATGCAGGTGGATACGGCTTCGGTCGCCAGTCATTTGGCTTCAGCTTCATCGATTACAAGGTTAGGAAGTTTTTTGCGCAAGACCAAGTTGGATGAGTTGCCGCAGTTATGGAATGTACTGAAAGGGGAGATGAGCCTTGTCGGACCGCGGCCTAATTTGTTCAATCAAGAGGAATTGATTGCCGAGCGGGCCGTGCGCGGTGTTTATGATGTTCGCCCTGGCATTACGGGGATTGCGCAGGTGAACGGTATCGATATGTCCGTTCCTCAGCTTTTGGCTGAAATGGATGCACGCATGTTGCGCGATATGCGGGTATCGCTTTATTTTAAATTGTTGTTCCAGACGCTGCTGGGTAAAGGGCGTGGTGATCGTGTTGTGCGTTGATTTAGCAAGGACAAGTGTTAATTGTTGTGAATGATGGGTTATTAGGAAACGGTTTTGAGTAAAATGTATTTATTTCATTTTGGGTTTGATGCGTGCTGAACATCCATCCAACATTCAAGTGGTCTAATTATATTAGTTTGAACAATCCACGGTCTTTAAGCGCCTGGCTTCATGATATTGCTGTGGCGGCGTTGGCATGGTGGGTGGCTTTTCTTTTCCGCTTTAATTTCGACATTCCGAGCAGTTTCACGCAAAGCATGCTGGAAAGTGCTGCTTGGGTGATCCCCTTGCAGGCGCTCGTATTCTTGTTTGCGGGTCTTTATCGCGGGGTTTGGCGTTTTGCCAGCCTTCCGGATTTGCAGCGGCTGATTCGCGCGATTGCCATTAGTGCTGCTGCTGTCGTTGCCATCTTGTTCATGTTCAAACCGGATGGCGTTGTCCCAAGATCGGTATTGCTCATGGATCCGATGTTGTTATTGCTATTCATGGGAGGCAGCCGTTTTGCCTACCGCGCCTGGAAAGAGCATCGTTTGTACGGTTCGGCGCAGCTGGCTGGAAAACCCGTACTGGTGCTCGGGGCAGGAGAGGCGGCCATTGCCTTGTTGAAAGACCTTTCCAAAAGCCGTGAATGGTATGTGGTCGGATTGCTGGATGACAAGAAAACCATGCTTGGGCGGGAGCTGCTGGGTGTTAATGTATTGGGCGAGATTGAGCAATTACCGCAGATTGCCGATGATTTGTCCGTCAGCCATGTGATTGTCGCCATGCCGTCCGCGCGCCATCAACGGCGCAGGCAGGTGGTTGAACTAGCAAATAAGAATGGTCTCACTGCGCTGACTGTGCCCTCTTTTGACGACCTGATGAGCGGACGCCTGAGCATGGCTCAGCTCAGGCCGGTGGAGGTGGAGGATTTGCTTGGGCGGGAGCCGGTCAGTCTTGACGGGGAAGGCCTGCAGCATTTGATTGAAGGGCAGGCGGTGCTGATCAGCGGCGCGGGCGGTTCCATCGGTTCTGAGTTATGCCGCCAGGTGCTGAAGTATCGCCCGGCATGCCTGGTTTGCCTGGATCAGTCGGAATATGCGCTGTATCGATTGGAGCAGGAGTTCAACAGGGTTGAGACCGCTACCAGCATCGAGTATGTGGTGGGCGATGTGAGAAATGCCCGTCGGGTAAGGCAAGTGCTTGGGCGCTACATGCCACAGGTGGTGTTTCATGCGGCAGCGTACAAGCATGTGCCCATGATGGAGAACCGAAATGTGGCCGAGTCATTGTCAAATAATGTCAACGGTACTTACACGCTGGCCCAGGCGTGTAAAACTGCAGGGGTTGCCAAGTTTGTGCTGGTCTCGACCGATAAGGCGGTGAACCCGACGAACGTCATGGGGGCCAGCAAGCGCTTGGCGGAGATGGTATGCCAAGGCTTGCAGGAGGAGTCGGGAACACGCTTCGTCGTGGTGCGTTTTGGCAATGTGCTGGGCAGCAGCGGCAGTGTCATCCCTAAGTTCCGGGAGCAGATTGCGGCAGGCGGGCCGATTACGGTCACGCATCCCGAGATTACCCGTTATTTCATGTCGATTCCCGAGGCGTGCCAGTTGGTCATGCAGGCCGGCATGATGGGAAGCGGAGGGGAGATATTCGTGTTGGACATGGGAGACCCTGTCAAGATTGTGGACTTGGCGCGTGATATGATACGGCTATCCGGTCTTAATGAAGATGACATTGAGATCGTATATTCTGGGTTGCGTCCCGGCGAAAAGCTTTATGAGGAACTTTTGGCTGACGACGAACTCACTTTACCGACGCCGCACGATAAGTTGCGTATTGCTGTGGCGCGGAACGTAGATGAGGCTTGGGTGCAAGCGCTGCTGAAGTGGATAGACAGGGCATCGCTCATAGATGAATCTGTCATCAAGCAAGAGCTGGGCATGTGGGTGGAGGAGTATGCGGGGGACATCCATGCTAACCCGGCGCTAGTGTTGCCATCCGAGTCTTCAACCATACATTAAATCAAGAAAGACATTGAAGAGATGACCAAAAAAATTACCAAGGCAGTATTCCCTGTAGCTGGTTTGGGTACACGTTTCTTGCCGGCAACCAAGGCAAGCCCTAAAGAGATGTTGCCCATCGTAGATAAGCCATTGATCCAGTATGCGGCAGAGGAAGCCGTGGCGGCCGGTGCGACAGAGCTGATTTTTATCATTGGGCGCAACAAGCGCTCGATTCCAGACCATTTCGATAAGTCTTTCGAGCTTGAGGCAACACTTGAGATTAGCAAGAAGCTGGATGTGCTGCACCAGATCCAGAACATTCTGCCGAAAAATGTTTCCTGCATCTATATTCGCCAGGCTGAGGCGCTTGGCCTGGGACATGCAGTACTGCTTGCCAAATCTGTCGTCGGCAATGAGCCTTTCTCGGTGATTCTGGCGGACGACTTGATCGATGCCGACAAGCCCGCAATGCAACAAATGACAGAGTTGTTTGAAAAGGAAGGTGTCAGCATCCTGGGCGTTGAAGATGTCGAGCTTAGTGAGACTGCCAGCTATGGCATCGTGGATGCGGCAGAGATGAGCGGACCCAATGTCCTGCAGTTGAATGGCATTGTGGAGAAGCCTCAGCCAGAAGAGGCGCCATCCAACCTAGCCGTTGTCGGCCGTTATATCCTTACGCCTGAGATTTTTGCATGTCTGGAGAACGTCAAGCCTGGCAAAGGCGGTGAAATCCAATTGACCGATGGCATAGCCGCCTTGATGGAGCAACAAAAAATACTGGCCTACCGCTTTGACGGAAAACGCTACGATTGCGGCAGCAAGCTGGGTTACGTCAAGGCCAATGTCGAATACTCCTTGAAGCATGAGGAATTCGGCACAGAGTTTGCACAGTATTTGCGTGACCTGACCAAGTAGTCGTTGTGTCTGTGTTACAGGGCAATCCCGGGCTCATCTTGCAGCAGTCCATTCTGATTCATGATGAGCAACATGTAGCGCAAGCAGTGGCGAGGGTTGCGCAGGAGGTGATTGCCCTGCTGAAGGAAGAAAAGCCCCTCGTCCTATGTGTCATGGGAGGAGGGGTCGTATTCACCGGGCAGCTATTGCCTCAGCTGACATTTCCCTTGGAATTCGGCTATGTCCAGGCGAGCCGTTATCACAACCGTACGCATGGTGATGCGCAACTGGTTTGGAAGGTAAAGCCTGGGGAGGAGGTTCGCGGCAGGACCGTTTTGGTGCTGGACGATATCCTGGATGAGGGCGTGACGCTGGCGGAAATCAAGGCGCAATGCCTGGCGCTTGGCGCCAAACGTGTTGTAGTGGCGGTGCTGGTCGAAAAGGCGCTGGGGCGGGATAAGCCGATCAAGGCGGATTTCGTCGGCCTGGAAGTTCCGGACCAGTATGTTTTTGGCTGCGGCATGGATGCATATGGTTGGTGGCGTAACCTGCCTGCCATCTATGCCCTGCAGGATTGACCTGACTTAGTAGTGTTTGGCCGCGGCATTGCTGTTTGCGAGTAGGGACTTGACGATTTCCGCCAGCCTGATCGGGCTGAAGGGTTTGACCAGGTAGTCGTCGCAACCTGAGCGATAGCCGTCTAGCATGTCTTGCTCTTGGGCGCGGGCAGTCAGGAACACAATTCTAGTGTTCTTGAAGTCTTTCTTTCCCTTCAATGTGTCGCATATCTGGTAGCCGTTCATGATGCCCGGCATCATGATGTCCATCAGGATCAGGTCCGGTTTCAATTGCTCTGCCAGGGCTAGGCCGCTATCCCCGTTGGTCGCTTCGTAAATGGCATACTGATCGTCTCCCAGGCTGATGTGGATGAGTTTGCGCACGTCTTCTTGATCTTCAATGATGAGTATCTTATGCAATTCGCGCTCCCCTTTTTTTGTTGGTTTTATTGGCATGACACCATAATGCTATTTATGAGTGGTGTTCTTATCATTTTTATCATATTGATTAAATATGTCAACGCACATGATAGGGGAGTGAATCTATCTGATTGATTTTTATTTATAACTCAGGATAATGTCTATATTACATTCCAATAATAGCGTCATGGTTAATCAAGATACCGGGAAGGAAGAGTTCATATCCACGAGGGATGCCTCCAGGGTGCTGGAGGTTTCCTTGCGCACAGTACAATTGTGGGTCGAATCCGGGGTGCTGAAGGCGTGGAAGACGGCAGGGGGGCATCGCCGGATCGCGCGCTCTTCGATTGACCATATCCTCAGCCAGCGCAAGCAAGCCATTGCACATGCGAGCGGTGCGGCGGTAGCGCCAAAAGCATTCCATATTCTTCTGGTCGAGGATGACAGCGCATTGCGCAATCTCTTTACTTATTTCTTTTCCAGTTGGAAGCACCCTGTACGCATCGATGTGGCCACAGACGGGTTCGAGGGGCTGATCAGCCTTGGGCGTGAAGTCCCGAACCTTTTGATCACCGACCTGAACATGCCCGGCATGAGCGGCTTCGAGATGTTGCGTCACCTGAAAAGCTCCAATCGGTTCAGCAAGCTGAATATCATTGCACTGACGGCATTGAACGATGACTATATCCAAGACAAGGGCGGGTTGCCTGAAGGCGTATTGTTGTTCCGCAAACCAGTCGCCCTGAGTCAACTCGAACCCATCATTGAGTCGATGATCGCCAATGCATCGGACAAGGCCAGATGAAAGCTCATGCGTCAATTTAGGCCAGCGCTACAATTACCCCGTTCAATACCAGATTTCCTGGCTGCTTTTCCCTTCCATATCATTGTCGATGAACAACTGGTTATCCAGGAGTCGGGCGATGGGCTGCAGGTTTTGGATTGCGGGCGGCTGAATGGCCGCAAGCTGCCTGACTGCTTCGAGAGCATTTCCCCGGTTGAGGAGTTTTGCCTGGCGTCGTTGCTGAACATGCGCGGGCAGGCCTGCCTTTTGCGGCATAAGGTAAGCGGATTGCTGTTAGGCGGCAAGGTGGCATTGCATCAAGAGGACTGTGTTGCCTTCCTGCTGGTGCCCTGGATCGAGGATACAGCGGATGTGAGCAAACTTCGCATCGGCCCTAGGATTTCGAGACGTGCGGGATCCCGCATCTCCAATTCATCTGTAGTCAATATGCGCAAGCTGACTGTGCAGAAAAAACAGTTGTTCCAGGCGCATGCCTTGCTGTCAATGCGGGAAACCGAATCCAGGACGCTCACCCATATCGTCTCCATGACCGACAACTCCGTGGTCATTGCCAATGCGCTGGGCTATGTGGAATGGGTGAACGATGCCTATGTGCGTCGTTCGGGATACTTGCCCGAAGAGGTGATCGGCCGGTATCTCGGGGACCTGATGGACGGAGATGAGGAAACGGTTGCGCAGATCAAGCGGCAGCTAGACGCCAAGCAAAGCTTCCAAGCCGAGCTGCTGCGGACTGCAAAAGATGGCTCAGGCTATTGGGTTGACCTTGATATCGAACCTTTGTTCGATTCCAATGGGCAGGTCTTCAACTATATTGCCGTTGCGCGCGACATTACCGAAAAGAAAGCAGCCCAGGAAACCTCCAGCCGCCTGCATGGCATCATGCAAAGCACGTTTGAACTTAGCCCGGATGGTTTCGTGACCTTCAACAAGAAAGGCATCCTGAGTTCCTTCAATCCTGCCTTCCTGAATATGACCGGCTTGAAGCCGGAGCAATTGCATGCGATTTCCCAGGATGAGTTCGTCCGGTTATTGAAATCGCTCTGCCAGGATGAGCAGAGGGCGGCATCCCAGCACTTGCCGGATGCCGTGGTGATGCGGATGACGAAACCCAAGTTGACGGTCATCAAGCATTCCGTCCGCGAAGCGCATGACCCCGATGGTTATTTTGTCGGCAGCATCCATTATTTTCGCGACATTACCCAAGAGTCGGAACTGCATCGCATGAAGGGGGAGTTCCTTTCCATGGCGGCGCATGAACTGAGAACGCCGATGTCGAGCATCCATGGCTTCACGGAACTGCTCCTGAAGCGCGAGTTCACCGCCGAGCAGCAAAAAGACATGTTGGCCACCGTGCACCGGCAATCCGTGAGGTTGACCAAGCTGATCAACGACCTGCTCGACCTTGCCAAGATCGAGGCAAGGAAGGGGATGAGTTTCGATATCAAGCCTTATCGGCTGACGGACATTGTCGATACTGCGCTCAAAGAGTTTCTCGTCAGCGGCGATGGGCGGGCGATCAGCTTCCACTTCAACAATCATGCGCTCAAAGTGTCTGCGGATTTTGACAAACTGATCCAAGCCCTGGTGAACGTGCTTTCCAATGCGCATAAATATTCCGATCCGGGCACCGAGATCCGCCTGCATATCCAGGAACAGCAGCGATATCAGCATACCTATGTCGGGATTGCGATCGAGGATCATGGGATCGGCATGAGCAAGGAGCACATGGATCATTTGTTCGAGCGTTTTTACCGCGCCGATACCTCAGGCAGCATTCCCGGCACAGGCCTGGGGCTCTGCTTGGTCAAGGAAATCATGGAGATTCATGGCGGATGGGTTGACGTTTCCTCTGTTTATGGAGAGGGCAGTGTGGTCACCTTATGGCTGAAGAAGCTCAAGGACTAAATTAGGAGCCATCAATTGTCTCTGAAGCCGATCGGCTGATTTTTCCTCTAGTTTCGATATACAAGCCATTTCCCGAGTGATTAGGGAAATGGCTTTTTTATTTCCATCACATGAATACAGGAAAATAATTGACACTTTTGATAAAAGTGATAAAAATGATAAATATGTGGCTTGGATATGAAATAAACAGCCACTCGATCGACAACAAGCTACCCAACAAGTCGCTTTACGTTATCTGGGCCGCTTGGCGTTATGTATGGAAACGGAACCAAGTACTAATTGGCTCCATCAATATTGAAGGGGAATGCAATGTCCACCAAATCAAAAGTGCCGCTGAACAATGCGATCAGCATGGCCGTCATCTGCTCTTCCATCGCGTTGGTCGGCTGCGATGGCGACGGCAAAAGCAACGTTAGACCAACATCATCCAGCAATACTCCAGTTGTAACGACCACCTCCAATACGCTCAATGACACGATTGACAGCGTCAACAGCCTGACCAATGACGTCATCGAACCAGTCACCACCGCTTTGCAGCCAGTGACCGATCCGCTAGGAACGGCGCTGGATCCTGTGCTGGCGCCAGTGGTTTCAGCCTTGCAGCCTGTGCTGACTCCAGTCATACATACTGTCAATCCGTTAACCAGCGCGCTTGCTCCCGTCACCGATAGTTTATTGCCCGTGACCGGCGCCTTGGGAGATATTGTCGCCCCCGTTGCTACGGCGCTCGGGCCTACGTCCGAATCACTTTCCGGTGTTGTCGCACCGTTGGCAACCGCCTTGGGCCCTGTGGCGGACGGGGTGAACGGAGCACTGCTGCCGCTGACGTCGGCAACCGGCAATGCGATCACCCCGGTGCTTGGCGGCCTTGGCGCAGTGATCGAGCCGATTGCCGGCCCGTTGGCGCCAGTGATCAATACGGCTGGCGGCGTCTTGCAGCCGGTGGTTGAGCCTGTGGCAGGCGTGCTTGCTCCGGTGGTGCAGACATTGTCGCCTGTCACGGACACGCTTGCTCCTGTGGTCAATACGGTAGCGGGGGTTGCCAATCCGTTGCTGGATACTGTCGCGGGCGTCACTGCCCCTGTAGCGTCAACACTGGCCCCTACCTTGCAAACCGTGGGTAATACAGTAGGCACGCTGGCTGGCGCAACTACCGCTGTCGGTGGCACTGTGGACGGCATCGTGACGCCCTTGACCACGACAGTCGGCGGCGTGGTGGGACAGCTTGGCTCCAGCCTCGGCAGCGCTATTCCTGGCGTTGAGGGCGGCTTGTCCCCAGTAACTGATCTGCTCGGCGGCGGCAATGGCTTGCCAGGCCTGGACGGTCTGGGCAACGGCCTGATCGCGCAAGTGGCGGATACCAGCAAATATGCGGTCGATGGCGTGGCCGGCCTGGCCAAGAGTGTCGTTGGTTCTGTCGCGGGCAATGGCGCCTTGGCTCCGGTCACTAATGTACTGGCTGGGGCGGGCGGTGTCCTTGATCCCCTGGTCGGCACCAATGGCGTCCTGCCTTTGACCACCGCAGGCGGCGACCAGACATTGCTCGACCCGTTGGTGGGCAAGAATGGCGTTTTGCCATTGACTAGCGGCCAAGCCGGAAATGGCCAGCCGACACTGCTTGATCCCCTGGTGGGCCAAGGCGGCGTGTTGCCGTTGGCGAGTGCGGAGGGTAATAAGACAGCGTTGGATCCATTGATCGGCCCATCTGGCGTCTTGCCGCTCACCAGCAGTGCCGCCGGGAATGGCAATGGCGGTGTGCTGGCGCCCGTTCTGAACCTCTCGTCGGGCAACCTGGGCGGATTAGGCAACGTGCTTGCCCCGGTCACCAATGTGCTGGCCGCTGGCACTGGCAATGTGAACGGTTTGAATGGGTTGCTGGCACCTCTAACCGGCCTGCTGGGAGGAGCATTACCCAACGGCAACTTGTTGGCCCCAGTGACAAACCTGGCGGGTAACGGCACATCTCTCAATGGCGGCTTATTGACGCCTCTCACCAACGTCTTGGCATTGGGCTCTGCAGAGGGGGGCGCTCCTGCAGGTAATCTTCTGACACCAGTCACGGCATTGTTGTCAGGCAATAATGGTGGTGGTCTGCTTGTACCTGTTACCAATATTCTGAGTGGCATCACCCAGAATGGGGGGGTGGCTGCTGCAAGCTCACCTGCGGCCAATGGCGGCAATTCTGCAGGGAATGGCTTGTCCGGCCTGTTGGGCGCTCTTTTGGGGCAGTAATGCCTTGAAAGCCATAAGGTCCCGGTAGTAGTTCCTACTGCCGGGATTTTTATTGAGTTGCATGGATGGACTGCATAGGGGAGAAGATGCAGAAGGGAAAAAAATGCCTGGCAAGGGCAGGAGTAGGCGTGCTGGTGGCCAGCATGCTGGCGGGCCCGCCTTATTCATACGCAGTGGAAAACCCGGTGGATACCTTGCCCAAGGCCGAGGCCCCAAGAACCAGGCCGCAAGCCGAAGTGCAGGTGGAGCAAAAAAGCGGGATATCCCCGGAGGTGCAGAAGATACTGGCGACGGAGGTGCAGCCTGCCAGTTTCGGGATTTATGGCGTGAAAGCGGTGCCGTTCGAGGAGGTCAGCGCTTTTTTCGCCCCTTATGCCAATAAAAAGATCACTATTGCCAAGATCATAGAATTATCCAACCAGGTCACCGAGTTTTACCAGAAGCGCGGCCTGCCGTTATCGTTCTGCTATATTCCCGCACAAAACTTCAATGAGCCGATCATCAAGGTCGTCGTCATCGAAGGGCATATCGGTTCCGTCAAGATCGAGGGCAATCCGGGAGCCACCGAAGGCAAGATCCGCGAGATCATCGCCCCGCTGCTGGCGGAAAAGCCATTGACCCGCCCCACCATGGAGCGTTATACGACCATGCTGGGCTTGTTGCCGGGCTTGAAGATACAAGCCTCCCTCCCATTGCCCCAACAGATGGATGGCGCGTCCGAGTTGTCCCTCAAGGTAGAGCGCAAGGCCATGGAGGCCTTGGGCCGGCTGGAGACTGTGCAGCCGTTCACGCGCGGCATCTTTACTGTCAAGGCAAGCGGCAATACCCGGCTGGCGGAGGAGATCACGGCATCCACCCTGATTTCCGCGGAGAACGAGCAATACTATGCGTTGAGCTATGCGCAGCCCATCGGCAAGGAAGGGCTGGTGGCGAGGGTGGAGGCCTCCGATTATGACGGCAAGCCAACTGCGGAGCTGGCATCAGGTTTAGGCCGCCAGGTGAAGTCGCAGCGGCTGAGCGTCGGCCTGAGCTATCCCTTGGTGCTGCGCCAGGATAGAAGCCTGCTGGCGAACGTGTCATTGACCGCCAATAATTTCGAGGATGAGATCCACAGCAAGCAAAACGGCGCCGCCATTACCACGACCTCCGACGTGCGCACGCTCTCGGTAGGAGGCAGCTATAGCGATAGCACCGCGCGGCGCGGGCGACGGTTGCAGTTGACGATGAGCCGCGGCTTGGACGCCATGGGCGCTTCGAAGGAGATTGCCACCAATTTCCCTGCACCGCCCATTAACAGCGACATCGACTTGAATTTTTCCAAGTACGTCGTGAGCTTCGTGCAGCGCAACTACCTTGATGGGGCCTGGGGCACGTCGGTATCAGGCACTGTGCAGTATTCGCCGGATAACTTGCCCATCACCGAGAAAGTGCAGTTCGGCGGCTACCAGCATGGCCGCGCTTACCGTCCCGGCCGCTTGGTAGGCGATTCGGGGTGGGGGATCACCCTAGAGCTGAACCGTACCGTGCCATTCAATTACAAATTGCCGTTTTACCAGATGGTCGGCTTGCAACCCTATGTGTTGCTTGAGTCGGCGCGCATCTACGAGCATACCAAGACGCAGGACTTCGACCATATGAGTTCGGTCTCTCTTGGCGTGCGCTTGATCAGCGACCAGCCTGACCGTACCAACCTGGATTTTTCCCTTTCCAAGGCGATTACGTCGGGCGGGCGCGGCAATGCATTGAAGGACCTCGCATTCGGCTTCAATTTCGGCATACCGTTTTAAAGCGGCATGAGTGAGCAGGCATAAAAAAAGAGCACCCCATGAGGTGCTCTTTTTGTGAAGGGGACAGGAGCCTAGATCACGCCTTGCGCCAGCATGGCGTCGGCCACCTTGACGAAGCCGGCAATGTTCGCGCCGTCGACATAGTTCACGCTGCCGTCTTCACGGGCGCCGTATTGCACGCAGGCATCGTGGATGCCCTTCATGATGTCGAACAAGCGCGCATCGACTTCCTCCCGCGTCCAAGACAGGCGCATGGCGTTCTGCGTCATCTCGAGGCCTGATGTCGCCACGCCGCCGGCATTGGTCGCCTTGCCCGGCGCGTACAGGACGCGGTGTTCGTCGAACAGCTTCATGGCTTCAGCGGTACATGGCATGTTGGCGCCTTCGGCTACGCACAGCACACCATTCGCAACCAGGGTGGCCGCGTCATCCTTGGTCAGTTCGTTCTGTGTAGCGCATGGCAATGCGACATCGGCTTTGACGCTCCATGGGGAGGCGCCGGGGACGAAACGTGCGCCGACACGCTCGGCATAGTCCTTGATGCGGCCATACTCGACATTCTTGACCTGCATGAGGACTTGCAGCTTTTCGGTGGTGAAACCGGCTTCGTCAATCACCGTGCCGCTGGAGTCGGAGGCTGTAATCACCTTGGCGCCCAGCGCCAGGGCCTTTTCAATCGCGTATTGGGCCACGTTGCCGGAGCCGGAAACGGCGACGCGCAGGCCCGCAATGGTGCGGCCGCTATGGCGCAGCATCTCTTCGGCGAAATAGACGGTGCCGTAGCCAGTGGCTTCGGGACGGATCAGCGATCCGCCGTAGCTCAGGCCCTTGCCGGTCAGCACGCAGTCGGCACGGTTGGTGAGTTTCTTGATCATGCCGGCCATGAAGCCGATCTCGCGCGCTCCCACGCCGATATCGCCGGCAGGGACGTCGGTGTCGGAACCTACATGCCGGAACAACTCGCTGGCAAACGCCTGGCAGAAGCGCATGATCTCGCCATTGCTCTTGCCTTTGGGATCGAAATCGGAGCCGCCCTTGCCGCCGCCCATGGGCAATGTGGTCAATGCATTCTTGAAGGTCTGCTCGAAAGCGAGGAATTTCAGGATGGACAAGTTCACGGAAGGGTGGAAACGCAAGCCGCCCTTGTATGGGCCGATGGCGCCATTGTGCTGGATGCGGTAACCGCGGTTGACCTGGACCTCGCCCTTGTCATCCACCCAGGAGACGCGGAACAGAATGGCACGCTCCGGCTCTACCAGCCGGTCCAGGACGCCGTGTTCAGCGTAACGCGGATTGGCGCTGATGAATGGCCACAGGCTTTCCACTACTTCAGTGACTGCCTGCAGGTATTCCGGCTGACCGGGATTTTTTTGTGCGACAACGGCTAGGAAATCATGTGCCGATTGATACTTCATTCCCTCTTATCTCCATGAGCATGATCAAAAGTAGTGCATTTTCTCTTATTGAAGGTAAAAATGCACCAAAATAATTCATATGCTGATGATTTATTGCCCCAAATTCGTGCATTCGCGTTGTAGGTAGGGTATGGCGGCAAGTGGATGCTTGATTCAGCGATAGCGTGATAAGCTATCCCGCGCGATAAACCAGGCGCTGAATATGCAATCACGCCGGTTTCTCGAATCTCACCTTAATCCTATAAAGCTTTTCCGATGACAATGACGCCGTTTTCCACGCTAACTCCAGACTTGATCCTCGATGCGATGAGCAGCGTCGATATCCTCGGGGACGGGCGTTTGCTGGCATTGAACAGCTATGAGAACCGCGTGTATCAGATCGGGGTGGAAGACCAGGCGCCCGTAGTGGCCAAGTTCTACCGCCCCGGACGCTGGAGCGAAGCGCAGATACTGGAGGAACATGCGTTTTCATTGGAGCTCGCAGAGGAAGAAATACCGGTAGTAGCGCCGCTTGCGTTGGCAGGCAGAACATTGCAGCATTACCAAGGCTTCCATTTCGCGGTCTTTCCCCGGCGCGGCGGGCGCATCCCAGAACTGGACCAGCCAGGGCGCCTGGAATGGATAGGGCGTTTCCTCGGCCGTATCCATGCGATAGGGGCGCAGACAACATTCCAGCACCGGCCCGCCATCGATATCAGGAGTTTTGGCGAAGAGCCTGCCGCTTGGTTGATGGCCAACAATTTCATTCCCGCGGACATACTTCCCGCATACCGCAGCGTGGTGGAACAGGCGCTGGAGGGAGCGAGGTCCTGTTATCAGCGGGCAGGAAACGTGGCATCGCTGCGCTTGCATGGCGATTGCCATTTGAGCAATATGTTGTGGACGGATGACGGGCCGCATTTCGTGGATTTTGACGACAGCAGGACAGGGCCGGCCGTTCAGGACTTATGGATGCTGCTTTCCGGATCGCATGCCGAAATGAGCCTGCAGCTTGGCGAACTGCTCGAGGGCTATGAATGCTTCTATGATTTCAACCCGGCAGAGTTGCACTTGGTCGAGGCGCTACGTACCTTACGCCTGATCCATTATTCCGCATGGCTGGCAAAGCGCTGGGACGATCCGGCATTCCCGATGACGTTTACCTGGTTCAATACCCAACAGTATTGGCAGGACCGTATCCTGGAACTGCGGGAGCAGGTGGCATTGATGCAGGAACCGCCGCTCTCGGTAGCAGGCGGCAATCGTTAGTGTGATTTTTAAGGAGGCAATGATGAGTAGTAGTGCGATCAAGGTAGAGCATAATCCTAGCGCTGAACGGCTGAACGAGCTTGGCGTCTCCCGCTGGCCGACCTGGTCCAAGGAGGTCTCGGTATTTCCTTGGAGTTTCGGCGAACAGGAAATCGCCTATATCCTGGAGGGCGAGGTCACAATCACCCCTGACGGCGGCGGCGAGCCGATCAATTTCGGCAAGGGCGATCTGGTCACTTTCCCTGCCGGCCTCTCCTGCACCTGGAACGTCAAGCAGGCTCTGCGTAAGCATTATCAGCTAGGGTAGTGCAAGCTAAAACTGCAACATTGTTGCAGTTTTGGCGGGAAGCGAGGATAATCCGGCAGGTTCTGAATGAGGAGCTTGTTATGAAAATCCTGTCGTCACTCAAATCCGCCAAGACGCGCCACCGCGACTGCAAGGTCGTGCGCCGCCATGGCAAGATATTCGTGATCTGCAAAAGCAATCCGCGCTTCAAGGCGCGTCAGCGCTGACGAGTCAAATTTGATGACTTAAAATTAAAGGGAAGCCATGCTTCCCTTTAATTTTTCCAGTTGTTACCGGTTTATTCCAGCACAAAACGGTTCGCGCCTGCCTTCCTGCCATGGTACAGGCCTGCGAGCGTGACGGCAGTGATGAGCCAACCCGCTTTATCCCAATTGCCGCTTGCCTCATGAATGATCCCCAGCAACAAGGGACCCAGAGAGGCCAGGATATAGCCCAGCCCTTGCGACATGGCGGAAAGCTGCGCAGCCTGTACCGGATTGCGGGTGCGCAACACAATCATGGTCAGTGCCATGGCAAAACCTCCGCCTTGGCCCAGCCCCAGCAATACCATCCACCACCACATATAGCCAACAGGCGCATATATCGCACCCATCAAGCCGATATAGATCAAGGCGAACATGATGCCGTTGACGAGTTTCTGGTCCCGCATGCGCGAAGATAACCACGGAACCAACAAGGCCGAGATGACCTGCACCATCACGGAACCGGAAAGAAACAAGCCGGACTGTACGGCAGGGACGCCGCGGGCCTGCAATATGGAAGGCAGCCAGCCGAACACGCAATAGGCCAACGCGCTTTGCGTAGCCATGAACAATGTTACTTGCCAGGCAAGGGGATCACGCAATAAATGCGGGTTGCGGCGCCGATCCGCGTCGACGGAAGGCCTGCCTGCCAAGCGACGGAGCGGCCACCACGACAAGGCGGCCAGCACAGCGGGCAGGGACCAGAAGGCGAGCGCCAATGGCAGGCTGCCCAAAGCTTCGAGTAAAGGCACGGAGAATCCCGCTGCCAGCGCCGTGCCCAGGCACAAGGCCATGGTATAGGCCCCGGTCATGAGGTCGGGGTGGCGCGGAAACTCACGCTTGATCACGCTGGGCAGCAATATGCCCAGCAAACCGATGCTCATGCCTGCGAGACCGGTGCCGAGGAAGAGGCTGGCGGTATTCCATACGCCGCGCAAGGCAAGGCCGGCCGCCAATGCCAGCAGCAGCGGTATGACCAGCCTTTCTGTCCCATAGCGTTTTGCCAGCCAGGCAGCGCAAGGGGCGAACAGCCCGAGAAAAGCCACAGGCAGCGTCGTCAGCATGCCGGCGGCACTGCCGCTCAGGCCCAGGCTCAAGCTGATGTGAGCCAGCAACGGGGAAACGCTGGAGAATGCCGGCCGCAGGTTGATGCCGACCAGGATGACGGCGACCACGAGCAATACGGTTTGCGGGCGATGATGCGGACTGTCAGGGCTAGTGTTGATCATAAGCAAGCGTCAGCCCTGTCTGACGGGCATTTCGGAATAGGCTGATAGGGTAGGGAGTCGTTCATCTTTATGCTAAGGGTATCCGGCATCAAGTAAAGCACACAATCCATGGAGAATACCATGCGCCAATTTACCGCAATAGCCCTGGGCAGCCTGTTTGCAATGCTGGCTTGCCATGCTTACAGCGTCGAGCTGGACTTGGATGACCCGCTTACCCCGGGCAAACGGGATTCTGAAGTCCAGCCCCCGCCGACCCATAATTCGGACCCTACCAGGGATAAGTTGCAGCGTCCTGTCCGCCCCGATGCCGAGCAAAAAACTCCTGCGCCAAAGTCGCTGCCTAATAAGCGTAAGCCAAGCGATGCGCCCGCGATCGACCCCGATGCCGAACAAATCAACCGCGGAGCCGTGAGCCCGCGTTAAAGGCTTTCATTATTTGCAATTCACCTAGAAAAGGAAGAACAATGGCGGATTATCTGGATAGCGTGACCGGCATTTACCCGACCGTGGATGATGCCCAGAAGGCAGCCCAAGCGTTAATCGACCAAGGCTTTAGCCAGGAGCAGGTGCAAATCGCAATCGGACGCACCGACCATATAGAGCAGGATGAGGACGACAAGGAAACGCTGAAGAATGTCGTCGTGGATAGCGCAATCGGTACCGCGGTGGGTGCCGGGGTAGGCGCCCTCGGGCAATTAGCCATCGTGGCAGCCAATGTCAGCCTGTTTGTAGCCAGTCCGCTGGTGGGCCCTCTATTCATGGTGGGATGGGGGGCTGCCGTTGGCGGCTTCATCGGGGCAGGTAAAGGGATTTCCAACCAGGATCGACGTTACGCTGAGTTGCTAGCGAATGCAGTAGAAAAGGGCCATGCCGTCCTGGTGGCATATGCCAAGACAGAAGCCGAGGCCGAGACTGCGCGCGTAGTGGTGGGGACCTCCATGGAGCAATATGCATAAACTGAGAAACAGGCAAATAAAAAGCCGTCGCATGCGACGGCTTTTTATTTGATCAAATAGACCTTGATCCCTGTCTAATCCTAATCCACCTTGACCTGATGCTCGGCAGCCGACGGCGTGCGGGCTGCGACCCAGACGCCATCCTTGCGCGGCTCCTTGAAGTCGATCGACATCATGACGCTCAAGGCCGTGATGGTCACGATCGAGAACATGAACAGTTTTTTTGCCCAGATCTGGTCGTTGTTCGTCTTGTAGCCGGCCAGCGCCAGGCCCAACCAATAAATGCTGATGACGCCGGCCACCACTAGGTACTGGTTCCCGGTATAGCCGCTGAAGGTCAGCATGATGGTTGCGATCACGAAGGCCACGATATAAATCACGATGTGCTTCTTGGTCGCGAGGATGCCTTTTTTCACGGGCAGGACCGGGATGGCGGCTGCCGTATAATCCTTGAGCCGGAAGATGGCGATAGCGTATGAGTGCGGCATCTGCCAGAGGCTGAAGATCACGAGCAGGATCACCGCGCCCATGTCGAACTCGTTGCTGACGGCACAGTAGCCGATCACCGGGGGCGCGGCACCGGACAGGCTGCCGATCAACGTGCCGTAGACCGAGTTGCGCTTCAGGTAGAGGCTATAGGCTCCGACATAGATTGCAAAGCCGAACAGGGACAGCCAGACGGTCAGCATATTGGTGGTGGCGTAGAGCAGGGTAATCCCCGCCACCCCAAGCAGGCAGCCGTAGACCACGGCATTCCTGGCGGGGATCAGGCCGCGCACCAGCACGCGGTTGCGCGTGCGTTCCATCTTGCTGTCGATGTCGCGGTCGATGTAATTGTTGAGGACGCAGCCAGAGGCAATCACCAAAGAGATACCGATGGCGGTTGCCAGGAACAGGGCGAAATCGATTTCGCCCCTGGACGCCAGGAAGAAGCCCCCGGCAACCGAGATCAGGTTGCCGAAGATAATGCCTGGCTTAGTGATGAGTAGGTATTGCTTCATCAATCTGGCTTTTAATGCCTCAACATGTTGTGGTTCAGGTGGAACATGACCCACAGCGAGCCTACCACGACGATCGCGAGAATGATCACGGTGAAGATGAAGGCCGTCACGTTCCAGCTCTGTTCCGACGAGGTGTTCATGTGCAGGAAGTACACGAGGTGCACCACGATCTGTACCACGGCGAACACCAGGATGGTGGCCAGCACGGTGGACGAGGACAACTCGTTAGGGAACATCAACAGCCCGAACGGAATGACCGTCAGGATTACGGAAAGAACAAAGCCAATCAGGTAAGACTTGACGCTGCCGTGGCCTGCGCCAGCGCGCTCAACGTGCCCGTGTGACATTTACAGCACTCCCATCAGATAAACAACAGTAAATACGCAGATCCAGACAATGTCCAGGAAGTGCCAGAACAGGCTCAGGCACATCAGGCGGGTATTGTTGGTGTCGGTCAGGCCCTTGCTCCAGACTTGCGCCATCAGCACTGCCATCCAGATCAGGCCGCAAGTCACGTGCAGGCCGTGGGTGCCGACCAGCGTGAAGAACGCGGACAGGAAGGCGCTGCGGTCGGGACCGAAACCTTCATGGATCAGGTGATGGAACTCGTTGACTTCCATCACGATGAAGCCCAGGCCGAACAGGAAAGTGACGGCGAGCCAGTTCAGCACGGCCTGCTTGTTGCCCTTGTGCTGGGCAATCATGGCAAAGCCGTAGGTGATGCTGCTGAACAGCAGAAGGAAGGTTTCGCCCAGCACGTAGTCGAGCTCGAAGATATCCTTGCCGGTGGGACCTCCGGCAAAGCTGTGGCTCAGGACCGCATAGGTCGCGAAAAGGGTCGCGAACAATATCAAGTCCGTCATCAGGTAAATCCAGAACCCGAATATCTTCGTGGCGCCGGCGTCGTGGTGGTGCGCATGCTCATCGGCATGCGCGTGTTGTGTATGCAAAGTTTGACTAGACATGGTTACGCCTGACTCGCTTGTTTAACTTGAAGGTGCTTGTTTTCAACTGCCGTGACTTCCTCGACCGGCACGTAGTAGTCGATATCCTCGTTGTAGCTACGCGCGATCACGGTCACCAGCATGGCGATGGTGCTGAGGATCACCAGCCACCAGATGTGCCAGATGAAGGCAAAGCCGAACACCAGGCTGAACGCGCTGATGATCACGCCTTCGGAAGCATTCTTGGGCATGTGGATCTTCTCGTACTTGGCAGGTGCCTTGTTGGCGCTGCCGTCCTGCTTCATATCCCACCACGCATCCAGGTCCTTGACCACAGGTACATGGGCGAAGTTATAGAAAGGAGGAGGAGAGGAAGTGGACCATTCCAGCGTGCGGCCGCCCCATGGATCGCCAGTCAGGTCGAGGTTCTGCTTGCGGTCGCGGATGCTGACATACAGCTGGAGCAGTTGCACCAGGATAGCCGCGCCGATAACGAACGCGCCTACCAGGGCAACGTACAGCAACGGCGTCCATGCCGGATTGTCATAGTTGTTGAGGCGGCGTGTCATGCCCATGAAGCCCAGCATGTACAGCGGGATGAAAGCCAGGAAGAAGCCACTGATCCACAGGTAGGCAGCGATACGGCCCAGCTTTTCATTCAGCTTGAAGCCGAATGCCTTGGGGAACCAGTAGACGAAACCAGCCAGGTAGCCGAACACCACGCCGCCGATAATGACGTTATGGAAGTGGGCGATCAGAAACAGGCTGTTGTGCAGCACGAAGTCGGCACCAGGCACTGCCAGCAATACGCCGGTCATGCCGCCGATGGTGAAGGTGATCAGGAAGCCGATGGTCCAGATGATCGGGGTGGAGAACTCGATACGGCCGCGGTACATCGTGAACAGCCAGTTGAAGATCTTCACGCCGGTCGGGATCGAGATGATCATCGTCGCAATGCCGAAGAACGCGTTGACGTTGGCGCCTGCGCCCATCGTGAAGAAGTGGTGCAGCCAGACGATAAACGACAGGATGGTGATCACCGCGGTCGCCCATACCAGGGAGGTGTAGCCGAACAGCTTCTTCTTGGTGAAGGTCGCAACGACTTCGGAGAAGATGCCGAAGGCTGGCAGGATCAGGATGTACACTTCAGGATGGCCCCAGATCCAGATGAGGTTGACGTACATCATCTGGTTGCCGCCGAGCTCGTTGGTGAAGAAGTGGGTGCCCAGGTAGCGGTCCAGGGTCAGCAATGCAATGGTCGCCGTCAGGACAGGGAAAGCCGCCAGGATCAGGATGTTAGTGCAGAGCGCTGTCCAGGTGAACACGGGCATCTTCATCAGCGTCATGCCGGGCGCGCGCATCTTTATAATGGTCACGAAGAAGTTGACCCCGGTAAGCAAGGTCCCCAGCCCGGAAATCTGCAAGCTCCAGATCCAGTAGTCGACGCCTACGCCTGGGCTGTATTCAATGCCGGAAAGCGGAGGATATGCCAGCCAGCCGGTCTGCGCGAACTCGCCGACGCCGAGCGAAATGTTGATCAGCGCGACACCGACCACGAACAGCCAGAAGCTCAGCGAGTTGAGGAAAGGGTAGGCGACGTCGCGCGCACCGATTTGCAACGGCACGACGATATTCATGAGGCCGACCATGAACGGCATGGCCATGAAGAAAATCATGATCACGCCGTGGGCGGTGAAAATCTGGTCGTAGTGGTGCGGAGGCAGGAAGCCTTCAGCGCCGGCCGAGGCGACTGCCAGCTGGCCGCGCATCATGATGGCGTCGGCAAAGCCGCGCAGCAGCATGATGAGGGCGACGGCGATGTACATGACGCCGATCTTCTTGTGGTCGACAGACGTCAGCCATTCGGACCAGAGCCATTTCCATTTCTTGAAGTGGGTGAGGGCGGCGGCAATGCCTATGCCCAGCACGCCGACGACTGCCAGCGTGATCATGATAATCGGTTCGTGGTAGGGAACCGCTTCCAGGGTTAATTTGCCAAACATTTTTACTCCTTGCCCTCCGAGAGTGAGTGCGCATTCGAACCAGAAGAATGTGTGTACTTCGCGACAATTCCGTCATAGAGATCAGGCGTTACGGTGGAGAAACGCTCAATCGGATTGTTGAAGGAAGCTTTTTCAAGAGCGGTGTACTTGTCAGCATCGAGCGCGGCGCTGGATTGCTTGACTTGCTGTACCCATTCATCGAATTTTTCCTGAGAGGTCACGTTGGCATTGAATTTCATGCCCGAGAAGCCGTGGCCGCTGTAGTTTGCGGATAAGCCGTGGTAGACGCCTTCTTCGTTGGCGATCAGGTGCAAGGTGTTCTTCATGCCGGCCATGGCGTAGATCTGGCTGCCCAGCTGCGGGATGAAGAAGGAGTTCATGACGGACCCGGAAGTCACTTCAAAGCGCACCGGCACATTGGCAGGGAAAGCCAGTTCGTTCACGGTGGCGATGCCTTGTTCCGGATAGATGAACAGCCATTTCCAGTCCAGCGATACGACTTGGACCGTCAGGTGGGGATGCTCGGAATCGATGGGCTGGCGCGGGTCCAGGGAGTGGGTGGTTTTCCAGGTGATGGTGCCGAGAACCAGGATGATGAGGACGGGGATAGTCCAGACAACCGCTTCGATCTTATTGGAGTGCGCCCAGTCTGGGGCGTAGGTGGCTTTGGTGTTGGAAGCGCGATAGCGCCAGGCAAATACGATCGTCATGATGATGACCGGGACCACGACAATCAGCATGAGCAATATCGCGGTAATGATAAGGGATTTTTCTTCAACTCCTATCTGGCCTTTGGGATCGAACAGCACAAAGTCGCAACCGCTTAGCAACAACGTGACACCTAGAGAAGACAATAGACTGAAAAGTCTGGGATATCGCTTTTTTATCATTTCAGCATCTCAACATGTAAAAGACGTATAAAACCACTGCCATACATCCATGGACGGTGTTGTTGCTTACCGCCTAAGGATACCTATCATCGGCTGGTAAGCCGCCGATATCTTGAAGTGTTGCTTGTAAGCGACACTCCAGGCTGGTCATTCAATTGCCACCATCAAACCGTGATTAAGTGAGCAATCCTGGAAGGGGAGGAGTTGCTGCCCCTGACGATCAGTCCCCGACTCCTGGGTTGATCCCCTTACCAACCTTATATTTTATACGATTAAACGAATTAGGCCCACATCAAATAAGGACAATTTCCACTTCGATGGGCAGGGTTTGGATGGCGGCTGAAATAATTTGTTACAACTGTCGCCTGGCGGTAACAGAATGTTACAGATCAGCCTGGCTTAGGCGTCGGGAGTAACTATGGAAAGTGGGTCATTCCGGTGCGACAGTCTTGAATTCCTGCGAGGGCTGCCAGGTGCGGTACCTCAATTCAAAACCTGCCGGGATATATACCACGACAGGCAGCTTGCTGTTGTAGCGCACGACAAAGCCGTTGCCGTTGGCTGCGACGAACTTCGAGATCTCCGTGCCGGGCGGGCAGGCCATCCGGGTGGAAACCGGGCCGTTGATGCTATCCACTTCGTAATAGGGGTAACCCCATCCCTGCACGGTATGCTCGACGAGAGTTGCGCCAAAGCTATGGCGGTTGCAGTCCACCTGCATGGTTTTGCCGACTTGCAGTTCCAATTTGACATCGTGCTCTTCGGCCAATGCCGGCAACTGGATGACATGGCGTTGATAGCCCGCTTCAGCCTTGGGATAGGGGACTTTCTCGTCGACCTTGCCTGCATGGACGCAGCCGTTGAGCATCAGCAGCGCCAGGGCGGCGAGGGCGGTTTGATGGGACTGTAACGGCATGGCCGGGCTCCTCGGGAATGAAGGTAGCGTTACTTTACCCCGGGAGCGCGGTTTTGGTAAGCCGCGTGGGCAGGTCAGGCATGCCCTGACAGCTCGACGATTTCCACGACCCAGTAGACCAAGATATAGATGAGAACGGCGGCAATCGCGAAAATGAGGACTTTATGCATGGCTGGTCGTTACTGAATGATGAGGTTGACAGTATGCAGGGCATAGCATGAAGCAGGGTTCCGTTGTTATCTGAAACGCCTGTCGGAAAAACTAACGCATCTCAAATGAAAATGGCGCCAGGAGTGGCGCCATTGTGATTAAGCAAACGCGTACGGTTACACGCGCTCGGGGCGGAACGGTTCGAGCACGCAGCGGATTTCCAGCACCTTGGATTCGTTTTCCACGCCTTCTTCCTTGGTGAAGCTCACCTTGGTGTTGCGCGGCGCGGTGTACACCACATTCCCGGCTTTCTTGATCTGTTCCGCGGTGTTTTGCAGGCGGGCGGAACAGGACTCGATATCGTCATGGACGGAAGTCTTCAACAGGTAGTGGTTCTCCAGGTGATCGAAAATCGCGATCACCGTGCTCCACTGCCCGGGTTGGGGATCAAGCTTGGACACGTCTTCAGCGGCATAGGCCTGTGCAGAAAAAGCACCGATCATGGTCAGCGCGGCAAGAGTACGTTTCATCATGTTAGCCTTCCTCATATGGTTATTCATTTATTGGGTGTTGCCAGTCCATCTAGACCGTCACCGGGCCAAAAAGTGCCCGAATCGTTCAATGGCGCTGTTTCATGCACATATTCTGTGGATAAAATTGTGGGTGCTATCAGGATTGCGGCGCTAAGTGCTTGTGGGGGCAGCGCAAGCCCAGGCTGATCATATTTTCAGCAAGGCTGGAAGCGGTTCCCGGAGGGGTTGGGAACTCCCGGGGAAAACTGTTGTAAAAGGCAGTGTCGAATACAACGATGGCAAATTGATGACATAATGCATCATGGTTTTTGTTCCTGATCTACTCTCTCAAGCCAGCGAGCAAGGGATGCTCGATGTCGAGTCCTGGCTCGCGTCGCTGGACAAGCAATTTATTCCCGAAGAAGTCGCGCTCATCCGCAAAAGCGCGGATTTTGCCGCGCCACGCTATGCCGGCCACCATGAACTCACGGCCGTGCCGGTCCTGCACCACGTGCTGGGGGTGGCTTCCATCCTGGCCGGCATGGGCATGGATGCCGAAACCATTGCCGCGACCATTCTCCATGCCTGCCCGGAGCACCTGCCCGAGTGGAAGGCGAAGCTGCAGGAAGCGTTCTCCCCGCAGATCGTGGCGCTGGTCGAGGGTATTGCGCGCATGGAGCAGATCCAGGGCTTCAGCCGGCCTGACATCGGCCATGCCAAGGACCGCAAGAAGGACGGTGAGGCGCAGCAGGCCCAGGTCGAAAGCCTGCGCAAGATGCTGCTCGCCATGGTCGAGGATATCCGCGTCGTCCTGATCAAGCTCGCCGACCGGGTGGAAACCCTGCGCAGCCTCGCAGGCGCGCCTGAAGAAGAGCAGCAGCGCATCGCCCACGAGGCGGAGACGGTTTTCGCGCCGTTAGCCAACCGCCTGGGCATCTGGCATATCAAATGGGAGCTGGAAGACCTGTCCCTGCGCTTCCTCGAGCCCAAGCTATATAAGGAAGTCGCCAAGCTGTTGGCGGAGAAGCGCGTCGGGCGCGAGCAATATATCAAGGAGGTATTGGATATATTGCAGCAGCAATTGCAGTCCGCGGGCATCCAGGCGGAAATGATGGGGCGTCCCAAGCATATCTACAGCATCGTCAACAAGATGCGGCGCAAGCAGCTTTCCTTCAACGAGCTTTATGACGTACGCGCGGTGCGCATCCTGGTCGACGACATCAAGGATTGCTACGCCGCGCTCGGCTTGATCCACAACCTCTGGCAGCCGATCCCCAAGGAGTTCGACGACTACATCGCACGCCCCAAGAGCAACAACTACCGCTCGCTGCACACCGTGGTGATCGGGCCACGCAACCTGCCGCTGGAAATCCAGATCCGCACCCATGAAATGCATCACCACTCCGAGCTGGGCGTGGCGGCGCACTGGCGCTACAAGGAAGGGGGAAAGGCCGACAGCAAGTTTGACGACAAGATCGTCTGGTTGCGGCAGATCCTCGAGTGGAAACAGGACGTGTCCGACGACGGCGGCGCCATCGGCCAGTTCAAGAACGAGCTGTTCCAGGACAAGGTCTACGTGCTGACCCCGCAGGGCAGGGTCGTCGACCTGCCGCGCGGCGCGACGCCGGTGGATTTCGCCTATATCCTGCATACCGACCTCGGGCACCGCACGCGCGGCGCCAAGGTGGACGGCAGCATCGTGCCGCTCAACTACAAGCTGCAGAACGGCCAGCGCGTCGAGATTCTCGCGGCAAAGCAGGGTGCGCCGAGCCGGGACTGGCTGAACCCTAATTTAGGCTACCTGCAAAGCTCGCGCGCCCGCGCCAAGGTGCGGCACTGGTTCCGCTACCAGAACTTCGAGGAGGATGCCGCCCAGGGCCGTCTACGGCTGGACAAGGAGCTGCACCGCCTGGGCGCGGTCGATATCAACCTGGAAAAAATTTCCCAGAAGCTGCATTTTCCCAAGCTGGAAGAGCTGCTGGCGGCGATCGGGCGCGGGGAAGTCGGCGAGCACCAGATCACCCAGGCCGTACAAAGCGAGCTACCGGCCAAGTCTGAGCAGGACGTGCCGTTCCTGCTCAAGTCGGAAAGCGATACCGATTCTTCAGGTGTTTTGGTAGAAGGCGTCGGCAACCTGATGACTTATATGGCAAAGTGCTGCAAACCCGCACCGCCGGATGCGATTATCGGCTATGTGACGCGGGGACGGGGCGTGACCATCCATCGCCAAGCCTGCCCGTTCATCAAGCGCTTGCCTGAGGAAAAACACGGCCGGCTGCTGGCAACGCAATGGGGCAACCGCCAGGAAAAGCTTGCCGGCGTGGATATCGATATCGAGGCCTATGACCGCCAGGGCCTGTTGCGCGACATCAGCGACCTGTTTGCGCGCGAGCGGGTGAATGTGACGCAGGTCAAGACGCAAAGCCGCAATAACCAGGCCAGGATGAGTTTTTCCATCGAGATTGCAGACCTAGACCAGTTGACGAGATTGCTGGCTTTGTTGCGCCAAGTGCCTAGCGTGAATTTAGCGAAGCGGCACTTATAGCCCTGCTGTAAAACTTATCCAGCTTATAGCGCAGGATAGTCCCTGGGCACGCGCCACAGATACCAGGCGGCGCTGCTGCGGTGCGGGCTCCACGCCATCCCGATGTCCCGCAGGCTGCGCGGGGTGGGAGCAGTGCCCAACCCCTTCATGCGGCGGAATCCCTCGCGTACGCCGAGGTCGTCGACAGGCAGGATGTCGGCGCGCCTCAAGGTGTGCATGAGCATCATTTCCACCGTCCAGCGCCCGATTCCCGGCAATGCGGTGAGTTGGGCGATCAACGCCTCGTCCTCCATTGCCAGCGCGGTTGCATGGTCCGGGATGCTTCCCGCGAGCGATGCCTCAGCCAAGCCGGTGATGTACGCGATCTTGCGCCCGGAAAACCCGCAGGCGCGCAATTGCGCGACATCGGTGGCCAGCAATGCGGCAGGCGAGGGGAATTGTCCGCCATGCAACTCCAGCAGCCTGCCGAGAATCGCGGCGGCAGCCTTGCCATGCAGTTGCTGGTAGGCTACCGCCCTGACCAGCGCCTCATAAGGCTCCTGCGTGTCGGGGGCCATGTCGGGCCTGGGGCCTATCGTTTCCACCAGCCTAGCCCAGTCGGGATCGATCGATGCCAGGAACAGGCTGGCTTCTGAAGGGGATTGCATGGATATCAAGCGCTCTCAAGTTGCCGGGGAGGATGGCAGCATAACGCGCTTCGCCAGACAGATGGCGATAAATTCAATCGCAAGAAACACCAAGCCCGCACCTGCCGAGTTTTGCTAGACTGGCTATATGACATGAAAAGACAAAGCTGCTCAGGATGGAGCCAATAACCCCAATGAATTCGGAAGACAAGCCAACGGGCGATAGGCATAAACGCTATGCACGGTGACCTGTTCAGCGAGGCATCGACCCCGGCAGCATTTTTCCCCGGCGCCTATATCCTGCGCGGTTTTGCCGGCAAGCAGGACCGTCAGCTTCTGCATGACCTGCAAACCGTATTAGCCCAAGCGCCCTGGCGGCATATGCAGACGCCGGGCGGCCTGGCCATGTCGGTTGCAATGAGCAACTGCGGCCCGCTGGGCTGGGTGTCCGACCGCGCCGGGTACCGTTATGCAGCCCATGATCCCTTGTCCGGCAAGCCATGGCCGGCGATGCCGCCATCCTTTACCGCGCTGGCCCAATCCGCCGCCGCTACTGTCGGGTTCGACCAGTTCGTGCCGGATGCCTGCCTGATCAACCGCTATGAGGCGGGCGCCAAGCTTAGCCTGCACCAGGACAAGGACGAGCAGGATTTCTCGCAGCCTATCGTATCGGTGTCTCTCGGGCTGGCGGCCACCTTCCTGTTCGGCGGCCTGCGGCGGAACGACCCGGTGTTGCGCACCGAGCTCCATCATGGCGATGTCGTGGTCTGGGGCGGCCCGGCCAGGTTGCGCTACCATGGCATCCTGCCGCTCAAGCCGGGCCAGCACCCGTTGACCGGCGATGTACGCATCAATCTGACTTTTCGCGCGGCAGGCTAGCGGCTGAGCTATCTTCTAAACCTATCGTCCAAGTTGCGTTTGTTGTTAAATGAAGCCTGTTTCATTCTTGACCACAATAACAAGGAATATGTCATGAAAACCGCTATCGCCCTGCGCCATATCGCGTTCGAGGACCTCGACGGAATTGCGCCTTTGCTCAGCCGCGCAGGTTACGAAGTGCATTACGTCGATACGCCCAATGCCACGGGCACGGAGCTCAAACAGGCGCGCGATGCCGATTTGCTGGTGATATTGGGCGGGCCCATCGGCGTCTACCAGACGACGGACTTTCCCTTCCTGCAAACGGTGACCGACGTGGCCGAGACTCGCTTGCAACACGGGCAGCCGACATTGGGCATATGCCTTGGCGCGCAGATTATGGCGCGGGCGTTGGGCGCCAAGGTATATGCCGGGGAAGCGGGCAAGGAGATCGGCTGGAGCCCGTTGAGCCTGACTGCGGAAGGCCGGCAATCGCCCTTGTCCGCATTGGGGGAGGAGCCGGTGCTGCATTGGCATGGCGATACCTTCGACCTGCCGCAAGGTGCGGTCCGGCTGGCGTCATCAGCGCTGTACGCCAACCAGGCGTTTGCCTATGGCAAGCATGGCTTGGCCTTGCAATTCCATATCGAGGTGACGGCGGCAGGGCTGGAGCGCTGGTATGTCGGGCACGTCGGCGAGCTGGGCGGGTCGTCGATACCGGAGTTGCGCAAGCAGGGACAGGTGTTGGCGCCGCAGCTTGTACCCAAGCTCGAGCAAGTGATCGCGCAATGGCTGGACCAGTTGTTCTGACGCCATGAACTATCACAACAACGAATACGGACAGCCGGTCGGGGAACCCGTGCCGGGCTGGACGCCGCGCCCGTTTCCCACCCGTGTTACCTTGCAAGGCCGCTATTGCCGGCTGGAGCCCATAGACGATCGCCACGCGGCAAGCCTGTTTGCCGCATATCAATTGGCAGCCGATAGCCGGGACTGGACTTATATCCCCTTGGAGCGGCCGGAGAACCTGGACGATTTTCGCGCATATGTCGCGTCATTGCAGGCGTCGGCAGACCCGCAGCATTATGCGATCGTCGATCCTGCCACCGGCCATGCGCTTGGTACGCTCGCCCTGATGCGGGTCGCTCCTGCGGCAGGCTCGGTCGAGGTCGGCTTTGTCGTGTATTCGCCAGCATTGCAGAAGACCACGGCGGCGACCGAGGCCCAGTTCCTGCTGATGCAGTATGTGTTCGACACCCTTGGCTACCGGCGCTATGAATGGAAGTGCGACAGCCTGAACGCGCCTTCCCGGACTGCCGCGTTGCGGCTGGGCTTCCAGTTCGAGGGCATCTTCCGCCAGGCGGTGGTGTACAAGGGGCGCAACCGGGATACGGCCTGGTTTTCGATCATCGACAGCGAGTGGGCTATGCTGTCGCGGGCATACCGGCAATGGTTGTCGCCGGATAATATCGATGCGGCAGGCAAGCAGCGTCAGCGCCTGCAGGCCTTCATGCCAGAGCGCAGTCTTGCAGCTGGTTGAGGCGCTGGCCGGGCTGCTGCGCCAGCAACTGCCTCTTGATGCGGGTGAGGGAGTCCAGGTCCTGGTCGGTCAGGCCCAATAGCGGGTTGCACTTGACCAGACGGTTGAAGCGTTCGGGAAATACGCCGTCGTCCAGCACCAGCCATTCTTGCTGGGTGCCGCAATACTGCAGCCAATCGAAAATCTCGCTCAGGCGCCAGTAGCGGTCATGCGCCTGGTCGCGCGGTCCCGGCGTGACGCCGAGCACCCTGTGCCGTACGTCCTCATTGAATAACTGGCGCAATTCCGCAATGTCCATGCTGTTGCGCCACTTGCTGCTGATCACGATGTTGACTTCGGGATGCTGCCTTAGCCATTGCTCGAGCATCGCGAGCCTGTCGAATTTCTGCCGGCGCTTTCCCGTGGCGTGCAATACGCCGTCGAAGCTGAGGAAAAGAATCATCAGGTTGAGCCTGTATTTGAGTGCACGGGAGTGTGCGCCTTCAATATGAAACCCATATGACAAGCGCAGGTATCGTCAGATTATTGTCAGCCAAGGCTAAGGTTGATGTATGGACCGCCTGCCTACAATCCGGCCATCATGCAGAAAAGATGGAGCCGTTTGCTGTGCATGGCCGTGCTGGCATCGTCGGGATGGGGTGTCACCCCGTTACAGGCGGAAGAAGCTGAGCCGTTGACCCTGCGCCAGCTGGCGCAGGAGCTGCGCGCGCGCAATCCGCAGTTTGTGCAGGCGGAGCAGGAGCGCGTGCAGATCGAGGCGCGCATCCCGCAGGCGCTGGCATGGGACAGGCCCATGATCGGCATGGAGCAGGCGCCGGTGCCGCGCAGCCCGCTCAATATCGACCGCTCCCAGGGCATGAGCTACCGCTTGACGCAAACCATGTCGTTCCCGGGCAAGAAGCGCCTGGCCGCCGATATCCTGGAAGCCGAGGCAGGCAGCGCTGGCGCGCAGATCGACGGCTTGTATGTGGGCCTGCTGGCAGAATTGAAGCGCCAGTATTACCAGTTGCTCGCCCTGCAGCAACAGGCCGACATCAACCGCAACACGATCGAACGCCTCAACCAGATCAAGCAGGTGGCCAAGGTGCGCTATGCCAACAATGCCGCGGCATTCGTGGAGTACATGAATGCCCAGGTGGCGCATGGCAGTGCGGAAAACGACATCTACCAGACCCAGCGCCAGATCGAGCAGACTCAGCAGGGGCTGAACACTTTGATCGGGCGCGACCCAGCTCAGCCTCTTGCTGTCAGAACCGAAACATGGTCGGAATTGGAACTGCCGCCGTTGGCTGAATTGACCAGCCGGGCACAGGGGCTGCACCCCAATTTGCGCGATTCGGCCTACCGATTGCAAGCGGCGCGCAAAAGCCTGGATCTGGCGAAAAAAGCCTACTATCCGGACCTGCAGCTCATCCTCACCAAGCACAGCAACAATCCTCCCTACGGTCTGGCCGGCAATGAATACGGCGTGGAGGTGGACTTGATCCTGCCGACCTGGTTCTTCGAACGCGAGAAAGCAGGCGTCAGCGAGGCCAATGCAGGCGTGATTTCCGCTCTGGCCGGGGCGGAGCTGGCTTGGCGCCAGGTGCAACTGGGGATCGCCAATGCCTACAGCCAGGTGCAGCAGGTCATCAAGGAAAAGGAGCTGTTGCAGCAGCGCCGCTTGCCGGAAGCGCAAGCCGCTTACCGCCTCGCCTTGAACGGCTATGCAAACAACGCCGGGGATTTCAACGGGCTATTGCTGGCGCAGCAGAACCTGCGCGACACCGAGCTGTCAGCCGCCTGGGTCGATAGCGCGCTGCAGCAAGCCAAGGCCGCGCTGGATGCGGCAATAGGGCAGGGGATGGAATCGCCATGAAGCGCCTCTTGTTGCCGCTGGCATTTATGTCGGGCGTAGGGCTGGGAGGCTGGCTGATTCCGTGGACATCAACCACGTCGCTCGAGCCGGAAGCCGTGAGCCAACCAGCGCAGAAAGAAGAAGCGCTGAGCGCGGACAAGGTCGCTGCGGATTTTTTTGCCAGCGCCTTGCCCGAGCAGCGCGAAATCGATGAGGTGGTGCCCGTGATGGGGCGGCTGGCGTTCAATGCCGAGAAGATACACCTGGTATCGGCGCGCATCGCCGGCAGGCTGGACCGCATCCTGGTGTTCGAGGGCGCGCAGGTCCGGCAGGGCCAGCCGTTGGCGGCGCTCTACAGCCCCGAATACGTTTCGGCGCAGAACGAACTGCTGCTGGCGCGCAATACCTGGCGCACCTTGCAAGCCAGCAAGGCGACGCAGGAACTGGCGCAGGATGCCGAGTCCACGCTGCAATCCGCGCGCGAGCGCATGCGGGTGATGGGCGCTTCCGAGCAGGATATTGCCGTCCTGGAGCAAAGCGGGCGGGTCAATGAGCACCTGTTGCTGCGCGCGCCGATCAGCGGCGTGGTCACGCAGCGCAACCTCGACCCGGGCGCTTTCATCAACCTGGGCGACAGCTTCATGTCGCTCGCCGACACTTCCACGCTTTGGTTTTTCGGCAACGTCTATGAACAGGATTACCAGCGCATCCGCCAGGGGCAGCCATTGCAGCTTGAGGTGCAGGCGCTGCCCGGCAAGCGCTATAGCGCGCGCGTCGATATCCTGTCTCCCACCTTGGACGTGGAAACCAATACGTTGCGCGTGCGTTGCCTGGTGGCGAATGACGGCGCATTGCGCCCGGACTTGTTCGCCACGGCCAGCCTCAATGTCGGCAAGCGTCCGGCATTGCTGGTGCCGGTCGATGCCGTGGTGCGCTCGCAGCAGGTGGATTACCTGATCGTGGAAACGCCTGACGGCAATTACCGCAGGCGGCAGGTAAGCGTCAGGCCGTACCGGGAAGGCCTGGTTGCGGTCACGGAAGGCTTGTCCGCCAACGAGAAGGTGGTGGTGCGCGGCGCAACCCTGCTCAACCAGAAGCTCTCGGGAGCCATGTAGTGCAGGCAACCGGCGCCTTCATCGCGGGCGTATTGCGCCGGCGCCTGCTCATTCTCGGGCTGTCGATCGGCTTGCTGGTGCTCGGCTACATCAGCTTCACCAAGCTGCCGATCGAGCCTTATCCGAATATCTCGCCGCTCAACGTGCAGGTGATCACCCAATGGCAGGGACGCGGCACCAACGAGGTGGAGCGGCAGATCACCGTGCCGGTGGAAACCGCGCTCGCCAACCTGCCCAGGCTCAAGACCTTCCGTTCGGTATCGCTGTTCGGCCTGTCGGTGGTGACGCTGCAATTCGAGGACGGCACGGATTCCTTCACCGCGCGGCAGAACGTGCAGCTGCACCTGGATAGCGCCTCATTGCCGGACGGCGTGCAGAGCGAGCTGAGCCCGGATGCGGACGCCCTGGGAGAGGTGTTGCGCTATCGCGTGGCCTCGGAGAGCGGCGACGATGTCATGGTGCTCAAGTCCTTCCAGGACTGGGAAATCTACCGCCAGCTCAAAACCGTGCCCGGCATTGCCGACATCAACGGCTTTGGCGGCCCGACCAAGCAATACCAGGTGCTGCCCGACATCCGCAAGCTGCAATCCTACAATATCTCGCTCAACGAGCTGGTCGAGGCGCTGAGCAACGCCAACGCCAATGCGGGCGGCGGCAACCTGCGGGCAGGGGAGCAGCAGTACGTGGTGCGCGGCATCGGCCTGATCAAGACCCTGCAGGATGTGCGCAATATCGTGATCGTCTCGCGTAACGGCCTGCCGGTCCGCGTGGGCGACGTGGCGCGCGTGGAGTTCGGTTTCGCGCCGCGGCTGGGCGTGGTGCAATACAACCAGGACCCTGACGCGGTGGAAGGTATTGTACTGATGCGGCGCGGCGGCAATGCCTCGGAAATGCTGGAGCGCGTCCACCACAAGGTCGACGAGATCAACCGCGGCGGCATCCTGCCGCAAGGCATCAAGCTGGAGCCTTTCTACGATAGGCAGGAGCTGCTGGATTTGACCATGGGCACGGTGCACCACACCTTGCTGTTCGGCATGGCGCTGGTATTGATCGTGCTGTTCGTCTTTCTCGGCAGCCTGCGCGCGGCATTGGCCGTGGCCTTGGTGATCCCGCTCGCGCTCAGCGTTTCTTTCGCCGGCATGGTATTGGCTATTCCCGCCAACCTGATCTCGCTGGGCGCGATCGATTTCGGCCTGATCGTCGATGCGGCGGTGATCGTGATCGAGAACATCATGCGCCGCATGGAAAACGGCACCAGCAACCTGCGCCAGACCATCGTCGCGGCAGCGGCGGAAGTGCAGCGCCCGATGATCTTCTCCACCATGATCATCATCATGGCCTATGCGCCGCTGTTCATCATGGGCGGCGTGGAAGGCAAGATCTTTCATCCCATGGCCTATACTATGGGGCTCGCCTTGCTCGCCTCCATGGTGCTGAGCCTGACCTTCATTCCCTCGGCGGCTTCCTTCCTGTTCAAGCCGGACAAGCTCGAGCATCGCCCGGGCATGATCAACGTCCTGGTCAAGCTCTACCGCCCCGTATTGGCAAGATTGCTGCGCAACCCCGGCCTGGTGGCGCTGGCAGCCTTGCTGGCTTTTTCCGTCGCCTTGTTCGGCGCCAGTCGGCTGGGCACCAGCTTCCTGCCGACATTGGAGGAAAACAACCTCTGGCTGCGCATCAGCCTGCCCAATACGGTGGACCTGCAATATTCCTCAGGCTTCGCCACCCAGGTGCGCGGCTACCTGCGCGAACAGCCGGAAGTGAAGACCGTCGTGGCCCAGATCGGCCGCCCGGACGACGGCACCGACGCCACCGGGGTGTTCAACGTCGAGTTCGGGGTGTACCTGAAAAAGCCCGAACTGTGGCCGCAGGGTGTCACGCGCAGCGACCTGGTACGCCGGGTGGAGGCCTACCTGCAACAGGTTCCCGGCATCGAGTACAACTTCTCGCAATACATCCAGGACAATGTGGCGGAAGCCTTGTCGGGCGTGAAAGGGGAGAACTCGGTCAAGATTTTTGGCGACGACCTGGAGGTGCTGCATGAAAAAGCGCTGGAAGTGCAGGCTATCCTGCAAGGCATCAAGGGCATGAGCGATGTCGGCATCTTCCGCGAACTGGGGCAGCCGACCATGAATATCCGCGTCGACCGCGCAGCCAGCGCGCGTTTCGGCCTCAATGTGGCCGATGTGCAGGCGCTGGTGGTGAACGCCATCGGCGGCAACCCGATTAGCAAAGTGCTGGAAGGCGAGCGTACCTTCGACCTTGCCTTGCGATTCCCCGAAGGCCAGCGCAACCGCCTGGACCTGATCCAGCGCCTGTTCGTCGGTACGCCGGACGGGCAGCGCATCCCGCTCTCCATGGTGGCCCAGGTGGAGCTCAGCGACGGCCCGTTCTTCATCTACCGCGAATCCGGGCGGCGCTTCATCGCCATCCGCTTCGGCGTGCGTGACCGCGACCTAGGCAGCGCCGCAGCCGAGGCGCAGAAGCTGGTGGCGGAGCAGGTCGAGTTGCCGCGCGGCTACCGCACGCAGTGGGACGGGCAGTTCAACCAGATGAAAGAGGCGCACAAGAAGCTGGCCGTCATCGTGCCGCTGACCCTGTTGGCGATCTCCATCATGCTGTATTCAGCGTTCGGTTCCGCCAAGGATGCCAGCCTGGTGCTGCTCAACGTGCCGTTCGCCACTATCGGCGGCATTGCCGCGCTCTATCTTGCAGGAGAGGAGCTTTCCATCTCCGCCGGCATCGGTTTCCTGTCGCTGTTCGGCATCGCCATCCAGGACGGCGTGATCCTGATCTCGTATATCAAGAGTTTGTATAATCAGGGGGAGCACGCGCTGGACGAGGCTATTCTCGAAGGCGCCGCCATGCGCCTGCGCCCGGTGTTGATGACGGCGATGCTGGCCGGCCTGGGCCTGCTGCCCGCCGCCTTGTCCCATGCGATCGGCTCGCAGGCGCAACGCCCGCTGGCGCTGGTGATCGTGGGCGGCATGGTCACGACTACCTTGTTGACCCTGCTGGTGCTGCCTGTGGCGTTCGGCTGGATTTACCGCCATTATCCCAGGAGCGCCAGCACCCAGAGTGCTTATTAAGCCTGTTAACCTAAGGAAAACCATGCGCATATTGGTTGTTGAAGACGATGCCATCCTCGCCGAGGGCACTTGCGAGTCGCTCTCCAAGGCGGGCTATGCCGTAGACCTGGCGGAAACCGGCACTAAGGCCAACGCCATGATAGAGGCCGGGCATTACGACATGCTGCTGCTCGACATCGGCCTGCCGGGCATGGACGGCTTCGAGGTGCTGCGCCGCTTGCGCAAGCACAACAGCAGCATTCCCGTCCTCATTATCTCTGCGCGCGACGATGTCGATTTCCGCATTTACGGCCTGGACCTCGGCGCCGACGACTTCATGCTCAAGCCCTTCGTGCTTGCCGAGCTGCATGCGCGCACCCGGGCCTTGCTGCGCCGTCATACGTTGAGCGAGCGCAACACCCTGGCCTGCGGCAAGCTGGTGGTGGACCTCGGCGCCCAGCGTGCCAGCGTCGCTGGCGAGCCGATCGAACTCTCGATCCGCGAGTGGGACGTGCTGGTCTACCTGTTGCGCAACCTCGGCAAAGTGGTGCGTAAGGAGGCCATCATCGAAACTTTGTGCGACTGGAAGACGGACATCAGCCTCAACGCGGTGGAAGTCTATATCTCGCGCCTGCGCAGCAAGCTGGACGCCCATGGCATCCAGATCCGCACCGTGCGCGGCTTCGGCTATCTGCTGGAAGAACCGGCGCCATGAAAGCGGCCAACAGCCTACGGCGCAAGCTGCTGCGCTGGCTGCTGGTGGCGCTGAGCGCGCTGGTGGCCGTCGGCATCCTCACCGACTACTTCATGGCGCTTGAGCCCGCGCGCGAAGTGTACGACCAGCACCTGCTCAAGCTGGCGTACAACCTGGAGCGTTCGCTGCCGAACGACCCTAGCAAGTGGCATGAGGCCTATCCGCAAATCGAGCGCAATCTCTTGCGTAGCGAGCAGGATAGCTACGATGCGGCCAAGGCCGCCATTTTCGACCTCCAAGGCCAGTTCATTGCAGGCGTGGCTGACCTGCCCATTCAGCTTCCTTCCGCCGACAACAAGCCGTACTTCTACGAAGTCGAATACCAGGGCGACCCAATCCGCGTCGTCGCCATCAAGAGCCCATCACTGGATGCCGTGCTCTACCTGGCGGAAACTACCTACAAGCGCAACCGTCTGGTGCAGAAGACGCTGATCCATATGATCGTGCCCGAACTCATTTTCGCGATTTTCTCTATCGTCGTGCTCTGGATCGGGGTAGGGCGGGGCCTGCAGCCGTTGGCGCAAATCCGCGCCCAGATCAACGCGCGCTCCGAAACCGACCTCAGTCCCATGGACGAAGGCAAGGCCCCGGTGGAAGTCCGCGAGATCATCGTCGCGCTCAACTCATTGCTGGCACGGCTCGACCATTCCCTCAAGCTGCAAAACCAGTTCCTGGCCAATGCCGCACACCAGTTGCGTACCCCGCTGGCAGGCTTGCAGATGCAGCTTGAACTGGCCTCCGAACAAAGCCCGGAAGAAAGAATGCAGTCTCATGAACGTATGGTGGTGAGCACCCGGCGCATCGTGCGTCTTGCCAACCAGCTATTGGCGTTGGCGCGTGCGGAAGGAGAGGGCGAAGTCAACAAGTTCGCCGAGCTGGACATCAGCAACGCGATCGAGGCGATGGCGACGGAATGGCTGGCGCGCGCCGATGCGAAAAGCATAGACTTGGGTTTTGACCTGCATCCTGCCAAGGTCAGCGGCAGCCTGTGGCAAATCCAGGAAATGCTCGCCAACCTGGTCGACAACGCCCTACGCTACACCCCCATGCAAGGCAATATCACCATCCGCTGCAGGCAGCAGGAGCAAGAGGTCGTGATCGAAGTGGAAGACAACGGCCCCGGCATCCCGCCGGATCAGCGCGAGCACGTATTCAACCGTTTCTATCGCCTGGACGAAGGCCCAGAGGGCTGCGGTCTTGGCCTATCCATCGTCCGCGAAATCGTGCGGCGTCATGACGGAAAAGTTGTTCTGAGTACACCGCTGAGTAAGCGAGGCACCTTGGTCCAGATCACTTTGCCGGCCGTAGAAACGTTTAAAAGCATTGTTTAAGCGCGGTTGAAGCGTAGCTGGCATCAGGTGGTGGGTAACAGCTTCTTACATGGAGTTTCTCCGCTTTCCTAATGTCGTTACCCGCGCCGGCTCGTAACATTGGACTTTCTCTTCTATTTTATGGAAAGGGGTTCATCATGGATACCACCTGGATTCTCGTTGCTGATAGCAGCCGCGCTCGCATTTTTGAGATGCAAGCTCATCATGCGCCTACCGAGATCATGGATTTAAGGAACGGGGCTGGCCAACTTCAAAATAGAGAGCTAAGAACGGATGGCAAGGGTCGCTTTTTTGGTAGCGCTGGCACGCAAGGCAATACGTATGAGCCTGTTGTGACGCCTAAAGTACATGAAGCATCCTTGTTCGCCGAAGAGGTCAATCAATATCTCACTGAACACTATAATCATCACCATTTTTCAAGATTACAGGTGATTGCCCAACCAAAATTCCTGGGGTTGTTACGCGATAAGCTGAATGACCAAGTGCGCAAACTGGTGGTGGAAGAAGTTTCCAAAGACTTGTCCAAAGCCAGCGTGGAAGATATCCAGCAGCAAGTCAGCAATCTGCATTGATACAAAACGGCGGTTTAGGTTGCCCGCTTAAGCCTTTTATAAGAGTAGACCGTCGGTCAGCCCTGCCTGAGCGATCTTTTTTTACCTGAACTGCCCCAAACTACTATTGCGGACAAGAGGTCGAATCGGCATTTCTTTTCCTGAAGGACCGTGTTTGCCAAGAAGGGAATCACTTCTGGAATAAGCGTGGGCTTGAGATTTATCATTTCGCGCTACTCAACCATGACCGTCAAGTGATAGAATACGCGCTGCTCCATTCGGGGCTTCTCAAGCATCTCCTGCCCGGGTGGTGAAATTGGTAGACACAAGAGACTTAAAATCTCTCGCCCTTTGGGCGTGCCGGTTCGATTCCGGCCCCGGGCACCAAATCAATTGCTTAGATTGTTTTCCCGCATCCTGAAGCTTTCCATTTTCTAACGGTGCCAACTTCGTATCAGCTTGAGCATCTTTAGTTTTTCATGGCAGGTTTGGTGCAGCATGTGTGATAACTGACATTGCGGCGGATTGATATTGATAACATCGTACCGCTAGCTATAACAACCATTTAAAGTTGATTTGGCATAGAAAGAAGCCTACCGCAAACCACCGATAGGCTTCTTTAATTTTATTAAAGCAGATTAAGCCTTTTTACGTCGCGCTGCAAATCCCAAAAGACCAACACCAGCGAGCAACATGGCATAGGTGCTTGGTTCCGGCACTGGTGCGGTGACGAATTTCACTTCGCTCAAACCTACCCAAGGCCATTGGGAGTCAAAGTTTGTCAGAATATCGAATTGCACATAGCGGGCTGTTGCGGTGAAGTCCACTACTTGCGCAGGAATATCGCCGCCTGTGGAAACGGCCAGTGTGCGCAGATCGCCAACGGTTTCGAAGGTGATGCCATCGTTGGATACTTTGATGTAGAAGTCCTTAACGCCGCGGTTGTAATCGATATCGGAATTGTATTGCCAGATCAAGGCGCTTCCGAGGTTGAAAGTCTGGCCGAGGTCAAAGGTCAACTGGGCCGTGGTGTCGAACGGATAAGTGCCTTGATCCACATATCCGACCAATTGCCGCCATGCAATTCACCGTTCAGGCCGGAGTTGTCGATCAAGCTGTTAGCAGAGACCGTGAAATGGGTGCTTGAGGCTATAGCGCTTACCGGAGTGACTACATTGTCAGGCCATGCGGCATGAGCTTGCATCGAAATAAAGACTGTTGTTGCGATTAACGCTTGATGGATGATGTTCATTTTTTCCTCTAATGCTTAGGTTGAATAGATCCTGGCCGCAAAGAGGCCGGAAGGGTCTCCAGGCGCTTCTGTGCCTGGACGCCACTAAGTTACTTGGCGGAGATGTAAATTTGACTCAGGCTTCTAGTCTGTTTAGCTCATGAGATGAGCCTAGCGTGCGAAGAATGCTTTGCAGATATCAACGATGGGAAATTTAAAGGCCAAGTCTACATATATAGTAACCTGATTCGATAGGATTAATCGATGAGCATATGCATGACGGGTGGATTTTTAATCTCATGCCACTTGCAGGTTGAAGGTAAAATCTCCCTGACTAACACTCATATCCGACAATGAAAATATGACAATGCGGTTTTATCAGAAAGCATCTTCGTTTAAGTGGTTGCTTGTACTTAGCGCAATTGCCGCGGGGGGTGGTTATTTGATGATCAACGATTTACTTAATGGCTCTGAAAATAGGGCGCTGGACGATAGGATCAAGCAAGTTTCTCATAAGGTGCTGGAGGTGCGCGAGGCTCCCGAGCGTTTGGAAGTGGTCTACCTGAATGACAGGACTCAATCCAGCTCGGCTTGGATTGAGGGATTTTTTGAAGATGCCTTGAATATAGCTGTGCTTGCAAAGGACAAGGCATATCCTGAGTTGGTGTTTCTGGTGCAAATTCCGGCTGAAGATGCTGGCGACGGGTCAAGAGCAACGTTAGGCATGAGCGTGGTTTATGACGGCTCCGCTCTGGATTCGCTAGCGCTTAGGGATGCCACCGTGCATCAGTTTGCTGATATGCCCAAGCAGGTTCACTATCAGCGGCTTGGAAGAATCAAAGCCCAGGAATACTGCAATGATGCCGGCGGCTATAAATATACCCCTCGTCTATGTGGTTTCCTAGTCGAGGGGTATATCAAAGGTAGAAGGCTCAATTGAACCTTGCCCTGGATTACTTCTTTCTGGGATCATCCTTGGGGTTGGTATAGGTAATATCCCAAGGGCCGGTGGCAATCAATTCCACGATGGTTTCATCACCCTCCGTCCATACGTAATGCGCATGGCCTGCAGGCAATACAAAGCTTTCTCCCACTTTCAGCATTTCACCTTTTTTCTTGTCCAGAACGTCGCCCATCCCATTGCCTAACTTGCCCTTCAGCACGGTGATGACTTCGGTGAATGGATGGGTATGGGCGGGAATCGGGTAATTGGCAGGAAACTTGAGCCAGGCAATGAAGACGCCCGGTTTGGAAGGGTCGCCGAGGATAAGTGCGCTTTTGGCGCCCTTGGGCAGAATCGGCTCATCCTTCCAGTCGATTTGAGCCGGCCTGAATGACTGCATTTTTTCTGCCGTCATTCTTTCAATCTGATCTGCGGCTTGTGCGCCCGTTGCGGCGAATGCGAGGCAGAGGGCGGATATGATAGTTCTCATCTTTTCTTCTCCAATAGGTTTGCTTGATTATTTTTTGCTTAAATGCCTGAGCTGCTTAACATGCTTTTACAATGAAGCGGCACACATCATCGCTGATTGCGGGGCAAAGCCTATGCGACAGATGACTTAGTTTGAGGTACTGATCGTCATGATTTTGGGCTAGAGAAAATGATGAGAAGCATCCGGGCTTGGCTTGAGCTCCAATCCTAAAATCGCTTGTTCACTGAACCTAACCCCGGATTGGCAGTCTTTTGGAAATACCCATCTGTCAGGTCATCATGAGAAAAATAATATTGTCGGCGCTTTTACTTTCATTGAGCGCATGTGCCGGGGTTGCGCTACAGAATGCATCAAGTACGCCGGTGCCGCCTGACCGGGTATATGCGTCCTATCCCAAATTCTTTACCGGCGCGTATGTCACGGTGCGCCGCGACCCTGCGCCGAAGGAAATCGGGATCGGTTGCGAGAACGAGCTTTATATCGACAACATCCGTTCCTACACCATCATGCCGGGGGAATATGTGACGTTCTTCCTCACCGACGGCAAGCACGTGCTCAAGGTGGATACCGGACGCGGTTCTTGCCAGGGCAGGCCAAGTTCCGAGGAGATCAATGTTTCAAACGGCATTTCCCAGGAATACAAGATTTTCAGCCCGCCTGGCGATACGCTGCGGTTGTTCCGTATCATGTGATGCCGAGGCATGCGGTTTTTCCTTGGCGGAATGCCCTTGAAATGAAAAAAATGATAATCTTGCGTTTCGCGACTGGGACTGTCGTGGTTGACCATATTGATTAAGACAGGAGATTCAAATGTTAAAGAAAACGCTCGCCATCTGTATGCTGGCCATGCTGGGCAGCGCGCATGCCGCCACGCCTTCCGATGAGCTGATTTTCAAGTTCATGGAGGTGTCTAACGTCAAGGGCGCCCTGGAGACCATGCGCGCCAATGCCGATACGGCGTTGCGGAACAACCTCCTGCAATCGCTGCAATACCAGCAGTTGAATGACAAGCAGAAGAGGATCGCGGAGGAGGCCGGCGACAAGGCGGTGAAGGTGCAGCAGGAGAATTTGTCTTACGACGCCATCGTCAAGCTGGTGTTGCCGTTATACCGCCGTACGTTCACGCAGGAAGAGCTGCAGGCCGCGATCAATTTCTATAGTTCGCCCGCCGGCAAGTCCATCAACCAGAAAATGCCGCAACTGGCGGCGGAGTCGATGAAGCTGACCAGCGAGCTCAACCAGAAGGTGATTCCGCAATATCAGAAGATCGCCCAGGAAGCGGTGGAGCGTATCAAGCAGGCAAAGTAAGGCGGGGGCGGATGATTAATCCGCTTTTTTCTTTTCTGGCGGGCTGTTTTCTGCCGGAGGCGTGGGGATGATCTGCTCGACGCTTTGCGGCTCCGTCCGCAGCATCATGATGGAGTCCAGCGCCTTCTGCTCGTCAAGGGGAGGCTCGTCGTGTTGCAGCAGCGAGTGCCAGTGTGATTGCACGATGTTCTTGACCTGGTGGGCCTCCTGCTCAAGGTCCAGCAATACCGGCAGGCGTACGACGCCGGTATTGGAAATCGCGAATAGCCCGATCGCCATCGTCAGCAAGACGATCACCCATTGAATGCGCGCGCTGTCGCGATGCCTGCGGTTTTCCTCCTGGAAGTCGCTCAGGCTTTTCCATGCCAGGCCGGTGACCTTGTAATGGCCCTTGGCCGTCATTTCCAAGTCATGCGTTTCCACCAGCGAGGCCAGTTGGTACTTCATTTTCTGCATGTACCAGATGCGGTCTTCCTGCGTGAAGCAAAGGTAGCCGACCATTTCCCCCATGAGTTCGTTGAGCGTGAACGGTGTTTCGGAGACGGCCTTGTGCGCGACGATGTATTTGAGCAGGTCGTAGCGTTCGCGGGTTTCCGTCGGCCTGCGGTTGAGGAACACGCTGCCGAGGAAGTGCTTGATGTTGGCAGTCCAGCGGTAGATGGGGGTGAGGATGAGCGGAAGCGCGAGCATCAGGCTGCCTAGCGAGGTGTAGCGGCGGAAGCGGTTGTTGCCTGCTACCGAGTAGCGGTATTCGACCACGATGTTCTGGTAGGGAAAGCGCTCGACCGGGCTGGCGATCACGTTGCGCGAAAGCGCGCCCTCGGGATTGAGGGATTGCCCGTATACGTTGCTGCCGTCCACGGCCAGGATTTTCTGCACGCCGTATTGCGAGGTGGTGGCGACGATGTTGAAGGTGCGTTCGCGCTTGCCAAGCAACATGATCATGAGCAGCCAGAGGTTGAGCTTCATTGATGGACGGCAATATTGTTGGTTTGAATTGGGGTCATTTTACCGCGTAATCGCCGCAACCAGCCTAAGTCTTTGTAAAGCTGTGCAGTTTCCCGAGCTTGATCGCGATTTTCATCAAGTGCCCTATGTCTTCCTTTGTCAGCTGCACGGAGTTCGCCGGGCTCGGTGAATTGTCCTGCACCATGGCGATCACGGCATTGTAGCAATCCGCGGCATAACTGATCTGCGCTTGCTCCGGAGCGGAGCTGAAATCCGAACCGTAGAAGTGCTTGCAGGCTTCAATGCAGCCATGCAGCAGAGATTTGTTGATGCAGGGGTTGCAGGCCGTTGCCTGTTGCGGTGCGGTATTGGGTGGCGAAAGGGAAGGGGGATGGTCGCTGTCGGAAACCCACCATTCCTTGGCAATGCCGGTTGCGTTGATCAATAGCTGGAAATTGGCTCCCCGCGGCATGCGGTCATGCTTAAGCCATTCATGAACAGTTTGCACTGGAAGGCCGTTTTGTTCGGCCCAGGATTTTGCAGATTGCCCGCCAATGACCTTGAGTAACTTCTTTGATATTCCACTCATCCGAATTCTTCTAAAAATCGGAAATTATTCCGGATGGGGTAAATGGCCCATAAACGCTTTTATATTCATGGTTCATCGTTATTATTTCTCCGTTATTACAAATAATTTTCCGACTATTTACTATTGACATCCGAATTAGGATGTCTTTTAATAACTCATCTTCATTGATCATCAATCTGGATGTTTGGCAACAAGTCGCTATGAATGATGAAAAAAAATTGATAACTGGAGATTGGCATCGGGCAGACATCATTGCCGCCGTGCGCAAGACCAAAACCAACTTGCAGGCGCTATCCAGGCGGTACGGCTTGTCACGCACAACGTTGAGCAATGCTCTTTACAGCCCATGTCCTCGCTATGAGCGTCTGATCGCCGAGCATATAGGCGTCACTCCACAAACAATCTGGCCCAGCCGATATCACCTCGACGGCACGCCCAAGAGCGGAAAGGGCGAGCGCAAGTCGGATGGACGCCAGCAGCATATGGTGAATGGTAGCATTGCCAGTGATTCGCGCAATCAATATCCGGTGCAAGCAGATCAATTATTTGCTGCTGTGACTTCGAGGCTGGAGGGTGCGCACAATCCCTTGCAGGACCATGCCTACGATGCCGTGACCGGCCTGCCTGGCAAATCGCTGTTCCTGGAACATCTCGAGCAGTTTGTCGACCATGCGCGGCGGCATCCTTTACGCAAGGTGGCCGTGCTGGTGGTGAGGGTGGCGCGGTTCGAGCAGGTGACGGAGGTGCTGGGGGAACAGGCCGCTGCCATCCTGCTCAATGGCATTGCGCAGCGCTTGAACGACCGGATGCCGGTCGCGCACCTCAAGCGGGAGGAGTTCGCCGTCCTGCATACTAGCCATGATTCTGCCGATGCGGGCATCTTCAAGGCGGTGGAAGAGGTCAAGTCCCTATTCTCCAAGCCTTTCCAGACCGATGGCGGCGAAGTCATCCTCTCTTGCAATATCGGGGTTGCGGTATATCCATGGCATGCGGAACAAAGCCCAGAACTGTTGTCGCACGCCTCTTCCGCATTGCTGCCGTGCCGCGAGTCCGATGCGCGGGACGTCTATATCTATTCCGAACAGGTGATCGGCTGCGAAAGGGAGCGCTTTTTCCTCGAGGCCGCCTTGCACCGCGCCTTGGAGCGCAATGAACTGAGCCTGTATTTCCAGCCGCAGATCGACGTGCAGGCCGGCAGGATCATTGGGGCGGAAACATTGCTGCGCTGGCACCAGCCGGAGAGGGGCGTGGTGCTGCCCGATCGCTTTATCCCGATCGCGGAGGAGAGCGGCCTCATCCTGCCGATTGGAAAGTGGACCTTGCGGCAAGTGTGCAAGCGGCTGAAGGTGTGGGGCGCGCAGGGGCTGAAGCTGGAGCGGATCGCGGTCAATATTTCCGCCAAGCAATTCAGGGAGGCGTCTTTTCCTGACGTGGTGGAAAGCATATTGCGCGAGTTCGAGGTCGACCCGGGTTGCCTGGAGCTGGAGATCACGGAAAGCCTGCTGCTGGAAGACCTGGAGGTGGTGGTGCCCGTCATGACGAAGCTGCGCAAGCTGGGCGTGCATATTTCCCTGGACGACTTCGGGGTTGGCTATTCCAACCTCTGCTACATCAACCGCCTGCCGGTCGACAGCATCAAGATCGACAAGTCCTTCGTCAAGAACATCGCCTCGGATTCCAACAGCATGGCGATTGCCGACGGCATTCTCTCGATTGCCAACCGCCTGGGCTTGCGCGTCATCGCGGAGGGCGTCGAGACCCGGGAGCAGCTCGACATACTCAGCAACAGCGGCTGCTATCTGATGCAGGGCTATTACTTTCACAAGCCCATGCCTGACTATGCTTTCGCCCAAATCATCGGCACTCCGTCGATCACTCATCTTCATATCACTGCGAATGCAGGCTAGGGCAGGCTGATCAACCAAGGTTGATCGACCGCGCCATTCTATTTTTTCAATCCAAGGGGAGGGCAGGGATGAACCGAGCTTATAAAACGATATGGAGCGCTGCGCGCCGGATGCACCTGGTGGTGCCTGAAACGGCCAAGAGCAAAGGCTGCGGCGGGGCCGGCGTCAGTGCAGTCTTGGCCGTGCTGGCATGTTGCGCAGCATATTCGCCAATGGCGTCGGCAGAGCCCGCGGTCTATACGCCCTATGCGGTCGACATGGACCCATCGGCCTGGAAAAAGGACAGGGGCGGCTCCCCTTCGCTGGAACGTGTGGAGTGGCAAGGGCGGGATGCCTTGAAGCTGGCAGTCAACCCGCCTGCGGCAAGCGACTCCTTCAATAACTGGCAAGGCTATTCGCAACAGACCACAGTGCCTGCGGGCGCTTCCTTCCTCCGGGGCGATATGTGGGTCGACGGGGATTGGCAGAGCGGAACGGCGACCGACTATGTCAATACCGGCATGTGGGGCAGCGCCATGCCTGAATCGGTGGTGGCGGAGGGGGCGTATGTCGATAGCGAGGCCGCATTTCCCATCATCCATTTCAACAACCAGGATGGCGTTGGTCGCTTGCAGGTATGGGACAGTGGCGATTGGGTGACGCTCGCCGAGACGGCGAGCCTGATCAAGTACGACGGTTGGAATACGCTGGATTTGCGCCTGCTGCCCGAGCAGAACCTGGTCGAATATTATTTCAACGGCGAATTGATCTACGCCTGGAACCCTCCCGCAACCGCCAGCGGCGAACCGTCCCAGTTCTGGGCCATGTACCTCAAGGCCAGGAACAACGGCGAAACCGTATTTGACACTTACTGGTCTAGGTTGCTGGCCGGGAAAGTCTATGCCGACGGGGAAGTGATCGGCAATACGGATGGCGATATCGTCGTCGACGCGGGCGCGCATGCGCAAGTGGCACCCAACGCCACCATCGCGGGGAGCCTGCTTGCCGAGGGCAACGGGGAGGAACAGGCCTCGGCGGATTTCGCTGGCAGCGCCGTCATTAGCGGCAGCCTGATCGGCAGCCAGGCCGGCTTCACTTTCAGCGGCGGTAGCGCAGATGTCGTCAGCATAGGCGGCAATGTCGAACTGGAAAACGGCGCATCGGCCACTGGAGCTAGCAACGGGCCATCTATCCAGGTCGGGGGCAACATCAGGCTGGACGATGCGACGCTGGGCGGGCGCTGGAACGTGGCGGACGGCTACCTCAGTGCGGTGAACAATGCCTCGGCCTTGTTGGCCGACAGCCATTTCAACGGCACCGTGAATGGCGCCGCCAACGCCGTGGTGAAATCCGATGCCAGCGGAATTGCGATGACCGGCGGCGCTGTGGGCAATGCCGGCAGTGGCAGTGCCGTGCTGGCCGTTGCGGGGGGAACGTACGAAGGGTCCGGTGTGACAGTGACGGCTTCGGGCAGCGGTCATGGCGCAGTGGCCAATACGGGCGGGCAGGTCAGCCTACAAGGCAGTAGCATATCGACCCTGGGACAGGGCGCGCATGGCCTGGTCGCCGACGGGAACGGCAGTGTGGCGGAGGCCAGCGATACCATCATCAACGTATCAGGCAGCCGCGCTTACGGCGCCTCTGCGACCAACGGCGGCCAGGTGCGGCTGGATGGCGTGACGGTCAGCCAGACGAACAGCGGCGCCTACGGGCGCGGGGTCAGCGCGACAGGGGCGGGCTCCAGCATTGTCGCGAACAATACCGAGCTGATCGTCGGCGGCTCAGGCACCAACGGCAGCGATGCTCCCGTCGGTGCTGCCGCATCGCAGGGCGCCAGCGTTGTCCTTAAAGGCGGCGCTGTGCGCATGACCGGCAGCGACCGCAGCTATGCTGTCCGCGCGGATACCGGCGGAAGCGCAGGGCTTGACGGAGTGGCGCTTTCCACCAAAGGAGAAAACTCCCATGCCGTGCTGGCGTGGGCGGCAACGAGCGGCGCGTTTGCCGGGCAGGAAACCGTGGTGAACATCGATAGCAGCAGCATCTCTACCGAAGGGCACAATTCCTATGGCCTGTTTGCGCAGAATGAAGGGGGCAGGATAGCGGCCGGCAATGTGGCGATCACGACGACGGGGTCCGTCGGCCGGGGGTTGTACGCATACAACGGCGGGCGTATCGACGTGGAAGCAGGCTCGATTAGTACGTCCGGAGACGATGCCGTGGGAATCCAGGCCAGCGGCGCGCAATCCCTGATCAACGCCAACGGCGTCACGATAGAAACCAGCGGCGCAAGGGCCATGGGCGTATCGGCTGGGTGGTTTGATGGCACCGGCGGCACGGTGGTCTTCGAGTCGGGCAGCATTACCACCGGCGGGGAGGATGCGTATGGCGTGTCGGCGATATTGGACGGCTTGGTGCGGTTGCAGGATACATCCGTGCTGACCAGCGGCAGCAACGTGGCGGCAGCATTCGCCACGGCGGGCGGCAGGCTCGAGCTCAGCGGCTCCAGCCTGGTTTCCCAGCAGGGTGCCGGCATTCATCTTGTGAACAATGCCAGTGCAAGCCTGGGCAATACCAGCATCAATGCCGCGGGCGCTTCCATACTATCCGAGCTGAACGAGGCCGGACAGATGCAGGATATCTTGGTCGGGGCGGGTTCCAACCTCACCCGGAACAATGGCGTTCTGCTGCAGGTTAACCGCAACGAGCAGGGCATGGATGGCATCATCAATCTCACCCTCGCCAACGGGTCCGTTTCCAGCGGCGATATCGTGGATATCGACGGCCTGGAAGAGGGCCGCAGCGGGCTGACTAACCTCATCGTCGGTTCCGGCGCGCAATGGGTGGGCATCGTCAGGGGTATCCATGACGTGACGGCCGGGGATGGCGCTACCGTCGTCAATACCGATGGCAGCCCGATCGACGGCAATGTCAGCGGCGGCGAGGGCACGACCATCGCCTTTACCAACGGCGCTGACATCGGGGGAGGCGTAGTGGCGGGCACGGGCTCCAGCGTGAGTTTCGACGGCCTTACCAATATCGCGCAGACGGTGGCTAGCAATGGCGCCAGCTTCACGTTCAACGGCGATACCAACATCGGCAGCAACGTCAGCGGAATCGACCATGCCCAGCTGCAATTCAACGGCGACGCGACGACCGTGGCGGGCGGCGTTGGCGGCAGCGGCAATACGACGTTGGTGTTCAACAGCCGCAATACCGCGATCAATGGCGAGCTCAATCTCGGCGGCGGCTCCACTGCCGTGTTCAACGGCGATGCGACCATCGACGGCACCGTGCATGCGAGCCAGGGCGTGGTGTCCTTTGCCGGTGCGACGACCTTGAACAGCGGCCTCAATGCCGAGGATGCCGTCATCCTGTTCAGCCGCACCGCCGCCACCAACATCGTGGGCGACGTGAACCTGGGACAGGGAGCGGCCACCCATGGCGGAACCGCGGCATCGCCTATCCTGGTGGTCGGCAATGCGGTCGTGGATAGCAGCGCCACCTTGGGCGGCAACTTCATTTTCAGCGGCGCCTTGAGCGGCAGCGGCACCATCGGCCCGGGCAATTCCATCGGTACGCAGACCTACGGCTCTGTCGCCGGCTTCAGCGGTACCTATGTCGCCGAAATCAATGCGGCAGGCCAGGCGGACCTCGTGCATATCACCGATACCGGCGTGTCCGACCTGGCGGGCATCAGCCTGGAGGTCACCCAGGAAAACGGCAACGGCGGCTACCTGCTCAACCACCGCTATACGGTGTTGACCACCGACGGCTCCCTAGGTACGCCGTTTTCTTCCAGCACCTGGACCGGTGGCGGGCTGGTCAGCCTCAATACCTTCTACAATACTGACAGCGTGGAAGTCAGCTTGGCTATCGACCAGGGCGCTGTCGACAACGTGCAGTCCAGCCTGAGCCGTAACCAGCGGTCCGTCCTGGGCGGCGTATTGCTTGCCGCCGGGAGCAACCAGTTTATCGATGCGGCATTGCAGCAGCAGGACACCGCGGCGGCAATGGACCAATTGTCGGGCGAAATCCATGCCTCGGCGCGCAATACCCTGATCGAGGACAGCCGCTTCGTACGCAACGCGGCGATTGACCGCACCCGCCAGGCATTTGGCGCTGTGGCGGCGGCCCGCAATGGCGATGCCGTGGAAAGGGAAGGCTATACCGCCTGGACGCAGGCGCTGGGCAGCTGGGGGCATGACAGCGGCACCCAGGATGCCGCCAGGTTGAGCCGGCGCATAGGCGGCATCCTCTTCGGCGCCGATACCCAGCTGGGCGAACGCTGGCGCGCCGGTGCGCTGGCAGGTTACTCCGACAGCAGCCAGGATGCCAGCGGCAGGCATTCTTCCGCCAACGTGCGCAGTTATCACCTGGGGCTCTATGGTGGTGCAGAGTGGGACGGCCTCGGCCTCAGGCTGGGGGCCAGCCACAGCTGGCATGACGTCAATACGCGCCGCAGCGTGGATTTCCCCGGGCTTGCGGCGGAAAGCAAGGCGGATTACAAGGGCCGCACCTTGCAGGGTTTCGCCGACCTGGGCTACCGCCTGGAGGCTGGGCGGCTCGCCCTCGAGCCTTTCGTGACGTTGGCGCATGTCAACCTGCATACCGATGGTTTCGATGAGAAGCAAGGCGCCGCCCTGAGAGGCCGCAGCCAAGGTACGGACACCACCTTCGCCACCCTGGGCCTGCGCGCGGCACGCCAGCTCGAAAGCGGGGAGCGCACCCATGCGGTATTGCGCGGCTCGCTGGGATGGCGGCATGCGAGCGGTGATACCAGCGAGCGGTCGCAACTGGCTTTCAGCGGGGGAGAAGCCTTCGGCATCGCCGGGACGCCGGTGCGTCGTGAAGCGCTGGTGGTGGATGCCGGGCTCGACATAGCGGCGGGCGATGCCTTGAGTCTGAGCCTATCCTATTTCGGGCAGTTTGCGCGGCAAGCCGAGGACCACGGCTTGCGCGCCAGTCTGAACTGGCGGTTCTGATCGCGGATGCCAATAAAAAAGCCTGCTTCGTGCAGGCTTTTTTATTGCTCAAGTGAGCGTGTCGGCTAGGCCAATGCGCGCTCGATACGCTCCAGCGCGTTCTTGAGGTTGTTCATGGAAGTGGCGAACGAGATGCGGAAGTAGCCCTCGGCTCCGAAAGCGGAGCCGGGCACCACGGCGACGCCTTCCTGCTCGAGCAGGTATTCCGACAGTGCCATGTCGGTGGCCTGCTTGATCTTGCCTGCGGCAAACAGGTTGTTGATGGCTTCGCGCGCATCGGGGAACGCATAGAATGCGCCGCCCGCCTTGATACACTTCAGGCCCTTGATTTCGTTGAAGCGCTTGACGACGAACTCGTGGCGTTCGCGGAAAGCGTCCAGCATCGGCGTGATGCACTCCTGCGGACCTTCCAATGCAGCCTGGGCCGCCACCTGCGAAATCGAGGTCGGGTTGGAGGTGGATTGCGACTGCAGGATTTCCATCGCCTTGATGATCTTGGCCGGGCCCGCGGCGTAGCCGATGCGCCAGCCGGTCATGGAATAGGCCTTGGAAACGCCGTTGAGCACGATGCAGCGCTCCTTGAGCTCGGGCGCGGCGTTGAGGATGTTGTAGAACTTGTCCCCGGTGAGGTTGACGTGCTCGTACATGTCGTCGGTGGCGACCAGCACATGGGGATGTTTCTTCAACACCTCGCCCAGCGCCTTGAGTTCTTCAAGACTGTATACCGCGCCGGTCGGGTTCGATGGCGAGTTGATCATGAACAGCTTGGTTTGCGGCGTGATGGCGGCCTCGAGCTGCGCGGCGGTGAGCTTGAAGCCCTGTTCGATGCCGCATTCGATGATGATGGGCTTGGCGCCCGCAACCAGGGCGATATCGGCGTAGGAGACCCAGTAAGGCGCGGGCACGATGACTTCGTCGCCCGGGTTCAGTACGGCGAGCGCGAGGTTGAAGATACATTGCTTGCCGCCCACGCCGACGATGACTTCCTTCTCGGTGTAGTCGAAGCCGTTTTCGTTCTTGAACTTGGCGACGATGGCTTTCTTCAGGCCGGGAATGCCAGCAACAGGGGTGTATTTGGTGAAACCTTGGTCAATCGCTTTTTTAGCGGCGTCCTTGATGTGTTGTGGAGTGTCGAAATCCGGTTCGCCTGCGCCCAGGCCGATGATGTCGCGGCCTTCTGCCTTAAGCTTGGCGGCACGTGCGGTGACAGCCAGGGTGGGTGATTCTTTGATGGATTGAACGCGCTGCGAGAGTTCCAAGATCTGAAATCCTATAGAGAAATAATGAAGACGACGGCAAAACGTTAATTTTACTCATATTATTCCCAATGCGGAATATGGCGGCATGCGATATTTGGCTGGTGTTGCGCGATAGTTGAGGCAATAGGCGTAATTTACTGGGTAGAAGAAGCCGGCTTGGCGGCCATGTCGTTGCAGTCGTCGGGGCATGCGGCCGCCTTGCGGAATTCCATTGCCAGCTTCTCGCTGATCTTGCCCAGCGATTGCTCTATGGCATAGGCCTCGTCCTTCTTGCCTTGATGCGCCGCCATCAGGCCAAGGCGGAACATGGCGTCCGTGTTCGCCGGATCGAGGCTGAGCGCCTGTTTGTAGCTGGCTTCCGCGGCCTGTGGCTGCTGCAGGTGTTCCTGCGCGTAGCCGAGCTCGTACCACGCCTCGCTGTTGTCGGGCTCCGCCATGGTCCATTGCGTGGCGATCCTGCCCAGGGCTTGCCAGTCCTTTTGTATTTCCGGGATGGCAATCATCAGGAAATAGAGGCGCGATTGCTCTGTCGCCTCCCACAAGGCTTGGCCGATCAAGGGAAAGCGGGTTTGCGGCTGGCGTTCCTCCAGCTGTTTCAGCCATTCCACCGGCAGGGCATAGTAGTAAGCCTGGCGGCCCAGCGTCTTGAAGGTGTTGATGCCCACAAGCTCGCCGGCCTCGTTGTACAAGCCGCTGCCGCTGGCCCCGAGCGCGAACCTTGCGGTGCTGCGGATGATGCTGCCGTGGTCCAGGGAGTAGAGCGACTTGATATTGCCTGCCGAGATCAGCGGGGAGGCAACGCCGTTGGAGTGGCCGATGGCGATGACTTGCTCGCCTTTCTTCAGCGCGGCGCTTTCCCCTAGCGTCACGGGCTTGAACGGCAGAGGGTCCGTGTGCAGCAGGCAGAGGTCGTGCCAGAGGTCGGCCTGCACCGATTCGACCTGGTAGACATCCTCGCCGCGTGAAATCCAAGGCTTGCCGGATTCGCGCAGCACATGGCAGTTGGTCAATACCCTGTCGCTGGCGACGACGATGCCGGAGCCGTAACCCAAGCCGCCATCCGCCCGGTAGGCCCTCACCATGACGGTGGAGAAGAAGGGCTCGATCATTTTCTCGCGGTCGATGGCATGGGCGGGTAGCGCTGGCGTCAGCAGCCATGATGCGGCAATCCACAGCAGATAACGCATAACTACCTCCAGGCTCGGGCAGGAAAAGAGGCAACCGGGTTTGAAAGAAGGTTTGTCAACAGGCGCGCAGACTCCGCTGGCCTGTTAGAATCTCAGTTCCTTCTCATTGGTGATTGATGTGATTGTCACTTTCCCAAACAGCAAATACAAGCTTTTTCAGCCGTTCCCGCCCGCAGGCGACCAGCCGGCGGCAATCGAGGCACTCACGGCCGGCGTGAACGAGGGGCTGAAGTTCCAGACCTTGCTCGGCGTGACGGGTTCCGGCAAGACGTACACCATGGCGAACGTCATTGCCCGTACCGGCCGCCCTGCGATCGTGATGGCGCCGAACAAGACATTGGCCGCCCAGCTGTATTCCGAATTCAAGGAGTTCTTTCCGCAGAACGCCGTGGAGTACTTCGTCTCATATTACGACTATTACCAGCCAGAGGCCTACGTGCCGTCGCGCGACTTGTTCATCGAGAAGGATTCCAGCATCAACGACCATATCGAGCAGATGCGGCTGTCCGCTACCAAGGCGTTGCTCGAACGGGAAGACAGCATTATCGTCGCCACGGTGTCGGCGATTTACGGCATCGGCGATCCGGGCGAATATCACGGCATGGTGCTGCATATCCACCTGGGGATGAAAATCAGCCAGCGCGATATCGTCAACAAGCTAATCGCGATGCAGTATGAGCGCAACGACTTCGATTTCTCGCGCGGCGCTTTTCGCGTGCGTGGCGACGTGCTCGACGTGTTTCCTTCGGAAAACAGCGAAACCGCGGTGCGCATCAGCCTGTTCGACGACGAGATCGAGAGCATCACCGTGTTCGACCCGTTGACAGGGCAGATTTTCAACAAGATCCACAATTTCCGCATCTTTCCCTCCAGTCATTACGTAACGGCGCGCGAGGCGACGATACGCGCGATGGAGACCATCAAGCAGGAGTTGCGCGACCGGGTGGATTTCTACATCAAGACCGGCAAGCTGGTTGAAGCGCAACGCATCGAGCAACGCACTCGCTTCGACCTAGAGATGCTCAACGAGATCGGTTTCTGCAAGGGCATCGAGAACTACAGCCGCCACCTGACCGGCCGGCAGCCCGGCGATGCGCCGCCGACATTGATCGATTACCTGCCGAAGAATGCGCTCATGATCATCGACGAGAGCCATGTCACCGTGCCGCAGATCGGCGGCATGTACAAAGGCGACCGCGCACGCAAGGAAAACCTGGTCGATTACGGCTTCCGCCTGCCGTCGGCCATGGACAACCGGCCGCTCAGGTTCGAGGAGTTCGAGCGCATCATTCCACAATGCATTTTCGTGAGCGCGACGCCGGCGGAATACGAAGCCACGCATCAGCAGCGCATCGCGGAGCAAGTGGTGCGGCCCACTGGTCTGGTCGACCCCGAGATCATCGTCAAGCCGGCCGATACGCAGGTGGATGACTTATTGTCGGAAATCAAGCTCAGGGTAGAGGTGGGCGAGCGGGTGCTGGCCACCACATTGACCAAGCGCATGGCGGAAGACCTCACTGATTACCTTTCCGAGCATGGCGTGCGGGTTCGCTATTTGCACTCCGACATCGATACGGTGGAGCGCGTGGAAATCATCCGCGACTTGCGCCTGGGCGAGTTTGATGTGCTGGTGGGGATCAACCTGCTGCGCGAGGGCCTGGATATTCCCGAGGTTTCACTGGTCGCCGTGCTGGATGCGGACAAGGAGGGCTTCCTGCGCTCGGAACGGTCGCTGATCCAGACCGCGGGGCGCGCGGCGCGCAACCTCAACGGCAAGGTGATCTTCTATGCCAACAAGGTAACGCGCTCCATGAAGCTGGCGATGGATGAAACCCAGCGCCGCCGCGCCAAGCAGATGACGTTCAACGCCGAGCATGGCATCACGCCGAAGGGCGTCAGCAAGCGCATCAAGGACATCATCGAGGGCGTCTACAGCAAGGAGGATCACCAGCGTGACCGCAAGGCGGCTGAAGAGCAGGCCAGCTACGGGAAGATGACCGAGAAGCAGCTGGTCAAGGAAATGAAGCGCCTGGAGAAAGCCATGCACGAGAGCGCAAAGAACCTGGAATTCGAGAAGGCCGCCGACTATCGCGACCAATTGAAAAAACTCAAGAACAGTTTTTATGGCGCGGACGTGCCGGACGAACTGCTGGATTGAATTATCGATCATTCGATTGGATCAATCCGGCTTTTGAAGCGTGCCGGAAGCGGTGGGATTCGAACTCGCAAATAAAAAAAGCCCTGACACAAGCCAGGGCTTTTTTGTTGCTGCTTGATATTACTTCTGGGTTTCCACCATCACCAGCTCGTCGTTGTCGGCTTCGTCCTTGGCCGCCTTTTGCTGCCAGGCCGCAGGCTTGCGCGGCGTGCGTTTTGCAGGTGCTTCCTCCACAGGGGCGGTTGCTTTAACTGCATCGGCCTTGGTTTCTACCAGTTGCAAGCCGGAATCCGCCAAGTCGGCCGGCTTTTCTGCCTCGGCCTTGCGGCGGCGGGGCGCGCGCGGCTTCTTCTCAGGCTTGGCAGCTTCAATCGGGGCTTCTTCAGCCACGGTTTCGGCAGCTTTCGCCGGCTCGGCGGCAGCAGGTGCGCTGTCCCCGGCAGATTCGCTCTCAGGCGCTTTTGCCGCTTTGGTTGGTGCTGCCTTGGCTGTCGTTTCCACAATGGCCGGCTGGGTTTCCTCAACCGCGGCGGCTTCTGTCTTGGCGACTGGCAGAGGTGCTTCTTCGCGAGGCGCTGCTTTTGTTTCAGCCTGGGCTGCCTCAGCCTTTTCCTTCACTTGGGGAGCAGGAGCTGCTTGCGGAGCGGCTGCTGCCTTGGTTTCCACCGGTAGTTCGGCTGCTACTGTCGCAGCAACAGGAACTTCTGCAACTGAACGCACGTCTTCTGCCGCTTGCTGGCGGTTTTCGCGGTTTGCATTTTCGTTGCGGGGCTGGCGCTCGCGGCGGCCATTGCGCCCACGGCGGTTGCCGCGTTGCTCGCTGCCAGCTTCTGCAGGCGTTTCTGCCTGCAGGGCAGGCGTAGCCTGCTGCTGAGCCTTGGGCGGGCGCTCGCTGCGCTCTGGACGCTCGGCCTTTTCCTGGCGTCCTTGGGCGGCGCGTTGTTCAGCCTGTTGCGGACGGCGGTCCTGGCCCCGTGGCTCCTTGCGCTGTTCCTGACGCTGCTCGTTTTGCGCCTGGCGGTCATTGCCGGTACGTTCAGTACGTTCATTGCCGTTGCGCTCGTTGCGCCGGGTGTTATTGCGGCGCTGGTTGCGGCCATTGTCGCGGCGTTGGCTTTCTTCCTGCGGTTTGGCTTCGGGCTTGGGCGCGGTGACGCTGGCGAGCCAGGACTTGAAGCGGTTGAGCAGGGAGGTGCTGTTGGGATTTTCCTTGGCCGTTGGAGCAGGCGCAGGCGATGCGGGCGTAATGCCCTTCACGGCAGCTTCGGGTTTTGCGGGTCTAGGCTCCTGGGCAATCGCGGTCTCGATAGTCTCGGACGGCAACTCGACCATTTCATAGCTGGCGCGGCCTGTTTCTTCCACGTCGTCATGGCGGATGCGCAGGATGTTGTAGTTGGGGGTTTCCATGTGGATATTGGGGATCAACACCACTTGCACGCCCATGCGCTGCTCGATCTTGTGGATTTCCGAACGCTTCTCGTTGAGCAGGAAGGTGGCTGCCTCGACAGGGAGCTGTACCTGGATGATGGCGCTGTTTTCCTTCATGGCTTCTTCCTGCGTGATGCGCAGGATGTGCAATGCGGTCGATTCTATGCCGCGGATGTGGCCGGTGCCGTGGCAGCGCGGACAGGGAATATGGTTGCTTTCACCCAGGCTCGGGCGCAGGCGCTGGCGCGAAAGCTCCAGCAGGCCGAAGCGCGAGATCTTGCCGGTCTGCACGCGGGCGCGGTCGTGGTGCAGCGCATCGCGCAGGCGGTTTTCCACTTCGCGCTGGTTGCGCTGGCTTTCCATGTCGATGAAGTCGATGACGACCAGGCCGCCGAGGTCGCGCAGGCGCAGCTGGCGGGCGACTTCGTCCGCAGCCTCCAGGTTGGTATTGAACGCGGTCTGCTCGATGTCGCTGCCCTTGGTGGAGCGGCCGGAGTTGACGTCCACGGACACTAGGGCCTCGGTGTGGTCGATGACGATCGCGCCGCCGGAAGGCAGGCGCACTTCGCGCGCAAAGGCGGACTCGATCTGGTGCTCGATCTGGAACCTGGAGAACAGCGGGATCTCGTCGCGGTACAGTTTGACGCGCGATACGTTGTTCGGCATCACGTGGTTCATGAACTGCACGGCTTGTTCATGAATGTCGGGCGTATCGATGAGGATCTCGCCGATATCCGGCTGGAAATAATCGCGAATGGCGCGAATGACCAGGCTGCCTTCCTGGTAGATCAGGAACGGGCCGCTCTGGATGGTGGAGGCGCTTTCGACGGCAGTCCACAATTGCAGCAGGTAATTCAGGTCCCACTGCAATTCTTCCACGCTGCGGCCGATGCCGGCAGTGCGCGCGATGATGCTCATGCCGTTAGGCACTTGCAGTTGCGCCATGGTGTCGCGCAGTTCGTTGCGGTCTTCGCCCTCGATACGGCGGGAAACGCCGCCCCCGCGAGGATTGTTGGGCATCAGCACCAAGTAACGGCCTGCAAGCGAGACGAAGGTGGTGAGGGCGGCGCCCTTGTTGCCGCGTTCGTCCTTGTCCACCTGGACGATCAGTTCCTGGCCTTCTTTAAGAACGTCTTGGATGCGTGGACTGCGGCCTGCATCGCCTTCGTTCAGGAAATAGCTGCGGGCGACTTCCTTGAAAGGAAGAAAGCCGTGACGGTCGGTGCCGTAGTTGACAAAAGCGGCTTCGAGGGAAGGTTCTATGCGGGTGATGACACCTTTGTAGATGTTGCTCTTGCGTTGTTCCTTGCCGGCGGACTCGATATCGAGATCGATGAGTTTTTGTCCGTCGACAATCGCGACGCGTAATTCTTCTGATTGCGTCGCATTAAATAGCATGCGTTTCATTACGGGCTCCCGCGCTCTTCAAGCGGGCAGCAGGCCTTGCATGGCCTTGGGGCAGCAGCGGTATGACTGAAACTTCAATGTATGCGCCTGCTCAATGTAGGCAAGCGATAACAACACGATACGAGCAGATCAAAGTCCGCAGGAGGTAACGCGAAGCAATAGTTTCTCAATTTTTCAGCTAGGCAGTTGTTTGCCTTCAGGCCGCTTTTTCCTAATGTGCGTTTTAGTGCAGTTTAAAGGTGCCGTCTTGGGCCACCCGGAAAAAGATTTTCTAATACCGTTGTGCCACAGTATCAGCTTGAATTTGTTAACGAAAGCTTTCGTAAACTATTGGGTCTAAACCCCGGTACGTCTATTTCTGTCTCGGATTAGCCGTCATTATCGGCTAATATGCTATTTTTTCAGTATATCCTGGGCTGTTGCGCCACATGAGCCATATCGGTCTGCGGCGGCTAGAGCGCATTTTTGTTACAAATCGCTACTTGATGTTCATTGGCGAGCGAGTTAACCAAGGTGTTTTTTCATTCCAGTTGTCATTCTTGAAGAAGCGCTTAGCGCATTTACCTCAAGATGGTCGTAGTATAGGTGAGATGAATAATTTAAGCAAAACAAGAAATCAATTTAATCCCGCCGCTGTCAACCTGCTCACTATAGATGAAGCCAGTGAAGGCCAAAGAATTGATAATTTCCTGGCCAAAATACTCAAGGGGGTCCCCAAGAGCCATATTTACCGCATCCTGCGCAGCGGAGAGGTTCGCGTCAACAGCAAACGCGTGGATTCAAGCTGCAAGCTCAGTCTGGGGGACCAGGTGCGTGTGCCGCCGGTGCGCATGGCGGAGCCGCAGGCCGAGTCGATGGCTAAGCCGCAGGCCTCCAAGTTCGACGATGCCATCATCTTCGAGGACGAGGCGCTGCTGGTGATCGACAAGCCGGCGGGGTTCGCTGTGCACGGGGGGAGTGGCATCAGCCGCGGCGTGATCGAGCAATTGCGCCTGGAGCGCCCGCATGCCAAGTTCCTCGAACTGGTGCACCGTCTCGACCGCGAAACCTCCGGCGTGCTGTTGCTCGCCAAGAAACGCGTGGCGCTGGTCAACCTGCATGACGCCATCCGCAACAACCAGACGGATAAGCGCTACCTGGTGCTGGTGCATGGCAAATGGACCGACCAGAAGCGCCGAGTCAAGTTGTCCTTGCACAAATTCGTGCTGCCGAGCGGCGAGCGCAGGGTGGCCGTGCAGGATGACGGCCAGGACTCCGAAACCATCTTTTATCTGCGCAAGCCCTTGGGCGAGTTCACCTTATTGGAAGCCCAGCTCGTAACCGGCCGTACCCATCAATTACGCGTGCAATTGTCGCACCTGGGTTTCCCGATCGCCGGCGACGACAAATACGGCGACTTTGCTTTGAACAAATCCCTGCAGAAGCGCGGCTTGAAACGCATGTTCCTGCACTCCGCCGAAACCAATTTAAGACACCCTATCAATGGAGAAAAGTTGAAATTAATCGCACCTTTACCTAAGGAACTTGAGAAGTTTGTTGAGATATTGAATGCGGAGTCCAAGCATGGCCAAGCGCTTTGACCTGATCGTGTTCGATTGGGACGGCACGCTGGCCAATTCCACGCAGATCATCGTGGACAGCATCCGCAAGGGCGCTGTCGAGACCGGACTGGATGATCCGGGGCAGGAGGCCGCCAGCAGCATTATCGGCCTGGGCTTGCGCGAAGCGATCGAACAATTGTTTGGCGTGATTACGCAGGAGCAGATCCAGCAGATGGCGGCACGCTACAATGTGCACTACAACGCGCACCAGGATGACGTCGTGCTGTTTGATCAGGCTTACGACACGGTGAGCAGGCTCAACCAACAAGGGTACATGCTGGGCGTGGCCACCGGCAAGGGCCGCCGCGGCCTGAACCATGCCTTGACCCATAGTGGCCTGGGCGAGTTCATCCACGGTACGCGCTGCGTCGACGAATGCCTCTCCAAGCCCAACCCGCAAATGTTGCTTGAGCTCATGGACGAGTTCGGCGTCGAGCCGGAACGCACATTGATGGTAGGGGATACCAGCTTCGACTTGCAGATGGCGCAGAACGCCAAGGTCTCCAGCCTGGGGGTGACCTATGGCGCGCATCCGCTGGAACGTTTGCTGCCGCATTCTCCGCTGGCGCATTTCGATGATTTTGCTACACTCAGCCAATGGCTGGACGCGAACGCCTGATTTGCCTGAGCGGTGAGCTGGAAGACGGCGGCAAGGGCGTGCGCTTTGAGCTTCCCGAAGTCGGCGGCCATGTCACCGGGTTCGCGGTGAGGTTCGGTGGCAAGGTCTATGCCTACGTAAACCAGTGCGCGCATATTCCGCTGGAGCTGGACTGGAACCGTGGCGAGTTTTTTGACGTCAGCAGGCAATACCTGATCTGTGCGACCCACGGCGCGCATTTTGAGCCGGAAACCGGGTATTGTGTAGCAGGGCCTTGCCACGGACGGAGCTTGCAGCCTGTGCGGGTCGAAGAGCAACAGCAGCAAATATTGATCAACCTGGAAAGCTTAATGAATGTCTGACAATTATCCTAACGGCTCCAACTGGGAGCGCGAAACACTGCATCAGCTTGCCTTGGCCACGGTCAAGGAACAACGGCGTTCTCGCCAATGGGGCATTTTCTTCAAGTCGCTCGGTTTCCTCTACCTGTTCATCATCCTGTTTTATGTCACCGGCTGGAACGAGAGTTCGTCCGCATCGGTGGAACATACGGCATTGATCGACATCAACGGCGTGATTGGCAGCGATGACGTGGTGAACGCGGACAGCGTGATCGCCAGCCTGAAGTCGGCCTATGACAGCAAGGGCACCAAGGGCATCATCCTCCGCATCAACAGCCCTGGCGGCAGCCCGGTGCAGGCGGGCATCATCAACGACGAGATCAAGCGCCAGCGCAAGCTGCACCCTAATATCCCGGTTTATGCCGTGGTGCAGGATATCTGCGCTTCGGGCGGCTATTACATCGCGGTGGCAGCGGACAAGATCTATGTCGACAAGGCCAGCATCGTCGGTTCGATTGGCGTATTGATGGACGGGTTCGGCTTCACGGGCGTCATGGACAAGATCGGCGTGGAGCGGCGCTTGATGACGGCCGGCACGAACAAGGCCATGCTGGATCCGTTTTCTCCCGTCAATCCCAAGCACAAGGAATTCGCCCAGCAGATGCTGGACCAGATCCATGCGCAATTCATCGCCGTGGTGCGCGAAGGACGTGGCAAGCGCCTCAAGGAAACCTCCGAAACGTTCAGCGGATTGTTCTGGAGCGGCGAGAGCAGCGTGGAAATGGGGCTGGCCGATGCCTTCGGCAGCTCTGACTATGTGGCGCGCGAGGTGATCAAGCAGGAAAACCTGGTCGACTTCACCGCCAAGGAAGGGCTGGCCGACCGGTTTGCCAAGCGCCTGGGCGCCAGCGTGAGCGCGAGTTTTCTCGGCAAGAAGCTGGGCCTGGAGTAAGCATTAAGCATCAACGACTCAAGTAAAGTCGGTCGATGAAATAAAAAAGCCACGAATATCGTGGCTTTTTTATTGATAAGATCTGAGTACTATAAAGCTGGCAGCCTATTTTCTCGACTTGAAGTAATTCATCAGGCCGTTGGTCGAGCTGTCATACTCGTTCGACTCCTTGCCGTCGTTCAATTGAGGCAGGATTTTCTTGGCAATCTGCTTGCCGTATTCCACGCCCCATTGATCGAAGGAGTTGATGTTCCAGATGATGCCTTGCACGAATATCTTGTGTTCGTAGATGGCGATCAGCTTGCCTAGGGTCTTGGGGGTGAGCTTGTCGAACAGGATGGTGGTGCTCGGGCGATTGCCCTCGAACACCTTGTGCGGCAGCAGGATTTCAAGCTCATCGCCGCTCAGTCCTTGTGCGACGAGCTCGGCCTTGGCTTCATCTAGCGTCTTGCCTTGCATGAGGGCGCTGGTCTGCGCGAAGCAGTTGGCAAGCAGGATCAAGTGGTGCTCGTTGCCGTTCTTGCCCACGTTGTACTGGCTATGCAGCGGCATCATGAAATCGCAGGGGATCAGGCGGTTGCCCTGGTGTATCAACTGGTAGAACGCATGCTGGCCGTTGGTGCCGGCTTCGCCCCAGATGATGGGGCCGGTGGTGCATTGCACGATGCGGCCGTCGCGGGCGACGAACTTGCCGTTGCTTTCCATATCGGCTTGCTGCAGATAGGCGGGGAAGCGAGCCAGGCCCTGGTCGTAAGGCAGTATCGCGAGGCTGTCGGCGCCGAAGAAGTTGTTGTACCAGACGCCCAGGAGCGCCATGATCACGGGTATGTTCCGTTCCAGCGGCGTATTCTTGAAATGCAGGTCGATTTCATGGCCGCCTTGCAGCAGTTCCTCGAAGTTGTCCATGCCGATGTAGATGGCGATGGACAGGCCGATCGCGGACCAGAGGGAATAGCGTCCGCCCACCCAGTCCCAGAACTCGAACATGTTGGCGGCGTCGATGCCGAACTTGCCGACTTCGTCCGCATTGGTGGAAATCGCGACGAAGTGTTTTGCAACGTGCGCTTCATCCTTGGCCGCCTGCAGGAACCAGGTGCGCGCGGAGTGCGCATTGGTCATGGTTTCCTGGGTGGTGAAGGTCTTGGACGCGACGATGAACAGCGTGGTTTCTGGGTCGCATTGCTCCAGGGTCTGGGCGAGGTGCGTGCCGTCGATGTTGGAGACGAAATGCGCGTTCAGGCCGGCCTGGGCATAGGGCTTGAGCGCGCCGCACACCATGACGGGCCCGAGGTCGGAGCCGCCGATGCCGATATTGACGACGTCGGTAATGCGCTTGCCTGAGTAGCCCTTCCATTCGCCGGAGCGGATGCCGTCGCTGAACTTGCGCATCTGCGCCAGCACGCGGTTGACCTCCGGCATGACGTCCTTGCCGTCGACATATATAGGTGTATCGCTGCGGTTGCGCAGGGCGGTGTGCAGCACGGCACGGTTTTCGGTGAAATTGATTTTCTCGCCCGAGAACATGCGGTCGCGCCATTCCTCGACCTTGGAGTCGCGCGCCAGCTTGAACAGCAGCGGCAGCGTTTCATCGGTGATGCGGTGCTTGGAATAATCCAGCAACAGGCCTTCGGCGTTCAGGGAGAATTTTTCGAATCGGCGCCCATCCTTGGTAAACATGTCCCGCATCTGCAGGGGGAGGATTTCGTGATAATGGGCGCTAAGGTCATGCCAGACCGGACAGTTTGTTGGGTTTGTCATTGCGGATTATATGTTTATTGGTAATCTTTTAAAGTGGTTTGGTCATCTGTCTGTTTGCGAGGTTTGGCGTAAGCTGGCATGTCAATCCGAACAGCTTGCTGCATATAATGACCAGGTTCAATCCTGATGATTCTATTCAATTCTGAGTAAATAGACAATTTTAGTATGCGGCCGCTTTTCGCCGGATTGGCGGGGTAGTGCAGGTTGTGATTGATTAATTGATATTTTTTGGCTATAGTTTCGGGTTTTCCACCTTGCCTCACCGTTGCGCATGCGGGAGGCTGTCAATCCAAAAGGAGATTCTATGCGACATTATGAAATCGTTTTCATCGTCCATCCGGACCAGAGCGAGCAAGTGCCAGCGATGATCGAGCGCTATCGCACGCTCGTGACTTCCAATGGCGGTACCATCCATCGCCTGGAAGACTGGGGCCGCCGCCAGCTGGCTTACCCAATCCAGAAAATCCACAAGGCGCATTACGTGCTGATGAACATCGAGGCTAGCCAGGCAGTGCTGGAAGAGCTCGAGCACGCATTCAAGTTCAACGATGCAGTATTGCGTCACCTGACCCTGAATACCGACGAAGCCGTGACTGCGCCATCCCCAATGATGAAGGAAGAAAAGTCCAAGTCATTGCTGGCCAAGGACGAAGCTGCTGCACCCGCTGCAGAGCAAGCCACAGCTTAATAAGTAGTGAGTTTAAATAGGCTGGAGTTGGATGGCGAGTTCACGCAGGTTGCGGAACTGCGCTACACCCCGGCAGGAATACCAGTATCGAGTTTCGTCCTGAAGCATATGTCTGAACAGGTCGAGGCGGGAATGAAGCGCAAGGTTGAATGTGAGGTGTCAAGCATGGCCATGGGGCCGCTGGCGCTGGAAGCACAGAAAATCAGCGAAGGGACGCAGGTGAAGGTGGCCGGGTTTCTCGCAAGGCGCAGCCTCAAGAGCTCGCAGCTGGTATTGCATATACAAACATTGGAAAGAATTATCTGAAAGGTTTTCATCATGGCACGTGACATGTTCAAACGCCGCCGCTACTGCCGTTTCTCGGCAGAGGGCATCAAGCAAGTGGATTACAAGGATGTTGATCTGCTGAAGGACTTCATCAACGAAAACGGCAAGATCATCCCAGCCCGTATTACTGGCACCAAGGCCAAGTATCAGCGCCAGCTGACTACTGCAGTGAAGCGCGCCCGCTTCCTTGCCCTCCTGCCATACACTGACAAGCACTAAGAGGTGAGACCATGCAAGTTATTCTGTTGGAAAAAGTAGTTAACCTGGGCAACCTCGGTGACATCGTCAAGGTGAAGGACGGCTATGGCCGTAATTTCCTGATCCCTCAAGGCAAGGCAAAGCGTGCGACCGAAGCCAACAAGGCCGAGTTCGAGGCGCGTCGTGCGGAGCTGGAAAAGCAACAGGCCGAGCAATTGGCTGCTGCGCAGAAGCGTGGCGAGAAGCTGGCTGGCTTCTTGTTGCAAGTTACTCAGAAGGCTGGCGTCGACGGCCGCTTGTTCGGGTCTGTGACCAATGGCGATATCGCTGAAGCGCTGACTGCTCAGGGCTTCGAAGTTTCTAAATCCGAAGTGCGCTTGCCAGAAGGTCCGCTCAAGGCGATTGGCGACCACCAGATCAGCATCGCGCTGCACCACGATGTTGTTGTCGAGATCACTGTTTCCGTGCTCGGCGAGTAATACTACATCCGGCTTTCAAGCCATCGAAAGGGCTGCCATCGGCAGCCCTTTTGTTTTGAAGATTCCAGCGCATATTGCCGAGAACGGGCAACCAACCCGCAAGCCTAATTGTTATAATGCGCCATGGCTGACGACACACTAGAATCCCTGAAACTTCCCCCGCATTCCGTAGAGGCAGAGCAATCAGTATTGGGCGGCCTGCTGCTTGAAAATGAGGCGATGGACCGCATTGCCGATATCCTCGGCGCCGACGATTTCTACCGGCATGACCACAAACTGATCTTCCAGCACATCAGCCGCTTGTTCGAGCGCAGCAGGCCGGCCGATATCGTGACCGTGGCCGAATCGCTGGAGAATTCGGCCGAGCTTTCCAGCGTAGGCGGGCTGGCATACCTCGCGGCATTGGCGCAGAACACGCCGACCGCGGCCAATATCCGCCGCTATGCCGAAATCGTGCGTGAAAGGTCAGTAATGCGCAAACTGGTCGAAGTCGGTTCCAATATTGCCGAGAGCGCCTACAACCCCTTGGGACGCGACGCCCAGCAGCTGCTGGATGAGGCCGAAGCCAAGATTTTCCAGATTGCCGAAGGCGGCAAGCGCTCGACCCAGGGCTTCCTGGATATGAAGACCCTGTTGCCGCAAGTGGCGGACCGTATCGATTACCTTTACCAGCGCGACAACCACAGCGACGTCACAGGCATCCCCACTGGTTTTACCGACCTAGACGGCATGACCTCGGGCATGCAGCCCGGCGACTTGATCATTGTCGCCGGGCGCCCATCCATGGGCAAGACCTCGTTCTCGCTCAATATTGCCGAGAATGTCGCTCTGGACACTGGCCTGCCTGTCGCCGTCTTCTCCATGGAAATGGGCGCAACGCAGCTGGTGACCCGTATGATCGGCTCCATCGGTAAGCTGGACCAGCACCGCATGCGCAACGGCAACCTGGAGGACGAAGACTGGGTGCGCCTGACGACCGCGCTCGGCAAGCTGAACGAGGCGCCCATCTATATCGACGAAGGCGCCGGCCTGAGCTCATTCGAAGTGCGCGCACGCGCGCGCCGCCTGCACCGGCAAGTGGGCAAGCTGGGCCTGATCGTGATCGACTATTTGCAGTTGATGACAGGCACCTCCTCCGGCGGCGGCAGGAGCGAGAACCGCGCCACGGAAATTTCCGAAATCTCGCGCTCGCTCAAGGCCCTGGCAAAGGAACTGGATGTGCCCCTGATCGCCTTGTCCCAGCTCAACCGCAGCGTTGAGCAGCGCCCTGACAAGCGCCCGGTCATGTCGGACTTGCGCGAGTCCGGCGCGATCGAGCAGGATGCCGACTTGATCCTGTTCATTTACCGGGACCAAGTATACAACCCGGACAGCCCGGACAAGGGCACCGCCGAGATCATCATCGCCAAGCAGCGTAACGGCCCGATTGGCCGCGTGCGCCTGACCTTCCTGGGAGAAAACACCCGTTTCGAGAATTTCGTGGGGCAATACCACGACAACTATGACGAATAAGCATGCGTGCGACCAAAGCGACGATTGACCTGGGCGCGCTGCGCCACAACCTGAATCTTGTGCGCGAGCGTGCGCCGGGCTCCAGGGTGCTGGCGGTGGTCAAGGCGGATGCTTACGGCCACGGCCTGTTGCGAGCAGCGCCAGGCCTGGAGGACGCTGACGGCTTCGGCGTGCTGCGCCTGGGCGAAGCCCTGGCTTTGCGTGAAGCGGGCTATAGCCAACGCCTGCTATTGCTGGAAGGGGTGTTCGGCACGGATGAGCTCGATGCCGTCGCCCAGCACGACATCAGCATTGTCGTGCACAACGAGCAGCAGCTCGCCATGCTAGAGGAGAGGGCGGGCGCGCCAGCCAAGCCTATCTCGGTATTCCTCAAGATGAACAGCGGCATGAACCGGCTGGGATTCAAGCCACAGGCTTACAAACAAGCCTTGCAGCGGCTGGAGGCTTGTCCTGCGGTAGCAGACGTTTGCTTGATGACGCATTTTGCGACAGCGGATGACGAGCAGGGCATCGCCGGGCAGCTCAATGTATTTGATGCTGAGACAGCCGGGCTGAGCCATCCCGTCAGCCTAGCCAATTCCGCTGCCATTTTGCGCTTCCCGGAGGCGCATCGCGACTGGGTCAGGCCGGGCATCATATTGTACGGCGCATCGCCGGTATCGGGCGTCGGCGCGGCTAGTTTCGGGCTGCGGCCTGTGATGCGCTTTACTAGCGAAGTGATCGCTGTGCAAACGCTGGAGGCCGGGGATATCCTCGGATACGGCGCGCGTTTCACCGCGACGCAGACAACCAGGGTTGCCATCGTCGCCTGCGGCTATGCGGACGGATATCCGCGCCATGCGCCCAACGGCACGCCTATCGCGGTTGGCGGACAACTCACCCACACCCTGGGACGCGTCTCCATGGACATGCTGTTTGCGGATATCACGCAGTTGCCCGATGCCGGAGTCGGCAGCGAGGTGGAGCTCTGGGGCGAAACGGTGCCGGTGGATGCGGTTGCCGAGGCTGCAGGCACGGTAGGGTACGAGTTGTTGTGCGCGGTGGCGCCGCGCGTGGTGTTCAAGGTGACAGGCTGATGGCGAAGGCAAAAACGGTTTATAGCTGTACAGAGTGCGGCGGGCAAACCCCGAAGTGGCAAGGGCAATGCCCCTCGTGCATGGCATGGAATACCTTGGTCGAAAGCGTGGTTGAAGCCACCCCTAGCCAGAACCGCTATGCAGCGCTTGCACAGTCCAGCGGCTTGCAGAAATTGGCCGATGTCGAGGCTGCGGACGTGCCGCGCCACCCGACCGGCATTCACGAATTCGATCGCGTCCTGGGCGGAGGTCTGGTGCCGGGCGGCGTGGTGCTGATTGGGGGAGATCCCGGCATCGGCAAGTCCACCTTGCTATTGCAGACCCTGTGCCATATCGGCAGCATGCGCAAGGCTCTTTACGTTTCGGGCGAAGAGTCCGCGCAGCAGATCGCCATGCGCGCCAAGCGCCTGGGGCTTGACGCCGGCCCGGTCGAACTGTTGGCGGAAATCAGCCTGGAAAAAATACTGGCCATCTTGCAGCAACACAAGCCCGAAGTAGCCGTCATCGACTCGATACAAACCATGTATTCCGAGGCCTTGCAGTCTGCGCCCGGTTCCGTGGCGCAAGTCCGGGAATGTTCCGCGCAGCTGACGCGTTTTGCCAAGCAGGCGGGCGTGACCATGATCCTGGTCGGCCATGTCACCAAGGAAGGCTCGCTCGCAGGGCCGCGCGTGCTGGAGCATATAGTCGACACCGTACTGTATTTCGAAGGGGACCAGAACTCCAGCTTCCGGCTGGTGCGCGCCTTCAAGAACCGTTTTGGCGCCGTGAACGAACTGGGCGTGTTCGCCATGACGGAGAAAGGCTTGCGCGAGGTCAGCAATCCCTCGGCGTTATTCCTGTCGCACCATGCAGAACAGGTGGCAGGTTCCTGCATCACCGTGACGCAGGAAGGCAGCAGGCCGCTCCTGGTGGAAGTGCAGGCACTGGTGGACGAGGCGCATGCGCCCAATCCCAAGCGCCTATGCGTCGGCCTGGAGCAGAACCGGCTTGCCATGCTGCTGGCCGTCCTGCACCGCCATGCCGGCGTAGCCTGCTTTGACCAGGACGTGTTCATCAATGCCGTCGGGGGCGTCAGGATCAGCGAGCCCGCCGTGGACCTCGCGGTGCTGCTTGCGATTGTCTCCTCGCTGAAAAACAAACCCCTGAACAATAAATTGATCGTGTTCGGCGAAGTCGGCCTGGCAGGCGAGGTCCGCCCGGTACAGCGCGGCCAGGAGCGTCTGCGGGAGGCCGCCAAGCTCGGCTTCACCCATGCGATAGTCCCCAAGTCCAACTTGCCCAAGCAGGCAATTGAAGGCTTGGACGTCAAAGGCGTGGAGCGCCTTGATCAAGCCTTGCAGCTATTGCGTAACGGATGACTGTGGCTGCGGCCTGTTATAACCTGATGATTTGGTATGGGTAAATGGAGTATTGCCCAAAAATTGTAACCGTCTGCAATTGACTGGATCGTAAAAAATACGCGTTTTCTTGGGCAAAACGCTTGGTCAGCACCGGAGATTTAATATATAATCCGGCCTCGTTTTGCGGAGAGGTGGATGAGTGGTTTAAGTCACCACCCTGGAAAGGTGGCACAGGGGCAACTCTGTCGAGGGTTCGAATCCCTCCCTCTCCGCCAGATTACTTAAGACCCCGATATATCGGGGTTTTTGCATTTATAGGCTATCAATTCAAGCCTGGGCGGCAATCTTCCAAGGTGCTCAATGTCATGCAGTCCTTTTACTAAGTCAGTAAAGATGGTCACCGTACGCCTGAATGAAATTCCTACAGTTGTTTCAGTTATCCCTGGCTTATTTTATCTCCTGGTTTCAAGCACCATTCCTACAAGCATGAAACTTAAGCGAGTATCGCTTCAGCATGTTGGTGGCGCATTATTTCCAATCTCTTAACGGAAAAATTCTTTCTATTTCTATTCCTTGCCAAGGAGGACTGAACGATGAAAGCTAACCCTTTAGTGTTATTGGCTTTAACGGTTGCATATCCGGTAGCAGCTGATATGGCGCAAGATAATATTGTCATTGCAGGCGCAGCAGGAACAGGTGCAGCAGGAACAGGTGCAGCAGGAACAGGTGCAGCAGGAACAGGTGCAGCAGGAACAGGTGCAGCAGGAACAGGTGCGGCAGGAACAGGTGCGGCAGGAACAGGTGCGGCAGGAACAGGTGCGGCAGGAACAGGTGCGGCAGGAACCTCGCCTAGTACTTCTCCAAGCACTTCACCCGGCGGTACAACAGGTACAACAGGTACAACAGGTACAACAGGTACAACAGGTACAACAGGTACAACAGGTACAACAGGTACAACAGGTACAACAGGTACAACAGGTACAACAGGTACAACAGGTACAACAGGTACAGGCGTTCAAGGATCGCCAGGGGATCCGACCAATACGGGGTCGCCAGGCAGGCCGGCAACGGCGCCAGGCACTCCTCCCGGCGCACCAATAGGGGCTCCCTCCAGTCCTGGCTCTACTTTCGATAATGGGGCAGACCCGTATGGGCAAGGAAATGGTGGAAGGGTAGGACCCTAAGAGCGGTTGAATGTTGTTGATTGAATTAAATCACCCGTCTTGATAAAGATCGAGACGGGTTTTTCATGTTTGTTATTTTGTTATTTATTCAAGCGCCGGGGATGAGCTGTTGTCTGTCTCAGGCATATAGGCAAATATCCAGTCTATATAGGCTTTTTTCTTTTCAAATTCCTGGTAGGGCGGCGGGAAGTTCCGGGTTTTGAAAGGGCGTTCGCCCGAGAGGCTATATATGCCCATGATGCCGCCGCTAGGCGCATAAAGCAGGCCCCAGCCTTCCCTTTGCGTGACGGGGTCGATATAGAGTTTGCGCAAATGGCGTTGCGGAGTGGGGAAGCGGTTGTCTTTTAATAGCGAGTCCAATGTAGGCGGAAACTGTTTTACCATGCCGGGAGACTGGTTGTAATAGGACCCGATGGCTTTGCGTATGGTGTCGCCTACCTTCATCAGCTCCTGCTCGCGCTCGCGCCGCTGCATGTCGCTCCAGCGGTTTCCCGCTTCAGCCAGGGCCAAGCCCATGAGGATGATCACAAGCAGCGCGCCCATCAGCGCCATGCCTTGCTGTCGCCTACCATTCGGCATAGTAGCTCCCGTCTGCGGCCATGGCTTCCGAGCCGCTGCGGATGTCGTATATTTCGCCCGGGATATTGGCATCCTCAGGCGGCACCAGCATCCAGGTCTCGGCGCTTTCGGTAATGGGGTCTTCCGGGATCGCGCGCAGGTACTTGCGTTCCACCAGGTCGTACAGGGTATCGGGATAACGCCCGGTATCGCTGTAGAACTTGTCGATGGCATCGCGCATGACGATGAGGTCATGCTTGAGAGAGTTTTCGCGGGCGCGGTCTATGCTGGAGAAATAGCGCGGAGTGACCAGGCTCAGCAGCGTGGCGATGATGGCAAGCACCACTAGCACTTCGATCAGGGTGAATCCCAGTATCCTTGCTGGTTTTTGTCCTGGACTTGGCCGCATGCTCACCATTCCCGGTACGGCTGCTGGTTGAGCCCGGTATCGCCCGAGAGGGAGTAGACGTCGTAGACATCCTCGCCCTCGGCAGGCTCCTCGAACGAGCTGGCATAGCTGCGCTTGCCCCAGGTGGCTTCATTCGGCAGCTCGGGGTCGGAGGCGAACGGGTCGCGCGGAATGCTGCGCAGGAAGTGGATTTTCCGCTTCTTGGGATCGCGCGGGTTTTCCACGCCCTGCACCAGGATTTGCAGGCTGGGAGGGTAGCCGGATTGGCCGGGAGTTTTCTTGATCAGGCCGTCATCCACGGCTTTCTTGTAGGCGTCGATCGCATCGCGCAATTGCCAGAGGTGGCGCTTGAGTTCCTGTTCCTTGGCACGCTTGGCCGTCACCTGCATCACGGGCGCGGCCGAGCTGAGGATCAGCGCCAGCAGCACCAGCGCCACCATGAGCTCGATCAATGTAAAGCCGTAAGAGGGTTTTAAGGACTGCTTCATTGTCGCTCGTCCGGGCTCGCAATGTCTTCCACCGGACGCATGACCGATCCGGCAAAGGAGCGATCCGACTCGGCGCGTTCGGCCTGGATTTCCTGCGGGGTCTTGACCGGCGCAGCAGGTGCGGCTTGTGCGGTGACGGCGCCTGGTTCCGCGGCCCGGCCCGGCCTAGATGCGCTGCGGTCTATCCCGGCCGGGAAGGTCGTGTAGATGGCATTTTCCGGGGTGAGGTTGCTGATGATGCGAGGCGTGATGAAGAGGGCGATCTCTTTCTTGCTCAGGTCGTTGTTATTGTTGTTGAACAGTTTGCCGACCAGCGGCAGCTTGGAAAGTCCTGGCACGCCATTTGTGATCTTCTGTTCGTCGTTGCGCATCAGGCCGGCAAGGATTTGTGTTTCCCCATCCTTCAGTCGCAGGATGGTGCTGGCGTTGCGGGTGCCTATGGTATAGGTGACGGTGCCTGAGCTCGTCTCCATGCGGTCGGTCTGGTTGCTGACCTCCAGGCCGATCTTGATCGACACTTCATCGCGCAGCAGGATGGTGGGTTCGACGTCGAGTTTGACCCCTACCTCGATGTAGTTCACCGTCTGCGATACGAAGCCGGTGGAGTTGGCGACGCTGGTAAGCACCGGGATGCGGTCGCCGACGTGTATCTTGGCTTTTTCGCGGTTCTTGACGCGGATATGCGGGTTGGCGAGCAGGTTGGTATCGGTGTCCTGCTGCAGCAGGTTCAATGCCAGCACCGGGTCGCTGATGCTGAAGACGCCGAGGTTGGAATTGAAGTTCTTGAGCTCGTTGATGGTGAGCTTGCCTGGCGTGAGCGTGGTGGTGCCGTTGACGGTATCGCGACCCTGCACGCCGAGGCTGGCATTGGTGGGATAGCGGATGCCGATATTCTCCAAGCTGCGGCGGTTGATTTCCAGCACCTCGACCTCGAGCATGACTTCCGGCTCGGCCATGTCTTGCGACATGATGAGTTTTTCCGCGGTGCGGATCGCTTCCGGCGTATCCCGCATCACCAGAGTGTTGAGCTTTTCGTCGATATAGATGTCCTTGGTCTTCACCACGGTCTTGATCATGGCCATGAGCTTCTTGGCATCGGTGTTGCTCAGGTAGAAGCTGCGCACGAAGGTTTCCTGGTATTCCTGGCTGCGGCTCAAGGGATAGATCAGCAAGGTGTTGTCATTGAGCACTTTCTTGCCGAGCTGGTTGCTCGCGAGGATGACATCGATGGCTTCCTCGATCGGCGTATTGCGCAGGAATACGCTGGTGCGCTGGTCGCTGCGCAGTTCCTGGTCGTAGGTGAAGTTGATCGCGGCGGCCTGCGAGATGAACTCGAATACCGACTTGATGGTGACATCCTTGAACTCCAACGAAATCGGACGCTTGAAGGATGAGCGGATGTGAGGCGGGTTCACCACCTTGTCCATGCGTTTCTGCTCGATCTGCTCGAACAGGGCGCGCGCACTGCGGTTGCTGGAGTCTTCCGCCAGCACGGTGCGGGCCAGGTTCTGCGCGCCTTCCCAGTCCTGCTTGGCGAGCAGTTCGTCGGCGCGCTGCATCATGGCGTCGTGCGTGGTGGCGATGCGCATCTGCTGGATGCCGTTCTGCGCGCGCTGGTTCTGGCTGTCGAGTTCGAGCACGCGCCGGTAGGCGATATCGGCTTCGCCCCAGCGCTTTTGCTGCTTGAGCTGGTCTGCCTCTTTTAACAGAATAGCAAGCTGGATATCCTGCTGCTGCTTGAGGTAGTTGCGGTATTCCGGATTGTCGGGGAAGGTGCGCACCAGGCTCTTGAGCCGCTCTATCCCGGCTTCGACCTGGCCGGCGTTGATCATGTCCCTGGCTTGCTGAAACTCCAGGTTGGTCTGGTTCTGCCGCATTTCCGTGCCGGAGCAGGCGGCGAGCATGATTACGATAAATACCGCGCTTAATTTCAGGCTTGCGTGCGATGTGGTGTTCAATGGCTTTCTCCAATCATCAATGGCACATCAGCACGCAATGGCTGATAGCTCAGGATCATGCGGGAAGGGGTGATTTCCTTGATCTTCCAGTCGCCGACGATATCGCCGGTCTTGACGCTGACATTTTTTTCTCCGACAGAGAGAAAGACGGTGAATTGACCGTGATCCTCCAGCTTGCCTGCATAGGTGAAGGGGAGCGGGGGAATTTCCATCGCCTGCTGCACGATGGGTTGTTGTGCGGTTTCGGCCTGGGCGATGAGTTGCCCGCCGCCGAATAAATTGTGCTCGCTGTCTTGCCAGGGCGCGCGTTGCAGTCGGGCCACGTCCAGTGAGTTCGCACCTGCTGGCCGGGCCTCCGCAGACATCCTGGATTTCGGCAGGCCCTTCATATCGGTACGCGAACCCTGCGGGCGCGCCGCCGCGACTTGCACCTCGTCGGCCTGCTTGTCATTCAAGGCGGTCCACACCGTGGCAGCCAGCGTCATGGTCAACGCTGCCCACACCAGCCGCTGTCTCGGCGTCTGCTTCATTGCCCGTCCTTGCGCAGGTAGAGCGTGAGTTTTAACCTGGCTTCGACATGGTCGCTCAGCATGTCTTCGCGCTTGAGCGAGATATCGTTCAGCGCGGCCGATGGCAGGGTGTTCATGACGTCGGCGATGAAGCGGCGGATGTCGAGGTATTGTCCCTGTAGCGGCAGGCTGAGCTGGTACTTGGAGAACGCTGCCGATGATTGCCGACTCAGGCTGTAGTCGACCTTTTCCGGCACCAGGCCGTGCTGCTCTGCAATATCCAGCACCTGGTTCAGCAGGATGGTGGCTTCGCTCTCGCGCGGCAGGAACTGGTAGAAGGAATTGAGCGAGGCCTGCGGCGAACGGTCTATCCACTGGCCCCGGTGCTGTGGCATGGCGCGGTGCATGGCGGCGACATCAAGTTTGAGCTGCTGCAATGCCCTGGCATGCGGCCAGGCATAGGCGAGGGCAACGAGCAGACAGGCTGCCATCAGGCCCAGCCCCAACTTGCTGAGCCCGTCGAGCTGGCCGAGGCGGTAGCGCAGTTTATGCAGTTTGCCTACACTCATGGCTGCTGTACCCATACGGCCTCCACTACGAAACGCACCGGCATGGGCTGGTCGTGATGAAACTCATGCGACATCAGCAGCACGTCGTTGAATACGGACTGCTCGGAGAGGCCGCGCACGTATTTGAACATATTGACCACTTCATTGGTATTAGCCGTAATCCTCAGCTTGTGCAGCCTGGCGTTGGGCTCGATGCTGGCGAGCTTGATATCCGCGACCTTGATGTTTTCCAGCGCCAGGAACAGTTTCTGCCACGGCAAGGCGAGCTCGTGCATGGCGGCTTGCACTGCCGCGATCTCTTGCTGCTTGGCTTGGTCTTCCTTGGGGTTGAGCCTGGGAGCGCTGACCGGGGCCTGCATCTGCTGCAGGTCTGCGTTCAGCTGTTCGCGCTCCGAATTCAATTGCTGCATCCAGCCCAACAGCGCGATGCCGCAGGCCGCCGCTAGCAACAGCATCACGACTCCCTTGATAGGCCGGTCTTGCAGCAGGGGGGCGTGGTTGATGGAGATGACGGGTAGCATTACTGCCATGCCTCCATACCGTGTTGGTCTTGCGAGGAGGGCAGGATGTTGTGCACCTTGCGCCCGGGAAGCTGGAGCGCTGGCCGGCCGTCCGTGGCGTAGAACACGATAGGCCATTCGCTGTTGTCCACGCCTGCGATGATGGATTCGCGGTCCAGCAATGCCTGCAACTGGTTTTCGATGTCGCTTTCCGCGGCATAGCTCTGCAGGCTCAGCCACTGCCCGTGCTGCACCAAGGCGATGGTGATGCGGTCGTTTTCTAACATGACCAGGTTCAAGGCGTCGGGTAAAGGGGTGCGCGCCAGCTTGCGCCGGATGACGTCGGTGGCGATCATCAGGTGGGGATGGATGTGCTGCACCGGCATTCGCGCTTGATTGAACTCATCGCGCAGGGCTTGCAGCAGCTTCTCGTCAATGGCGCTGGCAAAGGTCGGGTGGCCGTAGGCCACCGGCGTGGTGCGGATGTCCCAGGCGCGTGAAAACTCGCCGTAGACCTGCGTGAAGTAATGCCTGACGAATGCGCTTTGCTCCTTGCGGGTATGCAGGCTGGCGTTCCATGGCACGATGGCATAGTGCGCGAAATAGTTGGAGACCACCACCCTGGGCTGGCAGCCTCGCCATTGGCGGCTTTGCAACTGCTGGTGCAGGCTGGAAACCGCCGGATGCCAGAATTCCCGGTTCTGGAACGACTCGCTGGTTGAGCGCAATGCAATATCTTCTTTTGCCACGACCCTGGCCTTCATGCCGCGCTTGATCCTGAGCATGGTGAGCGTGCGCGGCTGGATCAGGACGCGCAGCTCGTCCCGCCATGGAAAGGCCCACGAGGCGGAAGGCCAGCTAAACGAGCGAGGTAACACGGTTGATCTCCTGTAGGGTGGTTTCGCCGCGCTTGACCATGTCGAGCGCGGCTTCTCGCATGGTGCGGGTACCGTTTGCGCGCGCGGCTTCCTTGACCTTGCGCACCGGCTCCCGCGTGATGATGAGCTCGCGGATGACGTCGTTGAACACCAGCAGCTCCGCCACGGCCTTGCGCCCCTTGTAGCCGGTGCCATGGCATTGCCCGCAGCCCTGGCCGGCGCGGAAGCGGTATTCGTCGATCGACTCCGGCGCAATACCGGACTTGGCGATCAAGGCGGGGTCGGGCGTGTCGTCGATGGCGCAATGTGGGCATATCGTGCGCACCAGCCGTTGCGCCATGATGCCGTTGATCGCAGAGACGAAGCTGTACGGATCCACGTTCATGTTGGTGAAGCGGCCGATGACGTCGAATACGTTGTTGGCGTGCACCGTGGTCAAGACCAGGTGGCCTGTCAGCGCGGATTGCACCGCGATCTGCGCGGTTTCCGCATCGCGGATTTCGCCCACCATGATCTTGTCCGGGTCGTGGCGCAGGATGGAGCGCAGGCCCCGCGCGAAGGTCAAGCCCTTCTTCTCGTTCACCGGGATCTGCAGCACGCCGGGCAACTGGTATTCCACCGGATCCTCGATGGTGATGATCTTGTCCTGGCCGTGGTTGATCTCGGAGATCGCGCCATACAGCGTAGTGGTCTTGCCACTACCAGTTGGCCCGGTGACCAGCAGCATGCCGTAGGGCTCCTCGGCCAGCAGGCGGAAGCGCGCCATGATGTCCGGTTCGAAGCCCAGCACGTCGAGGCTCAACCCCTGCGCCTGATCTGAAAGCGCCTTGCGGTCGAGGATGCGCAGCACCGCGTCCTCACCGAACACGCTGGGCATGATGGAAACGCGCAGGTCGACTTCGCGCCCGAGCGCCATGACCTTGAAGCGGCCATCCTGCGGAATGCGCCGCTCGGCGATGTCGAGCTCGGACATCACCTTGATGCGCGAAATGGCTTGTTCCGCCTGCATCACGCCGTGGATGCTGCCCACGCTGCTCAGCACGCCGTCGATGCGGTACTTTATGGTCAGGCCGTGCGCGTCGGTCTCCATATGGATGTCGCTGGCGCCTGCCTTGAGCGCGTCATACAGGGTGGAGCGCACCAGCTTCACCACCGGCGAGGTGTCTTCTGCGATCGAGCGTAAGGAAATGTCCTCGATGGCGCTGCTGCCGCTCTCGCTTTCTACCTGTTCCGGCACCAGGCCATCCATGGCGCGCATGCTTTCCTCGAAACGGGAAAGGAAGGCGGCAATATCCTTGCGGTGGGCGATGCTCCATTGCGCAGGCTCGGGCAGCAGTTGATTCATGCGGCTGTATAGCTGCGCATCGAAAGGGTTGGCATGCACCATGTGCAGCTTGCCGGCCTCGTCGCGCAAGGCGAGGCATTCCTGCCTGCCGGCCTCGGCAAAAGGCAGCAGCTGGAAATCCGGCTGCCACTCGTACATTTGCAGGATGCCGAGCACGGGGTAACGCATGAGCCTGCCAAGCGCATGCATAAAGGTGTCGGCATCGAGGCCGGAAATCTCTTCCAGCACGTCCAGCAGCGGCTGTTTGCCTTGCTGCGCCAACGCGCGCGCCTGCTGCACTTTCTCCAGCTCAATCCGGGCGAGGCCGGAACTGGCCTGGAGCAGGGAAGGGTGATCCAGCGGCTGGTTCATTGTATGCTCCCGGCCAGGTCGAAAATCGGCATATACATGAGCACCACCACGACACCGATGATCAGCCCGATCACCACCATCAGCAGCGGCTCCAGCAAGCGCGTGAACCAGTCCACGGCGCGGGCGATTTCCTCGTCGTAAAAGCTGCCGATGCGCTCCATCATCTCGCCCATCCGCCCCGTGCGCTCGCCCACGCGCAGTATGCGTAGCGCGATCGAGGTGGTCATGCCGTGCTCCTCCATCGCGCTCGACAGCGGCTTGCCTTCGCGGATGTCATGTTCTGCCAGTTGCAGCTGGTGCTTCAGGCTGGGCTGCAGCAGGGAAGCGACCATCTGCATGCCGGTCACGAGCGGGATGCCGCCTTGCAATAGCATGCCCAGCGTGCGGTAGAAACGCGCCAGCTGGTAGATGCGCATGGTTTCGCCCAGCGCGGGGATTTTCCATAGTTGCTGCAGCAAGGTGTTGCGCACCACAGGGCGGCTCAAGGCCACACCCAGCAGACTAAAGACAATGACGGAGGCCAGCAGGGCGACTTTTCCATGCTCGTGCAGCATACGGCCCCAGGAGAGCAATAATTTCGACATCCAGGGCAGATTGTCCCCGGCGCTTTCATAAATGGCGCTGAAGCGCGGCACAACGTAGCCGAGCAGGAACAACATGACCAAGCCGCCGACGACGATCAGCAATACCGGGTAGATGGAGGCCGTGGTGATCTTCTTCTTGACCGCATCCAGCTGGCCCTGGTAGGTCACATGGCGGTTCAGCGCCTGCACCATGTCGCCGGTGCGTTCGCTGCTGCGGATCAGCGCCACATAGAGCGGGGGGAATGTATTGGGAAACTTTTCCAGCGCGCCCGACAGCGGCAAGCCTTCATAGAGCAAAGCCAGCAATTGCTTGAGCAATGTGCGCGATTCGGCATGGCCTTCTTTCTCCGCCAGGGCCTCGATGGCCTCGACCAGGCTCAGGCCTGAGTCCAGCAGGGACAGCAGCTCCTGGCTGAACAGCATGAGGTTGAACCTGGGCTTGCGCAATCGGGCGCCTATGCCTGCGCTTTCAAGATGCTTCAAGCCCAATACGCTGTAGCCCTGCGCTTCCGCCTGCAGCTGCGCTTGCAAACCATCGCTGGCCTCAAGGGTCAGCGACTGCACTTCTGCGCCGCGTGCGACTTTAAGCTCGAATTTCATGCGCGATGGTATCCGTCAGCGCTACTGCCAGCTCACGATGTCGGCAGATTCCTCGCTGCCGCCCAGTTGGCCATCCTTGCCGAACGACCATAAATCGTAATCCCCATGCTCGCCGGGAGAGCGGTATTGGTAAGGTTTGCCCCATGGGTCCTGCGGCAGGGCTTTCTGCAGGTAAGGGCCATGCCAGCGGGACTCATCCGACGGCTGCGCATTGAGCGCCGCCAGGCCTTGCTCAGTGCTGGGGTAGCCCCCGGTGTCGAGCCGGTATTGGTCCAGCGCCTTGCCCAGGGCCTCGATTTGCGCCTTGGCGGTCTTGGCTTCCGACTTGCCGATCTGGGCGAAATACTTGGGGCCGACGTAGCCTGCCAGCAGGCCGATGATCACCATCACGACCAGCAGCTCCAGCAGCGTGAAGCCGAGGTTCTGCTGTTTCGAAGGCAAGGGCTGCATGGCAGGGCTGTCGGTCATATCAGTTTTCAATGAGCGGGTGCGGGAAAACGGCATGGCGGTGTCCTCAAGGTTGCGGTGTTGTGCTGTTGATTGTGTGACCGGGTACGAAGCCAGGCACACTGAGTTCGATAAAGGGGGCGATGGCCTGGCGCAGGCGGATCACCTGCGGCTGTTCGGCCGGCGTTTCGTTGCTGCAGGGCGCTTTCACGTACAGCATGGGCGAGGCCGGGCGCTTGGGCAGGCCGACCAACGTCGTGAAATTGACCCAGTCGTCGTTCAGGGAAGCGGTTTGCTGGCTGAAGGAAGGGACGGCGCGCCCGGTGGTTTCCACGCCGTTGATGGCGTCGCTGAAGGCAGGCTCGGTAAGCGGCTGGCGCTCGTAGCCGGGGCGCTTAAAATACTGCACGGCAGTAAAAGTGCGGCCGATACGGTACACAGATTCTGCCCCCGTGGCATACGTTGCATAGGCGGCTTCGATGTTCTGGCCGGCAAAGCCGCCTCTCGCGATGTCCGTGACGCGGAAGAACTGCCTGCCGGGCAATTGCGCGTTGTAATCGGCATCCGCGCTGGACAATGCCAATACCCTGGTGCCGTAGATGCATTCGCCTACGGCCAGGTTGCGCCAGACTACATCCATCACATTGGCGATCTTCTTGTCCGTTTGCCCTGTCAGCGCATTGTTCATCACCACTTGGCGATTGGCGTGCTTGAGCAGCTTGAAGCCGGGCAGCGGGGCGGAGATTTCGTTGTCGGGAAATATCGCGCAGGTATTGCTATGGCCGACCGTGGGTTTGCGCGGCGCCATATGGCGGCTTTCGGGGTCGAACTTGCCTGTCGTGTTGCAGAGAATATAAGCGCTGCTGCCGTGATCCAGCAGCACACCGCTGATCGGCAGCGGCTCGAAGCCTGTGGCGTGCCCAGTGGACAAGAACATGAGCAGGCCGGTTGCCCAGCAGCACTTGGAACATGTGCCTGGCTTGCTGGATATTGAGTGGGTGGGCATGGCGGGCATCATGGTCAATTCGCCGCAAAATACTGGTTCAATGCATGCAGCTGGGCCTCGTTGAGCATCCCGGCAGCTTGCTTGAGATTGATGATGTCGTTGACCAGCACGTACTGCACGCGGCTGAGTTCCAGCCGGCTGCGAAACAGCTTTTGCTGTGCGTTCAGCACCTCGATATTGGTGCGTGTGCCCGCGGCAAAGCCTTTCTGCGTGCCTTCGAGGGCGACCTCGCTCGATTTCACCGCTTGGCGGTAGGCGGAGAGCGCCAGCAGCCCGCTGCGTATGCTGTTGAGGTATTTTTTCGTATTGGCCTCGATGTCGCGGGTGCGCAGGTTGAGCAGCTCCTCGGCTGCATCCACCCTGTTGAACGCCTGGCGCACGCTGGCGCTGGTGAAGCCGCCCGCGAACAGCGGCATGTTGAGCTGCAACGCAATGGTAGTGGTGTCGAAGCGCGAGCCCAGGGTATTGTTGCTGTCGTTCTCGCTAAAGGAACGGACGCCGACCAAGTCCAGGGTGGGGAAATGCCCGGCGCGCTTTTTCTCCACATCCTGCCTCGCGACTTCCACCGAGAGCCGGGCGGCGGTGATCTCCGGGTTGTTGCCTAGCGCCTGCTGCATCCAGAATTCGAGATCGTCGGAATCCGGCACCCCGGCCGGCAGCTGGGCGATGTTGAGAGGGGCGATGTCGGTGACGGCGATGCCGCTCATATTGCTCAAGGTCTGCTTGAACACCGCCAGCGAATTCTCGGTGGTGATGAGCTCGGCCTGGGCCAGCTCCAGGTTGGCTTGCGCCTCGTTGATCTCGGTTACGGTGCCTTCGCCGTTGTCGTAACGCCGCTGGGCCTGGTCAAGCTGTTGGCTGGTGGCGGCGATATTGGTGCGCAATACCTCCACTTTCTCCTGCGCATACAGGGTTTCGAAATAGGTGGCGGCAAGGCGGCTGATCAACGTGGCGTTTTCCTTGAGCAGCAGGGCTTCCTTGCTTCGCACGTTCGCCTCCGCGCCGCGGTAGGTGGCGATGTTTTCCTTGTTGAACAAGGGCTGTCTCAGGCTCAGCGCATAGTTCTGGATATCATAGTTGAGCCGAGTGTCGATGGCACCCAGGGTGGTTTGCGTGGTGCGGTCCGTAGCGCCGCGGCCGACGCTGGCGCCGAATTGCACCCTGGGCATGAACAAGGCGCGGCTCTTGTTGATCTCCTCGCGTTCCGCCGCCATATTGGCCTCGGCCGCCTTGTACTGCGCATCGTACTGCAAGGCTTTTTCATAGAGGCTGAGCAGATTTTCCGCGGCATGCAGCGGGGTGCTGGCGCAGATTGCCAGTGCGCAGAGCGCGCGCGCCAGCGCCAATCGGTTCAATCTCATGCGGTAACAGCGGGTCATCATCCTGCGGGCTCCTCACTCTTCCTTCATCGAGGCCGCAATCCGCTTCACCAGCGGGTGCATCAGGTAGGTAAGCAGGGTGCGCTCGCCGGTGCGGATCACCACCTGTACCGGCATGCCGGGTTGCAGGCGGCGGTCGCCAAGGGTTTTCATGCCGTCCTCAGTGATGTTGATGCGCGCGAGGTAATAATTGGAAGGCGCCTGGCCGCCCGTGCCGGGGTCTACCAGCAAATCGCTGGAAACCGTCTTGACCTGGCCTTCCAGCAGCAATTGCGGCGTGTTGGAAAAGCTGGAGAAGCGCACGTCCGCATCCTGCCCGGTATGGATCTTGTCGATGAGGTGGGGGGGGATTCGAGCATCGAGGATCAGGGGCTCGTCGAACGGCACGATATCCATGATTTTCTGCCCGGGCTGGATGACTGCGCCGACGGTATGCACCTGCAAGCCGACAACCTGGCCGCTGACCGGCGCAGTGACGGTGATGCGCTGCAACTCATCCCAGAGCGGCTTGTACTTCTCGGCATCGGCCTGCACCGCGAGCTTCACCTGCGCCATCTCGGTGTCGATTTCCTTCTTCTCGGTTTGCTCGCGTGCGGTGATGCGTTGCTGCAGCTCGAGGATGGCCTTGCGGCTGCGCAGGATGTTCGAATCATTTGTCGCGATCATGCCGTAGGTCTGGGCCAGCTTTTGCTCAAGCTCGTTCTGCTGGTTGCGCGGCGCGAAGCCTTCGCTCACCAATTGCCTGATGCCGGCCAGTTGCTGGGTTAGCAGTTCCAACTGCGATTGATAGCTGCCGGCCACCCCCTGGTAGCCTTCGATCAGGGCCTGCTGGCCCTGGATGGATTCGCGCATCGCCTCGACATCGGCGCGCAAGGCCTGCTGGCGTGCACGCAGCAGTTGGGACTGGTTCAGCATGAGCTGCTGCACATAAGGGTCGCCTTGCTGCTTGATCAGCTCTTCATGGAACACAATGCTGCCCGCGCCCAGCTTTTCCGCGAGCAGGCGGCTTTCCTGCGCCAGCAGCCCCAGGTAGCGCTGGCGCACCTCGTCGAAGCGCGCTTTGCTGGCGGTGGCATCCAGCGTGAACAGCACGTCGCCGGCCTGCACCGCCTGGCCTTCGTGCACCATCAACTGGTTGATGATGCCGCCGTTCAGGTGCTGTACGGTTTTATGCCGTCCTTCCACCGTCACCACGCCTTCGGTCGGCACGCCTTCGTCCAGCGGCGCCAAGGCGGCCCAGGCGAGAAAACCGCCAAAACCGAGCAGCAGGATGATAAAGCCCAGCCGGGTAGTGCGCTGTTCATGGTCGTGCCCGCTTGCCTGTTCGTGCAAGGGGATCACCTTGGATTCGTGTGCAGGCGCATCGGGCGCAGTGTGTTGTAAAGGCAGGTTCATGTTTATGCCACCTTGCTTGCCGGGATTTGCCTTGCCCGGTTGAGTTCTGCGATCACCTGGTCGCGCGGGCCATGGCAGACCATGCCGCCCTGGTCGAGCACCAGTAGCTTGTCCGTAATGTTCAGGATGTGCGTACGGTGCGAGACGATGACGATGGCCTTGCCCTGGTTTTTCAGGAGCAGCAGCGCGGTGATCAGGCTGGCTTCGCCTTGATCGTCGAGGTGCGAGTTCGGTTCGTCCAGGATGATGAAGGCAGGCTGCTGGTAGACGGCCCTCGCCAGGCCAAGCAATTGGCGCTGGCCGCCGGAGAGCACAGGCGCCTCGGCGTCGATGCGGGTGTCGTAGCCTCGCGGCAGCCGCAGGATGGCGTCATGAATGCCCGCGGTTTGTGCAGCCTGGATCACCTTCTCCGGGTCCGGCTGCGTGAAGCGGGCAATATTCTCGGCAATGCTGCCTTCCAGCAAGGCGACCTCCTGCGGCAGGTAGCCAATGGCTGCCGCATATACATTGGCAGGCAGACGCGATAGCGCAATGCCGTCGACGAGGATTTCGCCTTCGCGGTTATCGCAGATGCCCGCGATGCAGCGCACCAGCGTGGTCTTGCCCGAGCCCGAGGGGCCGAGAATACCGAGAATCTCGCCCGGCTCGATGTCCAGGTTCAAGGGGCGGAGTAGGGGCTTGCCGCCGGATGCCTTTACGGCCACCTGCACCAGCGCCAGCCTGCCCTTGATCGGTTCGTCCGGCGTCGTCAGGTACGCAGGGTCTTCTTCTCCATGGGCGCTGGCTAGCAGTTGGTCGATGTTGGCGGCAGACGCCTTGGCCTGGATGAATTGCTTCCAGGTGCCCACGATGACGTCGAAAGGCTGCAATGCGCGCGCGATCAGCACGTTGGAGGCGATCATCGCGCCGATCGAGATATCGCCTTTCACCGCCAGCAGGGCGGCCACGCCCAGCATGCCCGATTGCATGGTGTAGCGCGCAAACTTGTTGACCTGCTGATTGCGGCTCTGCACCTGATTTGCCTGGGCGTCCAGCGTATGCCAGCGTGACTGGATGCTGCGCCAGCGCTGCCACAGGGACGGCAGCATGCCGAGAACGTGCAGCGTCTCGATATTGCGCAGCTTGCTGTTGAGGAATTGCAGCCCTTGCTGGCGGGCCTCGGCAGTTTTTTCTAAAGGCCGTGCCGTACTGCGCTGGTTCCAGAGCGCGAGTCCGAACTGGACCAGGCACAAGGCTATTGCCAATGTCCCCAATATCGGACTGAGGACGAACAGTACCGCCACATACAGCAATGTCCAGGGCAGGTCGAAGAAGGCGAACAAGCCGTTGCTGGTGACGAAGTGGCGGATGAAGGTCAGCTCCTGCATGGCCTGGTGCGTACCGTTCAATGCAGGCGCCTGCGTTGCCAGGCCGAGCGAGAACAGCCTGGAGGTCAGCAACTGGTCAAAGCGCACGCCTGCCTTGATCGCGACCATGGAGCGCACCCAGTCTGAAAACGCCATTACCATGAACAGGAACACGGTGATGAGGGTGACGGCGAGCAGCGTCATCTCGCTGCGGCTCAGCAATACCCGGTCATAGAGCTGCAGCAGGTAGAGCGTGGGCGCGAGCATTAATATATTAGTCACCATGCTGAATGCGGCAATGGCCCAGGCTTCACGCCTGAACAGCGCCAGGTAGCCGCGCAGGGAGGCGGGCGGCCTGTTCATGCCTGCATCCTCGGCGTGTTGCCGGCTTGTTGCAACGAGGCCAGCACTTCATCCGGCTTGCCGTAGCGCAGCATCTGGCCCTTCATCATCACCATCATGGTGTCGGCAACGTGCCGGATGCCTTGTAAGTGGCTGATGATGACGAAGGTCGTGCCTTGCGCCTTGAGCGTGCGCACCGCGTGCTGCAGGCATTGCTCGCTGGCTTCGTCCAGGTTGGCATTCGGCTCATCCAGGACCACGACCGCAGGCTTGCCGTACATGGCGCGCGCCAGGCCGACCAGCTGCCTGCGGCCGCCAGAGAGCAAGTGGCCCTCATGGCCGATGCGCGTATCGAGGCCGTCGGGCAAAGCGTCTATCCAGGCTTGCAATTGCAGCAGTTCAACCACGCTTGCCAGCTTCTCCTGGTCTGGCGTGCCGAAGCGGGCGATATTTTCCGCGACCGAGCCGTCTAACAGGGCGATTTCTTGCGGCAGGTAGCCCAGGTGCTGCCCGAGCTCCGCCTTGTCCCACTGGAAGGCATCCACGCCATCCAGCCTTACCTTGCCGGTGCTGGGTTGCAGCAGGCCGACAAGCAATTTCGAGAGAGTCGTCTTGCCGGAGGCGGAAGGGCCGGTAATGAGCAGCACCTCGCCCGGATGCATGCGGAACTGGATATTGCGGAGCAAGGGTTCGCGCGCGTTGTCCGGCAGGGCGTAACTGAGGTTTTCCACCGAGATCTGCCCGGTCGGCGCAGGCAGCGCCATGCCGGGCCGCTTGGCCGGGTGTTGTTCAAGCAATTCGTCTAACCTGCCGTATGCCTGCCATGCATTGGCAAGGCTGCGCCATTGGGCGATGAGCTGGCTGAACGGCGCCAGCACCCGTGCGGCCAGGATAGAGGCGACGATCATCATCGCGGCCCCGTTGATCAATGCCTGGCTGACCACCAGGTAGCAGCCCAGCCCCAGTACCAGTGATGTCAGGGTGATTTGCAGGAATTTCGAATATGCCGCGTGCCGGCCTGCAATTTCGGAGGCCATGGCCTGCTTGCTGAGAAAGGCTTGCTGCTTGTCCTGCCAGCGCGCTTCGAGCGGCGCCTGCATGCCCATGGCCCTTACCACGTCCGCATGCTGTTGGATATTGCTGAAATAACTCTGTGCCGCCAGGGCGTATTGATTGGCTTCCTGCAGTACCGGTTGCACGCGCACCTGGTTGAGCAGTGCGACCACGGTCTGGATTGCCAGGCCGAGCAGGGTCAGGTATCCCAGGCTGCTATGGATGAAGAAGATCGCGACAACGAAGATCACGATGAAAGGAATATCGATCAGGCCGAGCAGGGCGGGGGAGTAGAGTATTTCCCGCAGGCTGCGATAGTCGGCAAACACGCGCTGTGCGGGGAAGCCGGCATTGGCGAGCTTGGCGGCGAATGCGGCATTGAAAATATGATGGTTCAATGATTGGTCGAGCTGGCCGGCTGCTTGCAGCATCATGCCGCGGCGCACCCATTCCAGGCTTTCCATGATCAGGTAAATAAAGACCACCATCATGGTGAGCATGAGCAAAGTGCCAAGATTGCGACTGAAAATCACGCGATCATAGACTTCGAGCATGTACCACGATGGCGCCAACACAAGAAGGTTGGTAAAAAAACCGAAGAAAATCACTCGACGAAAGAGAGAGATGAGATCCATCAAAGACTTCTTCAGTAAGGCGGAGTTGTTGCTTTTAGTCACGTAAACAGTATTCCTGGAAGTAAAAACGTAGAAAGCCGATTGGGCCGGTACGGGACCGGCCCTGTTTCTAGTTAAACAACCACGATATCTGCCGCAGTGATCGAGGTAACGCCTGTCAGGACCGCGATATCCACCGCTGTGCTTCCACCATTGCCGTCTGCGTAATACTGCAGGGTATTGGTGGAGGTATTGAACACAAGGTAGTCATCTGCATCGAGCGGGCCCGAACCGACCACCAGGTTGCCGGCATTGAAGCCGACCAACGAGGCGAACTGGTCCGTATTGAGCTCGATCTTGTCGACGCCGCTGGCGAAATCGGTAATGGTATCGGTGTCAGCGTTAGTGAGATCAACCCCGACGTTTTCATACCATTGCACTTCGTCGTCATCGCCGGTCACGGTTTGCGTCCAAATCTTGCCAAAGACAAAGGTATCGGAACCAGAGCCGCCGGTCAGGGTATCGTGCCCGCCGTTGCTGATGAAGCGGTCATCCTGCGTTGTGCCTATGAAGGTCTGGGTGTTGCCGTTGCCTTCAAAGGTCAAGCCGTTGGCTGTCACGCCGGAAGCATCCACTACGACATTGTTGATGGTGCCGCCATTATTGCCCCTGGAATTGGAGAGATCGGTGACAGTACCACCAGCGTCGTGGAAGTAGTGGTCATTCAGCAATTGCAGGGCTGTGTTTTCCACATTCAAGCGACCTACGGTGCCACCTACCTGCACCACTTCCATTTCCTGGAAGTTGGCATCGTTGAGCACGATGGTGCCTGCAGCTTGGGTGTTGGCGCCGATGCCAGTGGTGATACGCAGGGTATCGGTACCTTCACCGCCGACGATCACGTCATGCTTCGCGCCAGTGGCGATCCACTCAGGGTTGCCATCATCAGCCTTGGATGTAGTGCCTTGCACGCCGCTGCCGAAACCACCGATCAGGAAGATGTCGTCGCCTTCACCGCCGTCGAGATAATCCGCACCACCGTGACCAACCAGCAAGTCGTTACCGCCATTGCCGTAGACCACATCATCGCCCAGGCGAGCTGTTACATAATCCACGCCATCGCTACCCAGCACGATTTCGCGGGCACCGTCGGTTTCATTGGCGCCGTCGATACGGACATAGCTGCCTGCCTCACCCTCGGTGGCATCGTAGATGATGTCCACGTTGTGGAAGAGCTCGGCGACGGAGTAGTCGTCTACTTCAAACACGGCAGCTTCGTATTCGACCTCGTCAGCTCCTTCAACATCAGGTTCGAATTCTTCCTCCTCGAATTCCAGCTTGATGGTGACAGATTCGGTAGGGCCGCCAGCGACTCCGTAGATGTGGGTGCCGGGATTGAGTTCGCCAAGGCTTAAAGATTCGCCGTTTTCCTCTAGTTGTTCAGCGGAAAGAACAATATTGACACCACTGGCAAGTTCGATACGTTCGATACCAGAAAAAACCAATGACTCTGAGAAATCCCCTGATTGTGTGAACTCAATGGTATCAACAGCGTTATAACCTGCAATACTGCTTGCATATGTACTGATTGAGCTTGAACCAGGACGTGTGACTAGATTGAGGCGAACGTCGGTTTCTGCTTGTAGAGATTGAGCTACTGTTGTAATTGGCACACTTAATCCAGTAACTGAATCAATAGCATACATCTCCTCGGTTTCTTCATCCGCTTCTAAACCGACATATCTTGCGGGATTGCCAGAGTTATCAAGGTTAGAAACACCTCCAACAATGACAACATTTTCAGCTTCGTGGCCAATTCTGAAGGTATCGTTACCACCTTCTCCAACCAAAATATCATTATCGGTGACTAAATATAGGTTGCCGACAACTGTTTCATTACCTTGTGTACTTGCACCGCCATAAATAATGTCAAAACCTTCACCACCGCTTAGAACATCATCACCATCTTCTCCAAAGATGATGTCATCACCACTTCCGCCAAATATAGTGTCATTTCCCGTACCTCCGAATATATTGTCTGAGCCACTTCCGCCAAACGCTATATCGTCTCCAGCATCTAAAACGATAAGGTCATCACCTCCACCGCCAAATACAATATCATTGCCGTTGCCTGCAAAAATATTGTCATTTCCACTGCCTCCAATGACAATATCATTGCCATCTGCACTATCTATAAAATTACCTAAATTATTTCCAATGATTAAATCAGCATTTGCTGTACCAGTGTATTCAGTTTCTGTTGCATTGAAAATCTTGATAGCCATTTTATTCTCCTAAAATGATTTCCATTCGCAGCAAGGCTAATTACCTTGCTGCGATATTGGGTCTCAATAACGCATTGCTAATGGTTAAAATATTGCAATACTTAAGGTGTTACGGCCGGTTGACTAGGTAATACATAGCCGCTTGTTCCCACCGATATAAATGGTGATTTTTCCTGCGCTGTTTGACGTAGGCGAATAGCATTATTCCTTGTCCATCCAGCGGGATTACTCGAATAAGCTGTATTGATGATGGCAGCAGAATCATTATTGCAAGCGATTTTCACATATGTCATAGCGGACAATGGATTGGTACTACCATCATCGTCTACCGCATTTGCATCGAATGTAAAGCCGACCCATCCATCATCTACATAAGCCTCTTGCTGCGCAGTGCTGGGGTTTGCTAACGGCAATGTATTCGCCGTAGTTCCTGTAAAGCGATTAACTCCATTAATGTCGGGTGTTGGTGAACCTGCTAAACCAGGTAAGTCAAGATATCCTGTTCCAGGTAATGCACCTCCTTCATCACCATAGGTTGGAGCAACTGCCAAAGCTCTATGCTGAACTGATGTATAAGCGCGACCTATTCGATAAACAGGAGAAGCTGTGGAGTTTGTGATTGCATAAGCTGCATCAACAGTCAAACCATTTAAGCCACCACGTGCTAGATCATTGATCTCAAACCGTGAACCTGTTAAGTCAGGTAGTGAGCTATAAGCAACATTGGTCAACGATACCCTCGCTCCTATAATGCACATGGGTGTTGCTGTTACTGGGGCTGAGGCTGCTGGTTTACGCCAAACAACTTCGAGAAGGCTGCCTACCGTAACATTCCCAGATGTGTAAATGTTATTGACCACAATTGGCCGGTTTGCTGAGGTTACAAAAGCATAATTTGTTTCCGGCGAAGCAATATCATTTGCTGGAGCGGGGACAATGGCACAAGTATTATTCGCACTAGTGGTTGGTGTTGGGGCCAGATTGCCATTTGCAGTGCTACCTGAGCCAAAATTACCTGGGGTGGTAGAGCTTCCTCCAATGGTGATCGGTTGTGCCATACAACGCGTGTAGGCACTAGTCGAAAATCCTGTAGTTGGAATATTTACAAAACCTGCCGACATGGACTGGGCAGATGCCACACTGAAAACTCCAAGTACAGCCAATTGTAATTTAGCGTTTTTCATTGGGACTTCCTTTCGGTACAATTGGCGGGCATTATGGTTGCCCGCACTACCAGTTCTCCTAATCAGTTCAAGTCTTTGCGAGTGCTTTAGTTGATCAGGTGGAACGCTGAAGGGCAATCATAATGCCCCTTAATTTCTATTAGTCCTCAGCTTTCTATTTCCTTCTAGTTACCTATCTCTTGGATGGTGAGAATTCGTATCGCAAGCTAAACCATGCTGCCCTGGGAGCACCTGGCGCTAGAAAATTAGCACTTAACCAGTCATCTGAATTATGGTTATAACCACCAGGTCCAATGGCACCATTGATACTTGGTGAAAATGGATTACGTCCCAAACGGCCTGCCGTGAAATATTCCTTATCGAAAATATTGTTAACCAGCAAAGTGGCTGTCCATTCAGGATTGATTTGATAACTTGTTTGGAAGTTGAAGATTGCGTAACCGTCGACCTTTCCAGGGTTATTGAAAGGTTGGCGTGCTATAAGGTCACCGGTATTATTGGCATAGTATTCAGTCACGCCAGGTTGATGCTTGTTATTTTCATTTCCGCGTATAAAGCTTTCAGAATGTAATACGGCACTTAAACCTACTCGCCATTTATCTGTTACTTCATAACTCATACTTGCATTCAGATTGTGTAGTGGAATTCCTGGCATGCGGTCACCTGGTTTAACGGTGATAGATCTGAATGCTTCTCCATTTACTCCCGCTAATCCATTAGCAAGGTTTACAACAGCGCTACTGTTGTGGTCTGAAATCATATCGAAGGTATCTTGGAATGTGGCATCTGTTAGTGCATAGTTCACGCCAAAGCTTAGCTTGTTCCATTTTCCGGAAATCCCGGCTTCTATGCCTCGACGCCGGGTCTTGCCAATTGTGTCAAAGTAACTATTAGCAGCTCCGATAGTTACTAAGTAAATATCGTCTTTTAAATCTGTCTGGTAAGCGCCGATGTTCCACCGCAGGTTTTCACCGATAGTGCCACGAAAGCCTATGTCATAAGTCGTCGCCTTGATCTGCGGTAAATAAGGGTCACCTGATAGGGTTGTGGGTAAAGTACATGAGCGGTTTTGCATAATGCTAATAGGAATGTCTACCATTTCTTCTGGATCAGGAATACCATTTCCATTGGTATCTCCTCCCCAAGTTTTATTGCCACTTGGCCGGCCATCAAATGCACATCCAAGTTCTACAACACTAGGGGTACGTGTCCCTTGGGCCCAATTGATATAAAAGTTGAGATCTTTCTTGGCATCCCAGGTGAGTCCGAGAGAGGGATTTAATGAGTAGAAGCTAAATTTTTCGGTTTCTGCTGGTTTTAATAAATTGCTACCATCACTACGTTTATATCCGGTACTCGGGCAGTTATCTATGCTACCTTGGCAAAGATTGAAATAGTCCGGCACTGATACATAACTAGCCAAGTCATAAAATGTAAAGGCTGTTCTTGTAGCTACAGTATTTTTTACATGCGTATCGTTATAACGTGCTGAACTGGAAATATGTAAGGTATCAATTGGGCTCCATGTTTCACTGGCATAAATACTTTTCGTTGTAGATGTGCCGCTGAAATTATTGTTGGAAATTGGCGAGTCAGCAGCTACATATTGATCACGTATTCCTTCTGGAGACAAATAAGCCTTGCGATCTTCATCAAATAAACCAAAGCGTTGGCTATTGGAGTAGCTGGCTTTAGCCACATCAATAGAAGCTCCCACCATAAATTTGTGTTTCTCAAAATTCCAGTTAAATTGTAATGATGCGCCATCTATTTGTTGTTTGATTTTATTATCTGTTAATACAGCGACTGGCGTGCCCTCAATTACCCCTGGATTGCCACTAATATGACCGTCGGGGTTGAGACCGGCGTATTTAGGATCTACTAAATCGATTTGTGCGCCTTGACAAACATCTTTATTGAGAGGAGATCGAGTGAGCACCACATGTTTGACTCCATCAGTTGTATAAAAATAATTTTGGGTAGCTTCGAAGCCTGTATTGTCAATATCCAGTATATTGCTTCTAAATACGTCGTATAACGGACCCAATGTCATATAAGTAAAATCCCAATTGGCATAGTCTGCTGGATCTCCCCACTGTGCTGGTACAGGAATATTATTTTCTTGGAATAATGCTTGGTCTAATGTATTTTTCCAGTAGTTAAAACCTTCTCTCGCTGCCTTGGCATATTCCGCAGATAACGCTCCATTGAAAGCATCAGGAGCATACTGAGCAAGGGCAGCCTCTAGGTCATAACCCGGATTACCACTGTTGGCATAGAAATCCTGAAGAAATGGATGAGAGTTTGGATCATAAGGATCGGATAATGCAAAAACATAATAATCAGGTATACCGTAGGAATTTGTGCTCAGAAATTGACAACTCGCTTCTTCTCCAGGTGCTAAATTACGCAATATTTGTTGAGTTTGTGGGAACCCATCTGTATAAGCATCGGCACCTAGTGCTTTTCTATTGCTATTCCTCCTATATATTTGACCCGTTATTGTGAAGTTTTCATTGACGAAGTAACTGCTGGAAAGTTGGAACTGGGTGAGTCTGTTTTCAGTGGTATCTTCCGAGGTGAAAGATGCATTACGGTCTTGCTGGTACATTTGATTGGGAATCAAGCCATTGCCTACCAAGTCTGTTCCCACCCATAATGTGCTCAGATTGAGGTCAAGTTGGTCTCCACGGTAGCTGGCCTTACCAAAAAACTGGTTTACTCGACTTGGCGAATTTTCCCGCCAGCCATCTTCCATGAAAAAATTACCAGCGCCGAATAAGGCGACTGTGCCATTATTCCATCCGGCTTCAGCTTGAAGATATTTTCTACCAAATGATCCAGTCAGTACTTCTGCACTGACTCCAGTATGATTGAAACCGTCCTTAGTTTTCATGGTGAGCGCGCCACCTAATGTATTCAATCCAAAAATCGGATTTGACCCTGGGAATACGTCGAAACTCTCCAAGGCATTCATGGGAATCATGTCCCAGTTAACTACGTCACCGAATGGTTCATTCACCCGAATGCCATCGAAAAATACGGATAAACCTTGTGGAGTACCGATTTGAGGGCCTGCAGTAAAACCTCGATACTGCACGTCCATCTGAAAAGGATTTCCTTGATAATCATTCACAGTGACTGATTGAAGTTTTCTATTCATTAAATCAGTGATACTTAATGAATGAGACTCTTTAATTTCTTTGGCTGTAATACTTTGTACGTTGCCAGGGATTTCTTCTTTTGTGAGTCCTAATCCTGGCAAGGGACCGATTTCATAAAACCGCTTGGCACGTACTTCCACGGCGTCTACTTGCTGGAAGTCAATCGCGGATTTTTCTGCTGCCGGTTTGATGACGACATTATCTTTATCGATCGTGGATTCTAGGCCACTGCCTGCGAGCAGCAATCTAAGAGCTTCGTCCGCTTTCATGCGGCCTTTGACGGCTGGAGCCGTCTTGCCTGTGGCGAGATTGCTGTCGAAGGCGACGCTGATGCCTGTGGTGCGTGCGAGTTGCTTGAGTGCTGCATCCAGCGGCTGGCTGGGGATGTCGATGTTGCTTGGTGCAAACGAGCCTGTGCTTTCATTGCTTTTTGGCAATGTTGTGTCGAGCTCGGCTGCATGTGGCTGAAACGGCATGATTCCGACCATTGCCGTCAGCAGTACAGCGCTTTTATGGCTATAAACGCGGTGCAATGCATGTGATAGCTTCTTGAATTGTGGTTGTTCATGAAAAGTTCTCCCTCTCTTACTCATCCCTTGCTCCATATGTGTATGTCTAATAATTTTTTATTCTTATTTTTTATGATCGAACTTCTCAACATTGAAGGTATCGCCTGACATCAATAACAGGTCCTTCCATGTCGGATGAAGGCTGCAAAATTTGCCTTACATGCTTGTTTAACCGTTCAGGTCGAGAAACCCTGACGGTATTTTTTTGAGAAAAACTAGCGATCGATTGGTATGGGAAATTATTTATTTAAATCAATGAGTTATTGATGAGGGATAATTTCCCGACTTTTTTGGGATTTTTGGAAGGAAGCTTGGGAATGTAAAAACTGGTTTCATGCAGTAGCCGGCAGTGCGGCAAGAGGGATGTCGATTGAGGCGGCAGAGTTAGTATGAAAACCTTGCTATGTCGGGTTATAACTAGACATGAATAGGAATTCGCTTGGTTTTTTTAGCTTTCCAGCTAAACCTTGGTTGGAATATTGCCGTTTGCCTATAAGGAAAACGAGAGGGTGCCGAGCAATATGATGAAGAGCAGTGCGGTCAATGCGATCACCATACGGTACATGAGCTTGAAGATATCCAATTTAATTCTCCTGAAAAATCGGTCTTACTACCGATATAACCGCCAGGAAAACAAAACCCTGATGTCGTTGATGAAAATTCGGAAATATTTTTTATGGTGGAGGGGCGCATGGTTGCAGGCTTGGGATTTTTTATATTGTTGAATTTATAAAAATATTCTAATCATAAAAAAATACTTCATATATTTATCCCATTGTTATATATTAATAATAATTATATTATTCTTATCATAATTCATTAAATAATGAGGCCCCGTAATGAAATAGCACGTGTGCAGCTGGATAGGCTGCTCAAAACTCAAGGCCCGATTTCCGCAGCGGAGTTGGCTCGGCGAGCTGGCGTGAGCGTACCTACTGTTTTGCGTGTTATCCAATCCTGGGAGGGTGACGTTCTGCGCTTCGGCGTGACAAAACACGCCCGCTATGCAATGCGCCGGCCATTGCGAGGCAGTCACGCGCCGATTCCAGTGTATCGTGTCAACGCACAAGGGCAGGGGGTCGCTGGCGCCCTGCTGCACTTGTTGTCGCCAACAGGCACGTTCTTTTCGATGGAGGGTTTGCACTTTCCCATCGCTCGTGAGTTTGCTTCCGGGATATGGGAGGGTTTGCCGTATCCTCTTTATGACATGCGGCCGCAAGGGTACCTTGGGCGCATGTTCGCTCATAGGGCTGCACAGGACCTCAATGTGCCGAATGATCCGGAATATTGGTCTGACGACCATATTACTTATGTATTGAGCCGGCGTGGAGCGGACACTTCCGGCCATTTGATTATTGGGGATGAGGCTTATTCTTTGTGGCTTCAATCAGTCTCCATGCCTGAAATGCCGATTCCTGAACCTCAACAGGAAGCGCATTATGCACAGTTGGCGGAAGAGGCGGTCGCGTTCGTGGGCATGGGCTCAAGCGCTGGCGGGGAATTCCCGAAATTTACAGCACAACGGCAACTGGCTGGCAGCGCGACATCGCACGTGATCGTAAAGTTTTCGGGGGCGGATGATTCATCATCGGTGCGGAGATGGTCTGATCTATTGGTATGTGAACATCTAGCATTGGAGGTCATCCGTTCCTTGCTTCCGGTGCGTGCAGCCCAGGGCCGTATTTTGCAATCAGGCAGCCGGACTTTTCTGGAGGTCGAGCGTTTTGACCGGCAGGGCGAATGGGGGCGGTTGCCGTTGGTTTCATTGTCCAGTCTGGATGCTGCATTGATTGGCCGGGGAAGCGGAGCGTGGCCGGAGTTGGTTGAGCAACTGGTCAAGGCGGGGATGGTGGAGACGGGCGCGGTGTATGGATCGCAAGTGCTATGGTGGTTTGGCAGGCTCATCGCAAATAGCGATATGCATTTGGGTAATCTTTCATTTCAATATGATCCCGATGGAAATGACAGTGCCATTTTTTACTTGGCGCCAGCATACGATATGCTGCCCATGCTGTACGCGCCATTATCGGGCGGCGAAGTGCCGCCCCGCCAGTTCGTGCCTGAGTTGCCTTTGCCAAGGGAGGCCGAAGCCTGGAAGCAGGCTTATGCGGCAGCGCTGGCATTCTGGGATGCCGTCAGTCACGACTCCAGGGTGAGCATGCCTTTCAGGCAGATCGGCCAGCAAAACCTCACGCAACTGCAGAGGGTGCGTCCAGCAGTGCTTTAGCATCGCGAGCGATATTATTGCTTGTGGGAAGCCTGGGCTTTCTTTGGCATCAGGAGAGTGATGTCGCCCTCCGTGCTGACCTTGACCGGAGCGATGACAGGCAACTCCTTGATGAAGCGCTCTACATATTTAGACTGGATGACGGCAGTGATGCTGACGTCCTGTTGGGCGGCGAACTCGGCGCTGACCGGCAAAGTACGGTAGCGGGAAAGGGTTTCCGCGATTTCCTCCAGGCCGGCCTGGTCGAAGGTGATGGTGCCGTACTCAAAGCTGAAGGCATCCTCCGCTGAGCGTTGCAGGCGCTTGGCCTCGCCGTTGAGGTTGATTTCCGCCACTTCATTGTCTCGCAGCGTCAAGACGTGCTCGGCATAGCGGTTGGGGGCGGTTTTTTCCGTGGTCAGATATTGCTGAGGCTCGATCCGCACCACGCCATGGTCGACGCTGATCCGCACTTTGCTGCTGAATCTGTTGACGGCAAACCGGGTGCCCAGCACGGTGATTCTGGCAAGGCCGCTATCGACGACGAAGGGCCGGTCGGGATTTTTTGCGATATCGAAACTGGCTTCGCCGCGTTTCAGGATGACGCGGCGCTCTTTGCGGGTGTAGGTGACTTCAATATCGCTATTGGCATTGACCATGAGCTTGGTTCCGTCTTCCAGTACCTGGGAGCGGATCTGGCCGATTTCGGTACTGGCCGCCATGTGCATGGTAGGTTCGTTCTGCCATGACTCGTAACCGTAATAGCTGGTGATGCCGAGTGCGGCAAAGAACATGACGCTGAGGGTGCGGGTGATGACGGTGCGTATTTTTTTGCTGCGATCGGTCTTCTCGATGAAGATCTTTTGCTGCATGGCGCTTTCAAGATGCAGCAAGCGGTCGGAGGAATCCAGGTCCTCCCATAGGGCGCATACTTCCTGATAGGCACGTTGGTGCGCAGGGTGGGAAAGCAGCCATTCCTCAAAACGGCTGCGCTCGGGATGCTCGGTATCGGCATCCTGCATGATGACAAACCACTTGATGGCGGCTTGGCGTGCGCTCCGTTGTGCAGGGCTATGGCTCATTTTCTTGGTTGGCGGCAGCGCCTGCAAAGGCGCTACCCGGACATGGCTAATTGATCAGGTCTTTTGCTTCGAGCAAGTCTAGCATGGCGCGCATGATATGTTTCTGCACCATGTTGACGGAGATGCCCAGTTTCTCGGCAATTTCCTGTTGGGCCAATCCCTCGATGCGGAACAGCACGAACACTTCCTTGCAGCGTGCGGGCATGTGGTCGATGATGTTGAGCAGGATGGAGAGCCTCTGCTGCATATCGAGCAGGTGTTCGGTGGAGGGCGCCACCGGCTGCTCCAGCTCATGGCTTGCGCCGATCTCTTCGTCCACCAGGGGCAGGAAGCGGGATTGGTCCTTGTAGCCATCGACCAGCAGGTTACGAACGATGGTGCGCAGGTAGGCATGAGGTTGTTCCATGCGCCCGGCATTGCTGGAGATGGCAAACCGGATCAGCGCATCATGCAGCACGTCGCAGGCGGTGCGACGGTAGCCGGTGTGACGGTAGATAGTAGGCAGCAAATCTGAGTAAGCCCAGTGTAAGTCGATACCATGCCATGTTGGAGTGAGTCTCATGCTGATCTACCCTACAAAAGATGACCTTGTGGGAATAGGTAGCAATAAACAGGCCTAGCGCGTCAGTTATTTGTAAGGATGTGATTTGTATAGCATTGCAGCAATATCTTGTTTTGCTTAAAGCGGATTTTGGTTGCAAATGTGGTGGCTGTTTGCAGCCAATTGGTTGTAAACAGCCAACTAGCTTTAGCCAGGGATGGCTTTTATCAACGGCGGCAACATTGCGCAAACGGGGCGTAAGCGGTGATAATCAGGCATGAGCCATCACTTCGAGTCCATTTCTTTCTGCGGGACGCAGCCAGGAAAGCGCCTGATCGTGCTGGGCGGCGTGCACGGCAACGAGCCGTGCGGCACGCTGGCAATCCGCCGGGTGGTCGGTGAGTTGGAGCGCGGAACACTCGGCATCGTCGCTGGCAGCGTGACATTCGTGCCGGTCTGCAACCCGCTGGCGCGTGCGCAATACAGCCGTGCAGGCGAGCGCAACCTCAACCGCAAGCTATTCCCGACAGACGATCCGCAGCAGTTTGAAGACCACGTGGCGAATTGGCTCTGCCCGTTGCTGGCGAGCCATGACGTATTGCTGGACCTGCATTCTTTCCATACCCCCGGCGAACCGTTTGCCATGCTGGGGCCCAAGAATAACCAGGGAAGCCTGGAGCCTTTCGAGCATGATGCCGAGGAAGAGTCGCTGGCCCGGCGGCTGGGCGTCAAGCTGTTCGTGGACGGCTGGCTGGATACTTATGCGAGCGGCGTTGCCCACCGGCAAGCCCAGGCTGGGCAAGAAGACGCCGATGTGCGCTACGGCGTGGGCACCACGGAATATATGCGCTCACAGGGCGGCTATGGCCTGACCCTGGAGTGCGGGCAGCATGAGGATGCTGCAGCGCCCGAAGTCGCGTACCGGGCGATCCTGAATACGTTGGCGTGGCTGGGATTGAGCGGCCAGCACAAGCCGCAGGAAACCCCGGACAGGAAAACCCTGCGCTTGTTCAAGGTCGTGGACAAGCATCATCCCGAAGACCGCTTGGCGAAGGAATGGCGCAGCTTCGAGCGCCTTGATGCGGGGACGTTGATCGGTATCCGCCATGACGGGGAGGAAATCAGTGCGGCAGAAACGGTGCACATCGTGTTTCCCAATCCCGGGGCCGAGCCGGGAAGCGAGTGGTTCTACCTCGCCAAGGCGATCGACCGGGTTTGATATTGAACAACAATAGTATATGGATGGAGGTTAGGATGAATAAGTTTTCTATAGTTGCTGCGGCCCTACTGGGCTCTGGCTTGATGTTTTCGCAAGGCGCCGTGGCGGACTGGGCGTTGAACAACGAGGCGTCTGTCCTCAATTTTGTATCGGTCAAGAAAAACACTATCGGCGAGACGCACCGCTTCAACCAACTGGCAGGCACGATCAGCCAGGACGGCGCCTTCAAGGCGACAATCAAGCTTGCCAGCGTGAACACCAATATCCCGATCCGGGACGAGCGCATGAAAACCATGCTGTTCGACCTCGCGAATTTCCCCCAGGCCGATATCACGGGGAATACCGTCAATGCATTCAAGGCGCCCGCTGCGGGCGAGGCCAAAATCGAGGCCGTGAAGCTGCAGCTTGCCATCAACGGCAAGAACATTCCGCTGGAAGCCCGCTTGCGCGTGGTCGGCCTTGGCAAGCAGGGCTTGCTGGTCAGCACCATAGAGCCGCTATTGCTCGATGCCGCGGCGCTCGGTTATACCGAGGGCGTGGATAAGCTGCGCGAAGTGGCGCAACTGCCCTCGATCAGCACGGTGGTGCCGGTGACGTTCAGCCTGGTGTTCGATCATAAGCACTAGCGCGGGTAATCAATTCTCCTGGCGTTGCGGCTCTGTCTTGTTATACCTTTATATTGCCTTTGGCACAGCGCCTAGCCAGGATATTTTCATTGGGATTCGTCAGCCTTTTCAATTCGGCATGACGGCCTGACATTAATCAAAGAGTGCGCTAACAGCAATAAGCCAGCAGACTGGCGAGGAGGTTTCCGATGGCAGATAGAAACATACTGGTGCAGAAAACCTGGCGGGCGTTGACCAGCCTGCCTTTTCTCATGGTGCTCGGGTTCTGGATATCTTATCTGCTGTTCGGCTACTTCGCCGTCAACCCGATTGCCCAGCGCTTGTTGCCGTGGATTGCCGAAAACAAGCTGGCGAGCCATTTGCAAGTAGGACGGGTCGATTACGATCCCCTGCGTATTGCATTGACGGTAGACCAACTGCAATTGACGACGAAGGAAGGCGTTTCGCTGGCAGGGTTCGAGCGCCTGCATGCCGACCTCGAACTGAGCGGGCTGTTCCGCTTCGCTTGGCGGCTCAAGGATATCCAGCTCAGCGCGCCGCATGTCAGCTTCGAGGTATTGCCCGGCGGCGAAAGCAACTGGGCGGCATTGATCGCCAAGCTCAACGAAAACCCGGAGGAAGAGAAGAGCGAAGGCATGGCGCGCTTGCTGGTGGATCATATCCTGATCGAGCGCGGGGATATCGAATACATGGACCGCAACCGTCCCGAGGCCTTCCGGGCGGTGCTCGAGCCGTTGGGGCTGGAGCTGGACGGGTTTTCCACCTTGCCGGAAGACCTAGGCGATTACGCCATCCTGGCGAAATTGCCCGAACAGGGCGGCACGCTGAAATGGAAGGGTGAGCTCGGCGTCAATCCGGTCGTTTCCAGCGGCAAGGTCGAGCTGGAAGGGTTGAAGCTGGCGAAGCTGCTCGATGTATTGCCTCCCGATGCGTTGCCGGTCAAGCTGGAGGCAGGCCAGCTCAAAACGCGGCTGGATTACCAGTTCGCGCTGGTGCAGGACAAGCCTGAAGCCACCATCAACAACTTCAGCCTGGCGCTGGAGGATGCGGCCGCCGTCTTGCTGCAATCGCAAGCGCAGCAAGGCCGGCTTGAGCTGAAACAGCTGTCGATCGAATTGCCGACCCTGCAGTTCAAGATGCAAGACCAGGCGCAGGTGCAGTTCGATGCGCTCAAGCTCGTGCTCGAAGGCATCCAGCTGGCTCAGCAGGGCAAGCCTTTGCTGGAGTTGCCTTCGGTGACTGTTGCGGATGTCGCCCTCGACCTGCAGGCGCACAAGCTGGATATCGGCAGCTTCAATATAGAGCAAGGCGAATTGAAGGCAGTGCGGCAGCGGGATGGCGACGTGAATTGGCAGCAATTGCATACCGCTTCGGAGCAATCCGAGGAACAGCCTGCCGAAGTCGAGCCTGATGCCGCAGAAAATCCATGGAATATCCACTTGAACCAGGCCAGCATCGATGGACTCAAGCTGGACTACCTGGACGAAACCTTCAAGCAGCCCCTGCAAGTCGCCGTTGACAGCCTATCGCTCAACCTCAAGTTCGCCAGCGAACAAGGGCAAAGCAGGGTGGACGAATTGCAGAGCAATATCGGCCCGTTCTCCGTGCGATCGGGCGCCAACGGCAAACCTGTCGCGCGCCTGGAAAGCCTTTCCGTACAGGGTGGGCAGGTGGACCTCTCAGCGCGCAAGGCCGGGCTGGAGTCGGTGGTGTTGAAGGGGCTGGGCGCGGACGTCCTGCGCGACGCCAAGCAGGTCAATTGGCAGGCGATCCTGGAGCCTGCCCAGCCATCCACGCCGCAGAAAAGCCAGCCTAAAACGGCACAGGCCAAGCCTGTCGCGGACGATGCTGCCTGGGCGTTCGACCTCAAGCGTTTCGCCGTCGAGGGCGCCGGCCTGCACTTTACCGACAAAAGCACGAAGAGCCCTGTAGCGCTGGATATTGAAAACGCCAGCCTGGAAGTCAAGGACGTGAGCCTCGACACCAAGCGGGCAGTGCCTGTCAGCCTGGCGTTCAAGGTGAAGCAGGGCGGCAGCTTCAACGCCAGCGGCAAGCTGGCGCCGGAACCCATGCAGGGTGACATCAAGCTCAAGCTCGCGGATTTCTCGCTCAAGCCTTTTGCACCATACGTCAACCAGTTCGCCATGCTCAAGCTGAATAGCGGGGCGCTGAGCACGCAAGGCGACCTGAGCCTCAAGCAGGGCCAGAAGCTCGCGGTGCAGTACAAGGGCGGCTTCAGCGCCGACAGGCTGGACATCGTGGAAGAGGATACCGGGCAGGCGTTCCTGGGATGGCGCAGCCTGTCCACGAATAATCTTAGGCTGGCATTGGCGCCCGACAGCCTGCGTATCGGCGAATTGAAGATCAACGAGCCGCGCGGCAAGTTCATCATTTACGAGGATCGCACGCTCAACGTCCAGCGCATCCTGCGCGAGCAGCCGGCGGATTCTTCAGCCCAGGCTGCGCCGCCGTCCAATCAATCTACGGGCCAGCCTGCAGAACAGGCCGCCGACCCGTTCCCGGTCGCGGTTGAGCGTATCCGCATCGACAATGCCAACCTCGAATTCGCCGACCTCTCGCTCACGCCGCAATTCGGCACCCATATCAACACCTTGTCCGGCGTGATCAACGGCATGTCCACCAATCCAAGCACGACGGCCCAGGTGGAGCTGGACGGCAAGGTGGACGATTACGGCTCGGCGCGTATCCGCGGTTCCGTGCAGCCGTTCCAGGCAACGGAATTCACCGACCTCAAGCTGATATTCCGCAACCTGGAGATGAACCGCCTGACGCCGTATTCCGGCAAGTTCGCCGGGCGGCGGATAGATTCTGGCAAGCTGTCGGTGGATCTCGAATACAAGATCAAGAACCGCCAGCTCGCGGGGGAAAACAAGTTCATCGTCAACAAGCTCAAGCTGGGCGAGAAGGTGGATAGTGAGGATGCGGTGAACCTGCCGCTGGACCTGGCGATCGCATTGCTGGAGGATAGCAGCGGCATTATCGACCTGGACTTGCCGGTGTCAGGTAGCCTAGACGACCCCGAATTCAGCTACGGCAAGGTAGTGTGGAAGGCGATCGTGAACGTGCTCGGCAAACTGGTGACTTCGCCGTTCCGGGCATTGGGCAATCTGCTCGGCATCAGTTCCGACAAGCTGGAAGCGTTGGTGTTCGACCCGGGCAGCGCCGAGCTTGCGCCTCCGGAGCAGGAAAAGCTCAAGGTGATCAGCGAAGCGTTGGCAAAGCGGCCAGCTCTGGTATTGCAGGTGGCTCCAGTGGTTGACGAGAAGGCGGACGGCCGCGCCTTGCAGGAGCAGTTCGTGCGCAACCAGGTCGCCGCCAAGATGGGTATCAAGCTGCAGCCGGGTGAAAAGCCGGGCCCGGTGGATACTTCAAACAAGAAGGTCAGGTCCGCGCTGGACAAGCTTGCCAAGGAGCAGCTCGCTCCGGAGGCACTGGACGCCGTCAAGTCGGAAAAGGACGAGGGCGTTTACTATGGCAAATTGCTTGATGCGTTGAACAAGCAGGCCAAGCTCGAACCTTCATGGCTAGAAGCCTTGGGCAACGCGCGCCAGGAAGTTGTCCAGCGCTACTTGCTCGAGACGGTGGCGCTCGATGCCGGCAAGCTGCAGGTGAAACCCTTGAATAAGCAATCCAACAATGACGGCGAGGTGAAGATGCCGCTGGAGCTGGGCGCAGCGCGCAAGGATTAGGCGATCGCACTTCTGCAGCGCATTGTGGTCATAAGAAGATAAAAGGTTTTGGTATCTTTTGAATACTTTTTAATATCAACCAGATGGAGATCATCATGAAAGTGGATATCTATAAAAGTGCGACCAGTAACAACAAGTACATCTCGGTCAAGGCAGGGGATGACATTTCCAAGGTGGACGTGCCCGACCCCGATTATGCCAAGCTGATCCACCAGACCGCGGATGTGGAGGTGGACAAGGAACAGCGTCACTTGCACTATGATGCCGGCCTGATCATCAAGGATATCGAGCAGCACGGCTATCACCTGCATCACGTGAAGCGAAACTTCAACTGATCAAACAAAAAGAGCGGTTAACCCGCTCTTTTTTTATGTTTTTCTGGAATAAGAGCCTATCAAAGTCTTACAAGCTCAAAGCTCGCCGAAGTCGGGATTTTGCATTTCTGTCTGCGCGAAGAAATGGCCTAGCTTGTCGCGCTTGGTCAGCAGGTATTGCAGGTTGTCCTGGTTGGGCTGGATCACCAGCGGAATGCGCTCATTGATGGCCAGGCCGGCCTGCTGCAGGCTGGAGACTTTCTCCGGGTTGTTGGTCATCAGGCGCAGGGAGTGCACGCCCAGGTCTTTGAGGATATCCACTGCGGCAGTATAGCTGCGCTGGTCGATCGGCAGGCCGAGGTGCAGGTTGGCGTCGACGGTATCCAGCCCCTGGTCTTGCAACGCATAGGCATGGATCTTGTTGGCAAGGCCGATGCCGCGCCCTTCGTGTCCCTTGAGGTAGAGCAGCACGCCCTGGCCGGCTTCCGCGATCATGCTCTGCGCCAGTACCAGCTGTTCGCCGCAATCGCAACGGTTGGAGGAGAAGATGTCGCCCGTCAGGCATTCGGAGTGCACGCGTACCAGCACGTTTTCATTGTTGAGCACATGGCCTGCCACCAGGGCGACATGCTCCTGGCCGGTTTGTACGTCGTGATAGACATGGATGATGAATTGACCGTACTTGGTGGGCAGGGTGGATGAAGAAATTTTACTGATCGTGCTCATATGGGTAATGCAATGGTTGAGTGCTGCTGCGAAACGCAGACAGGCAGATTAAAGTAAATCTGCCCATGACGCCAGGGTTTGTTGCCGTTTTGTTGGGCGGTCGAGTGTTGTGCCGGCTGGTTCCGGCATGCTGCGAATATCCTTGGGGCTTCGTCATTTCAATGCGGAAATCGCGCCCATCTTGATCAGCCTTGCCCGCACGATATTGCGGCTTACGCCCAGCAGGCGCGCCGTCTGCACTTGGTTGTTGTGGCAATAGTGGTAGGCCGTGCGCACCACCGTGTCCTCGATATGCTCGTAGAGGCTTTCATGGCCGGCCTCGAACAGCTGGTGCAATGCGTGCTGTAGAGGGTCGCCTGCGCCATGGCCGTCATGCTCCTGGCGGGCGCGGTGGAATAGTTGCATGGACGAGAGTTGCAGGTCTTCGCTCCGCAAGCGGTGGCTCTTGCAGATCAGCAACGCATGGTGGATGGCGTTCTCGAGCTCGCGGATATTGCCGGGCCAGGGATGGGCAAGCAGCTTGCGCTTGGCGTCCTCGTCAATCTCCACCTCGCCGTAACCCAGGCGGCGGCGGTATTCGCTGACAAAATACTCGGCCAAGGGCAGGATGTCGCCGGGACGGTCGCGCAATGTCGGAATTTCCAGGAGGGCCACGCGCAGGCGGTAGAACAGGTCTTCTCGGAAATGCCCAGCCAGTACGGCTTCTTCCAGGCGCACATTGGTGGCGGCCACCAGGCGCACGTCGATCGGCGTGGGTTTGCGCGCTCCCAGGCGCACCACTTCGCGCTCCTGCAGAACCCGCAGCAGCTTGACCTGGATGCTCAGTGGCAGGTCGCCGATTTCATCAAGGAAGATGGTGCCGCCGTGGGCGGCCTCGAACCAACCGGTCTTGGCGGAGAACGCGCCGGTGAAGGCGCCTTTCTCATGGCCGAACAGCTCGCTTTCCACCAGGGTCTCGGAAAAGGCGCCGCAATTGACCGCCACGAAAGGTTTTCCCCGGCGGCGGCTCAAGTCATGCACGTGGCGGGCAATCAGCTCCTTGCCGGTGCCGGTCTCCCCGATGATCAGCACATTGGCGTCGCTGGGGGCGATTTTCTGGATGCGTGCGAGGAGCGCCAGGGATTTCGGGTCCTCGAACACCTGTGCCGTCGCTCGTATCGAGGTGCTGAGCGATTGCGAGTTGGGTAGTGTCAACAAATTCATTTCATCCTCTTTCGAGTAAATGCCGTCAAATTCTTGGTAGGTAAGTCCCATGTAATCGTTGTCCAATATGTTCATGAGTAGAATGTCGGCGTCGGGTACTGCTGCTTCAGCGCCCATTCGCCCAGCTCCTTGATCTTGTAGTCAACGGGGTCATGCAATGTGTGGGTGCGCAGGTTGCGCCAATGCCGGTCTAGCCTGAGCCCCGCATGGGTGGCCCTCGACCCGGCGACCTCGAACATGCGGCTGGTGATATCGAGGCCGGTGCGGGTGGCGATAATTTTGGCGGACGTAATGTCGATCGCGGCTTCGCCGCGCTCTTCTTCCGTCAATTGCCTTTCCTTGCTCCATGCCTGGTCGAATTTTGCCGCCGCAAGGTCGGTCAGCGCCCTGGCGCTTTGCAGGCTGGCCCAGAACTCGCCGTAATGCGAGAGGATGTAAGGGTCTTCCGTTTGATGCTCCAACCCGGAGCGGTGCCAGGGCCTGGCCTCGTTCAGCGTGTAGTGCCGCGCGTCCTCGAAGGCGCCTTCCGCAATGCCCAGGTAGATGTTGGTCAGGATCAATTGGGCGAGCAGGGGGCGCAGGCAGGAGAACGGCGTACTCAGCGGCCCAGGGTCGGCAAGGATGTCGTTGGCCTCGACGCGTACCTTCTCGAAGTTGACGCTGCCGCTGTCCGTCTGCCGCTGGCCTATGTTGTGCCAATCCTGCAATACGCTGATGCCGGTTCTTCCGGTGGGTAGCGCCGCCACGACGAGATCGTGACTGTCCTGGGTATAGGCGGAAACGATCAGCATCTCGGAATCCAGCGCGCCCGAGCAAAAACTCTTCTTGCCGGAGAACTCATACCAGTTGCCGACCTGACGGCTGGTGGTGCGGTCATCCAGTGGGTTGAGCGCGTTGCCCCAGAACCAGTTCAGCCTGGCGGTATGCTCGAACCAGGGCCGCCACTGGTCGGGGCGTGCGAACAGCCTGACGGTGGCGAGCATGAGGTGGTGGAAGGCGAACACATGGGCAATCGAGCTATCCGCCCTGGCGAACTCGCGCACGACCTGCATGGTGTCCTGCCAGTTGGCACCCAGCCCGCCCTCGGTTTCCGGGATCGACAATGCAAGCAGGCCGCTGTTGCGGATCAGGTCGCGCTCCGCCTTCGGCGTGCCGCCTGCTTCGTCGCGTTCTACCGCCGTCAGGCGGAATTCCGCTGCCAGCGTTTTCGCGGTTTCTTGGATGGATGGCGGTTCGTGTACCTCGACATCGTCCTGGAGTATGGTCGTTGAAATAGCCAAAAGTTATATTCCTTAATGAATTAATAAGGATATAGCAGCTATCGTGCCATGCCGTCCTGCCAAGGCTTGGTCGGTATTCTGCTGCCAGGGAAGCAATGCGCAAGGCCAAGCTGGGCTTGATCTCCCGTAAAGGCTGATGAAATCGGGGCTGCGGGCTGTTGCTTGTGAATCAGCACATTCTGCAGAAATTAGACTGAGCGATGTGCTTTTCTACCAGCAATCGAGCAGTTTTGTGCTGATTAATCAGCACCTATACGATTATGGTTTTTATAACCTCTTAGAAAACATTGACTTGGATCGTGGCATGGAGCTTGCTGAATAGGACAAGTGATGTTTATCAGTTCAAGGACAACGTTAGATGGATATATTCTGGTTTCTTCCCACGCATGGCGATAGCCGCTACCTTGGCACCAGCCATGGCGGCCGTGCCGTCAGCCACCACTATCTAAAGCAGATCGCCCAGGCTGCTGACGAGCTGGGGTTCAAGGGCGTCTTGATCCCGACGGGCCGCTCGTGCGAAGACTCCTGGGTAGTGGCGTCCTCTCTCGTCAACTTCACCGAGCGCTTGAAGTTCCTCGTCGCGATCCGTCCCGGCATCATTTCCCCTACGGTGTCCGCACGTATGGCGGCCACGCTCGACCGTATCTCCGACGGGCGCTTGCTAATCAATGTCGTGAGCGGCGGCGATCCGGACGAGCAGCATGGGGACGGCAATTTCCTCAGCCACGCCGAGCGCTATGCCGAGGCGGATGAGTTCCTCAAGGTGTGGCGTGGGGTTGCGGCGGGCGAGTCGGTGGATTTCGAGGGGCAATATATCAAGGTCAAGAATGCCAAGACCATGTATCCGCCAGTGCAAAAGCCTTATCCGCCGCTGTTTTTCGGCGGGTCCTCGCCAGAGGCGGTTGAGCTTGCCGCGCAGCAGATCGATGTCTACCTGACATGGGGCGAGCCGCCGGAAGCCGTGAAGGAAAAGATCGAGGCGGTGAAGGCTAGGGCCGCCGCGCATGGGCGCACGCTCAAGTTCGGCATCCGCATGCATGTGATCGTGCGCGAAACCAGCGAACAGGCATGGCAGGCGGCGGATGACCTGATTTCCCATGTCACGGACGAGACGATAGCCGCGGCACAGAAAGCGTTCTCGCGATTCGATTCCGAGGGACAGCGCAGGATGTCGGCCTTGCATGGCGGGCGCCGGGACAAACTGACGGTGGCGCCCAACCTCTGGGCCGGTGTGGGGCTGGTGCGGGGAGGGGCCGGCACTGCGCTGGTAGGCAATCCGCAGGAGGTCGCGGAACGCATCCGCGAATATGCGGCGTTGGGCATCGATTACTTCATCTTTTCCGGCTACCCGCACCTGGAAGAGGCCTACCGCGTTGCCGAGCTGCTGTTCCCGCTGCTGCCGATCGAGCAACAGAATGCGCTCGGCAATATCAACCTGACAGGCCCGTTCGGCGAAATGGTGGCGAACGATATCGTGCCGCCGCCTGCCTCGGGCAAATTGTCCGTTGTCAAATAAGGGGATGCCTGTGAATCCAGTCGAAGTTATTGCCAAGCCCAAGCTTGAGCAGTTCCAGACTACTCCCCTGGAGGTTGCCCGCTCGCTCGCAACGCAGTTTGCCAAGACGGCCGTCGCCAGGGACCAGCAGGGCGGTACGCCCAAGCAGGAGCGTGACGAGATAAGAAGGAGCGGCCTGCTCGGGCTGATCATTCCCCGAGAATTGGGCGGGACAGGAGCGAGCTGGGCGGACACCCTGGAGGTGGTGCGCGAGTTCGCACGCGTGGACAGTTCGGTCGCGCAGGTCTTCGCCTTCCAGCACCTCATGCTGGCCACGGTGCGTCTGTTCGGCACGGAAACGCAATGGAAGCCGTGGTTTCGCGAAACAGCCAGGAACAATTGGTTTTGGGGCAATGCCTTGAATCCGCTGGATACGCGTACGATTAGCCAGGTTGCGGGCGGACGGCGCGAATTCCATGGCAAGAAGAGCTTTTGTTCTGGCGCGACGGATTCCGACATGCTGATTGCATCGGCGATCGATGCGGTAACGCAGAAACTACTCATCGCCGCGATCCCGACAGCGCGTGAAGGCATCATCCTGTACCAGGACTGGGACAATATCGGCCAACGGCAGACCGACAGCGGCAGCGCGGATTTCGAGCACGTGCGCGTGGAAGAGTCCGAGCTGCTGACGCAGCCCGGCCCACTCAGCACGCCGTTTGCCTGCCTGCGTCCGCTTATTGCCCAACTGATTTTTTCCAACATCTACCAGGGCATTGCTGAAGGGGCGCTGGCTGAGGCGCGGCAATATACTCTCAAGCAGTCGCGCGTCTGGTCTGCTTCACTGGCAAGCGACATTGCGTCCGAGCCCTATACCTTGCTGCATTACGGTGAGTTCTGGGTACAGCTGGAAGGCGCAAGGCTGCTGACCAACCGTGCCGCCGAGCTGCTGGACTTGGCCTGGGGCCGGGCAGAAGCGCTCACGGCAGCAGAGCGGGGCGAGCTTGCGGTGGCCGTGACCGCGGCCAAGGTGGCCACCACCAAGGCCGGGCTGGATATCACCCAGCGCATGTTCGAGGTGACGGGCGCGCGCGCCACCACGGCTGCTTTGCGGCTGGACCGTTTCTGGCGCAACCTGCGGGTGTATACCTTGCATGACCCGGTGGATTTTAAGCTGCGTGAATTGGGTGATTGGGCCTTGAACCAGCAATATCCCAATCCTTCATTTTATTCTTGAAGATTAAGTTTTAGTGATTTGATTCTATAAGTAAAAAATCCCGGAAATCCGGGATTTTTTTATTGCTGCAGCAGCAGGCTAGGCACACCATGCTGGGGCAAGCCCGGCATGGTGATGGTGGCCTGGATGCTATACCTGGGCCAGGGCTTGTTCCAAGTCGGCAATCAGGTCGTCGATATGCTCGATACCCACCGACAGGCGCACCATGTCCACGCTCACACCGGCATTGGCCAGTTCTGCCTCGCTGAGCTGACGATGGGTGGTGGTGGCAGGGTGGCAAGCCAGGCTCTTGGCATCGCCGATATTCACCAGTCGCGTGAATAGCTGCAAGGCATCGATGAAGCGCGTACCGCCTTCGCGGCCATCCTGTACGCCAAAGGAAAGGATGCCGGATGCCTGCCCCTTGAGGTAGCGTTGCACCAGCGCATGCTCGGGGTGGTCTGGCAGCCCGGCATACTTGACCCATTTCACCTTGGGATGCTGCTTCAGGTATTGCGCTACCTTGAGCGCATTCTCGCTATGGCGCTCTATGCGCAGCGGCAGCGTTTCCAGCCCCTGCAGGAATAGGAAGGTGTTGAACGGGCTGATGGCGGCACCGGTGTTGCGCAACGGCACGACGCGGGCACGGGCGATAAAGGCGGCGGCACCCAGGGCCTCAACATAATTGACACCGTGATAGCTGGGATCTGGCGTATTGAGGCTGGTGAAGCGTTCCTTGTGTTCGCCCCAGGGGAAGCGGCCGCTATCGATAATGGCACCGCCGATGGAATTGCCATGGCCGCCGATGTACTTGGTGAGCGAGTGCACGACGATGTCCACGCCATGATCGAACGGGCGGCATAACAAGGGTGTTGCCACGGTGTTGTCGACGATGACAGGCACGCCATGCGCATGGGCGATGCTGCTGATGGCTTCCAGGTCGACGATATTGCCCAGCGGGTTGCCTATGGTCTCGGCAAATACCAGCTTGGTGCGGCTGTCGATCAGCTTGGCCAGGCTGGCCGGGTCGCGGTAGTCGAAGAAGCGCACCTCTATGCCCTGTTTGGGCAGGGTGTGGGCGAAGAGGTTATATGTGCCACCGTAAAGCGTAGAGACGGATACAATATTATCGCCTGCCTCGGCAATGGTCTGGATGGCATAGGTGATCGCAGCCATGCCAGAAGCCAGGGCCAATGCACCGATGCCGCCTTCAAGCTGGGCCAGGCGCTCTTCCAGCACTGCATTGGTGGGGTTCATGATGCGGGTGTAGATGTTGCCCTGAACCTTGAGATCGAATAGGTCAGCCCCATGCTGGGTGTTATCAAAAGCGTATGAGGAGGTTTGGTAAATCGGAACGGCAACAGCCTTGGTCGTCGGGTCTGGTTTGTATCCGGCATGAATGGCCAGAGTTTCTGCTTTCATGATGTCTCCTAGTTGATTGATTTTTATTGTGCTGGATATGATAAACGCTGGGCAGGCCAGCGTTTATATTGATTGCTTGTTTGCTTATAGCCAGGGATGTCTGGGTGGATTCACCTCGTTCAGGTAGTAATTGCCAATCGCATGGTATTTCCAACGCACAGGGTCATGTAGCGTGTGGGTGCGGGCATTACGCCAATGGCGATCAAGGTTGTATTCTTCCAGCGTGGAGCGCGTGCCAGACAACTCGAACAGCTTGTTGCTGGCCAACAAGGCAATCTCGGTGGTGAGTACCTTGGCTTCAGCCACAGCAATCGAGGCAGCCGCTACAGTTGCTTCTGTTGCCTGTGCATTCGCAAGCTGGATTTTATCGGCGGCACGATCAAGCAGGGCCTCAGCCGCATGCAGGCGTAATTTCAGATCGCCTACTTGCTGCAGTGTGTATGGGTCATCGCTGGCACGCTGGCTTTGCTTATCATCAATCCAGGGGCGGGCGTGCTGGCGTACATATTCAATGGTCGCTTCAATAGATGCCTGGGCAATGCCAGCATCCACCGCAGCCTGAATGAATTGCGAAGTAGGGCCTCCAACTGTCGGGCGTGCAAACGCCTGGTAAATCGGGACGACATGTTCCTTCGGCACTTTGACCTGATTGATGACGACAGTGCCGCTGGCCGTTGTACGTTGTCCAAAGCTGGACCAATCATTGATCACTTCCAGGCCTGGGGTGCCATGCTCTGCCAATGCCAGATGAGGCAAGCCAGCCACGTCAACGGTGACAATAGGGATCCAATGGGCAAGCAGGGCGCCTGTCGAGAAGAATTTGGTGCCATTCACCACATAGCCATTGTCCTCCGGGGTGATCAGGGTGGCAAACTCGGCGACGGTTCGGCTGCCTTTTTCTGAAAAAGCATTACCAAAGCGTGCGCCCTTGAGTACCAGATCAAAGAAAAAACGCTTTTGCTCTTCTGTCGCATCCAGCTTCAGATGCTCTACCACGACCAGATGGTTCTGTGGCAATTGCCCCAGTGATGGATCTGCGGCGGAGATGATGCGAATGACTTCACCCAGCGTGCGATAGGAAACATCTGCACCTCCATATTCTTGGGGGACGGTAATTGCCCATAAACCGCTTTGGGAGAATGTATCAAGTTCAGTGATGGGCAGTTTTCTGTGCTTGTCGCGTTCAGAAGCACCCTGGCGGAACTGATCTGCCAGGCGATGCGCGACTTCTATCGCCTCTTTATCACTGCGGATAACGTGGGCGACTGTGGTCAGGCGCGGTTGTTTAATCGTGAGTTGAGTCATGGTGATTGCTCCTCATTAAAATCGATAGCCAACATTGAGGGTGTATACGGTCGGGTTTACTTGAACATCACCCACATCGGCCCCGTTGATCTTGACCGGCGCAATGATGCGGGCATAGCGAATGTCTGCGCCTATAGTCCAATGCTCATCCAGCGCAAAATCCAGCCCTGCCTGCAATGCAGGCCCCCAGGAATCGCCGACTTTAAGCTTTGCGCCGTTATCCAGCTTCTCATCGAGAAACGTGGTGTAGTTGAGGCCAACGCCTACATAAGGACGGAGCGTTGCCTCTGGCCTGAAATGGTATTGAAGGCTCAGTATGGGTGGTAGGTGCTTGGTTTCACCAGCATGGCTACCATTGACATTGATCTGGTGTTTGAAGGCCAGCCCGCCGAGTAGTTCAATTGCCCAGTTCGGTGTAATGAAGTAAGCAATATTGAAGGTGGGGCCTGCACGATTATCGATCGACAGGTTGGCAGTGTGATCAATGATCGCCCCATTGTCAGATTTGGGTGCAATCAGGGAAACACCGGCACGTAGTTGCCAGGGAGATAAGGCGCCTGTATCAGCGCTAGCGGTGATGGGCAGTAAGCTGCCAACAAAGAGGGCCAGGGGTAAAGATTGCTTGAGCATGTATTGTCCTTTTGTAATTATCGAAATAATTGCAAAAGTGCCAGCCATTGGTAGAGGTATTGCACTTAGCAATACGTGTTTACGCATTTTGCATGCCATTTTTAATTTATTGATTTTATTGTGATTAATTATTTTTGTGCCGTTTATATTTCAGCAGATTGCTGATTTTCTGCTGAAAATAATGATGTTGTTATAAGGACGTAAAAAAACAGCACCTGGCATGGGTGCTGTTTTAATTGGTATTACCACGCAGGGTGAACTTAAATCCAGGGATGGCGAGGTGGCTTGGCTTTGTTCAAGGCGTAATTGCCTACCGCATAGTACTTCCAGCGCACCGGGTCATGCAGGGTGTGGGTGCGTGCATTGCGCCAATGGCGATCGAGATTGAACTGGCCCAGGGTGGAGCGTGTGCCAGCCAGCTCGAACAGCTTGCTGCCAGCAAGCAGGGCGGTTTCGGTGCTCAGCACCTTGGCTTCTGCCACGGCGATGGAGGCCGCGGCCACCGTGTCTTCATTCGGTTCGCGCTGGGCAATATCAAGGAACTCGCCAGCACGGCGCAACAGGGCATCGGTGGCGTGTACGCGGATCTGGAGATCGCCAATATCGCGGATGCTTAACGGGTCTTCGTAACCATGTTCCTGTTGTGTGCTGTCTATCCATGGGCGGGTGTGGTTGCGTACGAAATGGATGGTGTCGCGCAGCGCGGCGCGGGCAATGCCGGTATCCACTGCGGCCTGGATGATCTGTGCCACCGGGCCCATGCTGGTAGGGCGATCGAAAGCGAGGTGGTGCAGCAGGATGTAATCCGCAGGCACAAAAATGTTTTCCAGGATGGTGGTGCCGCTGGCCGTAGTACGCTGGCCGAAGCTGGACCAATCATCAATGATGGTCAGGCCAGGTGTGCCTTTTTTGACGAAAGCAACAATGGTGTTGTCATGCTCGTTCTTGGCAATCACCGGCACCCAATCGGCGAGCAACGCGCCGGAGGAGTAAAACTTCTTGCCCGAAAGCAGGTAGCCGCCTTCAGTTGGGGTGATGCGCGTCAGCACGTCATTGACGCTCTTGGTGCCGACCTCGGAAAAGGCATTGCCGAAGCGTACGCCCTTGAGCACCAGGTCAAAAAAGAATTTTTTCTGCCATTCGGTGCCATCCAGGCGTATGCCTTCCACCATATAGAGGTGGTTCTGTGGAATCTGGCCGATGCTGGGGTCGGCTTCGGAGACGATGGCGATAACTTCCGCCAGCGTGGTGTTGGAGACGGCAGCACCGCCGTATTCCTTGGGCACGGTGATGCCCCACAGGCCGCTTTGCGAGAACAGGTCAAGCTCGGGCTTGGGCAGGCGGCGCTCCGCATCGCGGATGGCGGCTTCCTTGGCAATCTCTGCCGCCACCTGGTGCGCCACTGCTATCGCCTCGGCATCGTTCTTGATGATGTGCGCAGGCGGTCTTGGCAATGCCTGCTCCTGGGATTCTTCTATTGCTAATGATGTCGTTGTCATGGCTAGCCTTTCAATGATGAACTCAATAGTCGGTATACGACGATGTTGCATCAGGCTTGCATATAGCGTGCCATGGAATAAAGTCATTAAAAATCAAAAGATAAGAAAATAACGTGTTGTATTCCCTCATGCGCAAGCAGCAGTTTGCTGCCTGGCTGCTGATTATCCAGCAGTCCTCGACAGAGATTAACGGTGCCTCTTCAGCAGTAGCTAGTCTGGGTTGCTGGTATAGCAGCACATTTTCAGCATTCAGTCTGCTTAGCAACAGGGTGAATTGCTTGAATATTTTAATAAGATATTGAATTAAAAGTAATTGTATCGCTGGCACACTTGCTGCTATCAACTTATTGTTATTTGCGGATCAGAAAAACACCGCATTTTGGAATAAGTGGACAGGAGCAGGCATGAGTAAAAAATTGAAACTGGTGGCCGTATCGGGAGGCTTGAGCAGCCCATCGCGCACCACCGTGCTACTAAATGCCATTGTGGCTGAGTTGCAGCGCAAGCTGCCCCTGGAGGTGCATCTCATCGAGTTGCAGAAGCTGGGGCCATTGCTAGGCGGCAGCCTGAGCCGCCTGGAGCTGCCGCAAGCTGCGATCAAGGACATCCTCAAGATAGAAGAGGCTGACCTGCTGGTCGTTGCCACCCCGGTCTACCGCGCCTCCTTTACCGGCCTGTTCAAGCACTTGTTTGATTTTGTTGGCCACGAAAGCCTGACCAACATCCCTGTGCTGCTTGCCGCTACTGGCGGCAGCGAGCGCCATGCCTTGGTGATTGATCACCAGTTGCGCCCCTTGTTCAGCTTCTTCCAAGCCTTGACCCTGCCATTGGGTGTCTATGGCAGCGAGGCGGATTTCGAGACGCTCGACCTAGGTGGTTATGCGATTGCCAGCGAAGCCCTGCATGAGCGTATTGCGCTCGCGGTAGAGCGAGCATTGCCTTATCTCGCCGTGTCATCTCAGACCATCGCTTCTGCGGCAAAGGCCAGGGCATGAGCAAGACCATACGCTTCAGCGCTTTTGAAAGAGGTGGCGTTGAGTTTTTGTCCCAGAGCCTGCCATCTCTATCACAGGTTAGCGTCACTATGGTTTTGCCTAATGCCGATCAGGAGACCTGAGATGAGTGCACGAACCCGGGCGTTTCCAGAGGCGGCAGGGTCGCTGCATGCTGAACAGCAATCGGAAGCGCTGTTGCGCGTGAATGACATCGAAGTCATTTATGACGGAGCCATCCTGGCTGTGAGCGGTGTTTCGCTGGCTGTACCGAAGGGTAGCATCATTGCCCTGCTGGGCGCCAACGGCGCGGGCAAGAGTACTACGCTGAAGGCGATTTCAGGGCTGGTGCGCGCCGACCGCGCTGACATCAGCCGCGGCAGCATTCACTTCAAGGGCCAGCTCAGCACAGATACGTCGGCCAATCTGCTGGTGCAGCAGGGCATCGTGCATGTGCTGGAAGGCCGCCATGTGTTCCCTCACCTCACGGTAGAGGAAAACCTTATCAGCGGTGGCTTTGTGCGACGACCCGGCCGGCCGGCACTGCAAGCCGGGCTGGAGCGTATTTATGCCTGGTTTCCGCGCCTGAAGGAAAAACGCAAGGTGCAGGCAGGCTACACCTCGGGTGGCGAGCAGCAGATGGTGGCCATCGGCCGTGCCCTGATGACCAAGCCTTCGCTGGTATTGCTGGACGAGCCCTCCATGGGGCTGGCACCGCTGATCGTGGAGGAAATCTTTGACATCGTCAGCCAACTCAACGCCCAGGAAAACGTCAGCTTCCTGGTGGCTGAGCAAAACATCCCTGTAGCGCTTAAACATGCCCATTACGGCTATGTGCTCGAAACCGGCAAGGTGGTGCTTGCAGGTAGTGCAGCAGCCCTGCTGCAAGACAGTGCTTTGCAAGATGCCTATCTAGGCAAGAAGCAATGAATATTTAAGTGAGTCAACGACATTAATTGAAAGGATACATCATGAGCAGCAATCGCAAGGAAGACATCAAGTTTGCCTATTGGGTGCCCAATGTGAGTGGCGGCCTGGTGGTGAGCAAGATCGAGCAGCGCACCAGTTGGGATATTGATTACAACATCAAGCTGGCGCAATTGGCAGAGCAGAATGGTTTTGAATATGCCTTGAGCCAGATTCGCTTTACCGCAGGTTATGGAGCGGAGTTCCAGCATGAGCCAGTCGCATTTTCCCATGCCTTGTTGGCAGCCACGACCAAGCTTAAGGTGATTGCTGCCATTCTTCCTGGCCCATGGAACCTGGCGGTGGCAGCCAAACAGTTGGCAACGATAGATCAACTAACCAAGGGCCGTATTGCCATCAATGTGGTTTCTGGCTGGTTCAAGGGGGAGTTTCAGGCGATTGGCGAGCCATGGCTTGAGCATGATGAGCGCTATCGCCGCTCAGAAGAGTTTATCCGCGCCCTGAAGGGAATCTGGACAACGGATAACTTCACCTTCAAGGGTGATTTCTATCGCTTCCATGATTACACGCTGAAACCCAAGCCCTACAACACCAATCCGCACCCGGAGATTTTTCAGGGGGGTAGTTCTCGTGCCGCGCGCGACATGGCATCCAGGGTATCTGACTGGTATTTCACCAATGGCAACACGGTAGAAGGCATCAAGGCCCAAGTGGATGACATCCGAGCTAAGGCTGCTGCCAATGGTCATCAGGTCAAGGTGGGGGTCAATGCCTTCATCATTGCGCGCGATACAGAAGAAGAGGCACGTGCAGTGCTGAAGGAAATTATCGATAAGGCTGACCAGGAAGCCGTCAATGCCTTTGGTGATGCTGCGAAGCAGGCAGGTAAGGCCAGCCCTGAAGGCGAAGGCAATTGGGCAAAATCAACTTTTGAAGACCTGGTGCAGTACAACGATGGGTTTAAGACCAACTTGATTGGCACGCCACAGCAAATTGCAGAACGTATTGTTGCCTTGAAAGCCGTGGGTGTTGACCTAGTGCTATCTGCCTTCCTGCATTTCCATGAGGAAGTCGCTTATTTCGGTGAAAAAGTCTTGCCGCTGGTGCGTGAACTGGAACAAAAACAGGTTGCATTGGCTGCTTGAAGCAAGGAAATGCATATGGCAAGCAATACCTTACCGCACTGGCTGATTCAGCATGCGCACACGCAGCCACATCGTGTGGCATTGCGTTACAAGCAATTGGGCATCTGGCATGAACAACACTGGAAATCGCTGCATGAAGAGGTGGCGCAATTAGTCGCAGTGCTAGGCCAGATCGGATTTGAGCGTGGCAACACGCTGGTATTGCTGACGCATCCACGGCGAGAGGCATTGCTGCTGTCGATCGCGGCGCAATGGCTGGGCGGGATTGCCGCGCCGCTGGACCCTTCGCTCGAAGACGACACGCTGGCCTTGCTGCTTAAGCATCTCTCCCCTGCGTTCGTATTCGCCGAAGGGCAGCAACAAGTTGAGCAGGCACTGGCCAACAGCGGACACCGCGTCGAGGTGATCTATGCGGAGGCGCGCGGCTTGGACGCTCATCCGCAGGCTGCGCTGCGGCAATACCATACCTTGCTGTCGGGATGCGCCGCCGTTTCAAGAGTCCCCGTGGCGGAGGCGGAACAGTCCGCGTTCGCGCTGTACCGCGTGAACGGGGAGCGCCAGGTGCAGGTGGAGCGATTCCGCCACGACGAATTGCTGGAAGAGGGGCGGCAACTGGTGTTTGCCGAACGGCTCGGCCGCCACGAAGAAGCGTTCGCAGCGCGCGTTTTCGCTACCAGCGGCCATTTGCGCTATTTGCTGTCGCCATGGCTGACGGCAGGCTTCACGCTCAATTTCCCCGAAAACATCCTGACGCGGGACGCCGACAGGCGCGAGCTGGGGCCGACGCTGGTGGTCGGCACCCGCGACACCTACCAAAGGCTGGAATCCATGGTCAGGGCCAGGCTGCCGCTGCCTGACAGCCTGCTGGGCAGGTTCGTCACCTATGCCTTGCGGCCCGACGGCTCCATCTTGCAGCGTTTCCTCGGCTATTGGCTGGTGAAGCGCCCCTTGCGCGACGTCATCGGTTTCTCGCGCATCCGCGTGCCGCTGCTGATCGGCCCCGCCTTGGCGCAGGAGTCGCTGCAGTTCTTCAAGAGCCTGGACATCCATATCCACACCTGGGACAAGGTTGCGAACTGGCGTACCTTGCCGACCACCACGACGCGACAAGTGCCGTCGCCCGAGTCCGGGGCCGACGGCATCAAGAGGGCATCGTGATGGCATTAGCTCCATTGCTCGAGTTGCAGGGTATTTCGCTTTCGTTCAAGGGCGTCAAGGCGATCACCGACATCAGCTTTGCCGTGGCCCGGGGCGAAATCTGCGCATTGATCGGCCCCAACGGCGCGGGCAAGAGCTCATTGCTCAACGTCATCAATGGCGTGTACCAGGCGGACGAAGGCCTGATCGGCTTCAACGGCGCAAGCTACCGCAGGATGCGTTCGCACCAGGCGGCGCTGCAGGGCATTGCGCGCACGTTCCAGAACATTGCCCTGTTCAAGGGCATGAGTGTGCTCGACAACGTCCTGACCGGCCGCAACCTCAAGGTCAAAAGCAGCTGGGTGGAGCAAGTGCTCGGCATCGGCCGGGCATCCGCCGATGAGGCCGCGCAACGCAGGAGGGCGGAGGAAGTCATTGATTTCCTGCATATCAACCAGTGGCGCAACAGCATCGTCGGCACTTTGCCTTATGGATTGCAGAAAAGGGTGGAGCTGGCGCGGGCGCTGGCAGCGGAGCCCAGCCTGCTGTTGCTCGACGAGCCCATGGCGGGCATGAACAGCGAGGAAAAGGCCGAGATGAGCCGCTTCATCCTCGATACCCAGCGCGAGTTCGGCACCACCATCGTACTCATCGAGCATGACATCGGCGTGGTGATGAACCTGTCGGACCACGTCGTCGTGCTCGATTACGGGCGCAAGGTGGGGGACGGCACGCCGGACGAAGTACGCAACAACCCGAAAGTGATCGCCGCATATCTTGGCATAAAGCATTAAGAATGAATAATAAGGAAATGAAATAATGGAATTTTTCCTTGAGGTCCTGGCAGGGGGGGTGCTGGCAGGGCTAATGTATTCCCTGGTAGCGATCGGCTTCGTGCTCATCTACAAGGCATCGGGCGTATTCAATTTTGCCCAAGGCGCCATGGTGCTGTTCGCCGCGCTGACCTTCGTCAGCCTGCTGGAGCGCGGCGTGCCGTTCTGGGCATGCTTTGCCGCAACCTTGCTCATCATGATCCTGCTGGCCTGGGGCATTGAGCGCGCCGTGTTGCGCCCATTGGTGAACCGGCCGCCGATCACGCTGTTCATGGCGACGCTGGGCCTGAGCTACATCATCGAAGGGCTGGCGCAGTTCCTCTGGGGTGCACAGGTGCATGGCCTGGAGCTGGGCATCAGCGACGAACCGCTCGAGGTCGGCGGGCTGCTGCTGTCGCAGTTCGACCTGTTCGCCGCGGCGACGGCCGGCGTATTGGTGCTGGTGTTGTCCCTGCTGTTCAACAAGACCAGGATAGGCATTTCGCTGCGCGCAGTGGCCGATGACCAGGTGGCGGCGCTTTCGGTGGGCGTCAGGCTGCAGCGCATCTGGATGATCGTCTGGGCGGTGGCGGGGTTCGTCGGCCTGGTGGCCGGATTGCTCTGGGGCGCGCGCCTGGGCGTGCAGTTCTCCCTGTCGCTGGTGGTGCTCAAGGCATTGCCGGTGCTGATCATCGGCGGCTTCACTTCGATCGGCGGGGCGATTATCGGCGGCCTCATCATCGGCGCGTCGGAAAAGCTCGCCGAGGTGTACCTGGGGCCGGTGATCGGCGGCGGTATAGAAAACTGGTTCCCCTATGTGCTGGCGTTGCTGTTCTTGCTGGTCAGGCCGTCGGGGATTTTTGGCGAGCGCGAGATTGCGCGGGTTTAAGAATCGATTCTAAGGGCAGCTGACAAAACCCAGCGAAGCGATCCGGCTAGGCGCTCTGCCGCAGACAGTACAAGTCGTACGGCAAGGCAGAGCAACAACGCTAGGAGGGTTTTGTCAGGCGTTCCAAGTAAGGTAGTTTCGGAGAAGATCATGATATACAGGGAATCGGGGCAGTTCGTCACCTCTTACCAGGCGGACAACCGTATCTTCCGGCTATGGCAGCAGCGCTGGGCTTTCTATGCCTTGCTCGGCTTCGCCTTTGCCGTCGTGCCGTTGATCGGCAACGATTACTGGTTCAGCGCCATCCTGATCCCTTTCCTGGTGCTGTCACTGGCCGGGCTGGGCCTCAACCTGCTCACCGGCTATGCCGGGCAGATATCCCTGGGATCGGCTGCCTTCATGGCCGTAGGGGCATTCGCGGCCTATAACTTCCAGCTGCGCATCGAGGGCCTGCCGCTGTTGCTGGGTTTTTTCTTCGGCGGCTTGGCCGCGGCGGCAGTGGGCATTGTCTTCGGGCTGCCCAGCCTGCGCATCAAGGGCTTCTACCTGCTGGTGTCCACCCTGGCGGCGCAATTCGTCGTCACCTGGGCGTTGACCCAGTTCGGCTGGTTCTCCAACTACAACTCCTCGGGCGTGATCACCACGCCGCCCTTGCTGATCGGCGGCCATGACTTCAGTTCCCCGTCCGGGCGCTACCTGCTGACCCTGGCCGTCGTCACCGTGCTCGCATTCTTTGCCCGCAGGGTGGTGCGCAGCGAGTTGGGGCGGCACTGGATGGCGGTGCGCGACATGGATACCGCGGCTGCCGTGATCGGGATTTCCATTCCCAGGGCCAAACTGCTGGCATTTGCCATCAGCTCATTCGTGCTCGGCATCGCCGGGGCGCTCTGGGCGTTCACCTATCTCGGCACGGTGGAGCCGCACGGCTTCGATCTCAGCCGCTCGTTCCAGATATTGTTCATCCTCATTATCGGCGGTATGGGCAGCATATTGGGCAGTTTCCTCGGCGCGGCCTTCATCGTGCTCCTGCCCATCCTGCTTTCCAACCTCTCGGCGAGTTTCCTGGCGGGCGTGGTTGATCCGGGACAACTGGAAAACCTGCAGAAGATCATCTTCGGCGTATTCATCATCTTTTTCCTGATCAAGGAGCCCGCCGGCCTAGCGCGCATGTGGCAGACGTTCCGCGAGCGCATCCGCATCTGGCCGCTGCGGTTGTAGAGGCCAGGTTCTCCGGCCTTAACTGAATCCCATCTGAGCGATTTTAGTTTCCCGCGTTTCGCACGGGTAGGGTTTTCTACGTCCAGATTAACTATAAATTACTTTATAAAAATATTTTAGTTGATTGAATATTAATGATTTATAAATTGTTATTTTTTTATACCTAAATAAAGGAGCTTGATATGTTCTATCTCATGAAACAAACCTCGGCCATGAGGAAGCCGGCCGCCCTGGCTGCGATGGCAGCGCTTGGCCTGGGTCTGCTCAGCGCGGCGGCGCAGGCGGCCAACGAGCAGTATTTCCCCTTGCAGAGCTACCGCGTCGGGCCTTATGCTGCGGGCGGCACCGGCTTCTTCGGCGGCTTCATCGACTACCTGCAATATGTGAACCTCAAGGAGGGCGGTGTCAGCGGCGTGAAGTTCACCTGGAGCGAGTGCGAAACCGAATATGTGGTGGAAAAGGGCGTGGAGTGCTACGAGCGCCTGAAGAAAGGCCTCAACGGCGCGCCTGCCGCGGCGACCAATCCATTATCCGTGGGTATCGCCTATGCGACGCTGGAACGCTCCACGGCCGACAAACTGCCGCTGATCACCATCAATCACGGCCGCACCGATTCCACCGACGGCAGCGTGTTCCCTTATGTGTTCCCGCTGCAACTCAACCCCTACAGCGAAGTGTCGGCCATCATCAACTACATCGGCGACAAATCCGGCGGTCTGGACAAGCTCAAGGGTAAGAAGATCGTGACCCTGTTCCACGGCTCGCCCTACGGCAAGGAGACCAACCCCATCCTCGAACTGCTCGCGAAGAAATACGGCTTCGAGCTGACCTTGCTTGAAGTGCCGCACCCAGGCAACGAACAGCAATCGCAATGGCTCAACATCCGCCGCATCAAGCCAGATTGGGTGATTCTACGCGGCTGGGGCGTAATGAACCCGGTAGCGCTCAAGACCGCGCAGAAAACCGGATTCCCGGCCGACCACATCATCGGCAACATCTGGAGCAACTCCGAAGAGGATGCCGCACCGGCTGGCGCAGCCGCCAAGGGCTTCATCTCCATCACCACCCATCCGTCCGGCACTAACTTCCCTGTGCTGCAGGATATCGACAAAGCCGTGATCAAGGCGGGCAAAGGCAACCTGCAAGACTCCAAGCGCTTCGGCACCGTGTACTACAACCTGGGCGTAGTGAACGGCATCCTCAATGTCGAAGCGGTGCGCGTCGCGCAGGCCAAGTTCGGCAAGCGCCCATTGACCGGCGAAGAAGTGCGCTGGGGCTTCGAGAACATCAGGCTGGATGATGCGCGCCTCAACCAGCTTGGCGCATACGGCCTGGTGCAGCCCCTGAAGCTGTCTTGCGCCGACCATGAAGGCGGCGGCGCAGTGCGTTTCCAGCAATGGGACGGCAAGCAATGGAAAGTGATTTCGGATTGGGTACAGGCTGATCGCAAACTGCTGCGGCCAATTATTGAGGAATCGTCGCATAAGTATGCCAAAGAGAAAGGTATCACGCCTCGCGATTGCTCAAAGGAATCTTGACTTTAAAATGACAGAGTTCTCCCGTTGCTTGAGGGAGAACTCTGTTATCTGTAGATCAAAACAGTATCGTCGTTTTCCTTTTATAAATGCCATCGCGCATGTCATCCGCAAAATTTTAGTCGCTCTAAATCATGATGTCTTGATTGATGATATTGAGATCATGGGCAACTGCGTTGACTTAGCTCTACCTCATCTAATACGATGCGGCTATCTAACATATAGTTAAGTTTTATGGGAGAGTTTTATGGCAGATGAAAAGAAGAAACGGCTGAAGCGCGAGTACAAGAAGTACCACCCTAATCAAGACTTTCTTGACTTCACCTTTTCCTATAACGACAAAGAGACAGCGGAACTGCACGCGAAGCTAAACGGCTCAACGTCAATATCTGAAGAGGACCTCCGGCGAGTATCACTTTGGAAATCAGATCGTGTGCTTTCTGTTTCTGAAAAAACATTGGAAAAACTCAATGAGCTGTCAGCAAAGAGCGATGTAAAGCTGAAAGATGAACTGGTCAAAGAAGTCATTGAAAGTCTTGTTATATCGCAAGGGATTGGGTTTCCGATGGCCAGTGCAATCCTTAAATTCATTAGGCCAACTTTATTTCCGATCATAGATGTGCGGGCATATCGAGCGCTAACGGGAAAGAAACCGTATTACACCACGTACAGCTATGAGAAATACATTGACTATGCAGAGAAGGTTTCTGAAATATCTAGGAAGTTAAATCGCCCGCTAAGCGAAATCGACGAACAGCTGTATTGCTACGACCAAAAATATAACGGTGAAATATGAAACCTAATTCTGCGCTCAATCGCATGCTACGTGCCGAGCAGCATCCGTTAGCCGTCGGAGGAAGTTGAGTGCCAGTTTCATTTGCCAAGATCACAAAAGGTGGCGAGTATTCCCGCAACACTCTTAATATGCGAGGCTGTGCGAGCTATCACGCCATAGCTCGTGGTGTTATGACTTCGCGATCATTCTCTTTGTAACAGAGGCAAAGTAGGTTCTTGAGGAGTACGCAGGTTGCTTAGAGGTCAACGTACTTCACTGGGAGGGCTCCAGTGACCAATTTAGTGAGGGCGTATGGTCAATGCATTTAGTTTTGGCGACGAGATTCATCTTTATCTATCGGACACACTACCACACTGACTTCACCGACATGGGGCAGGTGACTCTCGCTGACCATACGGCGCAAACCATGCGACCAAGCCAATTTACTCTAAAACTTACTGGCTAATGACTGCTAACAATGCATTCAAGTGATGCCGTTTCGCGGCGTGGCTTAATTCAGGTGTTATAGAGGACATGGATGGAAACCATAAGTAGTTTCCATCCATTATTTTTTTGTTTCTAGAAAAAGTGCGCGATATGGAAGCGCACGGCAATGCCGTTGAAATCAGGCTGGCCCTGGTTGCGGGTTTCCCTGTAATAGTAGGTGTCGATACGTACATTGCTGCCGTTGATGAGGTAGCTGAAGCCCAGGTCGTAGCGTTTGCGTTCTAGCCCGGCCAAGGCCACGGCGTTGGTGTCGTCGTTTTCGAAGCGTTCATAGACGAACTTGGGCTGGATTTTCCCGATGCCGATTTCCTGGGGGAACATATAGCTGCCCGTGAAGAAGAAGCCCTTGCCCTTGGCAATCTCGGGGTCCAGGGTATTGTCGTTGTCATAACGGTAGTACGAACCTTCAGCGCCGATCACGGCGCCGCCGGAAATGGCTTTTTCCAGGCGGCCGTCGATGTTCCAGTAGCGGTAATCTCCAGGGTTGGCCTGCGTGCCCGCGCCATCTTTCTGATAGCGGTAGGAAGCGCCAATCGCGAGTATGTCCTTGGCGCCGTCGTACATGGCGATATTGTAGAAGCCAGGCTCAGGGTCCCAGAAGTTGTAGGAAAGCCTGCCAGCAAACGATAAATTATCCGATTGGTTGGAGGTGTTGGAGCCGCTGCGACCTTCGAAGGCGCCGACATGGTACTTGAGCTTCTGGTTCAGCAGCACGCCCCAGACGGAGGCGCCGTTGTCGCGGCCTGCAAACTTGCTTGGCGCCTGCTCCGAGAATGGGTAATCGAACGTGGGAGGATAGTAGGGCGCAGATGCGGAAGCGCGGCTGGCCGGCGGCAGGAAACGGCCGACAAAGATATTGAAGTGCTCGTTCAGTTCCAGCCCGATGCGTCCGTCCAGCAGCTTGATATCGTCATTGGCGTCCTTTTCGGTATTGAGTTCGAAGGAAACGTATTTATGCAGCTTGCCGTTGGTATAGAGACGTGCGCTTTCGATATCGAAGTCGTTCGACCTGTCCTTGCCGTTGGGGGCGGCGTCCTGCTCGGAGCGGTAGCTGGCGCGGGCCGCGACGCCGATATTGATGAACTGGTCGTCGTTGCGGGCAAAAGTCGGGTCTGCATAGGCCGGCGTGGAGAGCACGCCCAGGCTGAGCAGTGCGGGCAATACCTTCGGTCGGTATTGAAAACTGGCTGTTGTCATGTTGTATACACCCTGAAAGATGAATGGAAGATTCGGCAGGGGCGGCAACTGCGGTTGCAAGCCTGACCTGCGCTACAGGGTGTATAGGCATTTAGTGTGCCTGGGTTTAATTATGTTTTATTTCAACAAATTAAAATATAAACTTAAAGTGATATATTGCTGATGAAAAAGCAGGATGAGGAATGCATGCTGGCCTGCCAGCAGGCGTCTATCGCAGAAATGCCAGCCATGTTTTGTTGGCAGGGGCGGTTTCTCAGGAAGGATGCCATTCGCCGCCCAGCACCTTGAACAGGTTGATGCTGTTCGTCAGGGCCAATTGCTTGAGCTGGACTAGCTGTTGCTCCGAGTCGAACAGGCTGCGTTGCGCATCGAGCAATTCCAGGTAATTGGCAATTCCCTTGTCGTAACGGCGTATCGCCAGGCGCAAGCGTTCGCGGTCTGCATTGGCCACCCGCGTTTGCGAGGCGATCTGCGCCTCGATCTGCTCACGGCTTAGCAGCACATCCGAGACTTCGCTGAATGCGGTCTGGATCGCTTTTTCGTATTCCACGATGGTGATTTCCTTGCGCACGCGGGCAAGGTCAAGGTTGGATTGGTTGCGGCCATAGTTAAATATGGGCAGGGTCAGTTGCGGAGTGAAGGCCCAGGCCTTGTCGCTGCTGCCGGAGAATAGGTTGGTCAGGTGTTCATTGACTAGGCCGATATTGGTGGTGAGCTGGATGCGCGGGAAGAAAGCCGCCCTGGCCGCACCGATGTTGGCATTGGCCGCCTTCAGCTTGTGTTCCGCCGCGCGGATGTCGGGACGCCTTTCCAACAGGCTGGAAGGCAGGCCTGCCGGCAAGGGGCTGAACTCCTGCTGGTCCAGCGACCCGTGCGCCGCCGCAAGGGCGAGTCCCGGCTGTCCGGCCAACAATTGCAGCGAGTTCACTGCCTGGGCATATTCGCGCTGCAAGGCGGCAATGCTGGCCTGGGCGGTTTCCAGCTGCATTTCCGCGGTCTTGAGGTCCAGAGCGTTGTCCAGGCCTGCCTGCTGGCGGCGCAGGATGCGCGAGTACGCCAGGTTGCGCGCGTTCTCGGTCTCCTTCGCCAGGGCCAGGCGCTCGGCCAGGGCGCGGACATTGATATAGGACGCGGCAACCTCGGCGATCAGGCTGGTGCGCGCGGTCTGCTGGGCTTCCTGCGTGGCGAAGTAGTCTTCCAGCGCGGCGGCGGCCAGGCTCTTGACCCTGCCGAAAAAGTCCAGCTCGAAGCCGCTGATGCCGACTCCCACGCGATACATATCGACATCGAAAGACTGGCCGCGGGCAAAGATCATCTTGCTGCGCTCGTAGCTCGCGGTGGCGTCGATGGAGGGCAGGCGGTCTGCGCGCTGGATGCCGTACTGGGCCCGGGCTTCCTCGATGCGCAGTGCGGTGATGCGCAAGTCGCGGTTGTTGGCCAGCGCAATATTGATCAAGCGCTGCAGCTCGGGGTCGGTGAAATATTCCTGCCAGCTTGCGGGCTGTGATGCGGCCTCGCTCCCGGCTGCGGGATATTGCGCCGGGATCGGGGCTTCCGGCCTGCTGTATGGCGGATTGAGCGAGCAGGCGCCCAATAGCAGGCTGATGGCGACGGTGGCGGGTTTCAACGGAGTGTTCATGCAGGCTCCTGCACATGATGCTGCGAGCGCTTGATGTAGCGGCCGATCACGGCAAAAAACAAGGGGACGAGGAATATGGCGAGCAGGGTGGCGGTGATGATGCCGCCCAGCACGCTGGTGCCGATCGCAGACTGCGCGCCTGAGGCTGCGCCCGTTGCAATCGCCAGCGGCAACACCCCTACGCCGAAGGCCAGCGACGTCATCACGATAGGGCGCAAACGCAGGCGGGCAGCCTCCAGCGTCGCCTCGAGCAGGCCCATGCCGTCGGCATAGAGGTCCTTGGCGACTTCCACGATCAGGATCGCATTCTTGGCGGAAAGGCCGATGGTCGCGATCAGGCCGACCTTGAAGTAGATATCGTTGGGCATTTCGCGCAAGGTCACGCCCAGCAGCGCGCCGAGCACGCCCAATGGCACCACCAGGATTACGGCCAATGGGATCAGCCAGCTTTCATACAATGCCGCCAATGCAAGGAAGACGATCAGCACCGACAGGCCGAACAGCAAGGGCGCCTGTGCTCCCGAGCTTCGTTCCTCCAGCGATTGGCCGGACCAGTCGTAGCCGATGGTGCGGGGCAGGCTGCGCGCGATGTTTTCAATCGCCTGCATGGCGTCGCCGCTGCTGTAGCCGGGGGCGGCGCTGCCGTTGATGGTGAAGGATGGGTAGCCGTTGTAGCGCGTGAGCTGCGGCGGGCCGGATATCCATTCCAGATTCACGAGCGAGGACAAGGGCACCAGGTTGCCGTTGCTGCTGCGCACCCTGAGCTTGCGGATGTCCTCGAGCTCCAGCCTGTCCTTGCCGTCGGCCTGCATGACGACACGGCGCACCTGGTTGCCGTGCATGAAGTCGCCGATATAGTCGGAGCCGAACATGGAGGCGAGCGTGACGTTGATTTCATCCATGCTCACGCCCAGCGTCTCGGCCTTGCGCCGGTCTATATCCAGGCTCACCAGGGCTGCCTCGGGCAGGCCGGCGAACATGAGGTTGGTCAGCACCGGGCTCTGCATGCCTTGGGCCATCAGCTGGTCCTTGGCCGCCAGGAATGCCTGGTAGCCTGCCGAACCGCGGTCTTGCAGCCGCAGGTCAAAGCCATTGGAGGAGCCCAGCTCGGGCAGGGGCGGAGTGTTGATCGCGAAGACCATGGTGTTCTTCATGCCCATGAACTGCATGTTGACGCGGTCTACGATCGCCTTGACGTGATGCTCGGCATACTTGCGCTCTTTCCAGTCCTTGAGGGTGGCGAAGATCATGCCGCTGTTGGAGCCGGTGCCGTAGAAGCTGAAGCCGCCGACTTCGTAGACGTATTTCACCGGCTCGTTCTCGTTCAAGTAATGTGCGATTTGCGCCAATGTGCCCATGGTTTCATGCATGGTGGCGCCTGCAGGCAGCAATACCGTGATCATGAAATCGCCCTGGTCCTCGTCGGGCAGGAACGCCGTCGGCAGGCGCACGAACATGAAGGCCACGACCGCGATGATGGTTCCGTACACGAGCAACCAGCGCAGCGGGCGCTTGATGATGCCGGCGACGCGTTTCTGATAACGGCCGGTGAGGGCGGCGAAGGCCCGGTTGAACCAGCCGAAGAAGCCGCGTTTTTCATGGTGATTCTGCGCAATCGGTTTCAGCAACGTAGCGCACAGGGCCGGGGTCAGCGAGAGCGCCAAAAATGCCGAGAATGCGATGGATACCGCCAGCGACATCGAGAACTGGCGGTAGATGTTGCCTACCGCGCCGCTGAAGAACGCCATAGGAACGAATACGGAAACCAGTACTACCGTAATGCCGATAATCGCGCCGCTGATCTGGCGCATGGCCTTGATCGTGGCATGGAAGGGGGAAAGGCCTTCCTCCGCCATGATGCGTTCGACGTTTTCCACCACCACAATGGCGTCGTCCACCACGATGCCGATCGCCAGCACCATGCCGAACATGGTCAGTACGTTGATGGAAAAGCCCGCCGCATACATCACGGCAAAGGTGCCCAGCAGCGCGATCGGCACCACGATGGTGGGGATCAAGGTGGCGCGCAGGTTCTGCATGAACAGGAACATGACCAGGAACACCAGCACGATGGCCTCGAACAAGGTGCTGACCACTTTCTCGATCGAGATTTCGACGAAGGCCGAGGTGTCGTAGGGAATCTGGTATTTCACGCCTGCCGGCAGGTAGCGCACCAGTTCGTCCATGGTGGCGCGGATGCGCTTGACCGTGGCGACGGCATTGGAGCCGGGCGCCATCTTGACGGCCATGCCGGCTGCATTTTTGCCATTGACCCGGGAGACGAAGGAGTAGTCGCTGCCGCCATATTCGACCCGCGCGACATCCTTGAGCAGGATGGCCGAGCCGTCGGCCTTGGTGCGCAGCGGGATGCGCTCGAAGTCTTCCGGCGTCGTTAGGGCGCTGTCGGAAATGACATTAGCGCTGATGGGCGCATGGTCGGGTACCGCCCGGTTCCCCAGGTCGCCCACCGTGACGCGGGCATTGTGGCTGCGGATCGCGGAAGAGACATCGGAAGCCGTGAGGTTCATCGCCGTCAATTTGGCAGGGTCGGGCCAGATGCGCATCGCATATTCCGGGCTCCACAACTGCACCTTGCCGACGCCTTCCACCCGGCGCAGGGCCTGCAGCACATTGGCCGAGGCAAGCTCGCCCAGCTCGATCTCGGTCAGGCGGTTGCCTTCGGAAGTGAGGGAAACGATCAGTTGGATGCTGTCGGCGGATTTCTCGATGAAAATGCCGTTGCGGCGCACCACTTCCGGCAGGCGTGCCTCCACCGTCTTCAGGCGGTTCTGCACTTCCACCGCCGCCAGGTCCGCGTTGGTGCCCTGGCGGAAAGTCAGGCTGAGGGAGGCGGTGCCCGGGCTGCTGGTTGCTGAAATGTACATCAGGCCGGGGGCGCCATTCATCTCGCGTTCGATGATGGCGGTGACCGATTCCTCGATGACTTTCGCCGAAGCGCCGGGATAGCTGGCGGCAATATTCACCACGGGCGGTGCAATGTCGGGGTATTGCGCGATAGGCAATCCGCGGATGGCCAGCAGGCCAGCCAGGATGATCAGCAGGGAAATCACCCAGGCGAAGACCGGGCGTTCAATAAAAAATCGAGCCATGAACTCTCAATCCATCAGTAATTAAGGCCGGTCGGCGGTTTTTTCGCCGTCACGCACCTTGACCTTGGCGCCGGGCGCCATCATGGCCGGGTTGGTGACGATCACGCGCTCGCCGCCCTTGAGGCCGCTGGTGATGACCCAAAGTCCGTCCAGCATCGCAGGCGCTTGGACGGGGATGGCTTGCACTTGCTCCTGCTCGTCCACGACCATGACGGTGCTCGACTCCGCCGTGCGGATCAGGGCGTCGCGCGGCACGAGGACGGATGAAGGGTTTTCTGCCTGTTTCAGTTTGACCTGCACATAGGCGCCCGGCAGCAATTCGCGCTCCGGGTTGATGAACAAGGCGCGCATGGCCACGGTATCGGTATTGCTGTCCACGGCCAGGTCGGAGAAGAACAGCTTGCCGGGGTGCGAATATTCAGACCCGTCCGGGAATACCAGTTTCACCTCGATGCTGTTTTGCGCCATGCCTTTCATCTTGCCGCTCTTGATGGCGCGCTGCAGCGCCATGACTTCTGTCGCTGGCTGTGAGAAATTGACGTAGATCGGGTCGATCTGCTCAACCGTGGTGAGGGGAGTGGGGGAGTCAAGCCCCACTAGGGCTCCTTCGGTGACCATGGCCCGGCGCGCGCGCCCGTCGATCGGGGAGGCGACCCTGGCGTACCCAAGATCCAACTTGGCCTTGTCCAGTTGCGCCTTGGCTGTCAGCACTTGCGCCTTGGCCTGCAATTCCTCTGCCGCTGCCGCCTGGTAGTCGCGCTCGCTCACGGAGTGGTCGCTGGCAAGGTCGCGGTAGCGTTCGAGTTTGTCCAGCGCATTGCGGTGGTTGGCTTCCGCGCTTGCCAGAGTGCCGGCCGCCTGGTCGCGTGCGGCAGTCAATAGCTCGGGGTTGATCAGGAACAAGGGCGTGCCTTTCTTCACCTCCTGGCCTTCCTGGTATAAGCGCTCGGTGACGATGCCCGCAACGCGCGCGCGTACTTCCGCCTGGCGATAGGCCTCCAAACGGCCGGGTACGGAGGCTTCGATCGGTGTCGCAGCGACGCGGGTGACGTACACTTCGACTTCCGGAATATCAGCATTTTCTGCTTGTTGTTCCTGGCTGCAGGCGGTGAGGCCAAGCATGAATGACGCGAGCAGCCATGGCGTGCTGCGTCCAAATAATCCTGATGACATAGGCGTGCTCAATGAAGAGTAAGATGGAATGGTAGCTGGAATTGATTCAGCGTTTAAATTTTCATGCACTATATCATAATCAATCATGACTGATTAATTAAATTTTGGTTATAATGCCGGAATGCATAGCTAGTGTTAAATGGAGTGCCTGTGGCTAGAAAAACGAAAGAAGACTCCCTGCGGACGCGCTCCAGCATTCTGGATGCTGCCGAGCGGGTCATTCTCGAGCGCGGCATCAGTTATGCCACCATGGCTGATATCGCTGATGCGGCGGGGGTGTCGCGCGGAGCGGTTTACGGGCATTTCGAAAACAAGATCGAGTTGGCGATCGCCATGTGCGAGCGGGCATTGGCCCTGGCTGCCACGCCAGAGCGCAAACCGGCAATGTCCGCGTTGGAAACGCTTTACGAGGAAGGTATGTATTTTCTCAAGCTCTGCGGCGAGCCAGGCTCGGTACAGCGCGTATTGCAGATACTCTACGTGCAGTGCGATACCAACGAAGACAACTTGCCTTTGCTGGAAATCCGCGACCGCTGGGAAATGCAGTGCCGGGCGGATGCGGAGAATTTGATCCGCGAAGCGGTTGCCAGCGGCGAATTGCCTGAGGACATCGACGTCACGCTTGCCAACCTCTACCTGTTCTCTTTGTTCGACGGCATCTACAGCACCCTGTTCTGGGCAAACCGCGTCAAGCAGGATCGCTGGCAAGTGGCCGCGACGCTGTACCGGGCTGGCTTTACAGCATTCAAGACGGCGCCCGAACTGCGGAAGAAGGCAGTGGGCTAGCCTGCGCCGTACAAGTGCTTGTAAAGAATCAGGCTGCCGATCCCGAGCAGGATCAACCCGCCGATGATTTCCACCGTATGCTTCGAGGCCGAGCCGAGCACGCGGCCCAGCATGACCCCTGCGCTCACCATGATGCAGGTCACGATGCCAATCGCAAACGCCACCGGCACGATATCGACATCCAGGAAGGCCAGGCTGACGCCGACGCTCATCGCATCGATGCTGGTGCCCAGCGCCGTCATCGCCAGCAGCATGAAGGAATGGCTGCGGGGCTTCTCGACCACTTCGCCTTCGGGTGTCAGGCCCGACCAGATCATGCGTATACCCAGGATGGAAAGGATGCTGAAGGCGATCCAGTGATCCCAGGCCGTGATGTAATCGGCGGCTACGCGCCCCAAACTCCAGCCGACCAACGGAGTAATCGCCTCGATGACGCCAAAAATCAGGCCTGTGCGCAAAGCCTCCAGCAGGCGCGGCCGATGCAGCATCGCACCCTTGCCGATTGCAGCGGCAAACGCATCGGCCGACATGGCAAATGCCAGAAAAAGGATAGAAACGATATTCATGGATTCATTGCGTGGGGTTGGGCGCGATCAAATGGCCGCCAGACCGCCCAACCGGAACGTACTGGCATCCATTAGTCTCGCCAACCAGAATGGCTACCCGCACCACGACAGAAGCCGATTATGTTGATGCGGGCGCTTCGGAAAGAAGCAGGCTACTCCCTAAAGATAAGTGCATTTTACTATAAATCATCCAGGCTGACGAAGCTTGGCAGGCTTTTGTCCCGGGCTTCAGATGCCGAGAATGAGTCTGCCCGCGCGATTCCGGCCTAGATTGCATATGTGGCCGAAACCGTTCCGAGGCTGATGTGGATTGCGCTCTGAAACGCCAATAGCTTAGCTTTTCTTTTTGCGCTCGGAACGCGCCTGGATCTGCCTGGCGATCCATTTCATCGGCGTATTGAGCTTATCGACGCCATAGTATTGCTTGAGAAAATACAAGCGGGTCGTGCGGCTCAGGTGCATGAGGTCGCGATTGAGCGTGGCGAGGTCCTGCAAGGTGCGTAGCACCGGTAGCAGCTTGATGCGCGCCTTCTCCAAATCGATCAGCATGCTCTCGAAATTGCCGCTGGGTGTTTCCTTGACGAAAATATGCTTGGGGTAGAGGGCGCGGTGCTGGAAGCGTGCCGTGTGCAGTTTCGTCACCGTATGCGCTACGGATGCTACGAGTTTTCGTTGCTTTGCAATGCTGGCGTTAACATTGAAAATCCCGGCAGCGAACCGGTCCAACGGAGAAAAGCCGACTAGTTCGGCCGTGAGCAGCACGGCATTGACGTCGTTCCCTTCCTTTTTTTCGGAGAAGAAAAGCGGCGCCGGCACCGGGACGCCTCGCCGGGAAAGGTGGAGTAGGTTCTGGTATTCGCAGTAAAAGGTGGATACTCCGTGCCACGGGTGGCGCCATGTCCTGCGCATGAAGTTGTGCTGGCGCTTGAGGAAGGCGTAAAACGGACCTTTCCCGTCCGCATCCCTGCACAGGATGCGGTTGACGCCGCTCCATCCCTGGCGGTGTCGGTTGGGCGCTTCAAACCATTCTCCAGCATAATTCCAGAGGGAATCGAAATCCAATTCAGGAGTAGCGGCAGGCTTGCGGTATGGCATAAGTGGCTAATTGGTGTTGTCATCAATATTTCATCAATGGTACTTATAAATGTAGTAAATCAGTGCTAGGAAGGGGAGCGGGAAGTGAAGTTTTTTGTGAAAAATGCAACTATGCTGACATAAATACAACAGTTATAGACGGCGCGTATTGAACATGTTTCATTTTTCGTTGGAATTGATGCTGAGCTTGATTGTGTTTGCGACGGTGTCCTCGATTACGCCAGGCCCGAATAACCTGATGATCATGTCATCGGGCTTGAACTACGGCTTCAGGCGGTCGTTACCGCATCTGCTGGGCATCAGCATCGGGTTCGGCCTGATGGTCTTGCTCATCGGTTTGGGCGCGCAAAGCCTGTTCGAGCGTTATCCTTTCCTGCATGCATTGATGAAGTATGTGGGCGCTACTTACCTCTGCTGGCTTGCGCTCAAGATTGCGACGGCTCCAACGGCTGAGGTGAACGGCACGACAAAAACACTGGGAAAACCATTCAGTTTTCTGCAGGCCGCTGCGTTTCAGTGGGTCAATCCTAAAGCATGGGTCATGGCCGTCGCTGCATTGACTGCGTATTTGCCGCATCCATCGAGCATGGCTGATGTCGCGGCTTTGAGCGTGGTGTTCATGCTAGTGAACTTCCCTTGCGTTGGCGCATGGGCTGGATTCGGCGTGGGGCTGCGCCGCGTCCTTTCCCAGCCAGGCAGGATGCGGACGTTCAACTGGGCCACTGCGCTGCTCTTACTTGCGTCGATTTATCCTATCCTGGCCAGCTAAAGGCCATGGAGATGCGATACGTAGTAGAAGAGGACGGGGCTGAGCAAAAGGTTCATGATGCTCAGGAAGTCCGTCGCCTGGTGCAAGCGCAACAGGTGATGGTGGCGTTTGAGGAAACGTAGCCTAAATTGGCTTTTGTATTCCTTTTTTAACGATTTGATATCAAAGATGTAGCGGTCGGTGATGAAATTCATGCCCATGGAAACCGCCGTGCACAAGATCATGAAACCTAAACCCGTGAAAAACACATACGGATCGTCGGCGATATCCGTCATGAATAAAGCGAGCATCGGAAAAACATAGCCAACAAGCAACACGAAGAAGCTTGAATAAACATATCGCCTGGCCAGGGCACTGTATTCACTCATCTGGGGGGGGGGAGAAGGTCAATGGCAATGCGTGAATATATCATTTCAAGCACGTTCACGGACGTGCTCGAGAGAGATATTTAAGCTCGGCATTAAGAGCGCGGTTGACAAAACTGTTGCTCTACTTTGCCGTGTCATTTGCGCCGCCTGCGGCAGACCGCCTGGCCAGCATCGCTTCACAGCGTTTTGTCAGTTGCTCTATGCAGGTTAGCCTGGCTGAATAATGACGCCCCCCAAGGGCGGAATGGTGACGACGAGGGATTGCGGGTGACCCATCCATGGCTGTGCTTCGGTCTGCAGGCCGTTGCCGTTGCCCTGGTTGCTTCCACCGTAATATTCGGCATCGCTATTGAAGATTTCCCGGTAATGCCCGGCCTGGGGTACGCCGACACGGTAGCCGCTGCGCAGAACAGGGGTGAAGTTGAGCAGCACCAGCACAAAACTGCCGTCCCGCGCCCGGCGCAAGTAGTTGATGATGGATTGGTCGCTATCGCTGCAGTCCACCCATTCGAACCCGTGGGAATCGAAATCGAGATCATGCAGGGCAGGCAGTTGGCGGTATAGGTTGGATAAGTCCCGGTTCAGGCGCTGCACACCCTGGTGCCAGTGCGAATCAAGCAGTTGCCAATCCAGGCTGCTGTTGACGTTCCATTCGCGTCCCTGGGCCAGTTCGTTGCCCATGAAGTTGAGCTTCTTGCCGGAAAGCGTCATTTGGTAAGTGACGAGCAGGCGCAGGTTGGCGAACTTCTGCCAGGCATCCCCTGGCATCTTGTCCAGCAGGGACCGCTTGCCATGAACGACCTCATCGTGCGAGAAGGGCAGGACGAAGTTCTCACTATAGGCATAGAGCTGGCCGAACGTCAGTTTGTCGTGGTGGAAGCGCCGGTGGATGGGGTCGTGCTCCATATAGGAGAGCGTGTCATTCATCCATCCCATGTTCCATTTCATGGAAAAGCCCAACCCGCCAAGGTAAACGGGGCGTGAAATCATGGGCCAGGAAGTCGACTCTTCCGCCACCGTCAATGCGCCCGGGAAATCCTCATGCACCATGATGTTGAGCTGTTTGAGGAAATCGATGGCTTCCAGGTTCTCTCGCCCGCCATGCCGGTTAGGCAGCCATTCGCCTGCCTTGCGGGAGTAGTCGAGGTAGAGCATGGACGCCACGGCGTCCACCCGCAGCCCGTCAATGTGGAACTCCGCCAGCCAGTAATGCGCGCTGGCCAGCAGGAAGTTGCGCACCTCGTTGCGGCCATAGTTGAAGATGTATGTGCCCCAGTCCTGGTGTTCGCCCAGCCGCGGATCCTCGTGCTCGAACAGTGCCGAGCCGTCGAAACGCGCCAATGCCCAATCGTCCTTGGGGAAGTGGCCCGGAACCCAGTCCAGGATGACCCCGATGCCGGCCTGGTGGCAATGGTCGATGAGGTAGCGCAGGTCATCCGGGCTGCCGAACCGGTTGGTGACGGCGAAATATCCCGTTGTCTGGTAGCCCCATGATTCATTGAGCGGGTGCTCGGAAATGGGCAGCAGCTCGATATGGGTGTAGCCCATTTCCTGCACGTAGGGCACGAGTTGGTGTGCGAGCTCGCGATAGGTCAGGAATTCGCCATCAGCATTGCGGCGCCATGAGCCAAGGTGGACCTCGTAGCAATTGAAGGGCGCATGCAGCCAGTCGGCCTGGGCGCGTTTCTCCAGCCACTGCGCATCCTGCCAGGCGTAATGACCGTTTGCCGTGACTTTGGCTGCCGTGCCGGGCCGTTGTTCAAAGCTGAAGCCATAGGGGTCGGTTTTGGTCAGGATCTGGCCGCTGTGGCGGTTGCGGATCTCGAACTTGTACAGGTCGCTGCTGGTCAGCCCGGGGATGAAGATTTCCCATACGCCGCTGCTGCCGTGCACGCGCATCTGGTGTATGCGGCCATCCCAGTGGTTGAAGCTGCCGACAACGCTGACGCGTTCCGCGTTGGGCGCCCATACCACGAAGCGCACCCCGTGCACGCCTTGTTGTTCGCAAAGATGGGCCCCGAAAGTGCGATAAGCCTGTTTCAGCCTGCCTTCGCCGAACAGGTACAGCTCATCCGGCGACAGGGCGGTCCAGAATGAGTAGGCGTCATAGGTTTCCCGGCTGCGTCCTTCTTCCTCCAGCCTGATGCGGCATGGCACAGGAGGCGGCGTGCCGCCTTGCCATTCGAACAGGCCGGCCTCGTGGCTGCGCTGCAGCGGTTCCCAGCCGGTTGCGGTCTGCAGCCAGGCTTTTTCTGCGAACGGCTGGAATATGCGCTGGACGTACTGCTTGCCGTCCTGGTGCAGGCCAAGATACGCGAAAGGATCATGATGGCGCGCATTGAGGATGTGAGTGAATTGAGGGTCTTGCTTTGGTTTCGTCAAAATAAGTTCCCAGTGTTCTGTAGATGGTAAGTTCCCGAACAACTAGGCGGGAAGCGCTTTTCCAGTCAATTGCCTATAGCTTAGTAGGAAACTTCGTGCCTATAATGGTTCTACAGAGTAAGACTATTGCGAATAGGCCCGGTTCGCACTCTGTTGTTACAAGATATATGACCAAACTATAAATCAGGAGGGGCAAAAATGCAGCAGCATGAATTGAGTTCTTCTCGTTTTGTCAGCACCTTGACCAAGAATACGGTAGCCCTCATCCTCGCCGGAGGCAAAGGCAGCCGCCTCAGGGACTTGACCAACTGGACGGCCAAGCCGGCAGTGCCGTTCGGCGGCAAATTCCGCATCATTGATTTCCCGTTATCCAACTGCATCAATTCAGGCGTACGCCGCATCGGGGTGGTCACCCAGTACAAGGCGCACACGCTGATCCAGCATATCCAGCGCGGCTGGGGGTTCCTGCGCGGCGAGTTCAACGAGTTCGTCGAGCTGCTGCCGGCGCAGCAGCGCATACAGGAGGAATGGTACAAGGGAACCGCCGACGCCGTATTCCAGAATTTGGATATTCTGCGCCAGACCAGCGCCGAATTCGTCCTGATTCTCGCCGGCGACCATGTGTACAAGATGGATTACGGCCAGATGCTGGCCGCCCATGTGCGCAACAAGGCGGACATGACGGTTGCCTGCATCAATGTCCCGCTCAAGGAGGCCAGCGCTTTCGGCGTCATGGGGGTGGATGAGAACGACAGGGTGGTGGACTTCGAGGAAAAGCCCGCCAACCCGACCAGCCTGCCGGAAGATCCCGACCATGCGCTGGCGAGTATGGGGATCTATGTATTCAACGCGGCTTTTCTTTACGAGCAGTTGATCCGCGATGCGGACGACCCGAAGTCCTCGCACGATTTTGGGCATGACATCATTCCCTACCTGATCAAGAAGTACCGCGTGTACGCCCATCGCTTCACCGACAGCTGCGTAGGCGCGGCCGACGGCAACTATTACTGGCGTGACGTTGGTACGGTAGATGCTTATTGGGAAGCGAACATGGAGTTGACCAAGGTCGTCCCCGAGCTGAACCTCTATGACAGGCAATGGCCGATCTGGACTTACCAGGAGCAACTGCCGCCCGCCAAGTTCGTATTCGACAATGAGGAGCGCCGCGGGCAGGCGACAGATTCGCTCATTTCGGGCGGTTGCATCGTCAGCGGGGCCAGCGTCAGAAACTCCGTGCTGTTTTCAGATGTCAGGGTGAATAGCTACAGCAGCATCGAGCAGTCCGTGATCCTGCCCAAGGTCGATATCGGACGGCATGTGACATTGCGGCGCGTCGTGGTGGATAACGGTGCACGCATACCGGACGGCATGGAGATAGGCGTCAACCTGGAGCTGGACCGCAAGCGCTTTCATGTCTCGGAGCAAGGCGTGGTGCTAGTGACGCCCGATATGCTGGGGCAGAACCTGCACTATATACGCTGACATTTGAACCCGGCGCAGATCGGGCAGCATTATCCATGCTTTATTTCAAGTAAAGGTAGATATGACTGCATCGCTTCCGAAGCTGTACCTCAATTTGTATTGGCACATGCACCAGCCGGATTACCGCGACATCCTCAGCGGCGAATACGTGTTGCCATGGACTTACCTGCACGCCGTCAAGGATTACACCGACATGGCTTACCACCTGGAAAACAATCCGGATGCGCGGGTGAGCTTCAATTTCGTGCCGGTGCTGCTGGATCAGTTGGAGGATTATGTCGAACAGTTCGACAGCGGCGACATCCGTGACCCGTTGCTGGCGCTGCTCGCCAAGCGGGACATGAAGGCACTGACGCAGGATGAGCGCTGCCTGATCCTGCACAGCTGCTTCAAGGGCCACCATGAAAAAATGCTCGCGCCATTCCAGCATTACCAGTGTCTTTACAACATGTACGTCAAGCTCGAGCCGTACGGCAAGAGCATGTTCAATTACCTGTCGGGCCAATACATGGCCGACCTGATCGTGTGGTATCACCTGGCCTGGACCGGGGAGAGCGTGAGGCGCAGCCACCCGGAAGTGCAGGCGCTCATGAGCAAGGGCAGCCAGTTCACCCTGGAGGACAGGCAAACCCTGTTCAATGTGATTGCCGACCTGATCCGCAACCTGATCCCGCGTTATCGCGCGCTTGAGTCGGCAGGGCAGGTCGAGATTTCCACCACGCCGCATTACCATCCCATCCTACCGTTGCTGCTGGACTTCCGTTCCACGCGCGACGCCATGCCATACGCGCCATTGCCGCATAGTCAGCACTATCCGAACGGCAAGCAGCGTGCCAAGGTTCATATCGAGGAGGCGCAGGCTTCGCACCGGCGCCGGTTCGGCAAACCGCCCATCGGCATGTGGCCTGCGGAAGGCGCAGTGTCGCACGAGGCGCTGACCTTGCTGGCCGAGCATGGCGTGCAGTGGGCCGCGACAGGCGAAGGGGTGCTGGCCAACAGCTTGTACAAGTCATTCGACGCCAGCGAACTGCCGCCGCGCCATGAATACCTGTACAAGCCTTACCGCGTCAGCAATGGCAAGGACCACATCATCTGCTTTTTCCGCGACGACCACCTGTCGGACAAGATCGGCTTCGAATATGCCAACCAGCATGCGGATAACGCCGTGGCGGATTTTATCGGCAGCCTTGAACATATCCATGCCCAGAACACTAGCGATCAGTCGCCCGTGGTCAGCATCATTCTCGACGGCGAAAATGCCTGGGAATACTATCCCTACAATGGCTACTACTTCCTGAGCCAGCTCTATGCGGCGTTAAGCCGGCACGAAAACATCATCATGGTCACGCCGAGCGAGCTGGCTGCCCAATCTCTCAAACCCGGTTCCCGCCTGCCGATGGGCGAATTGCCGGCAATAGCGGCGGGCAGCTGGGTCTACGGCAGCTTCAGCACCTGGATAGGCAGCACCGACAAGAACCGGGGCTGGGACCTGCTGTGCGAAGCCAAGGAGGCATTCGACGCCGTGATGCAGGAAGGGAAGCTGAGCGAGGCCGAGGCCGAGGCCGCAAGCAGGCAATTGGCGATCTGCGAGGGATCGGACTGGTTCTGGTGGTTCGGCGACTACAACTCGGCATTGAGCGTGAGCAGCTTCGACCAATTGTTCCGCCGCAACCTTGCCAACCTCTACAGCCTGCTCAAGCTGGAGGTGCCGGAAAGCGTGGGGCAGGCCATCAGCAGCGGCTCGGCAGACGCCACGGCAGCCAATGCCGGCACCATGCGCCGCGGCCAGGCCGTGGAATCGTCGATTTAACACTCAATTTAACCCATAGAACGGGAGCAGGAATTGGCTAGAACTGTTGCGTTGTTGCTTGGCGTACATGCCCACCAGCCGGTAGGCAATTTCGAGAGCGTGCTGGACGACGCCCATGCGAGGTGCTATGGGCCGTTCCTGAGGGTGATGCACGAATATCCGGCATTCCATTTCTCCATCCATCTCAGCGGGTGGCTGCTGGAATACATGCTCAAGCAATTTCCCGAGGACATGTCGTTGTTGCGCGAGATGGTGGAGCGAGGGCAGGCGGAATTGTTCGGCGCCGGATTTACCGAGCCCGTGCTGGCTTCCATCCCGGTGCAGGACCGGATCGGCCAGATCAACACCTTGTCGCATTTCCTCCAGCGCGAGCTGGGCGAGGCGCCGCAAGGCGCATGGTTGACGGAACGGGTCTGGGAGTCCGGCGTCGTGCCGGCGCTTGCGGATGCTGGCATCAAATACGTTACCGTGGATGACTACCATTTCATGTGCACAGGCAAGGAAGCCGCCGCATTGAACGGGTTTTACACGACGGAGGAGGATGGTCGCCATGTCGACCTGTTCCCCATTTCCGAAGCGTTGCGCTACCGCGTGCCGTTCTCGCCTGCCGACGAGGTGGTGCGCTATCTTGAAAGCCTGGCAGGCCAAGAGGAAGAAGGGCAGCCTGCCGCGGTGTATTTCGATGACATCGAGAAATTCGGTATCTGGCCTGAAACCTATCAATGGGTATACGAACGCGGATGGCTGCGCCAATTTGTCGAAGGCGTGCTCAATTCCGAAGTGATCAAGCCCATGCGCTATAACGACTATCATCAGCAGGCGCGGACGAAGGGCGTGGTCTACCTGCCCACCACTTCCTACATCGAGATGAACGAATGGTCCTTGCCCGTGCCTGCGGCGCACCATTACGCCGACCTAGTGGCGCAGGAGCGGCAGCACCAGCGCTACGACATCACCAAGCCGTTCGTCCGGGGCGGCATCTGGCGCAACTTCCTTATGCGCTATCCCGAGTCCAACTGGATGCACAAGCGCATGCTGGGCCTTTCCCGGCGCTACCACAGCCTGGAACCGGCCTTACAGACGGCCGAGATGCTGAAGGTCCTGTATGAGGCGCAGGCGAACGATGCCTATTGGCATGGCCTGTTCGGCGGCTTGTATCTGCCGCACTTGCGGCGCGCGGTCTACCATGCGCTGATCAGGCTGGAAGCGTTGCTGGACCAGGTCGAGAAACGCCAGGCTGCGCAGGTGCTGGATATCGACCTCGACGGCCGTGACGAGCTTTTCGTACAGAATGGCACGCTGCAAGCGGTGGTCAAACTGGATGAAACGGCGGCGATCGTCGAGCTGGACAGCTATGCGCTCAATCATAATTTCGGCGATACGCTGACCCGGCAGGCGGAACACTACCACCGCAAAATCCATTCAGCCCCCGAGCAGCATCAGCAAGGCGACGGGATTGCCAACCCGCACGAGCAAATGGGCGCCAAGCATGAAATCCTGCCTGGCGACCTCGAGACCGATGCCTATCGCAAGGCATTGTTCCATGACAGCTGGCTGGACAGCGGGGCCAACATCCCGATTCGTTACCGGCAGGACAGCGCTGCCAAGGCCGGGTTTTCCGGCTGGTTGCCAGGCGGCAATGCGGCTTTCCTGAGCAAGCAGTACAAGCTAGAGCGCAATACGCTGCGCGTAGCGTACCAGGCCTTGGATGCGGCTGAGGTGTCGGGCAGGCTGCGGGTCGAAATCAACCTGGCCATGCCAAGCTGCGACGGACCGGCAGGACGTTTCCGCCAGGGGCATATCCTGGGCGGCTTCGGACAGCCGCTCAGTTTGGACGACTGGCAGGAACTGTTCCTGGACGATGACGTGCTCGGCGGCACCGTGCGCCTGCACAGTAGCGCTCCGGCCAGCTACTTCAGCTATCCGCATTTTTCCGTCTCCCAGTCGGAAGCCGGGTTTGAAAAGATTATGCAGGCGGTGACGATCATACTGGAGTGGCAGCTGGACCAGCTTGCTTCCGGAATCGAATTGAGTGTTGAAATAATTAAAAACAAATAGTTATTGGATTTTATTAATTTTAATTATCGGAATGAGTTCAGGCGGTCATGGCTAAATTGAGCTTGGGTGTGGACATCGGCGGCACCAACCTCAGGGCGGGGGTGGTGCAAGACAGGAAAGTCATTCACGAACAAAGGTTTCCTGCGGACTTCTCATCCATTTGCAAACAGCATGCGCCTGCTATTGCCTTGCAGGAAATCCTCCGGATCAGCCTTTCCGCATTGCAGCAGGCGATCAAACTGTACCCCGGTGTTGGCGCTATCGGTATGGGTTTTCCCGGCTTCATCGATCCGCAGTCGGGCTACGTCATGCAGTCGCCCAACCTGCCTGGCTTGCGCAACGTGGATATCGCCGGCGAGCTGTCCCGGCTGGTCGGCCTGCCGGTCAAGATGGAAAACGATGCGCTGGTGGCAGCATTGGGCGAGTTCATGTTGCTCGAAGCCGCACCCCGCAGCATGGTCTATATCGGCCTCGGCACAGGGGTAGGCGGCGGGTTGATCCATGCCGCCAGGCCTTATCCAGGCGAGCATGGCATCGCCATGGAGGTCGGGCACATCATCACGGAACCTGGCGGGCGCAAATGCGGCTGCGGCAACCATGGCTGCCTGGAGCAATATGCCGCCGCGCCAGGGGTCATTACGAGTTATGCGCTTGCGACGGGAGAGACACTCTCCGCCCGCGACATTGCAGACAGGGCGGCCCAGGGCGATGCCGCTGCCCTGGAGGCTTACGTCCTGGCCGGACAGCACCTGGGACGGGCCATCGCCCATATAGCCAAGATCCTGGACCCGCAACTGGTATTGATCGGAGGCGGCATGAGCCAGGCTTGGCCGTATTTTGCTCCTGCGATGCATGCCCAGCTCGACCAGGATTCGATTCCCGTGCTCAAGGGCAAGATCGACATCAAGGCATCCGGCAGCAGCGACCAGGCAGGGATTATCGGTGCAGCCCATCTCGTGCACGGCTGATATTGCATTGCCTGATTTTGCGGGCACTCCGATGTTCGTGCAGATGAAGCCGTCCAAATAAAAAAACGGCTATGGATTCCATAGCCGTTTTTGTTTGCCGAGATTTTGCTTTCCGGAATTTACGCTTTAGGTTTGCTGTCAGGCAGTTGCGCAATGATCTGGCAGGCCAGCGTGCTCCAGTAGGGCAGGGATTGCAAGGTCAGCATGGTGACCCACAGCTGCGCATCGAGGTTGCTGAAGCCGCGGGCGTAGAGCATCGCGCCGGCGGAAACGATCAATGCCAGCAATAGCAGGACTTCCTCGCGGATAGGCGTGAGCAGCCCGAAGATGCTGCCCTTGACGGCCTTACCCTTGTTGGTGGTCTTGAATACGCCGCGTTTCTGGATCAGGCCCATCATGATGCCGCGCGCGATCGTATGGGAAAGGCCGAGGCCGGCCAGCGACGCGCCGAAGATGTCGGACCATTTGCAGTCCATGGTCTTGCGGTAGAGGATGGGGCCCAACGCGCCCTTGACCACCAGGAAGCACAGCACCGGCGTCAGCATGATGGAGACCGGCAGGCTGAACGACTTGGGGAAGGCCAGCATGGCCAGGGTCCAGCCGATCGAGCTCATGGTGAAGATCAACTGCAGGCCGTCGCCCAGCCAGCCCAGCCAGCCGGTCAGGAAGTGGTAGCGCTGGCCGAAGCTGAGCGTGGACCTGCCCAGCAGCTTGGGCAGGTGGTGCTTGAGGATCTGCATCGCGCCGAAGGCCCAGCGGAAACGCTGCGACTTCAAGGCCTCGAAGTTGGCAGGCGTGAGGCCGCGGCCGAACACGCGGTCGATATAGCGCAGCTCGTAGCCGCCTTCCAGCAGGCGCAGGCCAAGTTCCGTATCCTCGCAGATGCACCACTCGGACCAGCCGCCGAGATCGACCAGGGCCTTGCGGCGCACCAGCGTCATGGTGCCGTGCTGGATGAGGGCATTGCGCTCATGGCGATGGTGCATGCCGATACGGAAGAAACCCTCGAACTCCCAGTTGCTCATGCGGCGGAAGAAGTTGTTCTCGAATTCGCGGTGTGCCTGAGGCGCCTGCACCACGGCCACGCCCTGATCCGAGAAGTGCGGGATGAGCACCGCCAGCCAGTCGCGGGTGACGACGTAATCTGCATCGACCACGCCCACCACCTCAGCACGCGGGTCGGTCTCCTGCAGCGCGAAGTTGAGCGCGCCGGCCTTGAAGCCGGGCCATTGCGGCAAGTGGTAGAATTTGAAGTTGTCCGGCAGCCTGGACATGTACTCCTCGACCGGCTTCCACTTGCTCTCGTCCTTGGTGTTGTTGTCGATCACGAGGACTTCGTAATTGGTGTAATCGAGCTGCGCCAGGCTTTCAATGGTGGCGATTACCATCTCGGGCGGTTCGTTGTAGCAAGCGAGGTGGATGGAAACAAAGGCTTCCTGCTCCGCAGGCACCGGAACGGCGGGCTTGTAGCCCCTGATCCAGTAGCCCTTGAACATGACTTCGCTGAACTCCACGGCATAGGTCATCAGCACCGCTGTGGTCATGAGCAGTGCAAGAATCAAGGCGACCAGGATGATCATGTCGCGCAGCGAATAGTAGTAGTCTCCCGGCAGGTTCCAGGTGACCACGAGCACGGTGATGCAAGCCTGAAGCAGGATTGCCAGGGAAATCTGCGCCCCTGTGCCCCAAGTACGGAACCGCACTGCAATGATGAGGATGGGAATGAAGGCAAGCAGCGAGCCCCATAACGCCTTGGACACCCAGCGCAAGTCCTTGGGCACGGCGCCGTGCAGGGAGTACTTCTCCTGGCGCTCCGCATCGAACATGCCCCAGTAAGCCCCGGCCCAGCCCTCGATCTTCACCTTCCATGGCTGGTCTATGGCCTCCATGAGATAGTAGTCGTAAGGTTCGAAAGCGGTCTTGGCGAGGAACTCGCGCACGAAACGGGCCTGGTTGACGTTGGAAGCGACGGAGGCATCGATGGTGGGGCCCTTGCTCGGCCAGCCGATTTCACCGATGACGATCTTCTTGCGCGGGTATTTGTCGATCAGCTCCTGATACCGTTCCAACGCGTAATCCACGGCTTTCTCGGCAGGCAGGCCCTCATGGTAGGGCAGCAGGTGCACCGTGATGAAGTCGACGTGCTTGACCAGCTGGGGGTAGCGCAGCCAGACGTGCCACGGCTCCGCGGTGGAGACCGGCACGCGCGAGGTGCGGCGCGCTTCTTCCAGGTAGGCGATCATTTCGTCTACCGTGAGGTCGGCGCGCAGGATGGCCTCGTTGCCAACGATGATGCGTTCGATATTGGGATATACCGCCGTCCTTGCCAGCAAGGCTTCCAGTTCGCGCTGATTGTCCTCATGCTCGGGGCCCAGCCATGCTCCCGCTGTCACCTTGAGCCCCACTCTGGCGGCAAGTGCGGTGGTTTCCGGGTTTTCCAGCGCGCCGTAGATACGGATGCGGTTGGTGTACTTCTTCATGAGCTCCAGGTCTTTCAATATCTCCGTGGTGCTGGGATATTTACGTTCCTGGGGGCTTTGCCCGATTTGGTAGCCGCTGTAGGCGAAGCCGTTGACGATGGGCGGCGCGTCGATCAGCGGCAACGCCCGGTTGATGATCTCCCAAATGCCGAAATGCAGCAGGGTGACTGCCAATGCAATGATCAGGGCTTTGCTGTATTTATTGATGAATTTCATATCGTTGTCTTTGGTTTTTTACTATTGACGCCAGACGCCCCCTCAAACCCTGGCTCCCTTACGCGGCCAGCTCGCATATGCGAGCAAGGCGACCACGCCTAGCCATAAGAGTGCGTGCGTGTTCAACGGTTCCAAGATCAGGCAAATCAATGCTGTCGCCAGCGCGATGATGTTGAGCTTGCGATAGCGGCCGAACGTGGTGCGATGTAGCAATCCCAGCAAGGCCAGGCCGATGGCGTATTGCAATGCCGGCAGGGCGTAAAGCGCCAGCGGGAAATTGCGGTAGCGGCCGTCTATCGTATAGATGACGTAGCCGATCATCGGGTGCAGTTCGATATCGCGCGGGATGAAGCTCATTTTCGGGATCAGCAGGAAGCTGGTGACCATGCCGGCGAGCACGAGCACGAACAACAGGCTATGCGCCAGCTTGTTTTGCCCGCGCGCGATCAAGGCGGGTAAGTTGAGCAGGGCAACGATGCCGGCCAAGCTGATGCCGGCCAGCACGATCCACTCCATCGTGTCCCGGCTGGCGGCAACCAGGTAGCCCCACTGTACGTACGCGGTGGCCCCGGTCAGGATGCCAAGCGAGCCCATCGCCAGCAGGGCGGGCAGCCTGCGCTCCTTGCGCGCCAGGGTGAGGATGACGAATACCGCTAAGCCGGTCAGGGCCCAGATCAATGGCTGGATGCCGTCGCGGCGCTCCGCTACCGGCCCCTTGAATTCGAACTTGCTCTCCAGGCCGGTATCGTAAAGGCCCCAGTAACCGCCGACAGTGCCTTCAAGGTCGCGTTTCCATGGCTGGTCGATGGCCTCGATCAGGTTGTAGTTCCAGTTCTTGTTGTGCGCAGTCTGCACGAATTGGCGCAGGTAGGATGCCTGGTTGACCAGGCTGGGCACCGAGGCGTTGCGGTGCTTGCCGACCGACGGCCATCCGGTCTCGCCGATGAACAAAGGCTTGGAGAAGGTCTTGCCCATGGTCTCCATGACGAACTCTGCATGAGGGATCGCATTGTCTATGCTCTGCGGGTCGTCCTCCCAGTAGGGCAGGACGTGTACGGTGATGTAGTCCACGGCTTGCTCCAGGCGGGGATGCTTGAGCCAGAATTCCCAGACGTCGGCATAGGTGACAGGGACTTCGGTGCTGGCCTGGGCCTGCTGCAGGTAGGCGAGCATGACATCCTCGGTCTGTTCCTTGCGTAGCAGCACCTCGTTGCCGATGATCAGGCCCTTGACCGTGTCGGGATAACGGTTTGCCAGCTCGATCGCCAGCTCGACCTCCTTGTCGTTCTCGAGCTTGACGTAACCTATCCATGCGCCCAGCAATACCTTCATGCCGAGTTTGGACGCGGCTTCGGGAACATAGTCCAGGCCCTGCTTGACGGAATAGGTGCGTACGCAGTCGAAACGTTCCGAGAGCAGGCGCAAATCGCGTTCTATCCTGGACTTATCTGCTACCGTAGTGGCGATGAAAGGGGTTTCTCCCTTGCCGTAATAAGGCGCGTAGGAAACGCAGTTGAGCTTGCCGTTGGCTGGCAGTTCAGGGTCAGGCAATGCAACCGGCTGGTTTTGCTGCCAGAACCAGTGCGCCAACAATGCAATTAACAGGAGGTTGAAGATACTGTATCGCCACAAGGCAGCAGTTTTTAGCATGTTTTGTATGAATTTATGTTGGTATTGTTGGAGAGTCGCGAAAGCCGCGTTCGGTCAGCGATTTTGCGACGGACTATATTAAAGCACCTCGCCAGCAAATACAAAAAGGCCGCCTGTTTGAGACCTGTCCAGCATGGGATTGGTTGCACCGGCCTGGCAGGAAATATTTGCCCGGGCTTGCAGAGATGACATATATACGCGTTACAATAGCCCGCTATTGCCACAAGAATCAGAGTCCTTCGGATGAAAAAAGTAATAATCGTTTCGGCCATGCTGGCTTTTTCCGGCCTGGCTCAAGCAAAACCAGCGTTTACCGGCGTCAACTACACCGGCCTTTACGAATGCAAGGGGGAAAACTCCTCCATTGGCGCTTACGACCTCGTTGTTGCATTGCGCCTCAACCGCGTCAGCAGCCATGGCAAGTTCGGCGCCTATTACTATGAAACCGAAACCGTGAACTCCACGGTCTACCATGGCCAGGCGGTGGTCATCGGCAACCGCATGGCGATCAGTTTCAATATCCGCGACAAGAAGAACAACGTGGATCACAGCACCGGCCTCGCCACGATCAAGAAGGTAGGCAAGGACAGGTGGAGTTTCCGCAAGGAATACTTCGAGCCCGACGACAGCGGCGGCAGCTATGGCACTGAAGAGTGCGTCATGAAGGTGCTGACCCCCGAGGAAAAGGAAGCCCTGGAGAAGAAGAGCCAGGAAAAAACGCCTCCCAAACCCGCAGCGACAGCGCCGCGCAGCAGCAAGGCGCAATAATGAAACAGGCCCGAAAGGGCCTGTTTCATTATCAGCATGCGGTATCAGCGAGCGAACAATTGGCTGGCTTTTGCCGGCCGGACGTCCAGCTCCTGCAGCATTCCGGCAAAGCCGGGGCCGGAAAACACCTCGTATTCAACAGGGCGGGCCTGCCGGATCGGGTCCGTGCCGTCCGTGCCAGCCAGTCCGGGATGGCACATCAGGGCGCACAGGCGTCCCGCTCCGATTTCCTTGCCTGCCATGGCAAGCCATCTCCTCAGCTGCTTTTGGTAAGTGGCCGCGCTGCTATCAAACGCATAGATGCCCAACAAGGTGTCGGTAACGGCAAACCCGCGGCTCAATGCCTGCCTGCGCATCGCCCGGCTTCCCAAAGCCGAGATCACCCAGCCTTTCACGCCGTCATGCGCGGGATGCGAAACCCTGATCCACGGCAGTTTCCCGGCATAGCGGGATTGCAGCTCGTCCAGTAATGCGTCGGGCACCTGCGGTAGCTGGTGCACATGTTGGTGGCCATCGACATAATCCGGGGCGCTGTTCATTTCCCGCTCGAAAGCGTCCAGTTGCTGCGCGATCGTGGCCTTTAGCTGCTGACGGTCCAGTCTTCCCAGCAAGCTGCGCATGACCAATTGCGGATGCGGGTGCCGCACGGGCCGGGAATAAGTGGTGAAATCCAGGTGCAGGCCGATGTCGGCCTGTTGCCTGATCTCAGGGGTGATGGCTGCGGCTGCTTCACGCCAGCGCGGGCTGAGGCTCAGACATGAGGTGGCGGTGAGGCGTCCCATGCGGATAAGCTCCAGGATGCCGTGGTCGATGGCCGGCCCCTGGGCATAATCGTCCGCGCTGATGATCAAAGGGATGGCCATTTCAAGCTCCTTTCTTGAACGCCCAGAAACGGCTCAGCAGGTACGTCGATGCGGCCACGACCACCATCACGGCCGCCAAGGCCAGCCAGAAGGGAAGCTGGCTGAAGCGCAGCAGGCTCAGCAGCAGGAGCTGGTTGCCGGCAAACCCGGCGCAGGCCACCAGCAGGAAGCGGGGCAGGGCGTATCCGTGCGTATTGCCGCTGCCGGCAAACGACAAGGCATGATGGCCGATATAACTCACCGGGAAAGCCAGCAGGAAGGCGAGGAAGTTTGCCAGGCCGGGGCTGAACGCCAGCCAGCCTTCGAGGACAATCGCGCTGAGGTAGTGCACCAGCGCGGCGGCGGCGCCGACAATGGTGAACCACGAGACCGACCTGGCGTCCGCGCGGGCGCTCATGGCTGCGGCGGCTCGCTCTGGTAAGCGGCGGAGACTTCGGCGACGATGTAGGGAGGGCGTCCCTTCACCTCGTCGTAAATGCGCGCGATGTATTCGCCGAGGATGCCGATGAACAGCAGTTGCACCCCTGAGAAGAACATCAGGCTTGCCACCACGGTGGGCCAGCCCGGGATGGATTCGTGGAAGAACATTTTTTCCAGGATCACCCAGATGCCGTAAATGAAGGCCAGCAATGCCAGCAATCCGCCGACCGCGCTCGCCAGGCGCAACGGGATGACCGAGAAGCTGGTGATGCCGGTCCAGGCCAATTGCATGAGCTTGAGGCGGGAAAAGGTGCTGACGCCGTGGCTGCGCGGAAGCGGGGTGTAGGGAATGCCGATGGATTTGTAGCCGACCCAGGCGTACATCCCCTTCATGAAGCGGTTGCGCTCTGGCAGGTTGCGCAGCGCGTCCACCACATTGCGGTTCATGAGGCGGAAATCCCCGGCATCGCGCGGAATGGTGATGCGCTCGCCCAGGGTCATGATTTCATAGAACACCTTGGAGCCCCAGCGCTTGAAGCCCGATTCGACATGCCGGTCCTGGCGTACGGCATAGACCATGTCGTACCCTTCGCGCCATTTTTCCAGCATCTCGCCGATCAGGGCGGAGGAATGCTGGCCGTCGGCATCCATGCAGATCACGATATCGCCGCCGGCATACTCCAGCCCGGCGGTAATTGCGTACTCCTTGCCGAAATTGCGCGAGAAGCGTACCAGCGTGGTGCGCAAATACGCAGGCAGGCCGCGCACGATGTCGGCGGTCTTGTCGCGGCTGCCGTCGTCGATGACGACGATGTCCCAATGCGGGGACAGGGTGGCGAGCTGGTTGGCAATGTTCTCGACGGTAGATGTGATCGCCGCCGCTTCGTTGAAGGCGGGCACGATCACGCTGATGTGGGGATTGGATTGGCTACGATCTGTTGTCATCAATACGCCCTCGCGTTTCAACGGCAGTTGGGTTCAATGTGCGCTGCCCGGAATGCGGGGCTTGCGCTGGTGTGCCAGGAGCTGGCGCCTGTCCTTGACCACGGCGAGGACGACGCCCATGCGCTCAACCTCGCCGATGATGATGCCTTTCATGACATCGTCGCATTCCATGTTGGTCGTGGAAAGGTAGAAATCCGCGGCTTCCCAGTTTTTGGTGACGCTGAAGCGTTGGTCCAGGTAGGCGGTTCCCTGGATGTTCTCGGCGCAGACTGCGAACAGGTAGGGCACGATATTGCCGTCGGCGTCGCGCTTGGGCTTGGACGATATTTTCTCTTCCAATATGTCGGCCGCCTCGCGCAGGCTGCTGGACCAGTAATCGCCTTCCCATTCCTCTTCCGCCTCGGCCATGGTGCCGGCCAGGTTGTTATAGTAAATATATTCATAGGGGTGCAGGCGCCATAGCGTAGTTACCGTCAACAGGCATAGCGCGGCGCAGGCAATGCCTAGCCCCCGGCGTATGCGCGGCCATCTGTGCAGCGCATCCCAGCTCAAGGAGAGCCCCAGGCCTGCCAATACCGCGATCGGCGGCACGACAAAGGTGAAATGCCGGATGCCGTTGTAGAGCGCAGGCTTGTCGATGACATTGAACGCGATCGGGAACAGCGCCGCGATGAGCACCGCCAGCCAAGGGAGGAGCTTGCCGCGATGGGCGGACAGCTTGTCCAGGTGCAGTGCCGCGACCGCCACCAGGCCAACCAGCCCGAGCAGAAAGACTTCAGGCAGGCGTACCAGCAGGTAGGCGGGCAGGTAATAGCGCGGCACGTCACCTATCGGCATAACCCTGCCGTCCATGATAGTGAGCATATTGAATGCAAAATGCGAGAACGACTTGGCTGCCAGCAGTGGGTGGTCTGGCGACATCACGCCCCAGGGCCAGAAAACCGCCATGAGGATAAAGGCGGTCATGCCTGCAGGCACCAGGCGGAGCACGCTATCCAGCCAGTAGCGCAGACGGGTTTTCCAGCCCGTCGCATTGACCAGCCCGGCCAGGCCCAGCAGCAAAAGCAGATAGATCACGGCAAATGCGCCGCCGATGCGTAACCCCAGTGCGCAACCGACCGCAATGCCGAGTTTGACCGACAGCTTGAGCGGCGGGCGCGGCAGCTTTTCCATGACCAGCATGGTGTAATACAGGGCCCAGGCCATGCAGGCGGCGAAAGGCACGTCCTTGGTATGGGTGAACATCGCGCCGGACCAGGCGCCCGTAATGGCGAGCAGCAATACCGTGAAAAAGCCGGCGCGCTCGCCGCCCAGCCGCCGCGCGATCTTATAGGCCGCGACAATCCCGGCTAGGCCGAACAGGGCGGACAGCAGGTGCCGCATATCCCATACCCAGATCGGCAGGATACGCTCGAGCAAGGCGGCGATCAGGTCGAACAGGCCGCCGTAAAGAAAGAGGTTGCGGTATTCGAATGCGGACCTGTCGGTGAAGCCGGAACTATAGAAGTCAAGCAGCAGGCGGCCATAGATATGCTGGACCTCTTCGTCGTTGCTGATGCCGTACTGGAAGAAAGTAAAGGCAATAAAAAGGCCCAGGGCTGCAAACAGCGCTAGGCTCAAGCGGCGAAACACGAGAGGCGTGAACATGTGCCGGTCTTTATCGGATTTTGGAGCGGCGATTATACAATTGAGCCGGATTTTTTGATGTCGGTCTGATAAATAAATTTCAGTCGTGGTTTTATCGCTGGTTTCCATGCCGGTTCAACGCCCAGGCCACGTGTTCACGGACCAGTTCAGAGGGGTCGTTACGCCGTTGCTCCAGGGCCTCAACCACCTCGGGCGTCGTAGAGGCATTACCCAGCCCCACCGCGATATTGCGCAGCCATTGGACATGGCCGATGCGGTAGATGGCACTGCCGGCCATCTTCTCCTTGAAAGTGGCTTCGTCCCATTTAAACAGTTCCACCAGGCTGATGTTGTCCAGGCCGTGGCGAACCTGGAAATCAGCTTGCTGCGTCACCTGGGCAAAACGATTCCAGGGGCAAGTCAGTTGACAATCGTCGCAGCCGTACACGCGATTGCCGATCAGCGGCCGCAAATTTTCGGGAATGCTGTCCTTGAGCTCGATGGTGAGGTAGGAGATGCAGCGCCTCGCGTCCACCTGGTAAGGCGCGACGATCGCCTGCGTCGGGCAGACGTCGATGCAGGCGGTGCACTTGCCGCAATGGCCCGATATGGGCTCGTCTATCGGCAAGGGCAGGTCGGTGTAGATTTCGCCGAGGAAAAACCACGAGCCGGCATTCCTCGACAGCAACAGGGTGTGCTTGCCGCGCCAGCCCAAACCCGCTTTTTGCGCCAGCTCGACCTCCAGCACCGGAGCGCTGTCGGTGAACACGCGGTAGCCGAACTCGCCCACCTGTTGCGCGATCATGTCGCTGAGCTTCTGCAGGCGGTTGCGCAGCACTTTATGATAGTCGCGCCCCAGCGTGTAGCGTGAAATAAAGGCGAGGTTGGAGTCGCGCATGACTTCTTCGCTGTCGCGCGCTTTTGGCAGCATGTAATCCATGCGGGCGGAAATGATGCGGATGGTGCCGGGGACCAATTCCGCAGGCCGGGTACGTTTCTCCCCATGTTTTGCCATATAATCCATGGCACCATGGAAACCTTGGGCGATCCATTCCCTGTGGCGCGGCTCGGCGGCCGACAGATCGGTATCGGTAATGCCGACCTGTCCGAACCCCAGCTCCAGCCCCCAGCGCTTGATATCCGCCGCGAGGGATTCCCAGTTGTTTAAAGTTTGAGACATATGAGTGAGAATTTTACACTGGCCTTGGCCGATGAGGCAGCGACGATGGCATTGGGCGCCAAGCTTGCCCAGGTGCTGACGCCCGGGATCAATATCTACCTGCATGGCGACCTGGGCGCAGGCAAGACCACGCTGGTGCGCGGCATATTGCGCGCGCTCGGTCACGAAGGCAAGGTCAAGAGCCCCACCTATACATTGGTTGAACCTTATACGGTTTCTAGATTAAACTTATATCACTTTGATTTGTACAGGTTTGTTGATCCGGAAGAGTGGGACGCTGCCGGATTCAGAGATTATTTCAACCCGGAGTCCCTATGCCTGGTCGAATGGCCGGAGAAGGCCCAGGAGCTGTTGCCTGCGCCTGACATCGATATCCGCCTCCAGCCCGAAGGGCAGGGCCGGCGGGTCATAGCAAGCGCCAATACTGATTCAGGAAAGCAATGCCTCACAAAACTCGACCTTATTTCCTAGCTTGCCTGCTGGGGTGGATGTTCGCCCTGGGCCTGTTGCCTGTCTACGCTGCCGACGTCATCCAGGTTTCTGCGGCACGGGTTTGGCCTGCCGAGGACTACACGCGTATCACGCTGGAAACCAGCAAACCGGTCAGCCATAGCATGGTCATGCTGAAAGACCCCGAACGCCTGGTGCTGGACCTGGACAATGTCGAGCTTGGCGCCGTGCTCAAGGGCCTGGGCGAGAAAATCAACCCGAACGATCCCTATATCCGCCAGGTGCGCGTGGGCAACTTCAAGCCCGGCACCGTCCGCATCGTGGTCGACCTCAAGGCGGAAATCAAGCCGCAGGTCTTCACCTTGCCTCCCGCCGGCGAATACAAGGACAGGCTGGTGCTGGACATTTACCCGGCCCAGGACCCCTTGATGGCTATGCTGGAGCAGCGCGGCAAGCCAGAGAATGCGCAGGCGCCCTTGCCCGAACTGCAGGTGGCCCCGGAATCCCCCCCGGCTATCGCCGATGTCACTCCCGACGTCGCGCCCGGCTCGCCTTCCGCCGACAAGCCAGCCGCGGTGGTCGCGCCTCCGAGCAATAAAAAGCCCGATGCGCGCATACTCACCATTGCCATCGATGCCGGCCATGGCGGCGAAGACCCAGGCGCCAAGGGCGCCAAGGGTTCTTACGAGAAAAACGTGACGCTGGCGATTGCGAAGAAGCTGAAAACCGCGATCGACGCCGAGCCCAATATGCGCGGCGTGCTGACGCGCGACGGCGATTACTTTATTCCCTTGCACGGCCGCGTCGTCAAGGCGAGGAAAATGCAGGCGGACTTGTTCGTCTCCATCCACGCCGATGCGGCATTGAGCGCGCAAGCGCGCGGCTCCTCGGTATTCGCATTGTCGGAGACAGGCGCGACCAGCGCCATGGCGCGGCTGCTGGCGCAGCGCGAGAACGAATCCGACCTGATCGGCGGGGTGAGCCTGGGCGTCAAGGACCCCAACCTGGCCCGCACCTTGCTCGATCTCTCTCAGACCGCCACCATCAACGACAGCCTCAAGCTGGGCAAGCTGGTGCTGGACCATATGGGCACCATCAACACCCTGCACAAGCGCCATGTCGAGCAGGCCGGGTTCGCGGTGCTGAAGTCCCCGGATATTCCCTCCATCCTGGTCGAAACCGCCTTCATCACCAACCCCGAGGAGGAGCGCAAGCTCAACGACAGCGCGCACCAGGACAAGCTGGTGAGCTCCATCCTCTCGGGAATCAAGAAGTATTTCGCGGCGAATCCGCCCTTGGCCAAAACCAGAATGGTAGAAAAATAAACATGCAAATCAGTTTTCTTGGCGCCGCCGGGACAGTGACAGGCTCCAAGCACCTCGTGACCAGCGGTAACCGCCGCATTCTGGTCGATTGCGGATTGTTCCAGGGCCTGAAGGTGCTGCGCCTGAAGAACTGGGCCAGGCTGCCGGTCGACCCGGCGACGATAGACGCGGTGGTGCTGACCCATGCGCACATCGACCATACGGGATACCTGCCGTTGCTGGTCAAGCAAGGCTTCCGCGGCAAGGTCTATTGCAGCGAAGTCACTTTGTCGCTGTGCCAGCTGTTGCTGCGCGACTCAGCCCACCTGCAGGAGGAAGAGGCGCGCTACGCCAACAAGCGCGGCTATTCCAAGCACAAGCCGGCCTTGCCGCTCTACACCAAGGAAGACGCCGAGGCGGCATTGGAGCACTTGGTTGCCATACCCCTGGGACAAGATACCGAAATCCTGGACGGCATTACCGTCAAGCTACAGCTTGCGGGACATATCCTCGGCGCGTGCACGGTGCTGCTGAAGGACGAGCAGACCTCCGTCCTGTTCTCGGGCGACCTCGGGCGCATGGAAGACCCGTTGCTTTATGCGCCCACACCGCCCGAGGCGGCGGACTACCTCGTGGTGGAATCCACCTATGGCAACCGGCTGCACGAGAAAGCCGCGCCCGAAACCCAGTTGGCAGAGGTCATCAACCGTACCGCCAAGCGCGGCGGCATTGTGCTGGTGCCCGTGTTTGCCGTCGGGCGGGCGCAGGAAGTGCTGTACTACATACACAAGATCAAGCAGGAAGGGCTGATCCCCGACCTCCCGGTTTACCTGAACAGCCCGATGGCGGTGGATGCGACGCTGATCTTCCTTACCCACCATGCCCAGCACAAGCTCAATGCGGCGCAGTGCCGGGAGCTGGCGAAGGTCGCCAAGGTGGTGAGCACCATCGAGGAGTCGATGTCCTTGAACGAATTGCGCGAGCCTGCCATCATTCTGGCCGCCAGCGGCATGGCGTCCGGCGGGCGCGTGGTGCACCACCTCAAGGCGCTTGGTCCCGACCGGCGCAACACCGTCCTCTTCGCCGGGTTCCAGGCGGCCGGGACCCGGGGCGCGGCGCTGCTCGACGGGGCGGAAAGCGTCAAGATCCATGGCGAGTACGTGCCGATGCGCGCCGAGGTCGCCTCGATAGACAACCTGTCCGCGCACGCCGACTATCAGGAGATCATGCAATGGCTGTCGCAATGCCCGTACCCGCCGAAGCAGACCTTTATCGTGCACGGTGAACCTGTTGCCGCGGATGCACTCAGACACAGGATAGAAGAGGAAAAGCAATGGAATGTCATGGTTCCCGAGTATTTGCAAACCGTGGAACTCAATGGCAAATAGGGGCTTTGCTGCCGGGTCCACCGACCAACGGCACGACAGGCCCTAGCCGGCAAACCCAGGCTGGCACAAAAGGTGCGTACCAAAAGTACGTGAATGCGGTAACCGAGGAACGATGCAATGAGTAAATATGCGCTGTACATCAAGTTGGAAGCACGCCCGGAAAAGCGGCAAGAGCTTGAAATTTTTCTGAAAAAAACCCTGCCCGTGGTCAAGGAAGAGGATGAAACCAAGACCTGGTATGCCTTCAAGGCGGCGGAAAACATTTATGTGATTTTCGACACCTTCAGCAGCCAGTACGGCCGCGATGCCCATTTGCAGGGCAAGGCGGTGGAGGCGCTGCGCCAGGTGTCGGATGACCTGCTGGTGCGTCCTCCCGAGTTCGTGCCGGTCGATCTGCTAGCGCAGAAGGTCGGCCTGGAGACGGAAGTGGTGGGCGATACCGACGTCAAGAAATACGGATTACGCTTCATCGACGGCCTTTGAGCGGTTGAGACATTAGCCTGGCATGGGCGTGCCGGGGTAGAATAGGCAGCTTGATTGTCCTTGAAGCCTGCCTCATCCCAGTATGCCATCCATCAAGCTATTACCAGACCAGTTAATCAGCCAGATCGCCGCGGGCGAAGTGGTCGAGCGGCCAGCGTCCGCGCTCAAGGAAATCCTGGAAAACAGCCTGGATGCAGGCAGCAGCGATATTGCCGTGGCATTGCAGTCGGGCGGCATCAAGCAGATCAAGGTCACAGACAACGGCGGGGGCATCGCGCACGACGAGCTGCGCCTGGCATTGACCCGCCACGCCACCAGCAAGATTGCCAGCCTGGAAGACCTTGAATGCGTCGCCAGCCTGGGCTTCCGCGGCGAGGCCCTGGCGAGCATCGCCGCGATTTCCCGTACCCAGATCACCAGTTGCTACCCAGATGAAAAGCATGCCTGGCGCATTGCTTCCGAAGGCTCCTTTCTGACAGATATCGAGCCTGCGGCACTGGACGCCGGCACCATAGTCGATATCCAGGACCTGTATTTCAATACGCCCGCGCGGCGCAAATTCCTCAAGACTGAAAACACCGAGTTCGGCCATTGCGAGGAGGCGTTCCGCCGCGTGGCGCTGTCGCGTCCGGATGTGAATATGCTCCTGCAGCATAACGGCCGCGCCGTCGCCCGGCTTGCCGCAGGCAGCGCGGAAAAGCGGTTCGAGGACATCCTGGGCCGGGATTTTGCCTCCGAGGCGTTTTACCTCGACGAGTCGGCCGCCGGACTCAGGCTTTGGGGCATGGCCGCCAAGCCGACTTTCTCCCGCCATGCGCGTGATACGCAGTACGTCTACGTCAACGGGCGTTTCGTGCGCGACAAACTGATCAGCCATGCCATACGCCAGGCCTACCAGGATGTGCTGCATCACGACCGCCACCCGGCATTCGTCCTGTTCCTCGAGCTCGACCCAGCCCTGGTGGACGTCAACGTCCACCCGAGCAAGACCGAGGTGCGCTTCCGCGACGGGCAATCGGTGCACCGCTTCATTTTTCACGCCCTCAACAAGTCACTGGCAGCGCCGGTGGGGCTTCCCGGCTCCCTGGTCCCTGGCATTGCGCCTGCCGTTGCCGCGGATGGGCAAATGACTGAGCCGGTTTCCGCCTCCAGCTATCCGCGCTTCCAGAGCAATATCGACCTTCGTGCCAACGAGGCTTCCAGCCATTTTTACCAAACCCTGTTCGGCAATTTGCAGCAGCAGGCAACACCCGTTGCAGAGCTGGCCGTTGATGGCGACGGCGCGTCGCAGCCGTCTCTTTTGGCCGCTACGGTCCAAGCCGGGGCCGAGGCGGAGGATTTCCCGCTGGGATTCGCCGTGGCGCAGATCCATGGCGTTTATATCCTGGCCCAGAACAAGCTGGGGCTGATCGTCGTGGACATGCATGCCGCGCACGAGCGCATCATGTACGAAAAACTCAAGAATGCGCTGGATGCCAGCCGTGTCGCCATGCAGCCCTTGTTGCTGCCAGTGAGTTTTCATGCCGACCGGCTGGAGGTTGCGACCGTACAGGAGCAGCAGTCGCTTGCTGACAATGGCCTGGCCCAGCTTGGATTCGACATTGCCGTGCTGTCGCCGGCGACGCTGGCAGTGCGTGCCATCCCGGTCATGCTCAAGGATGCCGATGCAGTCGCTCTTGCGAGAGACGTGCTGGCCGACTTGCGGCAATACGGCGCCAGCCGCGCGTTCACCGAGCGCCGCAACGAGTTGCTCGGCACCATGGCCTGCCATGCCGCGGTAAGGGCCAACCGTATCCTCACCATTCCCGAAATGAACGCGCTGTTGCGCGACATGGAGGCCACCGAACGTTCCGGGCAGTGCAACCATGGCCGGCCGACCTGGTTCCAGATGACCATGGGTGAGCTGGACAAGATGTTCATGCGCGGCAAATAGCTTGCTGCGTTTATTAAGTTCATAAGTACCGCATTGAGCATGCCCGTTTCCCATCCTCCCGCCATCTTCCTCATGGGGCCGACTGCCAGCGGCAAAACCGGCCTCGCGGTGGAGCTGGTGCAATCCATGCCGCTGGAAATCATCAGCGTCGATTCGGCCCTGGTTTACCATGATATGGACATAGGTACGGCTAAGCCGGAGGTGGACATACTGCAGCAGGCGCCTCATCACTTGATCGATGTGATCGACCCCATGCAGGCGTATTCTGCCGCGCAGTTCCGCGCGGATGCCTTGCGCCTGATGGCGGAGATCGCAGACAGGGGCAGGGTGCCGTTACTGGTCGGCGGCACCATGCTGTACTTCCGCGCATTGGAGCAAGGCTTGAGCGGTTTGCCGGAAGCCGATGCCGGGGTCCGTGCAGAACTGGATCGGGAGGCGGCCGGGATAGGCTGGCCGGGCATGCATGCCGCACTTGCCGCGATAGACCCGGAAACCGCTGCGCGATTGCAGCCGACGGATTCGCAACGCATACAGCGTGCGCTGGAAGTGTACCGGTTGACGGGGCAGACCATGACGGCCCTGCACCGGCAGCAGGCTGCCGAAGCCCTGCCTTACCGCCTGCTCAAGATCGCCCTGCAGCCCTCGGATCGCTCCGTGCTGCATGCGCGGATTGCCGAGCGCTTCACTGCCATGATGCAGGGCGGCTTGCTGGAGGAAGTGCAGGGGCTGTTGAAAAAATACCCGGGCCTGCGCCCGGACATGACCTCCATGCGCTGCGTGGGCTACCGGCAGACGCTGGAATATATCGCGGGCAATATTGGCTACGAGGAATGGAAAGCGCAGGGCATTGCCGCCACGCGCCAGCTTGCCAAGCGCCAGCTCACCTGGCTGCGCGGCATGGACGACACCCTGGTTCTGGACTGCCTGGCGCCGGACTTGTACGGCCAGGCGCAGCGCGCGATCAGCGAGTTCCTGTCGGCAGTCTAGGAGGACTTCGCCAGCTGGCGGATGCGCTCGGCGGCCTCCATGCATTCAGCCAGTGACGCGACCAGCGCAATGCGGATGAAGCCATGCCCGGGGTTGACGCCGTGCGCCTCGCGCGCGAGGAAACTGCCCGGCAGAACCGTGACGTTATAGTCGCGGTATAGCCGTAACGCGAAGTCCGTATCCGATTGGCCGGTATAGGCCCAGAGGTAGAAGGCGGCGTCCGGCAGTTCCACATCCAATACCTCCTGCAATACCGGCGTGACGGCGGCGAATTTCTCCGCATACAGGCGGCGGTTTTCCACCACGTGCACTTCGTCCTGCCAGGCTGCGACGCTGGCGGCCTGCACGGCAGGGTTCATGGCGCAGCCGTGGTAGGTGCGGTAGAGCAGGAATTTCTCGAGGATTTTCGCATCGCCCGCGACGAAGCCCGAGCGCATGCCCGGCACGTTCGAGCGCTTGGACAGCGAGCTGAACACCACTAGGCGGCTGTAGTCGCGTCCGAGCAGGCGCGCGGCCTGCAAGGCCCCCAAGGGCGGCTCGGTTTCGTCGAAATAGATTTCCGAATAGCATTCGTCAGCGGCGATCACGAAGCCGTAGCGGTCGGAGAGGGCGAATATCTCTTTCCATTGCTCCAGGCTCAATACCTTGCCGGATGGGTTGCCGGGCGAGCAGACGTACACGAGCTGCGTGCGTTGCAGGACGCTTTCCGGCACGGTTTCGAACGCCATGCCGAAATCGTTGCCGGGCAGGGTGTTGAGGAAATAGGGCTCCGCTCCCGCCAGCAATGCCGCGCCTTCGTATATCTGGTAGAAGGGATTGGGGCTGATCACTACGGGCTGCGGCAGGCTGCTGTCGATCACGGTTTGCGCGAATGCGAACAGGGCTTCGCGGCTGCCGTTGACCGGGATGATCTCGGTATCCGGGTTCAGTGCCGGGATATCGTAGCGTTTCGCGATCCAGCTGGAAATCGCCTCGCGCAGCTTGGCAATGCCGAGCGTGGTGGGGTAGGTGGCAAGGCCGGCCAGGTTGTCGGCCAGCGCCGAGGAAACCAAGGCCGGCGTGGCATGCTTGGGTTCGCCAATGGATAAATTGATCGGCTGGTATTCCGAGTTGGGCACCGTGCCTGCAAACAGGTCGCGCAGGCGCTGGAAAGGATAGGGCTGCAGTTTGTAGAGGTCGGGATTCATGGGGAGCATTATAAACCCTGACGCTCTTTGGCAATAGTTGTGCGCGGGCAATAGCCGTACGCACCGGCGCTAGGCGCCGAATTCCCCCTTCGCACTTTCGTTCGTGAACCTGATCTTGAGCGACAAGTCATTGCGCGAATCGGCGCTTGCCAGCGCATTGCCTTCCGAGATGTCGCCTTGGCTGAAGAGCTCGAACAGGGACTGGTCGAAGGTGCGCATGCCGATGTCCTGGTTGTTGGCCATGACTTCCTTCACCTCTTCCAGCTTGGACTTGAGGATAAGCTCGGCAATGTAGGGCGTATTGATGAGCACTTCCGTGGCGACGACGCGCTTGGCCTTGATCCCGGGAACCAGGCGCTGGGAAATGATCGCCGCCAGGTTGAGCGAGAGGCTGAGCTGTATGCCTTGCTTGCCGTCCGGCGGGAAGAACGACAGGATGCGTTCGAGCGCCTGGTTGGCGTTGTTGGCATGCAATGTAGCCAGGCAGAGGTGACCGGTCTCGGAATACGAAATCGCGTGCTTCATGGTTTCCATGTCGCGGATCTCGCCAATGAGGATGACGTCAGGCGCTTGCCGCATGGCGTTCTTCAGGCCATTCTCGAAGCTCAGGGTATCGATGCCGATTTCGCGTTGGTCCACGACGGATTTCTTATGGTCGTGGATAAACTCGATCGGGTCTTCCAGTGTCAGGATGTGGCCATCGCGGCTGGCGTTGCGATGGTCGATCATGGAGGCAAGCGTCGTGGATTTTCCCGAGCCGGTCGCACCCACCACCAGGATCAGTCCGCGCTGGCGCATGATGAGCTCGTTCAATACGGGAGGCAGCCCCAGGCTTTGCAGGCTGGGGATGATGTGCTTGATATAGCGGACCACCATCGCCACCTCGCCGCGCTGGCGGAAGACATTGATGCGGAAGCGCCCAAGGCCATGCAGGCTGAGGGCAAAATTCATCTCCAGCGTCTGTTCGAATTCCTTTTGCTGGGCTGGCGACATCAGGGCATAGGCAATTTCCTTCACCATGCCCGGCGCCATGACCTGGGCATTGATCGGGATGGTCTGGCCTTCGATGTCGATATGGATGGCGGTGCCGGTACTGAAGAATAGGTCGGAGCCGTTTTTCTCGACCATGAACTTGAGTATGGGGGTGATGTCGATTGCCGCCATGTTGCCTTCCTGATTTTTGTTTGTGCCTACTGTATCACAAGGCGCAGGCTCCATGCTGGTGCGCCCATTGCACCGCAGCCCGGCGCGCGCACCAATTCAAGGCGCCATTCCTGGCATGCCTCCTGCATTGAGCGGGGTGCCGGCAGGGCGAAACAGGATTGCAGGCCAGATTTCCATGAATGACAGGGCGGTTCTGCAAAAAATGGACAAAAGCATCATCACGTCATGTCGTTGGCATAAGGATTGCATTGCCTCATGCAGAATTTCCCCACTTTTGCGTATGAACAGGCCATGCAGCTCTATATAAAACTCTTGAACAGCCCCTTGCAATCAGCCTCCGAAGCGCATGCCTCCCAGGGAGCGTCGCCTGTGGTGCTGGCGTTCCCTTGCGACCACGACCAGGAACTCCTGCATATCCTCGACAAGGTCTCGCTCGAATATACGGAGCAAGTGCTCGAGGAGGCTTACATTTGGTATGGGCCGGACGGCAGCCAGGGTATCGAAGAGCTGATGACCGGCGTCATGCCGTTCAATACCTTTTATGCCCGCATGCGGCACCCGTGGCTGCTGGAAGACTTGAGCCGGCACGTGGAAATGCACTTTCAGCCCATCGTGGATTTCACCCAGAACGGCAAGATTTTCGGTTACGAGGCCTTGTGCCGCTTGCGTGACCCCGATGGCAGGATGTTGAGCGGCGAGGATGCGTTCCGCCTGGCCAGGCAAGTGAACCGCGCCGTCGAGCTCGACATGGTGTGTCAGGACCTTGCCCTGGCGGGCAAGGCCAAGGCTATTCCCCACGGCACTCCCTTGTTCATCAACGTCTTGCCGCAAACCATCATGCGCGGGGACTGGCTGTCGGTGATGCTGGATGCGCTTGACCGCCACGGCATGGAGCACCGCGACGTGGTGATCGAAATCGTGGAAAGCGAGGAAGTGTCGCCCGAGGTGCTAGCCAAGCACTGCGACGTGATCCGCACCCAGGGGTTGCGCATCGCGCTTGACGATATGGGCTCGGGTTTCAACGGCCTGAGTACCCTGGCGGTCGTCAAGGCGGATTTCATCAAGATCGACAGGGCCATCGTGCACGAGGCGCAAGGCAGCCGCGTGCGCACCGTGCTGCTGGAGGCGATCATCTCCATGGCGCAGCGCCTGGGATGCACAATCGTGGCCGAGGGGCTGGAGCGCGTGGAGGATATTACCTATTGCCAGGATCTCGGCCTGGTGTATGCGCAAGGATTCTATTTTGCCAAGCCCGAAGCAGTGCCGGCCCAAATGGTGACGGCGCTGCCGGCGCGGGATGAGTCTCATCGCTCCTCGATCCCGGATGAATTCCGCATCAACGAATTCGTCAGCCGCGGCATCACCATCGAGGTCAACACTCCCATAGACCAAGCCCGGAAGATGTTCATTGAAAACCCGGACGTGGCCTGCGCCGTGGTGCTGGACAATTTGCGGCCTATCGGATTGCTGAAGCGCGGCAAGGTGTTCACCTACCGCAACGATGCCTTGGGCAATTACTGCGACCCATTGCCGCGTATGATCACTTCGCGCATGCCTTCGGCCACGCTGGCGCGCGGCCTGTACCTGGAACGCGGCGAGATCGAGCCCTGGATCATGGTCAGCGACGATGGCGTCTATATCGGCATTGTGCATCCGCTGGAAATCATGTCGCAGATCATCAGCCGCAAGACCAGCTCGGGCAACCTGCACCCCTTGAGTCACCTCACCACAGGGCCGACATTGCGCCAGTCCCTGGATGTGAGCTTGCGCAACAATCCCACTACGCAGCTGGTCTATATCGATCTCGACCATTTCAAGGCCTACAACGACCGTTACGGCTTCATCCGCGGCGATGCCATGATCCGCCTGTTGTCCGAGATCGTGCGCCAGGAGTTCAACAACCGTGCAGGCGTGCTGGTCGGCCATATCGGCGGGGATGATTTCGTCTTGATCCTGGATCATGAGGACCCGGGGCTGGTCAACTTGCTATTGAAGGTGGTGAGCCACTTCCAGGCACTGGCGGTGCACCTGTACGACAGCAGCGACCTGGAGCGCGGCTTCTTTACTACCGAAGACGGCAAGGACCACCCGGTCGCGAGCGTCTCCATCGCGGTGGTCAACGGCAACCAGGGGCGCATTTCCAATAGCGTGGCAGCAGCCGAGCGCGCCGCCTCGCTCAAGAAAATCGGCAAATCCAATATCGGCAGCATCATTGTCGTGGAGTCGGACCCGCCACGCCTGGTCATTCCCCGCAGCGATGAATACATTAACTGGCAATCGCGCGCGCTCAATGCGCTCAAGCTGCTGCAGACCATGCCGCGCAATGCGGATGCGCATTGCCTGGATAGCTGCTTCTCCGACTATCCGTTCTTCGAAGTGGTGTTCGAGCTCAACCCGGACGGCAGCCAGCGTTTCGCAAACTGGATCAATCCCAATATGTACGGCAAGATCAAGGCGGGCGGGGCAGGGGCCGACCGCAGCCTGCAGGCTTATTACACAGCGGTGCGCGACTCGCTCAACCCCTATATCTCGAGCATCTACCTATCCACCGCGACCGAGGATTTCTGCCTCACGGTATCCTTACCCTTATTCGATGCGGATGGCGGCTTGAGCAGCATCCTGGTGGCCGACATCAATATCGCCGCCATGGCAATGCTGAGCAGCCTGCCTGCCGAGCCTGAGGGAGCTAGCCTTGCTTCAACTGCAATAGCCTGAGGTAAAGCGCTTCAATGTCGCGGGTAAAGCGCCCGGTATCGAAAAGCGCCGAATGCTCGCGCGTGCTCAGCAACTGGTCCCGGTACTGCTTTAACAGCGCCGGCTCATGGGCAAGTTTCAGCGCCAGCGCTTCATAGGCTGCCAGGCCCGTTGTCACGAGCTCGCCCAGGCCAACAGCCTGCAGCAGGCTGGCAGCCACGCGGCTGGCGAAGGTGCCGCCGCGGCATGTGATCAGCGGGACGCCCATCCACAAGGCGTCGCTTGCCGTGGTATGGGCATTGTAGGGGATAGTATCGAGAAACAGGTCTGCATGGGCATGCCGGGCAAGATGCTGATCCATCGGCACCCTCGGGGCGAAGACTAGGCGCGAAGCCGCAATGCCATGGCTTTCCGCCGCCTGCCGCAGATTCCGGCTGGCCTCGGGGTGGCCTTGCAATAGCCAGAGCACGCTGCCAGGAGTCGCTTGCAGCAGCCGCATCCAGCAGGAAAACATTCCGGGCGTAATCTTGAAGCCTTGGTTGAAGCAGCAATACACAAACGCATTTTCAGGAAGGGCGCAGGACTCCCGGCTGGGCGCCGGGGCCACCGGGCGTTTGCGGTCGTTGGGCTGGTAAGCATGAGGCAGCAATGCCAGCCGCTCCGAATAATGATCTTGCTCGGTTTCAGGCGTAATGACCGCGTCGCTGATCAGGTAGTCGACGAAGGGCGCCCCCATGGTACCGGGAAACCCTAGCCAGGAGGCTTGTACCGGCGCAGGGCGAAGCGCCAGTATGCCGCTGCGGCTGGACTGGGTATAGCCGGTGAGGTCGATCAGGATGTCCACCTCGTCGGCATGTATCCTCTCTGCGGCGGCTTGCAACGACAGCGGGCGGATATCGACGAAGTGGTCGACGGCTTGTTGCAGGCGCAATCTTGCAGGGGTGCGGTCATCCACTCCATAGGAATAAGCGCTGACCTTGAAATGTTCCCTGTCGTGCAGTTCCAGCATCTCGGTGACGAGCGAGGCGAGCGGATGCAGCCGGAAATCGCAGGACAGGTAGCCGATATGCAGCTTTCCGCCGGTTCGGGACTTTGTTTGCAGTAAACTTGCTTGTGTTAATGGCGTTGCAGATAACAGCTGTCCGTGCCGGTTGTTCGTCCAGTTCTGCGCGCATTTGAGCTGCTCCGCAGGTGTGGTGCCAGGCATGGAGAGAAAGGCGAACGGCGACACCTGGGCCTCGGGAATGTCGTTGACCCAGCGCCTGATCTCGGCAATATCGGCATCGAGGTGTTGCCAATCGCAGAGGTGCTGCCGCTGGTGCACCAAATGCACGCGGGCATGGTATAGCCTGGGATTGATCGCCAGCGCCCGCTCGTAGCAGGCGACGGCTTCAGGCAGTTGCTGCAGCTCGCGCAATACGTTGCCCAGGTTGTTGTGCGCATCCGCATCGTCCGGGGCGATTGCCAGCGCGCGGCGGTAGCTTTCCGCCGCCAGGGCTGCCTGTCCCTGTTCGCGCAAGGCGTTGCCGAGGTTGTAGTGCCACGCGGCGTTGCCCGGCTGCAACGCAACGAGGTCGCGGAAATGCCGTTCGGCCTCGGCGAAATGGCCCGCCTGCTGTGCCTGGTTGCCCAGGGCCTGCAACACATTGCCCAGCCCGGCATGGATGTCTGCATCCTGCGGCGAGCGCTGCCTTGCTTCAATGTACGCAGCCCTTGCAGCGGCAAGGTCGCCTGCCGCATATTGCGCCGCTCCGAGGTTCTGCCAGAGGTCGCCGTCGCCAGGCGCCAATGCCAGGCCCTGGCGGAATTGGTGGATGGCGGCATCAAGCTGGCCGCCGGCGCGCAGCGCCAGCCCGAGGTTGTTGCGCTGGTCGGCATCGCCTGGGTTGATGCGGATGGCGTTGGCTATCAATTCGATAGCCTGCTGGTGCCTGCCGGACTGGTGGCAGAGTACGCCGTAATAATGCAATCCATGGGCATGCCGGGGAGCGGCGGCCAGCAACTGCCGGTAGAACTGTTCCGCCTGTTTCAGTTGACCCTGGCGGTGCGCATCAAGGGCCGCATGGAATAGCTGGTCTGGATTCATGCCCTGCATTAAACCATATTAAAGACAATCAACGCAGCGGGTGGCATGCCAGGCCGCGCACCAGGCGCTTCAATCCCAGTTTGCGCAACGCGAAGCGATTGGGGTCCAGGGCGGCAAGCAGCTCGCTATCGACCGGGGCGGGTTCGTGATGGATGGCGCAGGCCAGCATTTCCGCCGCGATCGGGGCGGTGGTGAGCCCTTTGGAGCCATGGCCGGTATTGACGTACAGCCCTGGCAGCCAAGGCAGGCTGGAGGCCGGATCGGCAGTGTAACGCGGCGGCTTGGCCTCCAGCAGGGCGGCATCCAGTACCGGACCCACTAACGGCAGGTAGTCCGGGCTGGTACAGCGGATGGCGGCCCGGCCTTGAGGCGATTGCGGCGTCAGGGCGGCGTATAGCGACGGCGCCATGCGCTTGAGCATGTCCAGGTTCTGCTCGTGCTCTTCATCGCGCACCGAGGTCGCGGTGTCTCCCGGGACAAAAGTCGCTCCCAGGCAATAGCCGTCATCGATCAACGGGCTGATGTAGCCGTCCGTGCACAGCAGGGTATGCAGCACCGGTGCACCAGCGACATGTTTGAGCTGGCTGATCTGCCCGCGTACCTGCTCCAGCGGCAAATGGCGGGTCTGGGCAAAGCCGGCAGCTTGCGCGGCATTGGCGACGACGACGATGTCTGCCTCGTCCAATAGCTGTTCACCCGTCCATACCTGCCAGCCGTTGCCGTGCTGCCTTAACTCGGTGGCGCGCGCGGCAAATGTCCGCGTGATGTTGGCGTGCGCGGCCAGCGCTTCGCAATAAGCCCTCGGCCTGACCCAGCCGGCCTCGGGGAAATGCAGGGCGCCATATTGCAAGGCAATGCCCGCAATCCTGCCGGCCTGTTCCCGGTCGACCCAGTGCAGCAGTTCGGGTGAAAGCCCCTGCTCGGCGATGGTCCGGCAGCGCTCCAGCTCGCGTTGGTCGAAAGCCAGTTGCAGCATGCCGCAGCGCGCATGGAAGGCTGCATCCAGCCCAAGCTGCCGGAGCAGGCGCAGGCTATGCAGATACCCTGCAAGCGAAAGGCGGCCCAGCGGCACGTCCTTGCGCGCGAGCTTGGGGTAGAGCACGCCCACCGGGTTGCCTGAGGCATGCTGGGCCAGCGCCGGCTCCTGCTCGACCAGATTGACCTGCCAGCCGCGCTCGGCAAGCGCGTGGCTGCTGGCGGTGCCGGCAATGCCGCCGCCGATGACGATGGCGCGCCCGGCTTGCCTGGCGGGGCGTTCGCCCCGCGTGAACCGGCCGCAGAGCATTTCGCGCTTGCGCCCGTGTCCGGCGACCTTGCGCACCTCGAAGCCGGCGGCCTGGAGGCCGCGTTTGACGATGCCTGCGCTGGTGAACGTGGCAAAGGTGGTCTGCTTGTGCGAGAAGGCAGCCATGTTGGCGAACAGCGCCTCCTGCCACATTTCCGGGTTGCGCGAAGGTGCGAAGCCGTCCAGGAACCAGGCGTCGGCGCGGCTGCTCAATTGCGGCAGCAATGCGAGCACATCGCCAATCAATATTGTCAGCTGCACCCGTCCCTGGCAAAACACCAGCCTTTGCCAGCCGGGGACGATCTGGCGGTATTCGGAAAGCAAAGCCGTGCTGTAATGCCCTAGCTCAGGCCATAACTCCAATGCGCGGGCGAGGTCGGCGTGGCCAAGCGGGAATTTCTCGATGCTGACGAAATGCAGCCTTGCATTGGGAGGCGCGGTTTGCTCCCATAATTGCCAGGCGCAGAGGAAGTTGAGCCCGGTGCCGAAACCGGTCTCGACGATGGTGAATGCGTCCTGCTGCATGGTTTGCCAGCGTTCCGCAAGCTGGTTGTGGCCGAGGAATACGTGGCGCGTTTCCTCCAGCCCGCTTGCACGCGAGAAATACACGTCGCCGAAATGCGCAGAATAGGGCTGGCCATCGTGCCATTCCAGCAATGCCTGGTGAGGAGCTTGTATAGACATGTTCTTTTTTGACCGGCTTTATTATAATATTTCGTTATATTCCAAAGAAAATAATGCAGTCATTCATCAACCCGCCATTTTTCAAAGAAAGCATATCACCATGAAATCAATCGCCTTGCGCCTGGCCTTGTTCCTGGGCCTGGTATTCAGCCTGGCCGCGCACGCGGATCCGGCGCGCGTCGCGGCGGCAGCCGACCTCAAGTTCGTCCTCGAGGAGCTTACCCAGGCATTCGAGAAACAAGGCGGGGAAAAGCCTGCCGTCACCTACGGCTCCTCCGGTTCCATCACGACGCAGATCAGCAATGGCGCGCCCTTCGAACTTTTCCTTTCCGCGGATGAGGAGTATGTGGCCAAGCTCAATAGCGGCGGCTTCACCCGGGACGAGGGCGTATTGTACGCTACCGGCCACCTGGTCATCGTGACTCTCAAGCAGGCCGCATTGGAAGTCGACCCCGAACTCAAGGGTTTACAGGCGGCCTTGAAGGCTGGCAAACTGCAACGCTTTGCCATTGCCAACCCCGAGCATGCGCCTTACGGCCGCCGCGCGGTCGAAGTGCTGAAGCATGCGGGCATCTGGGAGCAGATCCAGCCCAAGCTGGTGCTGGGGGAAAATGTCGCCCAGGCAGCCCAGTTTGCCACCAGCGGCTCTACGGACGGCGGCATTGTGGCGCTATCGCTGGTGAAATCACCTCAACTGGTCAATACCGTGAAATATGCAGAAATCCCTGAAAGCTGGCACAGCCCGCAACGCCAGCGCATGGTATTGCTCAAGAACTCCGGCAGCAATGCCAAGGCATTCTATGGCTTCCTGCAACAACCTGCGGCACGGCAAGTATTCAGCCGCTACGGCTTCGTCCTGCCCGGCGAATAAACGCTGATGGATTGGATCGCTCTCGGGCTGTCGCTCAAGCTGGGCGTCATGACCATTATCGTGCTGGTGCCGCTGGCGTTGCTGGCCGCACGCTGGCTGGCCTACCGCCAGTTCACGGGAAAGCCGGTGGTAGAGGCCTTGCTGGCCGTGCCCTTGGTCCTGCCGCCCACGGTGGTGGGCTATTACCTGCTGGTCGGCCTCGGCAGCCAGTCATGGCTCGGGCAGTGGCTGATGCAATGGACCGGCCACCTGCTGGTGTTCCATTTTTCCGGCTTGTTGATCGCCTCTATCATCGTCAATATCCCGTTTGCCGTGCAGCCGATCCAGCGCGGGTTTGAATCCATTCCGCAGGAAGTGCGCGATGCCGCGGCGTGCTGCGGCATGTCCCCGCTGCGCACCTTGCTGACCGTGGAGCTGCCCTTGGCCTGGCCCGGCATCGTCACTGCCATGGTGCTGACGTTTGCGCACACGCTGGGCGAATTCGGCGTCGTCCTCATGGTGGGCGGCAGCTTGCCTGGCGAAACCAAGACCATCGCGATCAGCATCTACGACCGGGTGCAGGCGCTGGATTTCGATGCGGCAGGCAGCATGTCCTTGATGCTGCTGCTGTTCTCCATCATCGTGCTCGCGCTGGCCAATAGCCTTTCCAAGCGCTTTGGCCGCCGAGGGAACTACCATGAAATCTGAACTGCGGCTGGACATCCGGCAACAGCGGCCTTTCGCCCTCGATGCCGCACTGCATTGCAGGGCCGGCGAGCTGCTGGCCTTGCTCGGGCCGTCGGGCTGCGGCAAGTCCACCTTGCTACGCATGATCGCAGGCCTGCAGCATGCCGAATCCGGCATCATCAGCCTCAACGGCGACACCTGGTTCAGCGATCAAGTCAGGCTGAAACCCCAGCAACGCCGCATCGGGTATGTCCCGCAGCACTATGGCCTGTTCCCCCACATGACGGCGCTGCAGAATGTCGCGGCAGCCTTGCACGGCTTGCCCAAGCAGGAGCAGTCGGCACGCGCCAGGGAATGGCTGGAAAAAGTGCAGCTGGCTGCATTCTCACAGCGTAAGCCAGCCGAGCTTTCCGGCGGCCAGCAGCAGCGCGTTGCGCTGGCGCGCGCCTTGACAGCCCAGCCCCGCATCTTGTTGCTGGACGAGCCTTTCTCGGCTTTAGACAGCATCACCCGGGATGGCCTGTACCGCGTCCTGGCGATGCTCAAGCCGCAACTCAACATTCCCATGATTCTGGTCACGCACAACCTCAACGAGGCCCAGCTGCTCGCGGACAAGATTGCCGTGATGGGGCAAGGCTGCATCCTGCAAGAGGGAACTCCAGACGTTGTAGTGAAGCAGCCCTTGAACCGTGCCGTGGCCGGATTGATCGGGGTGCGCAACATCTTCTCCGGCACGATAGTACGCACTTCCGGGGCGCGCAGCGTGCTGGCGGTGGGCGACCAGGAGCTAGAGTTGCAACGCATTCTTCCAGCTGGTACAACCCTGCATTGGTGCCTGCCGCAAGAAGCAATACGACTGGCAGCATCGACAGGCGAGCCAAGCAGCCTTGCCGGCAATATCAGCCACCTGGTCCGCCTGGGTGAGCATTGGCTGGTCAGCGTCAGTTTGCCCGGGACAAGCGATATACTGGAATTGCAATGTCCGGCCACCATTCCGCTGGCCATCCAGCAACCGGTCCGGCTAGCAGTGCGCACTGAGCAAATCCACATTCTCGAGGCCTAGCTGCATGAACCTTTCAACCATGCAAGCGCCATGTCCTTCGGCATGGCTTGTTGAGCATAGTCACTATATCAAGCCCGGAGGGCGGGTGTTGGACGTGGCCTCCGGCGCTGGACGCAACGCCGTCTGGCTTGCACGGCAGGGCTTCAGGGTAACCGCAGTGGATTGTGATGCCGAGGCCTTGGCTATATTGAAAAGCCAGGCTCCCGACATTGAGGTGCAGGTACACGACCTCGAGCAAGGCGCTTGGCCTTATGTTGGCGAATATTTCGATGCCATCGTGGTATGCCGCTACCTGCACCGGCCGTTGCTGCCTGTATTGGCGGGCAGCCTGGCGCCTCAAGGGGTGTTGGTCTACGAAACCTTCATGCAGGGACATGAGCAATACGGCCGGCCGAGCAATCCCGATTTTCTTTTGAAAAGCAACGAGCTGGCCGATACATTCAAGCCGCTGCTGAGGATAGCGGCTTACGAGGAAGGGTTATTGCAACCGCTGCCCAACCCTGCGGTATTACAGCGCCTGGTGGCACTCGCACTATAGTTTGCGGCGCTACAGCTTGAAGCGGCCGAACTTGAACGGGATCACCTTGCCGATGACCTTGAAGCGCTTGGCTTCTTCCGCGGTATAGACCTCTGGCGGCAGGTCGCCGTCGTTATCGTTCCTGACCACCACCGTGCCATCCAGGCGCAGCTGTACCCGCTTGATGCGGATGAAATCGTTCTGGCCGATCACGAACACGGCATTGTCGTCGAAAGAGCGGCAGCGTATATCCACCAGCACCTCGTCCCCGTCATGCATGGAAGGCTCCAGGCTGGTGCCCCTGACCGTGAATATCTTCAGGTGCTGGTAGGGCGTATCCAGCTGGCTGCTGGCCGGATTGAAATCGATGCTTTCCACCAGGTACTCTTCAAGCGATTCGTAACGGTAGTTGGGTTTGTCATATCTCGCCACCCTGCTGGAGGAGACGACGTAATCATTCGCCACATGCGCCTTGGCTCCGGAGCCGGTACTGTAGCGGTGGGGTGCCGGGCGGCCATTGGGATATTGCTTATTGATTAATTGCAGCAGTTCCGCCGGGGGATGGTATTTCTTCGTGCGGCCTTTCCTGCCTCTGCTCGCCACTTCGATATAGGGCCATTTTTCCGCATTGACGATGACATCCCAACCTTGGCGGGTTCCTGGCTTGCCGGGCAAGCGCAGCTCAGCCAGCTCTTTACATGAAAAATACAGTGATTCGTTCTCGACTTCAGGGGGAGTAGGGGTTTTCATAAATAAATATTGATTTAATTGTTGACAATTGATAATTTCTTATTTACTATAAAATCGTTGTCAAAATTGAATTGAAAGCATCTTCATTTTCGTGATAGCCCAAGCAACTGCGCTGTCGTGCCGAGCCAGCAGCAAGGCGGACAGTGTCAATTGATTATCATACTCTTGATGAACCTATATGTAACCCATATATAGGGGCGCATGGGTTTGTTTTATTAATTGAGCGATTGCAATTAATCAATACGCCGCCCGCATTTAAAAGCTACCGGCTTCTTCACAGCATCCAGCATATCTTCTCGGCTTCGGCTATTTTTACGCACGTCATCGATAAGGGCTATGTATTCCTCCGCGCGCGCTTGGGCATATCGCTGGAAGAGTCCTTGCAATATGCGGCGCTTTCCTATTCCGTTTCCGTGCATGAAGCATTGAAGCAAGGATGCGATATCCATAGACGCAATTACCTCGCTGCACCTGTCAGGAACGCTGACGGTCATATCGTCGCCGTCACTACCATGCTGCGGGAAGGGGGGTGCAACTGGCGCCCTGAGGAAATTGCCTTCTTCCAGCCTGCATTGGGCTATATCGAGCACCATGTAGCCGAGCATGACGCGGCACCAATTCACGCCTGAACTGTCCAACTTGAGCCATCCATGTTTAATATATGGCTATCTGTATTAATCCACGGTCAGGACGAACATGCCTTTTTTTCAATATCATCGCGCCATCATCATGGCGCCCGTCATGTTGTTGCTATCATCCCAGGCATGGGCTGAAGAGCAATGGCTGGTTGTCGCACAGGGCGAAACAATCAGCATTGGCCAACCTGTGTCATTCCAGGTGGTCAAGCCGCAGAACATCCCTGCATGGCCTGCCAGTATGCGCTTGAAGCTTTCAGGCGCCGGCGTCAGCGATGAAATCGAGCTGACGGCGCAGGACGGCAATAGCAACCAAGTCAGCAAGGTGTATAGCGGCACTCCGCGGCAGGATTTCGTCGGCGTGGTGCGAGCGGCCTTGATCGAGCAATCCTCCAATACCGTGCTGCTGGTCGCCAGCAATGAAAATGTGGCGGCAGCGGTTGAGCCGCAGGTGGCGGCGGAGCCCGTGGCAAGCAGCAATGCGGCGCCGCAGGTCGTCATCGCCGCGCCTGACGACGAACCGGCATTGAGCCCCGAGGAGCCCATCTACTTCTTGTTCGGCAACGGCGATGATCATGGCGCAGATGCGCGCTTCCAGATCAGCTTCAAATACCGGCCGTTCGAGCCCAAGGGCTCCGTGGCGCAATATGCGCCGTTCCTGAGCAACCTCTACTTCAGCTACACGCAGACCACCTTGTGGGACATCGGCGGCGATTCCAGCCCGTTCCGCGATACCAGCTACCGGCCCGGGCTGTTCTACCGTTGGGCGGGCAGCTCTAAGGGGCTGTTCCCCGACAGTTGGCGCATTGGCATAGAGCACGAGTCGAACGGGCAGGGCGGGGTGGATTCGCGCTCGCTCAATACCGCCTATGTGCGCCCGAGCTGGCACCTCGATTTTGCCAACGGCCGCCGGTTGACGTTCTCCCCCAAAATCTACGCCTATATCGACAAGGATGAGAATTCCGATATCCAGCATTACCGCGGCTATGCGGACTGGCAATTGCGCTACGGCCGCGAAGACGGCCTGATGGTCACCGGGCTTTACCGGCAGGGCACGAAAGGCTATGCGACGGGCCAGCTGGATATTTCCTATCCCTTGAGCGACCGCATCCTGTCGCGCACCGGTACCTTCGCCCATCTGCAGATTTTCTCCGGGTACGGCGAGACCCTGCTTGATTACGACAAGGACAGGGAAACCCAGATCAGGTTGGGGATTTCCGTGACGCGGTAGGGTGTAAGGCAATAAAAAACCCAGCGGATGCTGGGTTTTTTATGCTGGCGTCCCCACGGGGATTCGAACCCCGGTTACCGCCGTGAAAGGGCGATGTCCTAGGCCTCTAGACGATGGGGACTTCATCGTCAGATGCCCGGATGGTTCCGGGCATCTATTTTTGGTGGAGATAAGCGGGATCGAACCGCTGACCTCTTGCATGCCATGCAAGCGCTCTCCCAGCTGAGCTATACCCCCGAAAAAGAGCCGCTATATTAATGATCCAGGCCATGCCTGTCAACGCTTCTAGCCCAATTAATTCAAATAAAGCGCTATTTATTTTTGAACAGGCGCTTGATGGCTTTGCGGCCCACGCGTTTTTTCATGCCCACCTTGAAATCGTACAGGTGAAAGGGCAGGCGCTGGCGCCAGCCGAACTCCTGCTTCATGGCTTTGAGGTACATGCCGACCAGTTGCTCGCGGCTATGCCAGGGCAGCTTGACGCATACGCGCGTGAGGTCTGAAAGCCGCTTGGACAAAGGGATGCCATGATTGAAGAAATGGGCGCGGTTGGTATCGATGAGCGAGAACGCGAGCTGGCCGTCTTCAAGCTTGGTGACCAGGATGTTGCCGCCGGACAGGTCGCGGAAGAATACACCCCTATCGTGCATGTTGAGCAGGTAACGTGTCAGCTGCGGGTAGATTTGCTCGGCGGTGACGCCTTCGTATGAAGTCTCGCCGTTATGGAACGCCGCAAAAATGTCGCGGATGGAAAAGTCGGTGCGGACGAATTCGCAGATATAGTAATTCTGCAGCAGGGAGCGGTCGCCGTGCTTCTCGAAATAGGCGATCGGCGCTGCCGCCTCAACGCCGCGGCGCAGTAGTTCGTTGGTGCCGTTCCAACTGCGCTTGGCTTTCGAGAGCTTGAACTGGTCGAGCACTTTCTTGTGTACATGCATCTTGACCGGTTGCTTTACCACGAGCTTGCGCGCAGGGTCGCGCGGGTCCTCTATGGTCCAGATCGCGTTGCGTGCCTTGCGTAGGATGGCGTCCTTGGGCGGCTTGCCCAGCCGAGATGGGTGGAGCGCCTGGCTGAGCAGGGCTGCCTCTTCGTCGCTGCCGGCGACCAGGATGCCGCGCCATTCATCATCCTGGTAGGCGTGGTGGTGCTTGTCTTCACCCTGTTCCCCGTGCCGTTGGATCGACAGGTTGGCAAACAGGCCTTTTTCCGTTTTCAAGATGATGTTCCTTCCTGCTGGCCATGTGATATAGATCGGCGACTCGCTGGCGAGGCCGGGGCTTGTCGCCAACTGCGCTCCTTCGCGGCTGATGTAGCTGGCATGCTGCAAGTCATCCAGCTGGTAATGGTCGGCCAGCACGGCGCCCTTGCCATTGGTGGTCCAGACCGCGTGCACCAGGGTCTGGCTGTCCTTGAAGGCGTGAACCTCCATGCCGTGGCTGCTGCGTAGCGCCCCCAGGTAATGCCGTCCGGGAATCAAGCGTACAAAGGCCTGCATTGTGTAGAAGCTCGGCCGTGGCCGGAACAGCTTGATATCGCCCGTGACGCTGGCATAGTGGGTGATGCGTTCCAGTGCCGGGTAGCTATCACTGCCGTCATCTATCAAGCCCTCGCGGTGGCAGATCAATGGCCCCCAAAACGCCTGGCGCAATGCCCCGGATGCCGCGCACAGGATCATGTAGCGGGCAAGATAGTCCGCCTGTTTCTGTTCACCGTCCGGCAGCAGACGCAGGATGCGCGGCAAGGTCCAGAAAGCGGAGGGCGACATGACTTCACGCACGCCGTAATCGGCCGTGATCTTGTGCAGCAGGCGCGCCTTTTTCACCAGGTTAAACTTGAGCGCGGTGGCTTGCCGGTATTTCAGAATGCGGTGGTCGAAGCGCTCCGGCTCGGTCGAGCGTTCGCTGAACAGGTTGTTCGTATGGATGTCCGGCAATTGGCCTCGCTGCCGGAAGATTTCCAACAGGCCGATGTTGTACAGCGGTTCAAAATCGCTGATATTCGGCCCGGCAAGCGTGATGTTGCGTTGCTTGACTTCGCGGTAGGCAATTTCCCAGGCCTTGAGGAACCCTTGCGGCGTATAGCCGGCCCAGCGCTTGCGATTGACTGTCGAGCCGATTTCGACCATGGATATGCGGCTGCCGTAGCGATCCAGCACTTGTTGCAGGAATGCTTGCCAGGCTTGCTGCGCTGGCGCTTGCTCCATGGCGATGGCCGCCTCGAACGGCTGCACCAGGTGCAGCATGACGCTGAACCCCTTGTCGAGCAATGTCTCTAGCAGGCGAGCGGCGTCATGGTCAAGATCGCCATAGCCGAAATCCAGCCTGACTTGGCGCAGACCTAGTTCGTCAAGGCGGGCAATCACGTAGTCATCCACCTCGGTATTGCCTGAGGTGGCGACCCCGACTCCAGCAAAATCCACCGGCACGTCATGGGCGGCAGGGGGGAGGTGGCTGTCGGGCACCATCATCTTGCCCTTGAGGATATACGCCAGCCCTTTGCGTATGATCTCCCAGGTCAGCATGGATGGTTGGTGCAATTGCGTTTTGGGCCCGGGCGGCGGGATGTATCCCTGGATAGGCGTTTTCTCGATCGTGTCCATAATGCTTTATTGAGTCGCGCTTTCTTGTGGCAGGACGTGATACAAGCGTTCGCGGTACAGCAAAGACGGCAGCAGGGAATTCGCCAATGCACGCGTCTCGAACTCCGTCCGGTCCGCGGCAGGCTGCGCCTGGCTGAACTTCTTCTGCTTGACGTCCCAGGTGCCATGCGCAGGCTCCTTGCCGGGGCGCAGCACTACCACCTGGTTGCCTTCCATCCAGGCGAAGTTGTTCTCGAACTGCATCATGGCCCGGCCGGGCTGGTCGCCATTGCCATAGCTCAAGTCCCGTCCCGTCATTGGGTGCTGCGCCTTGATGCCCATGAGGGAGAGCGCGGTCACCGGCAAGTCGATCTGGCTTGCCACGGTCTGTATGCGGCGCGGCTCGATATCCGCACCCAGGATCAGCGCCGGGATATGGAAGTGGTTGATGGGCACCATGTCGTGCCCATGGACGCGGATGTCGTGGTCGGCAACCACGATGAACAAGGTATCTTTCCAGTAAGCGCTCTTCTGCGCCTTGGCAAAGAATTGTCCGAGCGCGTAGTCGGCATATTTTACCGCGTTATTGTCGGTCGCCTTGACCGGGTCGTAGAGGTCTATGCGGCCGTCGGGAAACTCAAACGGCGCATGGTTGGACGAGGTGAAGACCAAGGTGAAAAAGGGCTTGCCGCTGGCATGGCTGGCCATGATCTCGTCATGCGCCTTGTTGAACAGGTCCTCATCAGAGACGCCCCAGCTGCCGACGAACACGGGCTTTTCATAGCTGTCGAAATCCTGCTCGCGCTGGAAGCCGTTGCCCATGAAGAATCCCACCATATTGTCGAAGTGGGATTCGCCGCCGTAGATGAACTCGGTGCTGTAGCCTTGCTGCTCCAGTAAGGATGCGATGGTGAAAAAGTTGCGCTGCGACAGGGACAGCTTGACGACGCTTTGCGCCGGCGTCGGCTGGAAACCTGTGACCACGGCTTCGATGCCGCGTACGGAGCGCGTGCCCGTCGCATACATCTGCTCGAACCACCAGCCTTGCTCTTTGAGCCTCTCTAGGTTGGGGGTCACAGGCGTTCCGCCCAGCGATTCGACGAAGGTCGCGCCCAGGCTTTCCTCAAGGATGATGACCAGGTTGAGCGGGCGCTCACGCGTGCGTGACGGCGTCAGCTGCGACAGGGTGGGCAAGCCGGGATGGTCCACGGGCGCAAAGCTCTCATCGAACCTGGCGCGGGTTTCCCTCACGATACGGTAGATTTCTTCATCCGGGAGGATGCCGTAAATCTCGCTCGACTTGTTTTCATGCTTGAGGCTGTATACCGCGTGGATGAGCGACCAGGAGGAGTTCAGGATCACACTGTTGACCATGGAGTCCGTCGTGCGCGAAAACATGGCGGGATTGGCCGGGCGGTGGCTGATCGTACCGCGCACCACCAATGCCGCAACGATGAAAACGAGGGGCCAGCTCAGCCATACGGTCCAGTTCTTCCAGCGTTGTTGCTGCCTGAGCCATGGATGCATGAGCCAGCCCATGGCCAGGGCTGCCACGAATGTGCCGAGAACGCCGGCGAACAGATGCACCCTGAAGCCATTCCACAGCATGGCCCACACTTCGTTCGGGTATTTGAGATATTCCACGAAAAGCCGGTTGGGGCGCGCATCGTATTCCCCAAGGAAGCCGGGCGTTGCGAGTTCCAGCAATATCACCAGGCTGACGCAGAGCACCACCCAGGAATAGGTGAAGCCGCGCCACAGGCGCCAAAACCTGCTGATAGCGAGCAAAGGTGCCAGCAACAGCGCGGGCAGCCACATCAAGCCGATCTGAATGCTGTCCACGCGCAAACCGTTCAGCATGACTTCCTGCCAGCTGGAGACGGCCGTTACCCGGTCGTACTGCCAAGCGACCAGGCCTGCCCGGGAGAGGCTGAAGATGAGGAAGCTGACCAATGTCATGACGAGCAGGGGCGCGTAGGGGCCGAACCTGCCTGCCAGTGTCCAGAGTGAGCTGCGGCTACGTTCCAGCAAACCGACCATGTGATGACGACTTTCGTTAATTGATGGAATGTTTAACCGCGGATATTGGATTGTGGCGCGAATTCGGCCAGTTCGACGCGAGGCTGAGGCTGCCAGCCTGGCTTGCGGTGTTCGGCAACCACGTTGGTAAAGATGCCGCCGCGCACGTAGAACTTGGCAGTGAGGCGCATGAACTTGGGATCGGTCGCCGCCACCAGGTCATCCAGAATGCGGTTGGTCACGGCTTCATGGAAGCAGCCTTCGTCGCGGAAAGACCAGATATAAAGCTTGAGGCTCTTCAACTCGACGCACTTCTGGTCAGGAATGTAATCCAGATAGAGCACGGCGAAATCCGGCTGGCCGGTTTTTGGGCAGAGGCAGGTGAATTCGGGGATCTCCATATGGATGTGGAAATCGCGGCCGGGATTGGGGTTGTCGAAGGTTTCCAAAGCTTTGCTGGGTTGACTAGACATAAGGGCTACCGTATAAATCGGATTATCAAAAAAGTGTCATTATAGCCAAGACCTCCATCAATTGCGCCTGACTCATCTAAAGCTCGCTGGTTTTAAATCCTTCGTCGACCCCACTACATTGCATATCCATGGCCAGCGCGTAGGCGTGGTGGGCCCCAACGGCTGCGGTAAGTCCAACGTCATGGAATCGATACGCTGGGTGCTGGGCGAGTCCAGCGCGAAGGAAATGCGCAGCGAATCCATGGCGGATGTCATCTTCAACGGCTCCGGCAACCGCAAGCTGGCTTCCCGCGCCAGCGTGGAGCTCATTTTCGACAACAGCCTGGGCGGCGCGGCAGGGGAATGGTCGCAGTACGCCGAAATCTCCGTCAAGCGCGTGATCGAGCGCGAAAAAGGCTCCAGCTACTTCATCAACAATGCGGCCGTGCGCCGCCGCGACGTGGCCGACTTGTTCCTGGGCACAGGATTGGGCGGCCGCGCCTACGCCATCATCGGCCAAAACACGATTTCCAGGATTGTCGAGGCCAGGCCCGAGGAAATGCGCGTATTCCTCGAAGAGGCCGCCGGCATTTCCAAGTACAAGGAGCGCCGCCGCGAGACCGAGAACCGCCTGCGGGACACGCGCGACAACCTGGTGAGGGTGGAGGATATCCGCCAGGAAATGGACAAGCAGATCATGCGCTTGGAAGCGCAGGCTGCGGTTACCCTGCAATATCAGGGCCTGCAAAACAGCCTGCAACTGGCGCAAGGGCAGCTCTGGCTGTTGAAGAAGCGAGATGCCGGCAACCAGTGGGAGAAGTCGCAGGCCGCCATGAACCGGCTCGGCATCGAGCTCGAGGCGCAGATGGCGGCGCTGCGGCAGGCGGAGGGCGGCCTAGAGGCCTTGCGCCAGCAGCACCAGGCAGCTTCGGCTCAGTTACAGGCAGCGCAGGCGGCTTATTACGAAGCCAACGCGGAAGTCTCCAACCAGGAGCAGCAATTGCGCCACACCCAGGAGGCGCGCTCGCGCCTGCAGGCGCAATTGCAACAGATAGAGTCGCAATCGCATAAGCTCGACCAGCAGCATCAGGAGTTCAGTGAAAAACTGCAAACCCTGCAAGGGCAGCAACGGGTAGTCAGCGCTGAGGAAGCCGAGGCTGGCGAGCAACTGCAGGCATTGAAGCAGAAACTGCCGGAAATGGAGCGCGCCTTCCAGTCTGCGCTGCATATCCACTCCGCCGCGCAACGGGCATTGCATGAGGCGGAGCAGGCCATACGCCTGGAGGATGCCAGCCTCAAGCATGCCGAGCGCAATTTGGAGGATGCCAGGCAGCGCCTGCAACGCATGCAGCAGGAGGCGGGCAACCTCAAGATGCCGGACGAGGCAAAACTGCATGGGCTTGAAGCCGAATTCAAGGAAGCGGCCAGCCAGCAGGCCGAGCTTGAACAAGGCCTGCTGCGATTGCGGGAGCATGAACAGCAACAGGCCGAGCAGGTCAAGGCATTACGGGAGCAACTGCTGCAACATGAACGCCGGCTGGCGCAGGCGGAAGCCGAGGCAACCTCCTTGCGCAAGATACAGGCAGGCCTGGGCAAGCAGGGACAATTGGAAGGGTGGCTGCGCGCGCGCGGCTTGCATGACGGCGAGCGGCTCTGGCAAAAGATCAGGATTACGCCTGGCTGGGAAACCGCGGTTGAGGCGGTGCTTGGCGCCCGCCTCAATACGGTCCTAGGTATGCCGGAGCAGGACATGGCACGCGTCGTGGCGGAGCGTCCTCCCGCAGCGGTGGTGCTTGCCCTTCCTGGCGATCAAGCCTCGGCCGCTGCCGATGCACAGCAGTTGAGCGCCATGGTCGAAGTACATGAGCCGGGGCTGCAGGGCCTGCTGGCAAACTGGCTGGGCAATGTCTTGGTCGCGCAAACGGCGGACGAAGCCGGGAAGCTGCGCCTGTCGCTGGAAAATGGGCAGAGCGTGGTCACTGCCGCAGGCGATATCTACGACCGCCACAGCATCAGCCTGCACGCGCAGAACTCGGAATTGCACGGCGTGCTGGAACGCCAGCGCGAGCTGGACATGCTGGAGGCGGGCCTGCCGCAAATGCAGCAGGTGCTCCATGAGGCCAAGCATGCTTTGCAGCAGGCAGAACTCAAGCAGCAGGAGTTGCGCCAGCAACAACAGCAATTGCAGCAGCAGTTACGCGGCACGACCCAGGCGCAACACCAGCGTAGCTTGCAGATCCAGCAGCTCGCCCAGGAACGGCAGCATATCGCGCAGCGCCGCCAAGGCCTGGAAAACGACATCTTCGCACTTACCAGGCAACACGATCAATTACAGCAGGACCGCCAGCAGCAACAGCAAAAACTCGGCCAGTTGCAGGCATCCCTTGGTCAATTGCAGTCCGAACGGCAGGAAACCCAGGCCAAGCGTCATGCCGCTGAAAACGAGCTGAACGCGGTGCGGGCCGCCTGGCAAAAAGCCGAGCGGGCCGCACAGGAAAAAACCTTCAACCACAAATTGCTGGCGACCAGCATCGCGGACAGCCAGAGCAGGCTGAACGCCATCCAGGAAGAACGGCAGAGCCTCGCCATCCGCCGCCAGGAAGCGCAAGCGCTGCTCGAGGCTGCAGCAATGGAAAACCTCAAGGCCAACCTCGAAGCCGCGATCGTCCGCAAGCAACAACACGAGGCTGCGCTGGCAGCCGCACGCGACGCGTTGGCGGAGGCCGACAATGCATTGCAGCAGCAGGAGCGCAGCCGCATGCAATACGAGCAGGCCTTGCACCCCTTGCGCGACAAGCTGGAGCAGTCGCGCCTCAATGAGCAGCAGGCGCGACTGCATTTTGAGCAATGCCAGCAGAACCTGCAGGAATGCGGGCTGGAGGAAGGGGCGCTGGTGCAAGGGCTGACAGTCAACACGAAAACCGGCGATCTGGAACGCCGGATCGCGGCATTGGGCGGGGAAATCGAGGGGCTTGGGCCGGTGAACCTCGCCGCGCTGCAGGAATTGGAAAGCGAGCGCGAGCGCAAGCAATACCTGGACAGCCAGTCGGCAGACCTGGAGCAGGCCGTCGCCACGCTCGAGGACGCGATACGGCGCATAGACCGCGAGACGCGCAGCCGCCTGCAGCACACCTATGACGAAGCCAACCGCAATTTTGCCGAATTGTTCGCGGAGTTGTTCGGGGGCGGGCAGGCCAAGCTGGAAATGCTGGGCGATGAAATCCTCGATACCGGCATGCAGGTGTTCGCCCAGCCCCCGGGCAAGAAGAACAGTACCATCCATTTATTGTCAGGCGGCGAGAAGGCGCTGACGGCGCTGGCATTGGTGTTCGCCTTGTTCCGCCTCAATCCAGCCCCTTTCTGCCTCATGGACGAAGTGGATGCGCCGTTGGACGATAGCAATACCGAGCGTTTTTGCGCCCTGGTGAAAAAAATGTCGGAGCGCACACAATTTTTATTTGTCAGCCATAATAAAATAACCATGGAAATGGCTCAGCAGCTCATCGGAGTCACCATGCAGGAATCCGGCGTCTCCCGTATTGTGGAGGTGGATATCGCGGCGGCATTGCAGATGCACGAGGCAGCATGAACAGGATTCCGCTCTTGGCGCTTGTCAGCACTCATGGCGCATCGGCAACACCCTTGAATAAACCAGGATCATTTATCAGATCAAGAAGCGTGGAGTATTAAAATAATGACTGATCTACATTGGGCCTTACTGGGACTGGGCGCCCTTATCATCGGCGCTGTGCTGGCCTTCAACTGGTGGCAGGAACGCAAGTTCAAGCAGGAGGCCTTCAAGCGTTTCGACGAGCCCAAGTACGATGCATTGATGGAAGAGGCGCGCGCCATCCGCAATGAAGAGTTTCATATCGATCCCCATGCCGTACAGGATGACGAGGATGCTTCCGACGCTGAATACGTTGAGCGCGCTGATACATCCGTTCAACAGGCGAATAGCCTGGATGATGAACTCCAGTACGAGCCAGACTACGAGCCTGCTGGGGAGAGCGTGTCCTTCGCGGAAACGTATGAAGCCAAGGAAGATACTATAAAGCAAGATGCTCTAGAGGAAACGATAGTTGCCAATATCCCGGAAGAGGCAGAGGTGCCGCCATGGGAGGATGCCATCGAAGAAGAAAGCGTAAAGAAAGTCGAGGCGCTGCAAGCGGCTGTTCCCGAGCAGCCGCCAGAGCCGGAATATGCCCCGGAGCCGGCTACCCGGCCCGTCCTGACGATTCCCCCTGAGGTGAATCCCGAGATCGATTTTGTCGGCGTGCTTTCGCTGGCAGCGCCAGCCAGCGGCCAGGCGCTGCGTGAGTTCCTGCTTTCGATCACGGATATCGACAAGCCGGTGTATGCCTACGGGTTGGGCGGTGACCAGCGCTGGCATCTGCTGACGCGGGAGCAGGAGTCGGCCCATTTCAGCGCCGCCATCTGTACCTTGCAGCTAGCCGACCGCGCAGGAGCGGTCTCGACCGGCACCTTGTCGCGCTTCCACCTGGCAGTCGAGGAGCTGGCCCGCTCCCTGGGTGCGTCGATTGAGTGGCTGAACACGGAAAACCCGTTGCAGCAGGCTGCCGAGCTTGACCAGTTCTGCATCGAAGTGGACCAGATGGTCGGTTTCCACCTTACGCAGGGGGCAAGCGGCCCATTCACCGGCACCAAGTTCCGCGGGCTCGCGGAAGCGGGCGGCCTGACGCTGGGCGAGGATGGCGCTTATCACTACATTGTCGAGGATGGCAGCGGTAACCAGCAGATGTTGTTCTCCGTGGTCAACCATGACAAATTGCCATTTACCGTCGAGATGCTGCGCACCTCGGTGATCCGTGGGCTTACCTTCCAGCTGGATATCCCGAGGGTGCAGAACTACACCGAGGCGTACAACCATATGGTGCTGCTGGCCAGGCAGATGGAGCACGGCCTGGGCGCCCGCCTGGTGGATGACAAGCAGCGCGAGTTGAGCGATGCGCAGATCGACAAGATTCGCCAGCAGATCAAGCTGATCCACGACAAAATGATCACGCACGGCATTGTGCCTGGCCAGGCTTACGCCTTGCGCTTGTTCTCCTGATATGACGGACATGCAAGCAGGCCTGTTTTCGGCACATCCTCCAGCAACGCTGTCCGGCTTGGCTGGAAAGGCGGAAGCCTTGCGCGCCACGATACGGCGCTACGATCACGAATATTACGTGCTGGATGCGCCCAGCGTGCCGGATAGCGAATACGACCGCGTGTTCCGCGAGCTCAAGGCATTGGAAGAAGCTCACCCCGAGCTGGTCACGCCGGACTCGCCTACGCAGCGGGTCGGCGGGGCAGCCATGACGGAACTCGTGCCGGTGCGGCATCGCATCCCCATGCTGTCGATCGAGACGGAAACCGACATCACGCCCCAGGGCGCCTGCAATTTCGACGCGCGCGTGCGCAAGAAGCTGGGGCTATTGCCCGACGATGCGCCGATTGAATATGCAGCGGAACTGAAGTTCGACGGCCTGGCCTTGAGCTTGCGCTACGAGCATGGTTTGCTGGTGCAGGCCGCTACGCGCGGCGACGGCGAGGTCGGCGAAGATGTGACGCACAACATCCGCACCATCCGCCAGATCCCGCTGCAATTGCACGGTGAAGCGCCTGAAGTGCTTGAGGTCCGGGGCGAGGTGTACATGAGCCGCCCGGATTTCGAACGCTATAATGCGCGCCAGCGCGAGCACGGCAAGCCCACCCTGGTGAACCCGCGCAACGGCGCTGCAGGCAGCATCCGCCAGCTCGATCCGCGCCTTGCCGCACAGCGGCCGTTGTCGTTCTTCGCCTATGGTCTCGGCGAGACCAAGGGCTGGAAGGTGCCGCCCACCCATGCCCAGGTGCTGGACGCGCTCAAGGCGCTCGGCTTCCCTGTATGCAGCGAGCGCGCCGTAGGCATGGGCGCGGAGGTATTGGCGGCTTTTCACCAGTCCATCGCCGCCAGGCGCGACCAATTGTCATACGACATCGATGGCGTGGTCTACAAGGTCAACCGCCTGGATCTGCAGCGCGAGCTGGGTTTCCGCTCCCGCGAGCCGAACTGGGCGGTGGCCCACAAATTCCCGGCGCAGGAAGAAATGACCGTGCTCGAGCATATCGACGTGCAGGTAGGGCGCACCGGCGCCATCACTCCCGTCGCGCGCCTGAAGCCGGTATTCGTGGGCGGCGTGACCGTCACCAATGCCACATTGCACAACCAGGACGAAATCGACCGCAAGGACGTGCGCATTGGAGATACCGTGGTGGTGCGCCGCGCCGGAGATGTCATTCCCGAAGTGGTCTCCGTCATCAAGGACAGGCGCCCAGCAGGCTCTCAGCCCTATGTTTTGCTCGAGGCGATAGGCCACTTGTGCCCGATATGCGGCTCCCATGCCGCGAGGTTGCCGGACGAGGCTGCCGTGCGCTGTACGGGCGGCCTGTTCTGCCCGGCGCAACGCAAGCAGGCCATCCTGCATTTCGCTTCCCGCCGCGCCATGGATATCGAAGGCCTGGGCGAAAAGCTGGTCGACCAGCTGATCGACCAGAACAAGGTCGAAACCCTGGCCGACCTGTATGACCCGGAGAAAATCAATCTGGACATACTTTCCAGCCTGGACCGCATGGCCGAGAAATCTGCCCGCAACCTGCTGGACGCCTTGCAGAAAAGCAAGCATGCGACGTTGAACAGGTTTATCTACGCGTTGGGCATCCGCAATGTGGGAGAAGCCACGGCCAAGGACCTGGCGCGCTATTTCGGCAAGCTGGACGCACTGCAGGCAGCGGATGCCGAAGCCTTGCAGCAAGTGCCGGACGTCGGGCCGGTGGTGGCGCGCTCGATCGCCGAATTCTTTGCCGAGGAACATAACCGTGAAGTGATCAGGAAACTGACGGACGCCGGCATCCATTGGGAGGAGAGCGAAGGGCAGCCGGCCAGCTCCGGCGCGCTAGAAGGCAAGACTTTCGTATTGACCGGCACGCTGCCCACGATGTCTCGGGAGGAGGCCAAGGAGCGCATAGAGGCAGCCGGTGGCAAGGTCAGCGGCAGTGTTTCCAAGAAGACCAGCTATGTGGTCGCAGGCAGCGAGGCCGGCAGCAAGCTAGCCAAGGCGCAGGAGCTGGGGCTGGCGATACTGGACGAGGCCGGATTGCTGGATATGCTCGCGGAATGAAGGATAGCCTCCTCCCTGCATTGATGAAGCTGGCGCATGAGGCCGGGGAGGCCATCATGCAGGTGTACCGCGGGGATTTTGCAGTACATCACAAGGAGGATCATTCTCCCTTGACGGATGCAGACCTGGCCGCCCATCGCGTCATCAAGGACGGCCTGCAATGGTTGACCCCAGGGTTGCCGCTGATCTCCGAGGAGTATGAGCTTGCCCCATTCGCAGAGCGCCAACAATGGCAGCAGTACTGGCTGGTCGACCCCCTGGACGGCACCCGTGAATTCGTCAAGCGCAATGACGAATTCAGCGTGAATATCGCCCTGATCGATTGCGGCCGGCCCGTGCTCGGCGTCGTCCACGCACCGGCCCTTGGACTCAGCTATTATGCCGACGGCCAGGCTGCCTACAAGCAGCTGGACGGCCAGGCGGCGCAGCGCATCCATGCCCGTCCACTGGACCTTGGCCATATTACCGTCGCTGCCAGCCGCTCCCATCCCGGCAAAAAAATACAGGCCATGTTGCGGAATATCACTATCCAACATAGCGAGCCGCATATTGTCCATATGGGCAGCTCGCTCAAGATATGCCTGGTGGCAGAGGGGAAGGCCGATGTCTACCCGCGCCTGGGCCTGACGTCGGAATGGGACACTGCGGCCGCGCAGTGCGTGCTCGAATGCGCGGGCGGCCAATTGGTCGACCGCCATGGCCTTGCCCTGCAATACAACCGCAAGGACACTATCCTCAACCCGGAATTTTTTGCCCGTGGCGCGACAGCGCACGATTGGAACCAATACCTGGAGTAATGATGCCGTTTTTTAGAATCCTGATGATATGTATGCTTGCAAGCAGTCTTGCGCATGCCGGCACGAACCCGGCCGAGGGTTGCCTCCGTGCATTGGATGAAGACGATGCCGATGCAGCCTTGGCTCAGGCAGGGCAGGGCCTGGCAAAACAACAGGGGCAGCTCGACCTCTTGCTGTGCAAAGGCAGGGCGGAATTGGCCCTGGGGCGCGGCCAAGATGCCGCCAAGAGCTTCACTGCCGCCGAGGCGCAGGCAACCACGGCGCATGAGCGCTTGGTGACCTATTTACTCAAGGGCAACGCCTACAATGCATTGGAGCAGTACGCACAAGCGCAATCCAGTTATGAAGCGGCGCTGGCGCTCGCCACACAGGAAAAAAACCAGAAGTTCCAGGCCATCTCACACTTGCTGGCAGGCGAGGCCCTGGTGCAGCAGGCATCGTTGCCGCAAGCGCAACAACATTATGAAGCAGCCCTCCAGCTTGCTGCCAATAACAACGAGCGTGCCGATGCCAACGAGCATCTTGCCCAGCTCAAAGCCAAGCAGGGGCTTTATGACGATGCCATCGCATACCAGGTCAAGGCCCTGGTCATGCAGGCGAGCGACGGTAGTTTCGATGCCTATGCGAATGCCGGGCTGGAGCTCGGCTCGCTTTACATCAATGCCAAGGATTTCAACAATGCCGAGAAAAACCTCAACAGGATCATAGGCAAGGCAAAAGAAGCCGGCGACGGCTACTGGGCAGCCAAGGGCTATTATTACCTGGGACTGAATTTCATCGCTGCCGGGCAGGCCGGCAAGGCGAAGGAGGCGTTGGAGCAGGCGCTCGAAATCGGCGAGGCCATAGGCGCAGAAAAGTTGACGGCGGAAGTGAACTTGCAATTGCAAAACTTATCACAGCGTTAATGCCAGCTCCGCCTGTCCCAGGCCCATGCAATGGCGCATCCGCTTGAAAGGTCGCCCATGTTGATAGGCAAGCCATCCGATATCGTAGCTTCCGAGATTACCCCCGCCCGCCTGTTCAGACAGAGGCGCGAACTCATCAAGGCCGCGGGCCTAGGCGCCATGATGGCATTGGGCGGCTGGAGCAGTCTCGGTTTTGCAGTACAGGAAAAGGGTCAAGGACGCCGACCTGCCATCAAGAGCTACAAGAAAACCGCCTACGGACAGGAAGAAAAGCTGACTTCCTACCGGGACATCACCACATACAATAATTTTTACGAATTCGGCACCAGCAAGGAGCAGCCGGCAGAAAACGCCGGCCAGCTCAAGACTTCGCCCTGGACTATTTCAATCGAGGGAGAAATCCTCAAGCCGCGCAAATTGGGAATAGAGGAACTCATGAAGCTTGCTCCCCTGGAAGAGCGTATCTACCGCATGCGTTGCGTGGAGGGCTGGTCGATGGTAATCCCTTGGGTGGGCATACCGCTTGCGCGCTTGGTCAGCCTGGCTCAGCCTACCGCTAATGCAAAATTCATCGAATTCATTTCTCTGGCCGATGAGGCCGTCATGCCCGGCGTACGCGCGCCCATCCTGGATTGGCCTTACCTTGAAGCCCTGCGACTGGACGAGGCCATGCATGAGCTTGCCATTCTCGCCGTCGGGTTGTACGGAGAAGTGCTTCCCGCTCAAAACGGGGCCCCGGTCCGCCTGGTTGTCCCGTGGAAATACGGTTTCAAGGGAGGCAAGTCCATCGTGCGCATCAGGTTCGTGGAAAAGATGCCGCAAACCACCTGGATGCGCGCAGCGCCAAGGGAATACGGCTTCTATGCCAACGTGAATCCCAGTGTCGACCATCCGCGTTGGTCGCAGGCCAATGAGCGCCGTATCGGCAGCAGCCTGTTAACGAAACGGATACCGACGCTGATGTTCAACGGCTATGCCGAACAGGTTGCCCATCTGTACAGCGGTATGGATCTGCGCAAGCATTTCTAGGCATGGTTCCTGTTTAAGCATGGCTCTTGGCAAAACCGCCGTCGCTTGGATCAAGCGCAGCATATTCATCTTGGCATTGCTGCCTCTGGCGAGGTTGTTATGGCTGGGATTCACGGACCGGCTGGGCGCAAACCCGGTTGAGTTCATCGAACACTCCACGGGAACATGGGCCTTGGTCGGCCTATTGCTCAGCCTTGCGGTCACTCCGTTGCGCCTGTTGTCGGGCTGGGGATGGCTGCTCTCCTTGCGCCGCATGCTTGGGTTGTTCATGTTCTTCTACGCCTGCCTGCATTTCATGGCTTATCTGTGGCTGGACCATTGGTTCGACTGGCCAGAGATAGCCAAGGACGTTCTCAAGCATCCCTATGTGCTGGTTGGTTTCCTTGCCTTGATATTGAGTGTTCCGCTTGCCGCGACATCCAACGACGCCATGATGCGCAAGCTGGGAAAACGCTGGAAAACATTGCATGCCCTCAGTTACCCGGTTGCCGTCCTGGCGGTATTGCATTACCTCTGGCTGGTCAAGCAGGATATTTCCCAACCCGTGACGTATGCGTTGATTTTGCTGGGCCTGTTATCAATTCGGATAGCTTATAGGCTGAGGAATAAATTTAAATTAATTAATAATCAATCAACTAGATAATTATCCTATCGTCCAATGTTAAGTGAAAAGGGTTATTTGTTTGCGGCCAATCCGCATTTACGAGAAAATACCCGACCTATCCTGGACGGCCGGGCATTACCGCTCTGGTTCAAAAGGCCTTGCTCATAGAAAACCTGTTCAAGGCCTTTTTATAAGTACGCATGGCTCTAGGACGCGTCCGGTCAAGGCGTAGTCCGCAGGTATGCTCATTGCCTTGCCAAGGACTGCAACACAGAGCGGATGCGTGTTGGAGCCATGCCCTTCGGGTTGTCTCGGTAGCGCAGCCGCTGTGGCGTTGCAAATCCTCGCCGTGCAATGAGCACGTTGACAATCCGCATACGCGTGGTTTGCGCCTTGCTTGGCTGCCTTGACAGGTCAACGTATCTCATAAAAAGGCCTTTAACAGGTTCTAGGGTCATTAATAAATAAACAAGGAGTGTGCTTATGCAACAGCAGATTGATATTTTTCTCACATCACTCAATGAATTCTGGAGTCAGGTAGCCTATTTCTTTCCCAAGCTGCTGGCGGTGATCGTCATCCTGGCCTTCGGCTGGGTTTGTGCCAAGGTGGCATGCCTGGGCGTCAAGCGCATCCTCGAGCTGGCCCAATTCGACAAGTTTGCCGATCGCTCCGGCCTGGAAGCGTTTCTCAAGCATGGCGATTTCGACCTGACCCTGAGCGGCGTCATCAGCCAGGTGATCTATTGGCTTGTGATCCTGTTGTTCGTCATCACTGGAGCCAATACGCTCGGACTCACCGAAGTCGCCCACATGCTGAACAACTTGGCAAACTACCTGCCCAAGATCATTGTCGCCATCCTGGTATTGATTTTCGGTACCTTGCTGGCACGGTTCGTCAACCGCCTGGTATTCGCATGGTTGCATGGCATGAAATATGACGGCGCGCTCAAGATCAGCACCACCGTCGAGTATGGCATCCAGATATTCGCCTTGTTCGTTGCCCTGGAACAACTTGATATCGGTACACAGTTATTGACTGCATTGTTTGTGATCGTATTCGGCGCTATCTTCCTTGCGCTTGCCATCGCGTTCGGCCTGGGAGGGAAGGACAGAGCCGCGCGCCTGATCGAGGAAATGCAATCCAAGCGTAAATAACGCACGCTTGCTTGTTGCAGCTTCTCAGGGCCGCTTTTGCGGCCCTGGGCGTTTCCGGCTGTAGGAAACTGCCTACATCATAATCAGCCATTACTTATCCGCTGGGCTGCATTGTTGTTTTAGCATGCAATGGCAGTCAGTTAGTTATTTTTGGGAGAATGATATGGCACTTGGTACGGTTAAGTGGTTTAACGATGCAAAAGGTTTCGGGTTTATTTCCCCGGACGAAGGCGGCGACGATTTGTTCGCGCATTTTTCCGAAATTCAGGCGAACGGATATAAGAGCCTGAAGGAAAATGACAGGGTGCAATTCGAAGTGACTCAGACAGCGAAAGGTAAGCAGGCTTCCAATATCCAAAAGGCCTGATATCCAGACATCTAAATAAGGGCCGGTCCAGATCGGCCCTTTGTTTTAATTGCTATATTCTCAAGCTCCATCCCATCCCGTGACATGCCCAAGCGGTCCTGCCACGCCCGATTGTCCCGCTTTTTTCCTGACATTATGTTTTATAGTCACCTATGCTAGAATCTCTAGCTAATATTCATGTCCAATTCTTACCCAGCAATGGATAAGATTGCAGCGAATGCTGGCGTAAAACTGGAGTTATGGTTTTGCAATTTTTTAATTTTCAATAAGTTGGCTCGCGCGACCGGTGTATTGTCGGCATGGTGCGCCAGGCCAAATAACTCGATTTAAGGAACACAGCAATGCAAGCAACCGTTGAGACCATCAGCAATCTTGAGCGCAGGATGACGGTTTCCGTACCAGTACAGCCGCTGGAATCAGAAGTAAATGAGCGTATCAACCGCTTGGCTCGTACTGCCAAGCTGCCGGGTTTCCGCCCGGGCAAGGTGCCATTGAATATTGTGCGTCAACAATACGGTGCGCAAGTGCGCAACGAAGTGCTTTCCGATGCGGTAGAGCGCAGCTTCAACGATGCTGTCGAGCAAAACAAGCTACGGGTGGCCGGATACCCCAACATCGAGCACAAGCCTTATGCCGAGGCAGATCAACAGATCGAGTACATCGCGACTTTTGAAGTTTTCCCCGAAGTGAAGATAGGCGACCTCTCCAAGGTGAAGATCGAGCGTCCTGCGCTCGAAGTGGGCGAAGCCGAAGTCAAGAAAACCATAGACGTATTGCTGCGCCAGCGCGCCACATTCGAGCCAGTCAAGCGCGCCTCCAAAAAAGGCGACAAGATCAACATCAGCCTGATCGCCTCTATTGACGGCCAGGAAGTAGAGCGTACCGATGAGAACGGCCTCGACCTGGTCATCGGCGAGGGCGGACGATTCCCTGCATTCGAGAGCGAACTGTCCGGCAACAAGGCAGGCAGCAACAAGGTGTTCGAGATTGCCTATCCGGAAGACCATAGGCCCGAGCAACTCGCAGGCAAAACCGTCAGTTACGATGTCACCTTCAATTCGGTCGAGCAGGCGAAATTGCCTGAATTTGATGCCGACTTCGCCCGCAGCCTGGGTGTGGAAGATGGCGACGTGGAAAAGATGCGCGAGGAAATCACCGCCAGCCTGAAGCAGGAAGTGGAAAAGCGCGTGCGCGCCAAGCTCAAGGAACAAGCATTTCAGGCCCTGCTGGAGAGCACTGCGCTGGAAGTACCCAAGGCATTCGTCAATGCGGAAATCGGCCGCTTGATCCAGAGCACGCAAAACAACCTCAAGCAGCGCGGCGTCGACCTGGCCAACGTCAACCTCGAGCCTGCATTGTTTGAAGAGCAAGCCAAGCGCAATGCAAGCCTGCGCCTCATCCTTTCCGAGCTGGTCAACAGAGAGAACCTGCAGGCGAATGCCGACCAGGTCCGCAACATGGTCAATGTCTTCGCGCAAAGCTTCGAGCGTCCTGACGACGTAGTGACCTGGTACTACGCCGATACCAAGCGCCTGGACGAACCCGCAGCGCTGGCCACTGAAGACAATGTGGTGGAATGGGTGTTGAAGTCCGCCAAAGTCACAGACAAGAAAGTCAAGTTCGACGACCTGATGGGAAATAGCTAATGATTCATTATCCTGCAACTGCGCAGAGCCAGTTTGAGGCACAAGGCCTGGGGTATATCCCCATGGTCATCGAGCAGAGCGGCCGCGGCGAGCGCTCCTATGACATTTATTCCCGCCTGCTCAAGGAGCGCATCATTTTCCTGGTTGGCCCGGTCAATGATGCCACCGCCAATCTGGTGGTCGCCCAGCTTTTGTTCCTGGAAGCGGAAAACCCGGACAAGGATATCTACTTCTATATCAATTCCCCAGGCGGCTCGGTAACGGCAGGCATGGGAATTTATGACACCATGCAGTTCATCAAGCCGGATGTCAGCACCTTGTGCGTAGGCCAGGCGGCCAGCATGGGCGCCTTGTTGTTGGCGGCAGGTGCGCAGGGCAAGCGCTTTTGCCTGCCCAATTCGCGCGTCATGATTCACCAGCCGCTGGGCGGCTTCCAGGGCCAGGCGTCCGATATCGAGATCCATGCCAAGGAAATCCTGTTCCTGCGCGAGAAGCTCAACTATATCCTGGCCAGCCACACGGGCCAGCCTGTCGAGAAAATCGCCCAGGATACCGACCGCGACAATTTCATGAGCGCCGAGCAATCGGTGGCGTACGGCTTGGTGGATAAATTGATTGCCAGCCGGGCAGATGCTGCATAACATAGTAGGCAAACTTTAGTTTATTTTTAGGATAGTTTGATGACGACAAAAGCCGAGGGCGAAAAGTTACTTTATTGCTCGTTTTGCGGCAAAAGCCAGCACGAAGTGCGCAAGCTGATCGCCGGCCCGTCCGTTTTTATCTGCGATGAGTGCGTTGACTTGTGCAACGATATCATTCGTGAAGAAATTCAGGATGAAGACGGCCTCAAGCCGAAGAGCGGCAAATTGCCTACCCCCAAGGAAATTTGCGCCATTCTCGACCAGTACGTGATTGGGCAGACGCAGGCCAAGAAAAACCTGTCGGTGGCAGTCTACAATCACTACAAGCGCCTGGAGCAGGGCGGCCAGAAGGATGACGTCGAGATCGCCAAGAGCAATATCCTGGTGATCGGGCCCACGGGTTCGGGCAAGACCTTGCTGGCGCAAACCCTGGCGCGTTTGCTGGATGTGCCTTTCGTCATGGCCGATGCCACTACGCTGACTGAGGCCGGCTATGTCGGCGAAGATGTCGAGAACATCATGCAGAAGCTGCTGCAGAAGTGCGATTACGACGTAGAGAAAGCACAGCGCGGCATCGTATACATTGATGAAATCGACAAAATCTCGCGCAAGTCCGACAATCCGTCCATTACCCGCGACGTATCGGGCGAGGGCGTGCAGCAGGCCTTGCTCAAGCTGATCGAGGGCACGGTGGCCTCGGTGCCGCCGCAGGGTGGCCGCAAGCATCCAAACCAGGAGTTCGTCCAGCTCGACACCACCAACATCCTGTTTATCTGCGGCGGGGCATTCGACGGCCTGGACAAGGTCATCCGCCGCCGTTCCGAGAAGGGCGGCATCGGCTTCGGTGCGGAAGTGAAGAGCAAGGAAGATGCGCGCGCGATCGGCGAGGTATTGAGGGATGTCGAGCCCGAGGACCTGATCAAGTTTGGCCTGATTCCGGAATTCGTGGGCCGTCTGCCTGCCGTCGCCACGCTGGAGTCCCTGGACGAGGCCGCCTTGGTCACGATCCTGGTCGAACCCAAGAACGCGTTGACCAAGCAATACACCAAGCTCTTCAAGATGGAAGGCGTCGATCTCGAGTTCCGGGAAGCAGCGCTCCACCTGATCGCGAAGAAAGCGCTGGAACGCAAGACGGGTGCTCGTGGTCTACGTTCTATCATGGAGCATGCCTTGCTGGAAATCATGTACGATCTGCCCTCCATTCCCAACCTGCGCAAGGTAGTCGTGGACGAAGGCGTGATCAAGGGTGATTCCCCGCCTATCCTGATTTATGCAGACGAGCCCAGGCTCGAGACTGCAAGTTAAACTCGGATCAAAAGGCTGCTCTGCAGCCTTTTTTATGTGAAAATCCAAGCACGGGCACTTGAAGTGACGGTGCTTGTCCCCATTGATGTATAAAGCGGTCGGCATGTTGCCTTGCTGCTGACAACATTGAAAGTTTCCTCATGACAGAACAAACATTACCGGTTTTCTCCCCAGAATCTGGCTTGCTACCATTGTTGCCGCTGCGCGATGTGGTGGTATACCCGCATCTTGTCATCCCATTGTTTGTTGGCCGCGAAAAATCGGTAAAGGCATTGGAGCTTGCCTCGGAGCAAGACAAGCAAATTCTGTTGGTGGCACAGAAGTCCCCTAACAAGGACGAGCCTGATGCCGAGGATCTTTACGAGGTCGGCACGGTAGCGACAGTGTTGCAGATGCTCAAGTTGCCTGATGGCACAGTGAAAGTGCTGGTCGAGGGCCTGCACAGGGTAAAGGTGCTGGAATTCGTCGAAACCCAGGAATGCTTTGCCGCCCGCACGGAGAAAATCGAAAGCCCGGCAGGCGACGACAGCCAGACGCAGGCCCTGATGCGCACCGTGTTCACGCAGTTTGACCAGTACGTCAAGCTGAACAAGAAGATTCCGCCTGAAATCCTGACCTCGCTTGCCACCATCGACGATGCAGGCCGCCTGGCCGATACCATTACCGCGCACCTGACACTGAAGCTCGAGGAAAAGCAGAAGATACTGGAAATGTTCAGCGTGTCCGAGCGCCTCGAGCATTTGCTGAGCCTGCTTGAATCCGAAATCGACATCCTGCAGGTGGAAAAGCGCATCCGCGGCCGCGTGAAGCGCCAGATGGAGAAAAGCCAGCGCGAGTACTACCTGAATGAGCAGGTGAAGGCCATCCAGAAGGAGCTGGGCGAGCAGGACGAGAATGCCGACATCGAAGAGCTGGAAAAGCGCATCGCCGATGCCCGCATGCCCAAGGATGCATTGACCAAGGCCAATTCCGAGCTCAAGAAGCTCAAGATGATGTCGCCCATGTCGGCCGAAGCGACCGTGGTGCGCAACTACATCGAAACCCTGGTCGGCCTGCCATGGAAGAAGAAGACCAAGATCAGCCGCGATCTCGGCATTGCCGAGGATATCCTGGACGCAGACCACTACGGCCTGGAAAAGGTCAAGGAGCGCATTGTCGAGTACCTTGCCGTGCAACAGCGCGTGGACAAGCTGAAGGCGCCTATCTTGTGCCTGGTCGGGCCTCCCGGCGTGGGCAAGACCTCCCTGGGCCAAAGCATTGCCAAGGCCGTGAACCGCAAGTTCGTGCGGGTAGCGCTGGGCGGCGTGCGCGACGAGTCCGAAATCCGCGGCCACCGCCGTACTTATATCGGCTCCATGCCCGGCAAGATCCTGCAAAGCATGACCAAGGTCGGCGTCAAGAACCCGCTGTTCCTGCTCGACGAAGTCGACAAGATGGGCCAGGATTTCCGCGGCGATCCGTCTTCCGCGCTGCTGGAAGTGCTGGACCCGGAACAGAACCATACTTTCGTCGACCATTACGTCGAGGTGGAATACGACCTGTCGGACGTCATGTTCGTCGCGACGGCAAACTCCCTGAACATCCCGGGTCCGTTGCTTGACCGTATGGAAGTCATCCGCGTGGCTGGTTACACCGAGGATGAGAAGGTCAATATCGCCATGCGCTACCTATTGCCCAAGCAATTGAAGACGCACGGCCTTGAGGAAAGCGAAATCAGCATCTCCGAAGCGACGATTCGCGATGTCGTCAGGTTCTACACCCGCGAAGCCGGGGTGCGTAGCCTCGACCGCGAGATATCCAAGATTTGCCGCAAGGTGGTCAAGGAAATCCTGACTTCCAAGCCGAAGGCTGGCACAACCGCCCGCAAGGTGACCGTCACGCCGAAGAACCTGGAAAAATACCTGGGCGTGCAACGCTTCGACTATGGCGTGGCTGCGAAGGAAAACCAGGTCGGACAGGTGACAGGCCTGGCCTGGACCGAGGTAGGAGGGGAGTTGCTGACGATCGAATCCGTCCTGCTTCCAGGCAAAGGCAAGGTGATTACCACCGGCAAGCTGGGCGAGGTCATGCAGGAGTCCATCCAGGCGGCGATGAGCGTTGTGCGTAGTCGGGCCAAGCGTTTGGGCTTCCCTGAGGATTTTCATGAGAAGAACGACATCCACATCCACTTGCCGGAAGGTGCCACGCCCAAAGATGGCCCGAGCGCCGGTATCGCGATTTCGACAGCGCTCGTATCGGTATTGAGCAACATACCGGTGCGCTCCGATGTGGCGATGACGGGGGAAATCACGTTGCGCGGCGAGGTGTTGCCGATTGGCGGCTTGAAGGAAAAGCTGTTGGCTGCACACCGCGGCGGCATCAAGACCGTGCTGATCCCGGAGCAGAACGTCAAGGACTTGAGCGATATCCCCGCCAACATCAAGAACCACCTTGATATTCACCCCGTGAAATGGATCGACGAGGTGCTGCAACTGGCGCTTGAGCGTATGCCAGAATCGGCGGATGCCGAGGTAGCAGTGGCAGACGTCAACCCCAAGGGCAAAACCAGCAAGCCGTCACCTGTGACCAAACATTAAGGCTGAGTGTTGTTGGGAGCCTGTGCATAGCTCCAACACGTGTCCTATCAACGCGCAGTCCGCAGGTAATGCAAATTGCCTTGCTGGACTGCAATGTTGAGCGGGGCTGTGTTGGAGCTATTTCTTTGGGATTGCCCGGATACATAGCTGCGGCTGCGTTGCTACTCCTCGTCGGGCGGTGAAGACTGCAGCGGTTCGCGCCTTCTCAACTACTCTGCCGGGACAGCGTATCCTATGAAAAAAGATTGTAAACAGGCCCTTAGCGCCGGAAAGGCTTGACACAGCCTTTTTCCGCTTGATATAAAGCAGGGCACAGGGTCTTTTCGCACCTGTTCTTAAACAATGTCGAAAGGGGATTTACATGGCAAACAAGTCTGAACTGATTGAGCAAATCGCTAAATCTGCTGGTCTATCCAAAGCTGCTGCTGGTCGTGCTTTAGATGCTACAACTGCTGCAATTACCAAGTCTTTGAAAAAGGGGGAGCTTGTTACCCTGATCGGCTTCGGTACCTTTTATGTTGGTAAACGTGCTGCACGCAATGGTCGTAATCCCCGTACTGGCGCCACAATCAAGATCAAGGCTGCCAATTCTCCCAAATTTAGGGCTGGCAAAGCGCTCAAAGATGCTGTAAACTAGCGGTCTTCGTTGGTTGAGACGGGTGCTTAGCTCAGTTGGTAGAGCGTCGCCCTTACAAGGCGAATGTCGGCGGTTCGACCCCGTCAGCACCCACCATCAATCATCGTAAAAGTCGTTGGTTTTGGAGAAAGCAACGCGAAGTCAAGGAGCGGTAGTTCAGTTGGTTAGAATACCGGCCTGTCACGCCGGGGGTCGCGGGTTCGAGCCCCGTCCGCTCCGCCAAGAAAAAAGCGAACCGCATGGTTCGCTTTTTTTGTTTCCAGCACCGGCTTTTCCCGGCTAGCCAAATCTTCCTTCCAATCCCTCATTGCCTTACTGGGCATGTCGTGCGTCCGGCATGTGTGGTATATTCAAGAGTTAGGTTTACAAGTCAGTCTTGGTTCAGGCTGATCATTTCAAAAGATTGAAAACAAAGAAGGCATATTGTTATGTTGGAAGCAATTCGTGATCGTTCCAAAGGGTGGCTGGCCAAAGCCATCCTAGCTGCCATTACCATCCCGTTTGCATTGGTCGGTGTCGATAGTTATCTGCGCGATGCCGGTTCAAGCGTCGCTGTGGCCAAGGTGGGAGGGGAGTCCATTACCGCACAGGAATACAGCAATGCCTTGCAAAACCTGCGTAACCGCCTGCAAAGCGAGGGCAAGGTCGACCAGTCCGTGATCGACGGCCCTGAGCTGAAGCAAGCCGTGATCGACCACCTCGTCGAAGGCAAGCTGCTGAGCAATGAGATCAAGCGGGCCAAGTTTGTCGTCAGCGATGATCAGCTTTCCAACTACATTACGCGTGAAGAGTCGTTCCACCAGGACGGCAAATTCTCCCAAGAGCTATACGACCAGTTCCTGGCGGAACGCCGCCGCACCCCTTCGCAGTTTGAAAACGAAGTGCGTGGCGACCTGCTGACGATGCAGGCGCGTGAAGGCCTTTCCGCCCTGGCTTTCGTGCCCAACGGCGTTGCCAACAATGCGATCAAGATCGAGCACCAGTCGCGGGAAGTCAGCATTGCCGAATTCAAGACCGCGGACTACATTTCCCAGGTCAAGGTGACAGAAGAGGAAATCAATGCCTATTACAAGGAGCACCAGGACAAGTTCAAGGTACCCGAGCAGGTCAAGCTTGAGTTCGTTCTGTTGTCCGCGAATGCATTGATTCCTAGCCAACAGGTGACAGAAGAGGAGGCCCGGGAATATTACGCCCAGAATGCGGCACAGTTCCAGGGCGACGAACAGCGTCGCGCCAGCCATATCCTCATCGGCTTTGGCGTTAGCCCCACTCCGGAGGCAAAGCAGAAGGCCAAAGAAAAGGCACAGGAAGTGCTGGCCCTGGTGAAAAAAGACCCCGAACAGTTCGAGCAACTGGCCCACCAATACTCGCAAGACCCGGGCTCCAAGGACAAGGGAGGCGACCTCGGCTTGTTCGGCCCTGGCGCCATGGTCAAGCCTTTCGAGGATGCGGTGTTCTCGATGAAGCCGGGCACCATCAGCGATCTGGTCGAAACCGATTTTGGCTACCATATCATCAAGCTGACCGAAATCCACGGCAGCGGCCAGTCGTTTGAGAACGCGCAAGGCCAGATCCGCGCTGAGCTGATGTACCAGAAAGCCTTGGCCAAGTTCTCCGAGCAAGCCGAGAACTTCAGCAATATGGTATACGAGCAGGCGGACAGCCTGGAGCCTGTTGCCAAGGAGTTCGGCTTGCAGGTCCAGACCAGCGGCTGGCTGAGCCGCGATGACGGCGCAAAGTTCTTCAAGAACGACAAGTTGATGAACTTCGTGTTCAGTGACGAAGTATTGAAGGACAAGCGCAATACCGAAGCGGTCGAGATTTCACCCAATAACCTGATTTCAGCCAGGGTCGCAGAGTATAAGCCTGCCGCCGCCCGTTCTTTTGAGGAAGTGAAGGCTGGTATCGAAGACTTCCTGAAGCAAGAGAAAGCGGCCAAGCTGGCTCGTGAAAAAGGTGAAGCTGCGCTTGCCGATTTGCGTGCAGGCAAGGCCGCTGCCCTCAACTGGACAGAGCCGGTGACCGTGGATCGCCGCAATCCGCAAAGCCTGACCGATTTATCGGTATCCACCGCGTTCAAGGCGGATACTGCCAAGCTGCCAGCCTATAACGGCGTGGCAGACCGCAACGGCTACCTCCTAACCAAGGTTACCTCTGTCAAGTTTGCAGTGGATAGCGATGAAGAGCAGCGTGCTGCGAAGGCGCAGTTGCAGGCGGCACTAGCTGCAGAGTATAGGCATGCCTATATCAGCTCCTTGAAACAAAAGAGCAAGGTCACGGTGAACAGCCAGTTGCTTAATTCCGATCAAGTCAACCCTTGATCCGGACTGGAAATGAAAAAAGCCCCGTTAGGGGCTTTTTTCATGATATCAAACGAACCGTCAGATACGGCCTGTCAGCAGCAAGATAATCAAGATCAGGACAATCAGCCCCAAACCGCCGCTAGGGCCATAGCCCCATCCCTTGCTGTAACCCCAACTGGGCAGTGCCCCGATAAGCAGAAGAACCAAAATAACCAACAAAATGGTAGAAACAGGCATATATTCTCCTCCGGTTGATTTAATACATTATTGAGGACGGTCTGCGACCGCGTTCTGCCGGGCTGGATGCCAGCAGAGTGTCATGAATGTAACAGCGGTACGGTTGAGGGCATTATCCGGCTGCCGCCTAAACCGCTGTCGGCGGTATCTGACACTATTCGCGCGAAAATAAGCGGCCACTGTTGGCACGGGGCGGCCGCTTGTCAGTTTAGTTGTTTTCTTTCAGGAAGAACCCCTCGGGGGGCGGCGCGATCTTCTCGCCCTGTCCATCTTCATCTTCGTCGATGATTTCAGGCTGGACATCAGGTTCGTCAGGCTCCACCGGAGTATAAGGCTTCTCAGGGTCGGGCTTGATGGGCTTGCCGTTGTCATGCGGGTTGGAAGCCTCTTTCAACGACTTGATCGCTTCTTCCTCATTGCCTTTGTCCTCGGAGTTTTGCAGCTTGTTACCGGCATGGTGGTGCGCATCCTCTACGGCATTCATCAGAGTTTGGTGATGGAAACGGCTTTTCATCAGATCGCCCCTATTTCATGATTGTGATGGATTCACTATAGGCCAGGCGGCGTCCTGCGCAACATCAGCCAAGCACGCATACTGTTGTAAGAAACTGATACAACTGGATTATTCAGGCATCAGGTCGACAACGAGCGCCGCCCAGGACAGCCTGGAAAACAGGTCACGGACGACAATTTGCCCGGCATAGATGTGGTACGAAAGCCCGGAAACGATGTTGTAGGCTTCTGTGTTGAGTTTTGCAGGAAGATGGACAATGGTGTCTTGCCAAACTTCTGCGGGAATGGCCAATTGTTGCCGCTCTTTCATGAGGGGGGGCGTCAGCCTCGGTACCACCACGATCAGCGACTTGTGGTCATCAGTCCGCATGAAGGCCAGGATATGGGCGGCACGCGAGCCGCTCACCTCCAATGGCCGGTAATCGCTGCAGTTGAACAGCGCGGCATGCTGCTTGCGGAATTGCAACAACTGTTGAATGGTGTGCTGTTTGATGCCGCCATTCCGCCAATTGGCGATTTTCTCGTCCAAATCCGTCTGTGCCAAGAGCTGTTCCCTGGGCTCATATTCCACCGCAGAGCGGTTGTCCGGATCCAGTAGGCTGAAGTCCCAGAGGTCCGTTCCCTGGTAAAGGTCTGGGATGCCTGGTGTGGTCAGGCGCAATACTGTTTGGGACAAGCTGTTGGCGGCGCCGGCCGCGGAGATTTCCTGTACGAAAGAATACACGGACTGGAGGAAGGGCAGGCTTTGTTCGGGGTCGAGGATATTGAACAGCAAGTTGCTGCATGCATTCTCATATTCCTCGTTCGCCTGCATCCAGCCCGAAAGGCGTTTGGCTTCGCGTATGCTCTTGATCAGCCATTGGTTGAGGCGCTCGGCATATGCTTTCAGCCCTTCGTGGTCATCGATCTGCAGATAGTATGGCCAGGCCCCGGCGAGAATCTGGTACAGCATGATTTCATGCTGGGGACGAGGCGCACTGTAACTGACAGCGAGGTTTTCCTCAGGAAAGATATTCTGGTGGAAGCGCGCGTTCAGGACGAGCCATTCCTGTAGCAGCGATTCCCACCGCTGCGGCACCTGGCTCACGGCGGCAATGCGCATGCGCGTATCCTCGCCACGCTTGTGGTCATGCGTGGCCGTAGCCAGCATGGTGGCCGGGAAGCGCTTGTGGCGCTGGATGCAGGCTTGGTGGAAATCTTCGGTGGAAAGCGAGAACATATCCGGATTGCTGCCGACCTCATTACGGGACAATAAGCGCCCGAATCGGTAGAACGCGGTATCCTCCATGGATTTCGCACATAACGCAGGCATGAGCTGCTGAAAACGGGTAATGGCGCGTTGCGAGAGGTCTGAAAGCGGACTGCCAGGATCGGCAATGACCAGTTCCGCGCTTAGCCAGCCCAGCACGATGTCCACCAAGGCCTTATCCACCTGGCCAAGAGTGCGGCGCGCCTGTTGGGCCGTTTGCTCGAACAGCTCTCGGTCTATCTGGTCCGGGCCGTTGTTGCCCACGTAGCTGCGGTAGGCGGGGAAGTGCGCCAGGATTTCCGTGAGCACCCGCTTGATGGCTGCGAGGGAGTAATCCCTCGTGCGGATCTCGGCACGCGCAATACGGTGTATGGCAGCGGCTGTGCCATTGAATTCACCGACCAGGTTTTCCGATAACAGTTGATAGCGGGCGCTGCGCACATGGCGGGCAAAGTCGTATTGGTCGCCGGTATATTTCTGCCAGCAGTCAGTCAGCGGCTTCGCTCCGCGCGGATCATGCAGGACGGCGCTGACCTGGTCCATGAATTCGTAGCCGGTCGTGCCGTCAAGGCGCCAGTCGCTGCGCAGCCACTCCCCTGGCGCGAGGATCTTTTCGGCGATGATGTAGGGCGGTTGCTGCAAGTGCTTAGGCCTATGCTTGGTCAAGCGCTGCAGGCGCTGCCGTAACTTGTTGCAATACTCCTGGGGGTGGGCCAGGCCGTCTATGTGGTCAAGCCGCACGCCATCCACCAGCCCTTCGCGATACAGGCTGAACAGGAGCGAGTGCGTGGCCTCGAACACCTCGTCCAGCTCGACCCGGACGCCGGCCAGCTCGCTGATTTCAAAGAACCTGCGCCAATTGATCTCGTCCGCTGCATTGACCCACCACGTGAGGCGGTAGTGCTGCCGCTCCAGCAATGCATGGAGCTGCAGGCGGTGCTCGCTGTCGGCTTGGTTATAGTAGGCCAAGGCCGAATCGAGCGCGGCGTTGCCCGGCGGCGTGGTGGCCAACGCCTGCAGCATTTGCCTGGCTTGTTCCACCTTTTTCTCCAGCGCATGGTAGGGCTGCTGCCGGTCTAGCGCCTCCAAGTGGCTTATCAATGGCCGCAACAGTTTACTGTCGGCCTGGCGCAGGATGGCCGTATAGTCGAACAGAGAAACCGGAAACTGGTTGTCGAAATAGGCCACCACGATTTGTCCTGTGTCCGGAACATAGGCCAGCCGCAGCTCACCCTTATTGAGCACATCGCCATAAGGGTCTCCAAGAAAGGGGGCCAGCACCTTGTTATGCAGCGCCGGGTCGTTGGAATGCCAGTCGATGTCGAACCACGAAGCGTAAGGGCTGGCCTGGCCCCATTCGAACACATGCTGCCACCATGGGTTTTCCGCTCCGCCCACCCCCATGTGGTTGGGCACGATATCCATGATCAGGCCCATGCCAGCACTGCGCAAACCCTCGACCAAGCGCCTGAATCCTGGTTCGCCTCCCAGCTTGGCATCGATCTGGGTCGGGTCGACAATATCGTAACCATGGGTGGAACTGCTGCGGGCCGTCAAGAGAGGGGACGCGTAAATATGGCTGACGCCCAGCTTGGTAAAGTAGGGGATGCGCGCCAATGCGTCCTCGAACGTGAAGCCCTGGTGGAACTGCAGGCGGATGGTGGCGGTGATGTCTGTTCTAGGCATGGCCTGGATGCTCCAGGCAGGCGAAGATGCTGTAGGCAGGCATTTCCCCAGCCTTCAGGGCGGCGTGCGCATTGCCGTGGTCCAGCAATACCTGCGCCGGTCCGGATACCAGCTGGTCGAGGTGCTGGGCGGCAGGGTCCGCGCCCAGGTTGGCGGCGATGGTCAGCATGTCGCCATTTTCCAGCTGCCATTGGGCATGGACGGCATAAGGCCCGAAAGCGGCATATCGCAGCGCGCGACACAAGCGCAAGTGCGGCAACAGGTACTGGTGGCGTAGTTGCAACAAATGCGTGATCCATTCGCGCCATGCGGTTTGCGCCTGGGTCTGGCCATCCCGGGGAATGGATTGCTCGAAGCTGGATTCCGCATTGGGATCGGGAATGCGGTCTGCAAGCGAGGTGTCCTGGAACTGGGGGAAGGCGGCAAACTCGGCTCTGCGGCCTTCCCGTACCGCGTTGACCAGGTCGGGGTCGCCGTGGCTGGTAAAGTAGAGGAAGGGTTCCGTCGCGCCGAATTCCTCCCCCATGAACAGCAGCGGTACTTGTGGGCTCAATAGCAACAGGGCGGTGGCCACCTTGAGCGCCGGCTCAGGGGCCAGCGTGACCAGCCGCTCGCCGAAGGCGCGGTTGCCGATCTGGTCGTGGTTCTGCAGGAACATGACGAAACTGGATGGCAACATCCCGCTGCTGGGCTCGCCGCGCGGCGTATTGTGGCGATGCGCAGAGATTTCTCCCTGGTAGATGAAGCCTTCCCCCAGGCAGCGGGCCAGTTGCTCGATGGTGTTGTTCGCGTAGTCGGAGTAATAACCGCCGGTTTCGCCGGTCAGCAATACATGCAGGGCATGGTGGCCGTCGTCGTTCCATTGGGCGTCATAGCCGTTCTGCAGCAGCGTGACCGAGTTGTGGTCGTTTTCGACGATCAAGTGGATAGGGCGCTTGCCATGGAACTCGGTGCGTATGCGTCCGGCAATATTCACCAGGAACGCCGGGTCCCAGATGGCATGGCAGGCATCGAAGCGCAAGCCGTCGAACTGGAACTCCTCCAGCCAGTAGAGCGCGTTCTCGCCATAGAACTCGATGACCTCCTGCTGGGCGAAATCGATGGCGTCCCCCCAGGGCGTCTGGTGCTCGTGGCAAAAGAACTGGGGAGCGTAATGGAACAGGTAGTTTCCCTCCGGGCCGAAATGGTTGTACACCACGTCGAGGTAAACACTCAAGCCCAGGCCGTGGGCATCATCCACCAAGGCCTTCAACTGGTCAGGCGAACCATAGCTGAACTGCGGAGCGAACTGCAATACGCCGTCATATCCCCAATTACGGCCGCCGGGAAAGCTGGCAATCGGCATCAGCTCGATCGCGGTGAACCCCATGGCAGCCAGCTGTGGCAATTCCGAGCGCAAGCCCTCGAATCCCCCCATGCAGCCAACGTGGGCTTCATACACGATCGACTCGTGCCATAACCTGCCTGCCCAGTCATCATGGCGCCAAACGTAGGATTGCGGGTCCACCACCAGGCTGTCGCCGTGCACGCTCTCGGCCTGGGCGCGCGACCAGGGGTCGGGCACGGCGAGCTCATGGCCTTGCTTGTTGAGGATGCGGTAGCGGTAGCGGCTGCCTGCATCCGCGGCAATTTCATTGCTGAACCAGCCTGCCTTGGAGTCGGCCGCCATTTCATGCTCTTGCTGCGCGCGCGGCTCGTCGTCCGCCTGCGGCCCAGATACAACGACCCAAACTTTTTCCGCATTCGGCGCCCATATCCTGAACATGACCTTTCCAGGCTGCACGATATGCGCACCGGCAGGCAGCGAGCGGCAATGCGTGTTTCCTCCCTGAGGGGCATGCGGCTTGGCGTCCTGCTTGTCATCAATGTGCAGTTGTAAGGTCATTGTCTCGTATCCTAAGGGTGAGGGGAGGGTTGTGGCTCAAGGTCGTTCCGGATTGCCGTCGGCCTGCATGTCATCCAGGAGGCCGAGCAGGCCGCGCATGGGAATGCCGATCCAGGCAGGCCGGTTTGCAGCCTCGTATGCGATTTCATAGATCACTTTTTCCAGCAGGCACAGGTTCAGCATGGCCTGATCCCCGGCAGGCAATTCTTCAGCCAAGCCTAGAGCGGAATCAGGCGCTTGAGATGGCGTGGGCAGATGGGAATGTGCAAAGTAAGCCTGCATGAAGGCGCGTTTCGAGCATTCCTCATAATCGCGCAACAGCCCCTGGCGCCGCTCCGCATCCTCGCTGGCAGGCTTGTCCATGTCGCTCTTCTCCACATGGGCGGCCGCATAGGAGAAAGAGCGCAACAGGCCTGCCACGTCGCGGAACGGATGGTCTTTCTGACGCCGCTGCTCCAGGCTGCGGGCCGGCTCGCCCTCGAAGTCGATGATCATCACGTCGCCGGAAATCATCAGCACCTGGCCCAGATGGAAATCACTGTGGATGCGGATGCGGGGTTGACCAACCACGTGCTGCACCAACTCATCGATTGTCTGGAGCAACTGCTCGCGGCGCGAACATATCGCCGATGCATGCTGGGCATCCGTATCGCTGGACCATGGTCCGCGGTCAAGCAATGCCAGCACATCCTCCGCCTGCTCATGCAGCTTATCGCGCCAAGCCCCGACCTGCGGCGTGGAAAATACGCCGGGGCTGAAACTAGGGTTTTCAGTATCCTTGGCCAGCGCAATGTGCAGCTCAGCCAGGCGCTGCCCCAGCATGGCGGCGAAATTGGTCAGCTCCTTAAGCGGGCTGGCGTCGTCCACAGCCAGGGCCTGTTTCATGAGGTCGGCGGAGCGGTTGTCGTGCAACACGCGGTTCAGCCTGTCCAGCGTCCACTGCCATGCATTGCCCTGGTTATGTACGAACGCCTGCATGATCACCTGGGTATGCGGCATGCCATCGGCATCGGTGAAAGTGACATCGCCCAGCAGCGGCGGCGTATTGGCATAGCCGACCTTGGCCAAGTGGCGGGCCACTTCAAGCTCGGGGTTGATGCCGGGCTGCACGCGGCGCAGGAGCTTCATCACTGCCAGGTCGTTGATAATCAGCGAGCTGTTGGATTGTTCCTGGTCCGTACGCCTGATTTCAAGCTCGGTTTTAAAGTCGACCTGATGCAGCGATGCCGTGCTGTTGAAATGGATGCTGCCCTGCTCGCTGTCCAGCGTGCTGTCGTTTTTCAGGTGGTGAAGCACGGCCCTCACGAAGGCATCGAGCGCGAAAGCGTCGGTGAGGGTGCCCACACGCGGCCCTCGGCGCACATGGGCCAATGCCATCTTGCGCACCAGCGCAGGTGTTTCCTGTTCGTCGGACACTACGCCCATGGGAAGGAAGTAGCGCTCACTCCCTGTGGCGGTGGAAGCCTCGACCTGTCCCAGCAGGAAAGGAGGCTCCCCGGGCTCGAGCGCATCCAGCACACCCAGCAGCATAAGCTTGATCGCGGAAAGGGTATCCTTCTGCTTGCCTGCGTACCAGCGCTGGTAAGAGAGATAAGTCGGAAGAATGTCCTGTTCCATCGTCCTGCGCAATTGCGGCGCAAACAGGCCGGTCAGTTGCTGGTTCAGCACCAGGGTGAGGTACTCCGGCAGGCTGCCGTCCTGCTCGCCTGCACCGTTGAGCGGTTGCTTGTTCCTGGTCAGGCGGAACCAATAAAAATCGTAGGCGCCCAGGGTCAATACGTAAGGCTGCTGCCCGATGCGCGGGAACACCGAGCCTCCCATCATTTCCATCGGGTCGTAGCCGGAGAACTCGGCAAGATCGAGCTCCACCGCCTGCGCAGTGCTCGAGATATTCGCCACGCAGAGGATGATCTGCTCTTCATCGGCGCTCTCGCCGCCCGGGATATGGGTGCGCAGATAGCTCAATATCTTGCGGTTGTTGGGGTAAAGCAAACGCATGCTGCCGCGCCCGAACGCGTGGTACTGCTTGCGTATCGCCAGCAGGCGCCGCATCCAATTGAGCAGGGAGTGAGGATCGCTGCTTTGGGCCTCCACGTTGATGGCATGGTAGCCGTATTGCGTATCCATGATCGGGGGAAGGACCAGCCGGGCCGGGTCGGCATGGGAAAAGCCGCCGTTGCGGTCCGGGCTCCATTGCATCGGAGTGCGGACGCCGTCGCGGTCGCCCAGGTGGATGTTGTCGCCCATGCCGATTTCGTCGCCGTAGTAAATGACTGGGGTGCCCGGCATCGACAACAGCAGGCTATTGAGGAGTTCCAGGCGGCGCCTGTCGCGCTGCAGCAGCGGCGCAAGCCGGCGGCGGATGCCGACGTTGAGGCGGGCGCGGCTTTCGGTGGCGTAGAAGTTGAGCATGTAAGCCCGCTCCTTGTCGGTGACCATTTCCAGCGTCAATTCATCGTGGTTGCGCAGGAAGATCGCCCATTGGCAGGTGGGCGGGATTTCCGGCGTCTGCCGCAGGATGTCGCTGATCGGGAACCTGTCCTCCTGCGCCAACGCCAGGTACATGCGTGGCATCAGCGGAAAATGGAACGCCATGTGGCATTCGTTGCTGCCGTCGCCGAAATATTCCTGCACGTCCTCGGGCCACATGTTGGCTTCGGCCAGCAGCATGCGGTCCGGGTAGTTCTGGTCTATTTCGCTGCGGATGAACTTGAGGATTTCATGGGTTTCCGGCAGGTTCTCGTTGGAGGTGCCCTCGCGCTCGATCAGGTAGGGCACGGCATCCAGCCTGAGGCCGTCCACGCCAAGATCCAGCCAGAAGCGCATGATGTTGATGACGGCTTTGAGCACGCGCGGGTTGTCGAAGTTGAGGTCGGGCTGGTGCGAGAAGAAGCGGTGCCAGTAATAGGCGCCCGCCACCGGGTCCCAGGTCCAGTTCGATTTCTCCGTATCGGTGAAGATGATGCGCGTCTGGCTGTAGGCGGTATCCGTATCCGACCAGACATAGAAATTGCGTGCCGCGGAGCCAGGCTTGGCCTGCCGCGCACGCTGGAACCAGGGATGCTGGTCGGAAGTATGGTTGATGATGAGCTCGGTGATGACCCGCAGGTTGCGCTTGTGGGCCTCGACGATGAAGCGCTTGACGTCGAACAGCGTGCCGTAGTCGGGATGGACGCCCTTGTACTCGGCAATATCGTAGCCGTCGTCGCGGCGCGGCGACGGGTAGAACGGCAGCAGCCAGATGGTGTTGACGCCGAGCTCGACGATATAGTCGAGCTTGAGGATCAGGCCGGCGAAGTCGCCGATGCCGTCGTTGTTCGCATCGAAGAACGACTTGATGTGCACCTGGTAGATGACGGCATCCTTGTACCACAAAGGGTCGTCGTTGAAGCGCAGGTCTTTTTCCGCCTTGAGCTTTCTCTGCAGTTGCCGCTTGTTCATTGCACCGGCCCCTTCCTCTGGATTTGCCAGATGGCATAGGGCATTTCGTGAGGGTCCATGCGCAGCTGCTGCCATTTGCCATGCCAGTCGAAGCGGTAGCCGCGCGCCAGATCCTCCACCGCAACCGTGTCGTGGTCCTGCAGCCCGAGCAGGTGCAGCGGCAATTCCATGGTGCCTTCCTGCGCGTGGTGCGGGTCCAGGTTGACGGCAACGACGATCAGGCGCTCATGGGGCAGGGCGGAACCCGGCTCATGCTTGGAGTAGAAGATGACCTGATCGTTGTGGAAAGGATGGAAGGCCACACCCAGATGGGTCTGCAAGGCCGGATATTGGCTGCGCAGCCGGTTGAGCGTGGTGATGTCCTCGATGATGTTGCCCGGGCGCTGCCAATCCCAGGCGCGAATTTCGTATTTTTCCGAGTTGAGGAACTCCTCGCTGTTTGGCATGGCGTCAGCCTCGCACAGCTCGAAGCCGCTGGATATGCCCCATAGCCCGGACAATGTCGCCGCCAGCGCCGCCCTGGCGAGAAACCCCGGCCGGCCGGAATGCTGCAGGTAGCGGGGGTTGATATCGGGCGTATTGACGAAGAAATTCGGCCGGAAGAACTCGACCTGGGCCGGATCGTTCAATGTCAGCAGGTAGTCGGTCAGCTCCTGCTTGGTGTTGCGCCAGGTGAAATAGGTATAGGACTGCGTGAAGCCTATCTTCGCCAGGCGGTTCATCATCTTGGGATGGGTAAACGCCTCGGATAGGAAGATCACGTCAGGGTATTCGTCCTGCACCTCGCGGATGACCCATTCCCAGAACGGCAGCGGCTTGGTATGGGGGTTGTCCACCCTGAAGGCATGCACGCCTTCGCTTGCCCATAGTATCAGGACATCGCGCAAGGCCAGCCATAAATCCGGCACGGCCTGCGGCGCATAGAAATCGACATTGACGATGTCTTCGTATTTCTTCGGCGGATTCTCGGCATAGCGGATACTGCCGTCCGGACGCCAGTCGAACCATTCCGGGTGCTGGGTGAGCCAAGGATGGTCGGGCGCGCACTGAATCGCAAAGTCCAGGGCCAGGTCCATCCCCATCGCTGCGGCCTGCTCCCTCAGGCGGCGAAAATCCTCCCAGGAACCCAGCTCGGGGTGTATCGCGTCATGGCCGCCTTCCTCCGAGCCGATTGCATACGGGCTGCCGGGATCCCCGGGCTGGGCCTGCAAACTGTTGTTGCGGCCCTTGCGGTTGAGGCGGCCGATAGGATGGATAGGGGGAAAGTATAAGGTGTCGAACCCCATGGCGCGAATGGCTGGCAGGCGCTCGATCACGTCGTCGAAAGTGCCGTGGCGGGAGGCGTCTCCGCTTTGGGAGCGGGGGAACATTTCGTACCAGCTGGAAAATGCCGCCGTCTTTCGGTCGATGCGTAACGGGAATTCACGGCTGCGCACCACGAAGTCCCGAGTATGGATGTGCCGGCTTAACTCGGCGGAAAGCAGTATGCGCAGGAAGTCCTGCTGGCTTTCTGCATAAGCTGGCAGAAAAAGGTCAAGGTCGGAGGGCTCCAATGGTTCCAACTCGGATGCCAGGCGCTTTGCGTTCCCTGGCGCTTCCGTCGCCTTGACTGCCTTCGCCAGGAAGCCCTGTTGCGGCTCATGGCCTGGATAGGCCTGGAGCCGCGCCAGCAAGAGCTGGCCCTCCTGTATTTCAAGCGCGACATCTGTTCCAGCCCGGACTTTTTTCAACAAGCCGTCCCGGTAGGTGGCGAATTCGTCTTGCCATGCTTCCACCGCGAACTGGTAAAAGCCCGGAACAGGAGGCGTGAAGCTTGCGCTCCAACGGTGGTTGTCCACCAGCTTCATTGGCACTGCGTGCCAGGTGTCGATATCGTTTTTCCGCCATAGCAATTGCGCCCCCAGCTTGTCATGCGTATCCATGAAAATATCGGCTTCCACTTCCACAGGCTCGCCTACGCATCTCTTGACGGCAAACCTTCCTTCGTCGATGGAGGGGCTGACCTGTTCCACGACAACCCTGGGGGCGTCCAGCAAGGCCAAATACTCCAAATCCAGGCTGCCAACGCCCTGTTCGGCAGGAAGCTGTGTTTGTGCATCGGAACGCCGGGCTGCTCTCGCCATAGTCAATGATTTCCCGCATGGATCGGTTAAATGAGGGTGGTACAGGACATTGCCTCCGGCGTGAAAAACGCCAAGGCAGTCGATTCATCATAAGAATGGGAACGAGCTGCTACCGATCAGTGCGCTACTGATTTGTTTGTAGGAATTCTTTTCCGAATAAATATTTTTTACTTAATAATCATTACGTTGCATGATTTATGTGCATCTCTTGCTGTGTTGCAAGCAATCGAAATAAGCGGTTTCATAGGCAAAAGCCTAGCCAATTCATACAGCGGCTAGCATGGTCTCCACATTGACAGTAACGACAGTACTGGAGGATAGGAAATGAAACATGGTCCGATATGCCTTGCTGCCTTCCTGCTGGCGAGCGTCATGGTCGTCGGCGTACAGGCAGACCCCGCGCCTGTAGACAATACGGTGCCGCCTTGCGACCACAGTGACGCGACCAGCAAGCCGGATTGCAAAATGGATTCCGACAGCCTCAAGGTTCCGCCTCCGGTCCCGGGCGAGCGTGAAAGCGTGATCGTCCCGCCCGAAGTTCCTGCGGAGGGGCTGCCCAACGACCCGCGCACCCGCAATCCGGACATTGACGAGAAAAATATTAGGAACAGGCAATAGCAATGCCATCAATACCAATAACTATTTATCGGAGGGCGACCGATGCAAATTAACCCAGCGATGGACTCCTCGCCAGGCAACGCATTGTTCCGCCTGGGGCACAACTGCTGGAAGTATTCGCATGCCAGCTACCTGGCGCCTGTGGTCGACTGCGCCAATTACTATCGCGCCCTGCATGAGGCCATCTGCCGGGCGCAGCATTCCATTTTCATCCTCGGCTGGGACATAGACAGCCGCATCGACCTCATCCGTGGGGCCGAGGCGGAAGCGCAGGCTTGCCCGACTGCATTGTTCGAACTCCTACAGTGGAAGGCACGGCAGACGCCCGCAATCCAGATTTACCTCAACCGCTGGAATTACTCCGTTTTCCTTTCAGCGGAGAGGGAAAGCTTTTCCGAGGCGAAATGGAAGCTGAGCGGGGCGGACAACCTGCATTTCATCTTTGACGGGCAATTGCCGCTGGGGGCCAGCCACCACCAGAAAGTGGTCGTGATCGACGACGAGCTGGCGTTCTGCGGCGGCATGGACGTGGCGATCGCGCGCTGGGATAACCGCCATCACCATCCCCGCAATCCAGACCGATTGGATCCGGACGGCAGCATGAAAATGGGGCTCGAAAAACGCTTCGACCCTTACCACGATGTCCAGGTGCTGGTAGCTGGGCCGGTCGCTGCCGTGCTGGCCCGCCTGGTGCGCTACCGCTGGCATTTCGGGGGCGGCAAGAGGGCCGCAAAGGTGCGCCAGGCGCATCACAACGCTTTGCCGCCCAGTTGGCCGGCCAGCATCAAGCCTGTCATGGAGCGGGTAGGGGTGGGAGTCTCGTTGACCATGCCGCGTTTCCACCGGCAACCCCAAGTCCAGCAGATCGAGCGCCTGTACATTGACATGATCGCCAAGGCGGAGCGCTTTATTTATATGGAAAACCAGTTTTTTACCCGCCGTGCCGTCGCGAAGGCATTAAACCAAAGGCTGCGGGAAAACCCCAGGCTGAAGGTGCTGCTCGTAAGCTGTTACAACGCCCAGGGGGTGATGGAGCGTAAATCCATGTTCCATGCCAGAGTGATATTCCGCAAGATCGTCGAGTCGCACGGCGTGGCCGACCGTGTTGCCCTGGCTTATCCTCTCAGCCGCGAGCACGGCGAGGAAACGCCGGTACGCATCCATTCCAAGGTCATGGTCGTGGATGACCGCTACCTCCGCATAGGCTCGAGCAATATCAACAATCGTTCCATGACGCTGGACAGCGAGTGCGACCTCGTCATCGAGGCAAGGGACGAGGCGCACCGCAAGCAGGTCGCAGCCATGCGCAACGACCTCATCCGCGAGCATACCGGGCTTGAGCTGGAAGAGATCGAGCGCATTGCAAACCGGGTTGATGCGCCTGTGGAGGCGTTTCTTTCCGAGCTGGCGCACAGCCGCCAGCATCTGCGCAGGATAAACGACGACCGCTACCGTCACGAACGCTTCACCCGGCTGGCACGGCGTTTTGCCGACCCTTCACGCCCCATCTTGCCGGACCTGTTCACTTCGCGCCGGGCGTTTGGGAGGAGCAAGCGGCGCATTCCTTTCCGCCTGATCGCCGGCATTCTGCTGGTAGCGGCGGTTGCGTTGTCCTGGAAGGTCACTCCGCTCGCGGAATATGCCACGCCGGAAAAGATAGTCCCGCTGCTCGAGCAGGTGCAGAACACTGCATGGGCCTTTCCTGCCGGGCTGGCTGCCTATGTGCTGGGCACGCTGGTCTTCCTGCCCCACATGGTCATGACCGGGACGGTCGTGGTCGTCTTCGCCCCTCTGGAGGCATTCCTGATCGCCATGCTGGGCTCGCTCATCAGCGTGAGCGTCGGCTGGATGGCGGGGCTGGGCCTGGGAAAGAAGTCGCTGCAGGCCATGCTGGGCAGGCATGCGGAGAAGATTTCGCAATATGCCCGCGACGGCGGCGTCATGGGCCTGACCCTGTTGCGGCTGCTGCCGATCGCGCCGTTCACCGTGGTCAACCTGGCCCTGGGCATGATGAAGGTGCCTTTCGTCACGCTGCTGATCGCGACGGTGCTGGGCTTGTTGCCGGGCACACTGGTCTCGGTGTTCATCGGCCAATCCGCATTGGCATTATTCAAGAATCCCGATCCGCATAATGCCGTGCTGGTAGGCGCCGGCCTGTTGTTGTGGGTGCTGGTGATCGTCAGCACGCATTTTCTTTCCCGGCATTGGCAGCGTAGGCTGCATGCGAATTAGGGCGGCTGACAAACTCGGCGAAGCGGTCTTGGTTAAGCACTTTACCGCAACGCGTCAGCCCCTCTTAATACACTTTTCTTGTTTCGAAGCGATCATGCATGCAAAGAATAAGACTGCTCTGTTTCAACATCCATGGCGGACGCAGCCTGGATGGCAAGCGCGACCTGGCCCGGGTGCACGGCCTGATGCAACGGCTGGATATCGATATCGGCGTTTTCCAGGAAATGGAAACCCGCCCCTCGCGCGGAGGGTTGTCCGGCGACGTGCAGACGCTGGCCGGACCGGAACGTCCGCACCATTTGATCTGCCCCAGCATGCAAGAAGGGGCTGGCTGGTACGGCAACCTGATCGTCAGCCGCTATCCGATCATCCGCGGGTTGCTGCATAACCTGGAGACCCACCCCAGCCTGGAGCCGCGCCATGCGGCAGATGCCCTGGTGCAGCTTCCATGGGGAAGGCTGCGGGTGATCGGCACCCACCTGTCGCTTTCCATCTTCGAGCGCAGGTCTGAGGCGAAAAACCTGCTGCGACTGATGCAGGCCGTGGAAGAGCAGGAGCGCAGTCCCCTCCTGCTCATGGGGGACATCAACGAATGGCAGGTGCCGTCCTCGCTGCTACGCTATCTCAACCGACACCTCACGCCGTTGTCCTGCAGGCCCACATTTCCTTCACTATGCCCCATCTTCCGCCTGGATCGCGCCTGGCACGACGCGCCCGGTATCAAGGTCACCGCACACCGGCTGCCGGGAAAGGGGATCAGGAAATTGTCCGACCACTTGCCATTGGTCGTGGAGCTTGAGTATTGAAGGGCGTCTAGAAAAATATAGGGATGGGCCAAGAAAAGCTGTCCCGCCTTAATGACACGAACAAGGAGTTTGTATGGATTATCTGGATTGGTTGCAATGGCCCGCAATGGCAGTCACGATTGCGGCAGCCTGGCTGGTGGGGTCCACGTCCAAGTACCGGCGCAACTGGGGCTTCTGGGCGTTCATCCTGAGCAACCTGCTGTGGATTGCCTGGGGCTGGCATGCCCATGCATATGCCTTGATCGTTCTGCAATTTGGGCTGGCCGTTATGAATATCCGGGGCGTATGCAAGAACGCGCCTCCTAGCCAAGAGAAGGCCATGCCTTCACGCGACGCACAAGCACGTTAATGCGCGTTGGCTCGCTGACTTATTATTAACCAAGCCATTGCGCCTTGAACATGCGCGTCGCAGCAAGGCCCACTGGGTGGTGATGCAAGGCAGGAGACATCCACGACCCCAGGAACTGCATCAACGCTTCCTTGTCCTTGAGCGATGCCAGTTGCTGATTGAATAAGTGCTGTTCGTCAATCTCTGGCACAGGCGCTGGTTGTGCCAAGTGAATGATATTGGAGGATGGGCCACCGGCAGCCTGCTGCCGTTTGGCCTGCCGCTTTTGGACGCGCCAGGGCTCGCCCAGGCGTTCGCGCTTGGGGAGGCGCTCGAGGGCGTCACCTGCAATCCAGTCGTAAAGCACTTGTTTCTCGTAGGGGCTGAACACGCCGAACATCTGGCCCTGGCTGCCGTCAATCAACTTCCAGAACCTGGAATTTTTGGGATCCTGGTGCCTGTTGATCCAGCCTTGCTCCTGAAGCGCCTGCAGGAGGGAAGGCATCTGGCTGCCGTCGGATAGCCATTCCCTGAGGTTGCGACCGGCAATCCGGCAATGGTGGTGATGCATGAACTGGCCGATGGTGGCCTTCTGCCGGAATATCTCGATTAGCTCGTCCTCCAGCCTGAAGGATTCGATGATGTCGACCGAGCCAAGCCCGGCATTATTGAGCTTGGCACCATGGATCACCCGCTGCATGAAGTCCTGCTGATGCGCGAAATGCGGAAGCAGCTCGCGCAATGCATCGACCGACTTGACCGCATGTCCGGACAATGCATTGTCTATGGTGATATGCAAGGTGAAGTAATAAGGGTCGATATTGAGCTCGTTCAGTTCCGCGGCAGTGATCAGCAGGTGCAGCGGCAATTGTTCGTAAGCCAGGTTGAAGCCGATGACCTCCGGCAGGAACTGGTCTGCATGGACGGACAAGGCCAATTGGGTGGCGCCCTGTATAAAGTATTCGTCGTCCAGCGTCCTCCATTGTTCGCATCCGTATGCGTGAATCAGCTTGCGGTAGATAGCGACATGGTTGTCCTCCTCCTGGCCGTCGCCAAGTTCCTCTAGATAGATGTCAATCAAGGCGCTGAAGCCCGGGTCTTTCCAGCGCCGAACCAGGCCGTAAAGCCATGATCCATCCACCATCTTGGTGGGGGCGACCGACTTGATGAAATTCAGCGCATGCGCCTTGCTGCCGAAATAACGCCGGGGAGCGCCGTCCTGGCGGTCCTGCAGGTATTGCTGGTAACGCTGTCCCGTCTGCAGGCTACCTTGCACTATCCAGTTTTCCAACTGCTCGACATCGGACGGAAAAGGGTCAGGGTCGGCAGCGCAGGACTCAAGCTGCTGTCGCAGGAATTCGAGTGCGTTAGCATGGCAGCTCTCCGGCGCAGGACTATGCGTTCCGCCATGGCTTAACAAGCCGAAATATAATTCACGCGGCAATGTTCCTAGTTTCTCGGCGTCATGCAGCGAGGGGGAAGGGGCTGTGCTCAACATAGGAATGGGTTCATCCGGAAGCTTGAATAGCATCATTCTCTTTCCCTCGGCCGCGGCCGGTTATCGGTCAGAGGATTAATCTCCTGTCAGACTGAGACGACAGGCAAGCCTGGCTTATTTTGTTAAGCTGTCGGCTAGACAAATAGGCCCTGCCGCGCACAAGGACCCCGCCCATGACCACCGACTTCCAATCGAGCGAAAAACTCATGCTGCACAACGGCTTGAGTGAAGCAAATGCCGCCCTGGTTGCCATGCTTGCATGGTTGCGGCAGCAATCATATGCGTTCATTACCGTTTCTCCCGCCAGCCACGCGCTGGTCAACGGCCGTCCGGGAAACGAAACCGCCAAGGATATCCATGGCGTCCTCGGTTGGAGCAGGCCATTCGCTCCTGATGTGGTTGGCGAACCGCTGTTCGCCTTGCTGGAGCAGGCCCACGCCCTTGAGCACGTCGGCAGCCTGTGGCGCAGCCGGTTCCGCGTCTCCAGCCTGGCCGGGCAATTGTTCCTGCATTCGTCGTTCCCTACGGTCGAAGGCGACGCGATTTTTTTCGGGCCCGATACCTACCGTTTCGCCCAGGCCATCGAGCGGCATCTGGCGTTACTTCGGCCCCGGGTGCGGCGGGCGGTGGATATCGGCAGCGGCAGCGGGGCAGGGGCCATCCTGCTCGCCCAGCATCTGCCGCAAGCAGAAGTGCATGGGGTGGACATCAACGACAAGGCTCTGGCCCTGGCCGCTGTCAACGGCATTGCCGCGGGCTTGTCCAACCTGCATTGGCGGCATAGCGACCTGCTGCAGGCCCTGAATGGCGAGTTTGACCTCATCGTGTCCAACCCTCCGTTCCTGGTGGACGCCGCCGAACGCGCTTACCGCCATGGCGGCGGGCCGCTGGGAGCCGATTTGTCGCTGAAGATCGTCGATACGGCGCTCGGCAGGCTGGCACCGTACGGCACGCTGCTGCTTTATACCGGAGTGGCGGTAATGGATGGCCAGGACTTGTTCAAAAACGAAGTGGACGCCAGGCTGAAGGATAGCGGCTGGCATTACGAATACCAGGAAATGGACCCCGATATCTTTGGGGAAGAGCTGGACAGCCCGGTTTATTCCAATGCCGACCGGCTGGCAGCTGTCACCCTCATGGTGCAACGGCCGGGATAATGCCGCTGGAAACCTGGCAAAAACGCGGAGAGCGGCGGGTTGCAGCTACCAAGCCATGTACCCGGCGGCAAGCCGGGCAGGCGAGGTGGCTGTGACGTTATCGGCAAATCGCCTTTTTAACCGTTGACGATAGAGCCGCCATTAGGATGGATGATCTGCCCGGTCAGGTATGACCCGTCGTTGGAGGCGAACAGCACATACGCCGGCGCGACCTCGCTGGGCTGGCCGGGCCGCTGCAGCACGGTGTCATGCCCGAATTTTTCCACCTGTTCCGCACTGAAGCTTGCCGGGATCAGCGGCGTCCAGATCGGGCCTGGCGCCACGGCATTGACCGTAATGCCCCGTTCACCCAGCTCTATCGCGAGCGAGCGCGTGAACGCGACGATCGCCCCCTTGGTGGAAGCATAATCGACCAGGATAGGATGGCCCTTGTATGCAGTGACGGAAGCGGTATTGATGATCCTGCCGCCTTTGCCCAGCAGCGGCAAGACGGCCTTGGTCAGGTAGAACATGGAAAAGATGTTGGTCCGGAAAGTGTGCTCCAGCTGCTCGGCAGAAATCTGCTCGATACTGGGCTGAGGGTATTGCTGCCCCGCGTTGTTGACCAGGATGTCAAGCTGGCCCAGCTCTTCCACGGTCTTGGCCACCAGTTCCTCGCAGAACTGCGGATTACCCACATTGCCCTTGACGGCAATGGCCTTCCGGCCTTGCTCGCGGATCAACGACAAGGTTTTTTCCGCATCCTCGGTTTCATCGTCGCTCAAATAATTAATGGCAACATCGGCGCCCTCAATGGCGAAATGGATCGCGACGGCCCTGCCGATGCCGCTGTCGCCTCCGGTAATGAGGGCCGTCTTGCCTTCAAGCTTGCCGCTGCCGCGATAAGCTGGGTCGACATATTGCGGGCGCGGCTCCATATCCGCTTCCACGCCCGGCTGCCGGTCTTGGTGCTGGGCAGGTTGGTCAATATCGCGATGATCCTTGTCTGGGTTGTAATCTAGCGTCATTTTGTCCTCCGTCGGGGAATATAAAAAATGAAGAGGGAAGCGGCCGCTTCCCCGGAACGGTTACTTAACGGCCTCCGCTATGCGAAGCTTGGCCGCCCTTGCGGCCTGCTTCGCGTGCGGATTTGGAATCGAATTCGTGCGCCGTGCCTTTGGCATGGGCGGCCTTGCCGCCCTGGCTCGCAATTTCCCGCTGTTTTTGTTTATCCATGGAAGCAAAACCGCGGTTGGAACTATTTTGTTGAGTCATAATATTTCTCCTTGAAACATGTGGCGTTCCTTCCAAGACGAATTGTCAATGAAAGGTGGGTTCATGCTAGAGAAGTGCGGCAAGGGCGGTCATCGTCATGCGTCCTATTAAGCTGTGAGAATCTGAAACAGCCGAACACCCAGGCCATGCATCAGGAGCAGGCTCAGCAAGCAATGCTTGGAAGATTCATGGATGAGGTTGTCAGCGCTTTCCGTCAAGAGATTCAGGATTGTCCGCTCATGGAGTTTATCGACACAGGATAGAGTCGACATTGTTTCAACCCGGCAATGCCTCACTTACAAAGGAGATTAGCGATGGATCCCGTTTATCCTGCAGGTAGCGGCACGAAAGCAGCCGTAAGGCGACATCCCATACACCCGATGCTGGTTTCCCTCCCCATCGCGTTCCTGATGGGGGCATTGCTGAGCGATATTGCATTTGCGTTATTAGAAAATACGTTCTGGGCCGAAACGTCGTTTTGGCTGTTGGCGGCGGGTTTGGCTGGCGGGGTGCTTGCAGGCTTGTCCGGCCTGATCGAACTGCTGGGCGTGAAGCGTGCGCGACGGCTTCCCATGGCTTGGCTGCATGGCATCATTAACCTTATCGTGCTCGGATTGGCATCCGTCAACTTTTTCCTGCGCATGGATGATATGCTGGATGTCCTGCCGCTTGGCCTGGGGCTGTCGGTGGTAACCGGGGCCTTGCTCGGCGTCTCGGGGTGGCTGGGAGGCGAAATGACATTCCGCCATGGGATAGGCGTGTCGGAACAGGTGGGCGGCTTCGCGCATGATGAGAGCAAGCCTAGGCCGCACGTGCATCAAGGATAACGTCATACGGAGATCATCGATTTGGCTAACCGATACCTCATACTCTGCTGGTTGCTGCTGCTTCCATTCTCGGCGCTGGGTCATAGCAAGCTGCTTTCCTCCGACCCGGAAGAGGGCTCCGTCCTGTCAGAGCCTCCGACTATAGTCACCCTGCGCTTCAACAAACCTATAGAGTCCCGCTTCAACCGGGCCGAGTTGTGGCAAGGGAAGCAATGGATAGCACTGCCTTCCGAGGCCGCTCCAGAAAAGCTGGTCATCAAGCTGGGCAACGCCAAGCCCTTGGCCGAGTACCGCATCCGCTGGAGCGTAATGTCCCATGACGGCCATCGTCAGCAAGGAATACTGCGCTTTCTCGTCAAATAAGCATGCCATCCCTTAGAGCCTGTTCATCTTTTCATAGGGCACGCATGGCTCCAGGACGCGTCCGATCAAGGCGCAGTCCGCAGGTCATGCTCATTGCCTTGCCAAGGGCTGCAACACAGAGCGGGCGCGTGTTGGGGCCATGCCCTCCGGGTTGCCCCGGCAGCGCAGCCGCTGCCGCGTTGCAAATCCTCGCCGGGCAATCAGCACGGCTGCGGTTTGCGCCTTGCATCGACCACACCGCCGGGGCAACGGACCCTATGAAAAGATGAACAGGCTCTTCGACCATGCCCACCTGCTTGATGGAGCGCTTGCACGGGCCTGTGCCTATATGGCGCTGGCCATGCTCTCCGGCATGCAATTATGGGAGTGGCGCCTCCAGCGCCTGTTGGCCTGGCGGAAATATTTCAACTGGACCGCATTCGCGCTTGGCAGCGCGGCCTTGTTGCTGGCGCTGAACAGTGCGGCCTTGAGCGGTGAGGATGCTTTCAACGCGGCAGCGATGTCTGTCGCCAGTCCCGGCGAAATGCTCGAGCTGCTGCGGTTCAGCGCCTTCGGCCATGCATGGCTGGCGTACTGGCTTTGTTTGCTGGCTGCCGTTAGCTGCTGGAAAAGCTGGGTGGCCCGCACTGCCTGCCTGGCAATGCTGGGCGCGTTGGCACTGGCGTCGCATGCCGGCGAACTCGGCATGTGGAATTGGACATACTGGATAGACTTGGCGCATATGGGATGCGCCCTGCTTTGGCTGGGAGGGATGAGCCTCATGCTGGTGCTTAGGCTTGCTGACAATTCATGGATGTCGCTGCGTGAGTTCAGCTTTTTTTCCCGCGTGGCGTTGCCGGTGTTTTTGCTGGCGCTAGCCAGCGGGGCGGCAAGGGCATGGCTGCAATATGCGGAGGAGGGCGGTCTGGGCTGGACCTATGCCGCCATGCTGGGGCTCAAGCTGGCCGCGGTGGCGGCAATTGCGGCTTGCGCCTGGCAATTGAGGCGCTTGCTGCGGCAGCCCGGATTTAGCATGGCAGCTTACGATAACGGGCTGACTCTCGAATTCTTCTTTGCGCTCGTGCTGGTGCTGTTCACTTCGTTGCTGACGCAGCTTCCGCCGGATTGAGCTCAGTGGGTTGCAAGCTTACTTCCTCTCCGCCGTGACGGCCGAATATCTGCTCTATACGCGCCGCCTCTCCAGGCGGCTGCAGATATACCAGCAACAGCATGGCGTCGTCCCGCTCCAATGCGCGCTGCATGACGACATTGGTATCGCTGTCGCGCAGCCAGCCGTATAACGCCCCCAATGCCGCGCCGACGATAATGCCGATATCGGGCCCTAACAGTTGCACGAACGCCATCTTCTCCGTGACCTCATACCCTGCCAGCAGGATAATCGCCATGGTGAGCGCAGAGCTGATCAGCAGGCCAGCCAGCGCCCCTCTGCCAGTCCAGGCGAACCAGCTGTCGGTGTTCTTCTTGGCGCGCAGGGAGGAAAACTTCGCCGCCGCCTTTTCCGAGAGCGCGACATCGATGAGGTCGCGCGGGATGCCCAGCCGCAGGCATTCCGCCAGTACGTTGTCCACCTGGCCTTGTTGCTTGAAGAACCCGGATATGGTGAAAGATTCTTTGAGTGCGGCATGCGGCTTCATATTTACAAGGCCTCCAGTTCGTCCGCCGTCCATGGGGTCTGGCGGTCCTTGGTCTGCTCGCGCACCTTTTTCACAAGGGCTGCATCCACCTTGTCTGCCTTGTTGTCTCCGAGCTCGGAGCGGATATAGCTGGCGACCGCGGCCACTTCCTCGTCTCCCAGTTGCGAGGCCCATGGCGGCATGATGCCGTTATAGGTTTGCCCTGCCACCTCGATCTCGCCTTGCAGCCCGTGCAGGATGATGTTAACCAGCACTTCCGGGCTTTCAAGCACGTATTTTGCCCCTACCAGCGGCGGGAAGGCGCCCGGCACGCCTTGACCGTTGGCTTGGTGGCAGGTGGCGCAACGGCTGCCGAAGATAGAGGCGCCGGACACCGTGGCAGCCGAAGCGCTTTCCTGCGCCTGGCCCGGTTTGCCGCCTTCATGCAGGAAGCCGATATGCGCCGCGGTGTCCAGCCTGCCCATATGCCGCCCCAGGTAGAACGCGCCCACAACCATGGATAATACGACGAATAGGTAAAACCAGACGGGGCCCTTGATCGTATCCTCGAAAGGCTCGGCGGTTTCATGCATGGCGTCGTCGTGCAAAGCCAGGGTGGATACTTCGTTTTTCTCCGACTGGATAGGGTGGTCATGGTGACGGTTTTCATCAATCATGGCTGCGCCTCTTCTGGGTTGTCATTCTCTGGATTGTCATTGGCAGGCTTTAATGGGTCATTGGGAGCAGGATAGTCGTGCTTCAAGCTGAGCAGGTAAGCCACCAGGGCTTCCGCCTCTTCAGTCACCACGACCACGCCATCCGCCGGCGCATAAGGTTTGGGCACGTCCAGCACCTTGTCGCCGGGCTCGGCTTCGGCTTTATGCCGGAACAGGAACGGAAAGGCGGGCATGATGGACCATGGCACCAACGCGCGCGGCTGGTAAAGGTGCAGCAGTTGCCAGTTACGGTCGGGCAGGCGCGAGCCCACATTGAACAGGTCCGGCCCGGTTCGCATGGTGCCGAGCAGGTGGGGGTTGTCGTGAACGTAATCCTCGGGCACGGAAGGCCGCGTCCCCAGGCCCTTGCTGATATCGGCGGTAAAGCTGGGGTCGCGCACCTGCTGAGTGTGGCAATAGATGCAGCCGTTGCTGATATAGAGTTGGCGCCCGGCCAGTTGTTGCGCAGTCGGCTCCTTGAGTTCGGGCGGCGCCTGCATCGACGAGAGCATGCTCTTGGGCAGTATCACCAGGATGACTAGGGCGAATATCACCGTTGCCATCGCCCCCATGATCAATACGAGCAATCTGGTCATGGCGCCTTCTTTCTAACCAGCACGGGCTTGATCTCAAAGAAGGGAGGGTGCCGCCTGATGCTGCCATGGCGCGTAAAGGCCAGCAGGTAGGCATGATAGGCAAATACGATATGCCCGGCAGAAATGATCACAGCCGCCACACTGCGCATGAGTAACCACGGGCGTGCGCTTTCCACGGAAGCCTCGAAGCCCTGGCCCGGAGCCAGCAGGCTCAAGCCCTGCAATACGCCGCCTATGCCCAGCGCCACCACGTAGAGCACCATGCCGCCGCCGACAAGCAGGATATGCGCACGGATCAGCCGCGTGCTCGGCCACTCCTTCTTGAGCACGCGCGGCAGGATGTAATACATGCCGCCGAACAAGGACAAGGTCACGAACATATAAAGCCCCAGGTGCGAGTGGGCGATGGTCCAGTGCGTGAAATGGGTGATGCGGTTGACGCTGACCAGGGCGGTGAGAATGCCCTGCAAGGAGACTGCGGTGTAGGACATGGCCGCGATGACCGCCAGGGTCAGCGCCGGCGAATAGCGCATGGCGCCGAAGCGGCCGACCACGGTCATATGCTGGTTGATGCCGACCGCAACTACCGGCACCACCATCATGATGCTGGCGGTAATCGAGGTGGCGATCATCCATGAGGGCAGCGGCCCGCCGATCAGGTGATGCATGCCGTTGAGCGCATAGAACAATGCCAGCCCCCAGAACCCGATCAGGGAAAGCCAGTACGAATAGATCGGGCGGCCGATGATCTTGGGCAGCAGGTAGTAGATCAGCCCGAGGTTGACGGTGGTGAGCCATAAGCCGAGGGCGTTATGGGCGTAGAACCAGTTGACCGCAGCCGATTCCACGCCTTGAAAGATGGGCAGGTTGCCCGCAATGAAGATGATGAGGAACCATGGGTAGGATGCCGCGACATACCATACCGACACATACAGGTGATGCACGTTGCGCACTGAAAGCGTCTTCCAGATCGACGCGCCTACCAGGGCGGCGCCCACCACCAGGAGCGGGTCGGCCCAGATGCGGTCCAGCTCCAGCCATTCCAGGCCGTCGCTATAGCCCGCCAGCAGCAGGGCCACGCCCACGCCCAGCCCCACGGTCCAGATCAGGATGCCGGCGACGGCGGCCTTGGCCCAGCGCAGCTGCGTGCGGCACAGCCTGGGCATCAGCCACAGGGAAACCGAGAACATGGCGGTGGAAGCCCAGCCATAGACCATGACGTTGAGGTGCGCCGGGCGGATGCGGCCGAACGTCAGGTAGGCCTGCTCGGTAAGGAAGTCGGGACGGTCGAACTTGAAGCTGCTGATGTCGCCCATGACCGTGCCTGCGAGCAGCCAGATAATAGCGATAAAAAAACCGAGCAGGACCGGCTGCCTGCCGGAGTGGTCATAAGCGGAGACCTCTTCGGCGCTTATCCTGAGCTTGCTGTGATCCAGCGTGCTGTCTTGCTGGGTACGGGGTGAGGCGACTGCTTCAGTCATAGCCAGCGCTCCCATTCGCGTTGCGGATTGCGGAGCAGGCCGCCGTGCCGCTGCATGCGCTCTTCAGCCTGCTCGCGCGTTTCCCAGGGGCGGGAGTAGCGCAATTCTTCCACCTCGAAAATCGAATCCGCAGTGGCCCCGATATTGTCGAACTGCCCATGGGAGATGGCGAAAAGCAGGAATACCAACGGGGGAATCCCCACCACGAGGCTGAGCAGGATGATCGCAAACGAATTGGCAAGCATTCGAACTCCTGTAGAGAAAAAGGAAATAACCACAATGAATGTAGAGGTGAACCTGTGCCGTTGGCACTACTCAGTTTTCCTAAAGCCATGTCAGAAAAACCAACGCCCTGGTCAGGCAAGCATGGGCAAGATAGGAGGCAGACGCCGCTTGTCGCGAGAGCTCGGGCATTCCAAGCGCATGGATTGCTGCCTAAAGCGGCTTTGCCGTCATCAGGTAAAAGACGCACAACAAGGCGAGGAATGCCGGGATGCCGAGCAGCACCCAGTAGCGCAGGTACCGTTGGTACTGCGGGGGCAAGGGTTCGCGCGCATGGGCGGCGAGCACGGCCATCTTGTGCATGCGTATCTGCAGCCACACTACCGGCAGCCAACAGGCGCCGGCCAGCAGGTAAAGCGCGATGGACCATATGATCCAGCCCTGCATGATCGGATAACCGGCACGATGCATCAGGTAGAAGCCGGTGACAGGCTGGACGATGATGGCAGGCGTGGTGAATATCCAATCGGCAAGCACGACCAGGCGCGCCACGCCGGCAGTATTCCTTGCATCGCCTTTCAGGCTGGTGACCAGCATATAGAAGGCGGAACCGATGCCGGTGCCGAACAATATGGTGGATGAGACGATATGCAGCCACTTAACGACGAGGTAATCCATCCTGGCGCTCCAGTGTCATCAACATATAGATCAGTGCCGCCATGGGCAGGTTCTTGAGCAACGGCCCGAAGGGATGCAGCCAGAATGCGGGGATAAACCAGCTGAGTATCAGGGTGTAGCCCAGGATGACGGCAATCTGCAGCTGCCAGAGCAACCGCCGCTTGCGCAGCAACAAGGTGGCAATGCCGAAGCTGATGTCAAGCAAGGCCGCCCCGTACAAGGCCACGCTCGCCGTCGAGCCTTCCAGGCCGACCTCGGCAAGCAATGCGTAGCTTTCCTGAACCGGGTAGATCCCGAGCGACAGTAGCCCAGTGACTATCCATACCACGGCGATGCTGAACCTGAGCAAGGGCAGCAGCCAGCCGAGCAGCGCGAGCGAGCGCCATCCGTCGGCCTCCGCCGGTTTGATGAATGACTCGACCGGCATGGCGTCGCGGCCCAGAAAGAAGCGCATATCCTCAGTGTCCGCGATATTGCCGCGTTCCAGCATCGCCAGCGTCTCGGGCGTCAGCAGGCTGGAGGGAAGCCATTGCCCGGCCCACGCCGCCAGCTTCGCGACCATGCGGTGCAGAGTGAATGCCCTCAGCCTGCCAAGGCCCATCTGCTGTCGCAAGGCACCGCAATATTCGCGCAAGGTCAGCGCTTGCGGGCCCGCCGCGGCAATGGTGATGGTTCCCGCCGGATTGAGCGGCACCAGGGCTTGCACCAATTCCGTCAGGTCATGGATATGCACGGGCTGTAGAAGCTGGCATCCCCCTCCGGGCAGTGGCAGCACGGGCAGGCTGGCCAACATGGCGAACAGGCGCGCGCTCTCGCCGTCCTGGCCGAATACCAGCGAGGGTTGCAGGATGAAGGCCGGGATGTCCAATGCCCTGAGCGCATCGTCGGCGGACTTCTTGCTCAGGTGATAGGCGCTGGCTGCCTCTTCGTCGGTCCCCAGCGCAGATATCTGAATGACCAGCCCCACCCTGGACTGCTGGCAGGCCCTGAACAAGGCGGCAGGCGCTTGCTCATGCAGGGCGCTGAATGTCTGTCCGCCATGTTCGCGCAACAGGCCGACGGCGTTGATGACGACATCCACGCCGTCGAGTACCGGCAGCCAGTCTTGGATATCGAGACCCTGTGCGAAATCCGTTTCGATATACGCGATATCGGGGTGGCTGGCTGCAGGCAGCTTGCGCACCCCGGCAATGACGCTATGCCCTTGTTGCTTAAGCGCCGCTACGAAATGCCTGCCGAGAAAGCCGTTTGCTCCCAGTATCAACACGACCCTGGGCTTTGCGTCATCGGGCAAAGGCGGCGCTGCGGTTGAACTTGCGTGCTGCGTCATGGCTCTATGAAGGGAGCCGGAAACGCTGGCCGCGACTTTTTTCAACCAAATACGGAGGCGCATCATGCCAAAAGGTCTATGCAGGCGCGGGTTGAGCACGGGAACATATGCCAGCGTGAGTTCGGCATTGGCGCTGGCCATATGTGGAAAACTGGAAAACGGGGCATATGCGGCTCCTATCAATGCAATCAGTCATTGGGTGTGGGGAGATGACGCGGCCCGTCACGACGGAGCGGATGTGACGCACACCGTGCTGGGCTATACGATCCATCATGCCTCCGCCACCTTCTGGGCCCTTATCTACGAGCATGCGACCAGGTCGAGGCAGGAAGGCAACGCCTTGCAGCTCTACGCGGATGCAGCCGTCATTGCGGCCCTGGCATGCTACGTCGACTATCATCTGACGCCGCGCCGCCTGAGGCCAGGCTATGAAATGCGCCTCTCGCGCCTCTCGCTGCTTGCAGTATATGCAGCATTCGCTTTCGGCCTTGCCCGGCAGAAGCTGGCCAGGCACCGGTTACAGAAACGGGCGCCTGGCAAGCCAGCTCAATAAGTAATCTGCCGGCACACGATTTTGTCGATCATCCCGTTGGGCCGGCGGTTGGTTTCGATACCATAATCGCTTCCTATGCTTCCAAAGACCGCCATGACGATTTTCTGGAAACCTTCCAGGGCGTCGAACGAATCGTCGACGGGCTTGATCACGAAACCATGGCCTTCAGGCATGTTTTCTGCGAGATGCAGCGGGGAAGACACCTTGAACTCATCTACTCTTGCCATGATTTTTCTTTCTGTCATCTGATAAAGTCGCAAGCCATGCCATTGTTGACGCAGGCCTTGCTAATGCAGGCCCGGGGTCAATACGACCTTGCGGCAGTTTTCCTCAGCATCGTTGAAGATGCGGTAGCCCAGCGGCGCGTCCTCCAGCGACATGCGATGGGTAATGATGTCGGCCGGGTGCAGGTCGCCGTTTTCAATGAACTCCAACAGCTCGGGCAGAAAGCGGTGCACATGGGTCTGGCCCATCTTGAACGTCAACCCCTTGTCGAATGCATCCCCGAGCAGGAAGCCGTGGATGAACCCTGCATATACGCCAGGGATGCTGACCGTGCCGCCGCGCCTGGTGGCGGCAATGCATTGGCGAATCACTTTGCCGCTGCTGGTTTCCAGTTTCAATGTCGTCAGGGCGGTTTCCACCATGCTGCCCTTGGCCTCGAAGCCGACAGCATCGATCGAGGCATCCACGCCGCGATGCGCGGTATGCTCCAGGATGTACTCGGCAGGGTCTTCGACCTCGTCCAGGTTGATGCTGATTGTGTTGTATTGCGCCTGGGCGAAATCCAGCCGGTATTGCAGGTCGTCGATCATGAAAATCGTCTCCACGCCCAGCATGCGGGCACAGGCCGCTGCCATCAGGCCGACCGGGCCTGCGCCGAAAATAGCCAGGCTGTCGCCTTCACCCACTTCGGCATTGAGTACGGCCTGGTAGCCGGTAGGCAGGATATCGGTCAAGAACAGTACCTGCTCATCCGCCAGGCTGCCGTTGACCTTGAACGGACCCACATTGCCCTGAGGCACGCGTACCAGTTCCGCCTGGCCGCCGGGAATGCCTCCATATAGATGGCTGTAGCCGAACAAGGCGGCGGGCGGCGTGGCGGTTTTCTTGTTGAGGCTGGGGCCACGGCCGGGATTGGTGGTTTCGCAAGCAGCGAATTGCTGCTGGTCGCAAAAATAGCAGTGGCCGCAGGCGATCACGAACGGGATGATTACGCGGTCGCCTTTTTTCACCTGGGTAACGCCCTGGCCCGCGTCTTCAACGATGCCCATGAACTCATGCCCGAGGATATCGCCGTCATGCAGATCGGGGATCTTGCCGCGGTAAAGATGCAGGTCCGACCCGCAGATGGCAGTGGAGGTGACGCGGATAATGACATCATCGGAGGCCTGGAGGATGGGGTCTGGAACCGTTTCGATACGGACATCTTTACTACCGTGGTATGTCAACGCGCGCATGAGGTACTCCTTCTGTAGGTGGAAAGTGAAAACGGTAGCGCAGCTGCCTGCCGTAAATATTCAGTTGGCCCGGGCACTGAGCCCGACAGCAACCTGATGTGATGCTAGCCAAGCATGAGCCGCCGGTTCATCCGCGCTTTGCTGAAAGCGCTGTAAGAATTCCATTCCTTTGCCGATATCGCCGCTAGCGTAAGACAGGATCAGTAATATTTACCGACATGAGAATCCGATAATCGCGCCTGCCAAGGTCTAGCCCTGCATTGCATCATTCATGCCTAGCGGCATCTGGCCGCTTTTATATTTCTTCATCCAAGAGGAGTTCCATGACCGCCCCTCCGCTCGAAAGCACTTATGCGCTATGGAAAAAAGGATATGTCTTCATCGACAGCACTTGTCGCGCGCTGGGAGTCAAAGCTTTCAAAACCCGCCTGATGATGCATCCCACCATCTGCATGCAGGGCGAAGCGGCGGCCAGGCTGTTTTACGACAACGAAAAATTCGTACGCTCCGGGGCCATGCCTGCGCGTGCGCAGAAAACGCTTGTCGGTGTAGGCGGGGTGCAGGGAATGGACGACCATGCGCATCGCCACCGCAAGCAGATGTTCATCCGCGAACTCATGACGCATGCGCATATCGAGCAGCTCGTGCGCCTGCATCACAACCATTGGCGCGAAGCCATCCGTCAATGGAAGCCCGGCAGTAAAATCGTGTTGTTACGCGAGGCGCAAAGACTGCTGTGTAAGAGCGTATGCGCCTGGGCCGGCGTACCGCTGGCCAGCCAGGAACTGGGACGGCGCGCGCAGGAATTCGGCAATATGATAGACAGCGGCGCCCGGCTGGGCCTGCATCACTGGCGCGGCAGGATGGCGCGCAAGTCATGCGAGCGCTGGATCGGGCAACTGGTCGAGGATATCCGCCACTACGGCAAGCCGGAACAGCCGGACAGCGTATTGCAGGCGGTCGCCTGGCATCGTGACGAACAGGGACAACTGTTGCCGCTGCACGTGGCGGCCGTCGAACTGATCAATATATTGCGTCCTACCGTGGCAGTGGCGCAGCTTGCCGTATTCAGCGCGCTGGCGTTGCATTCATTTCCGGCTTGCAGGCAAAAGCTGCTGCAGGGCGACGAACGTTACCTGGACTGGTTCGTGCTCGAGGTCAGGCGCTTCTATCCCTTCTTTCCTTTCCTTGCCGCCATCGTGCGCCAAGATTTTCATTGGCAAGGCCTGGAATTCAGGCGCGGGCATCGCGTGCTGCTGGACATCTACGGCACGCACCGCGACCCGGCATTGTGGCAAGACCCGGAGCAATTCATGCCTGAGCGCTTCAAGGATTGGGACGGCAACAGTTTCGGCTTGATCGCCAATGGCGGCGCAACCTATGAATACCACCACCGTTGCCCTGGGGAATGGATCACGATCGCGCTCATGAAGACCATTGTTCAGATGCTGGTTCACGAACTGGAATACACCGTCCCTGATCAAGACCTGAGGCTGGACCTTGGCAGGATTCCGGCATTGCCGGAAAGCGGGTTCATTATCCAGCCTGTCCTTACCCCTAGCCATTTGGAGAAAAAATATGCAAGCCCATGAGCTGACGTCATTGCAGTGGAAAGCATTGAATAAAGTGTGGGAAGCCGAACAAGAAGGCAGGGCGGCAGAAATTGCCGATGGCCTGCGCGATTTCCTGATCAAGGCCGAACTGATCTTGCCGGACATGGAGCAGCATCACCGCATCACGGAAAAGGCTAGGTCCATGCTCGTCAAACCCTGACAGGTGGGGCTGCTCCTGCCTGCTCTGTATGAACTCATGCATCCATCCTGGCGTTGGTTTTTCATACAAGCGCCCATGAGGTTTTCTAGCGCTGTTTCAGCACCCGGACTACATTGCCTTCCGTCTTGCCCGTCTATGCTGGAACTTCATTCATACGAAAGGAGCAGACCAGTGAAATCCATATTATGCATTGCCGCCCTGAGCCTCGGTCTTGGCCTGTCCAGCGCCTATGCGGCGGAAGAAATCAATCCCCGCGCGCTGGACGATGCCAATACGCCTCGCAACCAGGATGAAAAAGCATCGAGAGATGGTAAGCAGAAGGCCATTGAAAACGCGACCGATCAACAGGCGGACCCCAATGTAAAACCCTCCCGCCATGACCAGCGTAACCATACTTCGACAGAGCAGCCGCGAAACAGACAGGAGGGCCGTTAGCCCGTCCAGCGGATTGAATCGAAGCATGAGTAAATGCCCGCAGGCTCTCTGACTGAGCCTGCGGGCATTCGTTTATGTGCGCCAGGGATGCTTGGGCAGGTCGCAGCTGCCTGCCGCCTCGGCGCCGGCCTTGGCTACGATGTGGTCGTTTTCCACCGTATCGCCGCTGACACCTATTGCACCCACCAACACGCCTTCGTCATCCACGATGGGCAAACCGCCTGGAAAGGTGATGAGGCCTTCATTGGAGTGCTCTATGCCGTACAAGGGCTGGCCCGGCTGCGACAACTTGCCGATTTCACCGGAAGGCATGGCGAAAAAGCAGGCGGTCTTCGCCTTCTTGACCGCGACGTCTATGCTGCCTACCCAGGCGTCGTCCATGCGCGAGAACGCCTTGAGGTTGGCGCCAGAGTCCAGCACGGCGATACAGCTTTTCACACCGATAGCCTCGGCCTTGCGCGTGGCCTGCTCGATAATGTTCCTGGCTTGTTCTATTGTGACGTGCATGATGGTTCTCCTTTGTGGTTTGTAAAGAGTGGAGCGTGCTGCTTAATTTCCCTGATTCAAAACTAACTGTCAGTCATCCGCCGGCCTGTTTTGTTGCAGGTCGGCTCCTGCTTTCCGTGCTGAGCAGGCGATAGCAGATCGCCAGCGCCACCGCCAGATAGGCAAGGCCGCCCGGAATCCACATGATGAGCCCGCCCAGCTGCTGGTCCTGCAAGGCCAGTTCCAGGCTGCCTGCGGGAATGATGTAGCTGTGGTACCAGACCCGGCTCGAGAAGGTCAGCAGCGCGCCGAGCAAGGCGGTGTGCAATGCGGTGGTGAACAGCGACACCAGGCCCGATACCGCAGGGCTGCGCGTGTTGCTCAGGCGCATGAGCGACCACCAGAACAGCAAGGCGGAGAAAAAGAAGCTGAGGTGCTGCAGGTCATGTACCAGCGGGTAATGCAGCGCGGTCTCGAACAGTTCCGGCACGTGCCACCCCCACAGCACACCTGCATGTACCGTCCAGGCGGTGAGCGGATTGGTCAGCGTTCGCCAGAAGCGCGAAAAACTGGCGCCGGAGGTCACCTTGCCGACTTTTGCCGCTGCGCGGGGGAAAGCCCATGCCCACATCGAAAGGGGGCGGGCGATGACGAAAAGCGGCGCGGCGATAATCATCAACAACTCATGCTGCACCATGTGCATGGAGAAATAGGCATTGCCCAAGGTATCCACGGGGGAAAACAAGGCGGCCACGAGCGAGGCCCAGGCAAGCAGGAACGCCTTGACGCGCATGGGCGTATAACTGGTCGGCCTGCCTGCCTTGCGCGTCAAGCGGTAGAGCCCGGCGAGATAGAGTACAAGCGCCAGTCCGACCGGGAGCGCCACCCAATAATCTTGCAGCAGTTCCAGCCAGGGGTTGGCGTGGTGGCGGCCGCCAATCGGGTGGGCCCAGGCCTGTGCGGCATGCAGGCAGGCAATGAAGGCGGCAAGCCGCTTCATATGCACGGGTCCAGCACCAGGACGGGCAGCCACTGGATCACGATCACCAGCAGGAAGAACAGGCTGAGCATGAAGCCTGCCAATGCCATGAACTGCCGCGGCGGCATCTCGCTTTCACTCTCGCTGCCGCGCTTGTGCGATTGCGGATTCTCGTTGATGCGGGCCAGGGTCTTGTGCAGCTGCAAGTTGTGCCAGCTCAGGTAGGCGCTGGCGGCGCTGAACAAAAAGGCCGCAATGGTCGCGGCATGCACGGGGATCAATTGCTCTTCCCGGCAGGACCAGTCGAGAATGGGATAAGCCACGCTCAACTGCAGGCTCCAGCTGATAGGGCCCGCCAGAATGCATATCCAGAGCAGTGCGAGTGCAAAGCTGGGATTGTGTTCCGCGATTTTGATCGGGTCGCGCATGCTGATGATTCCTTTGGTCGGTCAACGCCTCAGCTCCAGATACGGGAGCCCAGGTAAATGGTCAGGTAAAGCGGTATCCATGCCGCCGCGACGAAATACCAATAGAGCCCGTTCACGGTGACGGCAATCCTTTTTTCCGGCGTGAAGTAACGCCTGCGCGCCAAGTAGACGATTATCAACGTCTTGAAAATCACTGCAATCACGTGGGCGCTATGAAATCCGATCATGAGCCAGACTATCGAGCCGTAGGCATGGGTGTCCCAGCGGAAATCGACATGGCTGGCATATTCATAGGCCTTGATGCCTAGGAACACCAGCGCCAGGGCGATGCTCGCCAGCGGCATCCATGCCAATGGATTGGCGTCGCCGCGCTTGAAGGCCTTATCGGTAAGGTAGACCGGCACCATGCTGGCGAGCAAAACCACGGTGGACAAGGTAGGCAACAGCAGTTCCGGCGGGCTGGTGCCTGCGGGCGGCCAGGCGGCATGATTGCCCTGCAGATAGAAGAAGCTCGCGATCAGGGTGGCGACTACCGTGCCTTCTACCGTCATGAGTCCGACGATGCCCCACCACAGGGGCGACCTGAATTCATAGCTGTAATCCGGCAGTTTGCTGGCGTCGATATCGGCATGCAGGCTCATTTTGCCGCTCCCAGTTGTTTAGGCCATATCCAGCCGGTAATGGCAATGAAGCAAAGCAGAAAGCCCAACAGGGGGATGGCCATATGTACCATCAGGCCGGCAAAGGTGAGGGCGGTGGCGACTGCGAGCCAGAAAGGCCAGGGCGACGGGCCAGGCAGCGGCTGCCGCGCTTCCGGGTGCGATTCGAGGATGGAGGTGAGCAGGATTTCGCGCCGGTCGCTGCGGATGCCGGTGACCACCGGGTTCTGCTCCAGGCCGCCGGTGCCGGACCATAACGGGTAGCGGCTGTCCACCGTCCTGATGTGGCGGAAATTGTACGAAGGGGGAGGGGAGCTGGTGGCCCATTCCAGCGTATCCGCGTTCCAGGGATTGTCCCCGGCCACCTTGCCGCGCTTGAGGCTGGCTAGCACATTGACCAGGGTCAACAGGAAGCCCAGCGCAAGCACCGTGGAGCTGATGCTGATAAAGAAGTTGGCCTCGTTCCAGCCTAGGCCGTCGAGATAGGTGTAGACGCGCCGGGGCATGCCGTCCAGCCCGAGCTTGTGCATCGGGAAGAAGGTCAAGTTGAAGCCGGCGAAGGTCACCCAGAACGCGATCTTGCCGAGGCGCTCGCTCATCATGCGGCCGGTGAACTTGGGATACCAGTAATACAGTCCGCCCAGCAATGGAAACACCGCGCCGCCGATCAGCACGTAGTGGAAGTGGGCGACGACGAAATAGGTGTCGTGCGCCTGCATGTCGAACGGCACCGAGGCCACCATCACGCCGCTAAGGCCGCCGATGATGAAGATGAGGAAAAAGCCCAGCACGTGCAGCAAGGGCGTCGCGAGCTTGGGCTTGCTGCCCCATAGCGTAGCGATCCAGCAGAAGATCTGCACGCCGCTCGGGATGGCGATCATGGCGCTGGAAGCCGTGAAGAAATTGGAGCCGAGTTGGGGCAGCCCCGCCGTGAACATGTGGTGCACCCAGAGCCCGAAGCCGATGAAGCCGATGGCGACGATCGAGAGCACGATGGGGATGTAGCCGAAGATGGGCCGTTGCGTGAAGGTGATGATGATGCTGGAGACCATGCCCAGCGCCGGGATGAAGATGATGTAAACCTCAGGGTGGCCGAAGAACCAGAACAGGTGCTGCCATAGGATAGGATCGCCCGAGGCCGCGGTGAAGAAATGCATGCCGGCCATGCGGTCCAGCGCGAGCATCAGGCTCGCGATCACTAGCGGTGGCAGGGCGAACACGATCATGAACGACATCACCAGCATGGCCCAGACGAAGATCGGCATGCGGTTGAGCGACATGCCGGGCACCTTGCACTTGAATATGGTGGCGATGATCTCGATTGCTGCCACCAGCGCCGAGATTTCCATGAAGGTGATCACCGTCGTGTAGAAATCCAGCCCGAGGCCGGGCGAGAACGCGGCGCCGGCAAGCGGGGGATAGCTGAACCAGCCCGCGTCGGGCGCGATCTTCAGCAGCAGCGCGGCATACATCATGACGCCGGCGATGAGATAGATGTAGTAGCCGAAGGCGTTGAGCCGCGGGAACGTCATGTCACGCGTGCCGAGCATGAGGGGAATGATGTAGACCGCGAAGCCTTCCATGACCGGGATCGCGAACAGGAACATCATGGTGATGCCGTGCATCGTAAACACCTGGTTATAGGTTTCCGGGTCCATGAAATTGTTCTCGGGCACCGCAAGCTGCAGGCGCATCAGCAGCGCCAATATCACGCCCAGGATAAAGAAGATAAACCCGGTGACGATGAAGCGCATGCCGATATTGGTCTGGTTGACATGGGTGAACCAGGCGAAGAAGCCGGGCGGGGACGCCCAGGTGCGCTCCAGTTGCCGGGTTTCCTCGTCGTGTTGGATGGATGCTGAATCGGTCATTCCGCTACTCCAGGCTGAGCAAGTATTCGACAAGGTTGCCTAGGTCCTCTCCCGCAAGCACGGTCGCCGGCATATGGCTGCCGGGCTTGAAGCTCTGCGGCGAGAGTATCCACGAAGACAAGGTGCCGGGCATGTTGTCCAGCGTGCCCGCCGCCAGGGTCTTGCGCGAGCCGATATGCGTCAGGTCCGGCGCGACGCTGGCGAGGGCGCTGGTGCCGCGGATCGCGTGGCACATGGCGCAGCTTGAGCGCAGGAACACCTGCCTGCCCTTGGATTCGTTCTCGGTGGCAGGCTCGCGCGCAGGCTGCGCCTGCCGCTGCAGCCATGCATCGAACTCCTCTTCAGGCACGGCATCCACGGTGAAGGCCATCTTGGCATGCTGCTTGCCGCAGAACTCGGTGCACTGGCCGCGATAGCTGCCTGGCCGGTCGGCCTTGACCCAGGTCAGGTTGCGCTTGCCCGGCACCATGTCCGTCTTGCCGTTCAATTGCGGAATCCAGAAGCTATGGATGACGTCGCTGGCCTCGAGCGCGATGCGTACGGGCTTACCGACGGGAATGCGAATCTCGTTGGCCGTCTTGGCGACATGGTTGCCTTCCGTGTCGAGGTAATCCACCTCCCACCACCATTGGTGCCCCGTGACCTGGATGGTCAAGGCGTGCTCGGGCATGGGCGCGACGATCTCGCGGTTGACCGCGGCGCTGGAAATGACGAAGACGGTCAATATCAAGGCCGGGATCACCACGCCCGAGACGAAGACCAGGTTGCGGCTTTGCGTGAAGGTCAAGGGCTTAGGCTCGGCTTTATTCCTTGCCCTCAGCAACGCCACGGCCAGCATGGCCAACACGATGAGCAGGATGATGCCGCCGATCGCCACCATGCCCCAGAACAAGTCGGCGATGGCCTTGGCCAGCGGGCCTCCGGGCTGCAGGGCGGATTGGCTCGCATATGTCGAGGAACAGGCGCATATGAGCCAGATGCCTGCCGCAGCAATGCCAGGCGGCAGGGATTTTCGCGGTAAGCATTTCTCCTGAGGCGGGCTCATGGAGTCTCGCCCTCGCGCAGGTCTGATTCCGCCTCGTCCTGCAACGGCCTGCTGCTGGCGCCGGCCGGCAGGTCCTTGTCCAGGCCGCCTAGCGAGCGCACATAGGCGACGATCTTCCATGCCTCCTGCTCGGGGATTTTGCCGTGAAACGCCGGCATGCCGTTCGGGCGGCCCTCCATGATGGAAGCGAATATCTGCGCAGGCTCGCTGCCGTATATCCAGTGCTTGTCGATAAGGGGCGGACCCATGCCGCCACCGCCGTTGGCATGGCAGCCGGCGCAGTTGAACCAACCATAGAGCCGCTTGCCCTCGTTGATCGCATGGCGGTTGTCCATGTAGGGGTGCGGCTTGAGGACCGCATCCTCGGTGCCGGGGCCGAATTCCGCTACTCTGTTGACAGGAGGCGAGGGCGGGTTTTCCGCATTGCGCAGGGCGGCCTGGTCCTCGCAGCCGCTCAGTAACAGCAGGGAGAGCGCTGCTACAGGCAAAGAAAGCGCTGCGGCAGATTTGCTAAAGGGAGAAAACATACAATTGCCCTCCCTTGTCGGTATGTTTCGGCAGGTCTTTCATGGCATTAGCAAACCCCAGGGCCGCCGTGCCGTCGCGTGCATCAAGGCCGCCGGAGACAATAGCGCCGGACCAGCCGCCCACGCCCGAGAAGATGGCGACGTACTGCTTGCCGTCCTTGTCCTGAAAGGTGACCGGCTGTCCGACGATGCCGGAGCCGACGCGGTATTTCCACAGCAGCTTGCCGGTTTTGGCATCCAGGGCCTTGAACCAGCGGTCCATGGTGCCGTAGAACACGATATCCCCGGCGGTCGCCACCGTGCCGCTCCAGACTGGGAAGTCCTCCTTGATGCTCCATACCTTGTGGCCGGCAACTGGGTCCCAAGCGGTATAGACGCCGCGGTGCCCGCCCGGCCCGGCGAACATCTTCACGTCGGAGCCGACATAGGGCGTTCCGGCAATATAGTTGGCCTGCGTACCATGCATATCCATGCAAAGGTTGTTATGCGGCATGTAGATAAGCCCGGTCCTGGGCGAATAGGCTGAAGGCTGCCAATCCTTGCCACCTGGGGCCGCAGGACAGATGTTGTGTACCGTCCGGTTGGTGCCGGGCTGTTTGTCCTTCACCTTGCGCATTTGCCCGGTCTTGAGGTCTACCCCCTCGGTCACGTTGACCGGCACATAGGTGTTGGCGGACAGCACCTCGCCGCTGGCGCGGTCCATCACGTATACATGGCCGTTGCGCTCCGGCCTGACTAGTACCTTGCGCTGTTCGCCGTTGACGGGCAAGTCGAGCAGCAGGCTTTCGTTGACGCCGTCGTAGTCATACAGGTCATGAGGTTCTACTTGGTAGGCCCAGATTGCGCTGCCGTCGTCCGGGCGGCGCGCGAACACCGTCAATGTCCACTTGTTGTCGCCAGGCCGGAAATCCGGGTTCCAGGGGCCGGGATTGCCGGTGCCGTAATAGACCAGGTCCAGCTCCGGGTCGTACGAGAGCCAGCCCCATACCGTTCCACCGCCGATTTTCCACATTTCCGGCGGCCAGCTGTTGGCCCCAAGGTCCTTGCCTTGGTCCTGCGGGTAAAACGGCCTGAAATCCTCGCCAATCAATACTTCCTTGTCCGGGCCGGTGCTGTAGGCTGTCCAGAGCAGCTCGCCCGTTTCAGTGTCCAGTGCCTTCAGCCAGCCGCGCACCCCCATCTCGCCGCCGCTGTTGCCGACCAGCATTTTCCCCTTGACCACCAACGGCGCCATCGTCATGGTCTCTCCGCGCTTGAGGTCGCCGACCTTGGTTTTCCATAACTCCTTGCCCGTGGCCGCTTCAAGGGCGATGGCATGGTTGTCCAGAGTATTGAAGAACAGCTTGCCGTCCGCATGGACCAGGCCGCGGTTCACCACGTCGCAGCATGCCATGCCTTGCGATTCCTGGTGCGTGTCGGGCTTGTACTCCCATTTCTTGCTGCCGTCGAGCGATAGCGCATACACCGTATTCGGGTAAGGCGTGACCACATACAAGGTATCGTTCACGAATACCGGTGCCGCTTCATGTCCCGGCGTGAGGCCGGTCGAGAATGTCCAGGCCAGCTTCAAGTTCTTCACATTATCGCGGTTGATCTGCTCCAGGCCGCTGTAGCGGGTGCTGGCGTAGTTTTTTGCCGGCATGGCCCATTGACCGTCTTCATTAGCTTCCAGCCAAGCGGGTGAGGTTGAATTGTTATGGGGGTAATTTGCCTGCGCTACCTCAGGAGGCGACGAAGCAGGATTCGATTGCGTACTATCTTGACTACAGGAGACTGTTAAAAAGCCGACCAGCAACCATCCCGGATAAAGGAAAAAATCTCTGTAGCTATCCACTCGATAGTTCCTTTTAGCGAATTTATATGGAGATGAAAGACATTCAGCTGTTCGATCATCTAAGGAAGTTTTCCCCTGTTGGTATCAATTCTAGCCATTAAGTTTCAAAAAATATTTCCAAAAAATAACAACTGTAATTTAATGTAATGAATACCCAATCCAAGTGAAAATGTTAAATGCAGCCAATACTGCTAAATTCCGGCCCTTCCTCTCCTAATTGTTAATGATGTCCGACAGAAAAATTAGAATTCTCTGATTGAGTCATTAAGTAAATCCCTTAGGCTTGTCGGTTGGAGTGAAAATTCAAGGGCAGGGTAGGGAATCTGCATTGAATTTTTCTCCGTAAAAATAAAGCCATGGAGGAAATTGGATGCAGGAATTTTTGGAAGTTACTACCTTTATTGGACTGTCTTTAGATCAATGGATTACATTGATCATCATTGCAATATCAGCTTATTTAATACTGCACACCTTATGGCGCATCGTCATCAATAAATTGTCGAAAGCTTCCGCCGGAACCGAACATAAATTCAACAACACGATTGCCGAAGTGCTTGGCAGCACCCAAAAAATCACCTTGGCATTATTTGCATTGCTGATTGCGCTGCAGTTCTTGGAACTTCCGGAAAGATGGGAGACTCGACTGAGTCATTTGACCTTCTTTGTGATCGGCATCCAGATCGCATTATGGATAAGCAAGAGCATCACCATCTGGTCAAGCGTGCAATTATTGGAAAAAGAAGGCCAGGTCCCTAATCCGGTGATCACCTCCATGCTCAGCTGGATATTGAAAGTCGCCATCTGGTCGATCGTGATATTGGCCATCCTCTCCAATGTGGGCGTCAACATCACTGCATTCATCGCCAGCTTGGGCGTAGGCGGCGTTGCTGTGGCATTGGCCGTGCAGAATATTCTGAGCGACTTATTCGCATCGCTGGCCATCGGCCTGGACAAACCTTTCGTGATAGGGGACTTCGTCGTATTCGGCGAAGTAGCCGGCAGCATTGAAAGGATAGGGCTGAAAACTACGCACATCAGGAGCATCAGCGGCGAGCAGATCGTGTGCAGCAACACCGAACTCCTGAAAAACATTATCCATAATTACAAGCGCATGTCGCAGCGCCGGGTAGAGTTCAAGTTCGGAGTGACGTACGACACGCCTGCAACCACTCTTGCCAAGATACCTGACATAGTGAAATCCGCAATAGAAACATCTGATCGCACTAGGTTTGACCGAGCCCACCTCAAAGGATTTGGAACAAGCTCCTTGGATTTCGAAGTGGTCTACTTCGTGGATTCCAGCGACTTCAACTTATATATGGATACGCAGCAGGCCATCAACCTATACATGATCAACGAATTCAAGAAACTGGGCGTTGATTTTGCATTGCCAACGACCAACATGCATATCCGCAGCCTAGAGGCCGCAGCAGCTTAAATGAGAAAGAAAAATAGGGCGTGGAAGCGGTTAATGACTAAAGCTGCTTGATACTGATGGGATTGCTTTCGCTAGTCTTCTTGTGCGAATCCTGGCTTGCCAGGATTTCGCTTACCTTGGCGTGAATCTCATGTTCAAACTCCTCAAATACTTCGAGCTTCTTCAGATCTTCCTTAATATCGATTTTGAGCAAGGCTGCACAGGTTTCCAACGCTGGCTTGGATAAAATGAAATGGTATGTATTACCATCTTCCAACGCTTTAAAATGCACTTCCTGATTGATCACGATCTTATCGAAAAAACTAGCATTCATAATGTTTCCCCTTCTATGATTCTATGAAATAAAAATTCCAGTCTCATGATAGGGATGCGTTCCAATATCGTTGAAGAAGAAAACGCTGATATGAATGTAGGAAAAGCAAGCTCGATGAAATCTCCAACCTTCGATCTTGCTAGAAGGCACCTCTACACTGCATTGCCATTGTTTACCGAAGTGTGCTAAGCCTACGTGCCGCTTTTATAAAGAAAGCCAATCAGACATCGGAAGCAGGGGAGCTGGCCGATAACACAACTAGCATTACAGGCGCAGAATTTATCCCACCAGGGAGCTGGCACGCCAGGATATCTTTGACTACATCGAAATGTTCTACAACCCGATTCGTCGGCATAGTCACGCCGCGAACCTTTCCCCAGTAAACTACGAACGGCAATACTTTTCTGAGGCAACAAACTGTCTATAAAAGACTGGCCGATTCACCCTTTGATGACAAACGCAGTATCCGCAGAATCATTTTAAGTGAATCAATATTAAGATAATGATGCAGGGGTATGGGGGCTGCTTTAAGCCCCCATGTAGACTAGATATCATCAATGTTCTGCGAAAATTACGCGAGAATCCCGCCTTAGATATTCACCAAGCGATTAAACCGCGTCCTATAAACTGGTATTTCAGTCGATTTCAAGAAAAGCAACAAGAGTGCATGGATTCCACAATCAAGGTGTCCATCATCGGCCAGACTGGGTTAGCGACAAACTTCACCTTTGGTATTGGATGTTACGAGTTGAGCGTCCTAAAGGTGCCAAGCGTCGTCAGCTGTAATGGATAGGCCTAATGTTCAAATGAGCTTTGAATTCCGCTACAGGGATAGGAGTAATTTTGCCATCTAATTTAACATAACACACATTATGCGAAGTATGCAAAAGATGGTTAGAGCACTTCGTCGCTTTCTTAAATGGAACAAAAATGTTCCATACTTTACGTGTAACTGGCACGTAAAGTTTTTGTGGCCATCGTTGCCGGTCTGATTGGCCAATCAAAACCCAAAAACACAAAAGCCCCAATCGGGGCTTTTTTATTGTCTACAGGGCGCGTTAAAACGGTCGGCTTGGTACTCAGGCATCAATTCACGCGGAAAAACGCCTCAGAGCGTTGGAAATGGCGTCAGTCTACATGGTGGCCTTAAGCGGCCCCCATACCCCCGCAATCAACTGCGGTTTTTCTCCAAACGATCAATAGCATTTTGAATGGCAACACCTGTGCGGAGATTCGGATTGAGCTTGCGCTCGTATTCGACTAATCGACGGGCTTTTTCCTTGTCACCACGACAAGCAGTGACAAGACGCTGCATTTGAAAGTCTAGAAACGAAGACGGGCGCTGATCAGCACCCGGATTTAACAATAAACGCCACAGCAGGAAGCAAACGGCGATAACAACTAAGCCTGTTACACCTTCTCCTCCTCGTTCCTCGTCGTCGGCGGCTGCACAGGCATGCCGCGACCAGCCCAACGGTGCTCGATACCAGACCGGCAAGCACTCTCTGATACATCCAGCCCGTTCGCCTTCATCGCCGTAGCACCGGCATTCCCCTCTGAACTCAATACAGGCAGGAACTTTGAAAATTACCGCATGCGGGTCTTGGCTCAGTGCGGTTGGAACGGTGTGATTAACCGAGTCTAGTGAGTGCGTATCCCCCGATAATGGGGTAGAGCCTGAAAACATATAAAGGAAACTGGCGGAAGCGGTGAGATTCGAACTCACGAACCCTTGCGGGTCGCCGGTTTTCAAGACCGGTGCCTTCAACCACTCGGCCACACTTCCGTTTTGACATCAGTCATGGTGGTGACTGAAGAAAGGCCGCCATTCTATCACAAGATTAATCGTCTTCCACCACCATCCCGGAGAAAAGCACGTCGGTAAAACCAAACTGGGCAAGGTCACGAATCCGCATCGGGTAAAGGATGCCGTCAAGGTGATCACATTCGTGCTGTACCACCCTTGCATGAAAGCCGCTTACCAAGCGGTCTATCGGATTTCCGTATTGATCATATCCAGTGTAGTGCAACCTTTGATAACGCGGTACCACGCCGCGCATGCCTGGGACGGAAAGGCACCCTTCCCAGCCATCTTCCAGTTCTTCGCCTATAGGCGTCAGCGTGGGGTTGATTAATACCGTATACGGCACTTGTTCGGCATCCGGGTAACGCGGATTATGGCCAACGCCAAAAATCACGACCCGGAGGCTGACGCCGATTTGCGGGGCGGCTATACCGGCACCGTTCAGATGCGCCATGGTGTCCTCCATATCTTTGATCAGGGCATGGAGCTCCGGGGTATCGAATTGCTGGATAGGCTCTGCCTTTTGCAGCAGCAGAGGCTCTCCCATTTTCAACACAGGTTTAACAGGCATGGCCTACCACTACCCTTTCTATCAGGTTTCGGACGCGTTGCATGGTTGCGTTAAGGACATCGCCCATGTTTTCGTATTGAATGCCATTCACGCTACTGCCTCGCCCTGCCGCATGATTGGCCACGGGGCAGATGGCCGCGTAATGCAGATCCAGCTCACGCGCGAGAGCGGCTTCCGGCATGCCGGTCATGCCGACCATGGTGGCACCGTCCCTTTCCAGGCGGTTGATTTCTGCTGCGGTTTCCAGGCGAGGGCCTTGCACACATGCGTAGACACCGCCATCGATAACTGATTCATCAATATTGGCCGCAGCCTCCAAGCATAAGCTGCGCAGCCTGTCGCTGTAAGGCACAGTGAAGTCGATATGCTTCACCGGCAGGTCGCCACCGTCATAATAGGTGTTCTTGCGTGCGTGCGTGTAATCGATGATCTGATCCGGCAAGGCAATCACGCCCGGGTTGAGGCTTTCATGGATGCCGCCGACGCTGGCGACGGAGACAATGTCGCGCACGCCTTCGGCATGCAGCGCCCAGATATTGGCGCGATAATTGACGATATGGGGCGGAATGGTGTGCCCATGACCATGCCGGGGTAAAAAGATCACTTCATAGCCGCAAATATCCCCGTAAGTTAGGGGGCCGGAAGGTTCGCCATACGGCGTACGAACAATCTGCCTGCGCTTGATCTTGAGATTGGCCAGTTTGGTCAGCCCTGTACCACCAATAATACCTAGCATGAAAACTCCACAATGACGGATTGGCACATTGTAGCGCAACAATCTTCACTTGCCACAAAGCGCGATGACTGGCGTTTTATGGCATACTTTATGCCGCTTATGACCACATCAGACCAAGCCACTATCCAGCAGAGCATGGCGCTTGCCAAAGCCCATTATGAAAATTTTCCTGTTGCCTCTGTTCTCCTGCCCAAGGATTTGCGCGCACCCGTTGGCTTGATCTACGCCTTTGCCCGCCAGGCCGACGACTTTGCCGATGAGGGCGAGCTGGCGCCGGAGGAGCGGCTGGCCTTGCTTGACGGCTTTCGCTCGCAACTCGATCAAATCAGGGATGGTGTAACGCCCGACACGCCTTTGTTCCAGGCGTTGCAAGCCATGATCAAGGAGCGCGGCTTGCCGCTGGCGCCGTTTTACGACCTGCTTTCCGCATTCAGCCAGGATGTGGTCAAGGCCCGCTACGCCAATTTCGGCGAGGTCATCGATTATTGCCGCCGTTCGGCCAACCCGGTCGGGCGGCTGATGCTGCATCTATACAAGGCCGCCACGCCGCGCAACATTGCCTTGTCGGATGCGATCTGCACCTCGCTGCAGCTCATCAACTTCCTTCAGGATGTCGAAATCGACTATCGCAAGGACCGCATCTACCTGCCGCTGGACGAACTGCAGAAATACAAGGTCTCCGAGCAGCAGATTGCCGATAAAAACAGCCAGGGCACATGGGCCCTGTTGATGGAATTCCAGGTCAACCGCACGCGCAAGCTGCTGCAATCCGGGGCGCCGCTCGGGCTGGCCCTGCCCGGCCGCATCGGGCTGGAAATGCGCATGATCATTGCGGGGGGCGAACGCATCCTGCGAAAGCTCCATCATGTACGCGGCGATGTTTTCAACCAGCGCCCGGTTCTCAAGCCGGCGGACTGGGTTTATATGCTGTACCGTGCGGTGAGGAAAAAATGAGTCCGCAAGAATATTGCCAGAAGAAGGCCGCAGCCAGCGGCTCCAGTTTCTACTACAGCTTCCTGTTCCTGCCAAAGCCCAAGCGGGAGGCCATCACCGCGCTGTATGCCTTTTGCCGGGAAGTGGATGATATCGCGGATGAGGTCCAGGATATCAACGTCGCGCAGACCAAGCTCAACTGGTGGCGCGGCGAAATCATCAATCTTTTCGAGGGCAGGCCGCAGCACCCGGTTACCCTTGCCTTGCAGGCGCCAGTCACGGAGCTCAAGCTCAAGCAGCAGCACTTCCTGGACATCATCGACGGCATGCAGATGGACCTGGAGCAAAACCGCTACCGCGACTTTGCCGAGCTCGAGCTTTATTGCTACCGCGTTGCCAGCGTGGTCGGCCTGCTCTCGGCCTCCATTTTTGGCTACAGCAACCCGCAAACCCTGCAATATGCGCTGGACCTGGGCATGGCCTTCCAGTTGACCAACATCACGCGCGATGTCGGCGAAGACGCCCGCAGGGGCCGGATTTACCTGCCGCTGGACGAAGCCGCCCGTTTCGGCGTCAGCGAGCAGGATATTCTGCAGGGCAGGCCCTCCGACAATATGCGGCAATTGCTGGAATTCCAGGCCGAACGCGCTGAACGCTATTACGACAAGGCGCTTGCCGAGCTGCCGCCGGAAGACCGCAAGCTCCAGCGCACCGGCCTCATCATGTCGGCGATCTACCGCACCCTGCTCAAGGAAATCAAGGCGGACGATATCCAGGTGGTACTGAACGCGCGCGTATCCCTCACCCCCATCCGCAAACTCTGGCTTGCCTGGCTGACATGGGTTCGCAATTAACGCCGCATGTCGCGGTGATCGGCGGCGGCTGCGCCGGGCTGGCGACAGCCGTTCGGCTCACGCAAGCCGGCATCAGGACCAGCTTGTTCGACTCCAGCCACCAACTGGGCGGGCGGGCGCGGGGTATAGACTGGCAAGGCCTCACGCTGGACAACGGACAGCATATCCTGCTTGGCGCCTACTCACAGACATTACGGTTTTTGCAGACATGCGGCGTGGATATCGATACCGGCTTGCTGCGCTTGCCGCTCAAGCTCGAAATACCAGGCAAGTTTTCGCTTGAAAGCCAGGCTGCCCTGCCGGCGCCATTGCATATCTTGGTTGGCCTGCTGCAAGCGCAAGGCCTCAGCCTGCGGGAGCGCCTGGCTGCCGTGCGCTTCATGGCCGGCCTGCGGCTCAAGCGATTTCGCCTGGCAAAGGACGTTCCATTGCAGCAACTGCTGGCAAGCCAGCCTCCCCGGCTCACCGCCATGCTGTGGGAGCCCCTCTGCCTTGCGGCCCTGAATACCCCGATTGCCACGGCAAGCGCACAAACATTCCTCAATGTGCTGCGGGACAGTTTCGCGCACAAGAAATCCGACAGCGATTTGCTCCTTCCGCGCGCCGACCTCTCGGCCCTGCTTGCCGAACCCGCGGCCACCTTCATCGAAGCGCATGGAGGCAGAGTCAGCCTCAATACGCCAATAGAAAGCCTGCATACGCTGGAACATGGAGTAAGGTTGAAGCTGAAGGATGCAATGCAGGACTTCAGCCATGTAGTGATCGCCACTTCCCCTTTCCGCGTCGCCGCATTGCTGCCTTCGCTGCAAAGCATGGAGGATGTCGTTGCCAGCTGCCAGTCGTTGCAATACCAGCCCATTTATACCGTCTACCTGCAATACACTCACGACACAGTATTGCCGCAAGCCATGCATGGCCTGGCCGGCCAACTCGGCCAATGGGTGTTTGACCGTGGACAGCTTTATGGGCAACCAGGCCTGCTCGCCATTGTCATCAGTGCCGAAGGCAAACACCAGGCATTGACGCAATCCGACCTCGCCATCAAGATACACCAGGAGCTGCGGGCGGTTTTTCCAGCCCTGCTGAAGATAGCGCCGCTCTGGCATAAAGTCGTCGCGGAAAAACGTGCGACCTTTGCCTGCACGGCGGGACTGGATCGTCCGGGCCAAACCACTCCGCATCCGCGCATACAGCTAGCCGGGGATTATGTCGGCACCGGAAGCCCCTTATTAGACTATTCTGCCACGATAGAAGGCGCGGTCAGGAGCGGTTTCCAGGCGGCTGAAAATATTATTAAATCACATCAAGTATAAATTTTAATATTATGATAATAAATGATATTTATGACTTCATTCTTCACTGGGGAATCATGAGTCTGTCCTTATGGGTCGCCAGTCTGATCTTCCCCGGAATCAAGTTTTCCTCGCGGCTTTCGCTGTTGATCTCCGCTCTGGCCCTGGGTTTCGTCAACGCCGTCATCCGCCCTTTGCTGCTGGTGCTCACCTTTCCATTGACCTTGGTGACATTCGGCTTTTTCGCACTGGTCGTCAACGCCTTGATGATCATGCTGGTTGCCAAGCTGATCAAAGGGTTCGAACTCTCCGGCTTCTGGACGGCATTCTTCGCCAGTATCTTCATTGCCGTGCTGGGTTTCTTGATCGAATGGATACTGCCGAGCCAGGGAGTCGCCTTGATGGCGCCCATCAACAGCAACCCGGATACCATCTCGATCTAATGATCTTGCATTCAAATCCCCCTGGGCGGCGGATTCTCGCCCCCATGGTTATTTGATATGCTTGAACGATAGAAAAAGCCCAGCCCACTCCCAACTTCAAAAAAACAAAGAGCACATACCTTGCGCATCCTTTTTGTTAGTTCCGAAGCCTACCCCTTGATCAAGACAGGCGGCCTCGCCGACGTCAGCGGCTCTTTGCCTGCCGCCATTCGCGACCTTGGCATCGACATCCGCATCTTGCTCCCAGGCTATCCGGCCGTATTGGCAAAGCTGCAAGACAAGCGCCTGATCACGCCAATCCATGGACTGCCGGAAGTCGGCAGCATTAACCTGCTGGCAGGCAAGATGCCGGACACCGGCGTCGATGTCATGGTGGTTGAAAATGCCCAGCTGTTTGACAGGCCCGGCAGCCCGTATAACGACAGCCAAGGCAACGACTGGAACGATAACGCCCTGCGCTTCGGCATCCTGTCCAAGGTGGGCGCCATCTTGAGCAGCCAGCACTCGCCCTTAGGCGACTGGATACCCGACGTTGTGCACTGCAACGACTGGCAAAGCGGCCTGACTCCCGCATTCCTGCACCACTCGGGCACTCCTCATGCCAAGTCCGTCATCAGCATTCACAACCTGGCATTCCAGGGCAATTTCGCTCCCGAATGGGTGCAGCGCCTAGGCTTGCCGGCCCATAGCTACCAGGTGGACGGCCTGGAGTATTACGGCCAGATGTCCTTTCTCAAGGCCGGGGTCTACTATGCCGACAGCATCACCACCGTCAGCCCCACTTATGCGCGCGAAATCCAGACCGAGCAATACGGCTTCGGCATGCAGGGGCTGTTGGCAACACGCAGCCACGAGATTCACGGCATATTGAACGGGATTGAAACTCAGGAATGGAATCCGGCCACCGATCCTTACCTGGCCAAGACCTATAACCTGGAACACCTTGCCGACAAGAAGATCGTCAAGAAAGCGCTCCAGGTGCAATTGGGGCTGGAAGCCGCACCGCACAAGCCATTACTCGGCGTCGTCAGCAGGCTAACGCACCAGAAAGGCCTGGATATATTCCTGTCCGTGGCGGAAAAACTGCTGGCAAGACACTGCCAGATCGCCGTGCTCGGCAACGGCGAAGCGCAGATGGAAAACGGGTTCAAGGAGCTAGCGAAGCGACATCCGCGCCAGGTTAGCGTGACGATTGGCTACAAGGAGCCGTTATCGCACCAGATCATGGCCGGCGCCGATATGTTCATCATGCCTTCGCGTTTCGAGCCATGCGGGCTTAACCAGATGTATGGCCTGCGCTACGGCACCCCGCCGGTCGTGACCCGCACTGGCGGCCTCGCCGACTCAGTCAGGGACAGCAACAGCAGCACGATGAAGAACAACACCGCAACGGGATTCGTGCTGGAATCTGCGGAACCCCAGCAGTTGCTGAACGCCGTGGAGCGCGCCCTCGTCTATTACCATGACCCCAGGGCATGGCGCAGAATCCAGCGCAACGGCATGCGCCGCGACCTGAGCTGGGCCAGCAGCGCGAAGCTCTACCTGGACTTGTACCAAAGCCTTGCCCAGCAGCGCTAACCAACCTATTTTTTTAATATCATCCGCACAAATACCCACAATTAGCAAACTGTTACAACTATTTAACAGTTTGCTAACCATTTCGCCTGTCCCGGCAATAATTCAGCAACACTTCCGCCCTAATATGCTACCTAACGCAGAGTAAATGGCAGCAATGCTTTTTATATGCGAGCTTTCTCCAAAGCTATACTTCTCCTCCCTTAGCGGGTGCGCCTGACGCACCCCTTTTTTTGCCTGTTATTCCTGACGTTACTCCATGCGGATGAAGTGCTCCCGGTAATACTTGAGCTCGTCGATCGATTCGTAAATATCCGCCAGCGCCTCATGCTTGCTGCTTTTCTTGAAGCCTGCAATCAGGGCCGGGCGCCAGCGCCTTGCCAGTTCCTTGAACACGCTGACATCCAGGTTGCGGTAGTGGAAATATGACTCCAGCTCAGGCATGTAGCGCGCCATGAAGCGTCTATCCTGACAGATGGAATTGCCGCACATCGGGGATTTCCCCGCCGGTACAAACTCCTTGAGGAATTCGATCATCTGCTGCGTAGCCGCAGCTTCGTCAAGGGTGGAAGCCTTTACCTTGTCAATCAGGCCGGAGCGCCCGTGCGTTCCCTTGTTCCAAGCGTCCATGCCGTCCAGCACGGCATCGGATTGATGAATCACCAGCACCGGGGATTCACCCAGCACATTCAGTTCGGCGTCGGTCACGACGGCAGCCAATTCCAAAATACGGTCGCTGTCTGGCTGCAAGCCGCTCATTTCCATATCCAGCCAGATGAGGTTGTCGTTGTGTTGTGACATAATGATTTCCATTAAAATGTGCGCGGATGCAAAGTAAAGGTGAACCTTCCACCCCATTCTTGCTTCAAAATAAACATAATATTTTAACTGATAAATAAGCAAAATGATGGCTACGAACCTGACTATCCTGTTCATCTCGCTCCTGGTGCTCACCACAACGATCCGACTCTGGCTCGGCCGGCGGCATGTCCACTATATCCAGCAACACCGCGCCAAGGTGCCGGAAGCGTTCAGTTCCAGTATCAGTCTCGGCGCCCACCAGAAGGCCGCGGACTACTCTTCTGCCAAGACGCGCCTCGCGCTCATCGAAACCACGGCCCAGGCCGTATTGCTCCTGCTGCTGACCGTAGGAGGCGGCTTGCAACTGATAGACGACGCTTGGCGCGGCGTCTTGCCAGAGCACGACATCATTCGCGGCGCGGCCGTCATCCTGAGCGCCTTGCTCGTCAGCAGCGTGGTGGACTTGCCTTTCGACTATTACCGCACCTTCGTTATCGACCAGCATTTCGGCTTCAACAAAATGACGCCCGCGATGTACTTCAAGGACATGGTCAAGCACAGCATCGTCGGCCTGTTGCTGGGCGCACCGCTGCTGTTCGTCGCGCTATGGCTCATGCAGGGCGCCGGGGACTACTGGTGGCTCTACCTCTGGGTAGTCTGGAGCATATTCAATCTGCTCATGCTGGCGATCTATCCCACATTCATCGCGCCGATGTTCAACAAATTCTCCCCGTTGGGCGACGAATCCCTGAAAAACCGCATCGAGGCCTTGTTGACTAAATGCGGCTTCAAGTCGCAAGGGCTGTTCGTCATGGATGGCTCCACGCGCAGCAGCCACGGCAATGCCTATTTCACCGGCTTTGGCGCGAGCAAGCGCGTTGTTTTCTTCGATACCCTGCTGGAACGCTTGAATGGCGATGAGATTGAAGCAGTCCTGGCCCACGAGCTCGGCCATTTCAAGCACAAGCACGTCATCAAGCGCATTGCCCTAATGTTTTTCGTCAGCTTCATCGGGCTGGCCCTGCTCGGCTGGCTCGCGCAGCAGGATTGGTTCTATGCCGGCCTTGGCGTGCAGCAGCCCAGCGACTACATGGCGCTGATCTTGTTCCTGCTGGTGAGCCCGGTGTTCCTGTTCCTGTTGCGTCCGTTGCTTGCCGGCTATTCGCGCAAGAATGAATTCGAGGCGGATGAATATGCCGCGCAGAATGCCGACGCCCGCTACCTGGTCGAGGCATTGGTCAAGCTTTATCGTGACAACGCGTCCACGCTCACGCCCGACCCGCTGCATTCGGCGTTTTACGATTCGCACCCGCCAGCCAGCATCCGCATTTCCCGGCTCAGCACATTTACAGCGCACTAGTCTTGTCGAATGCGCTGTTGAACGGCCTGGTCGTAGCCTCCTACGGCAAGCGCTACGGGGTTGAACTGGAGGATGGTGTCGAGCTGAGCTGCGTCACTAGGGGCAAGAAAACCGACCTTGCCTGCGGCGACAGGGTCAAGGTCAAGCTGACCGGCCCGAGCGAAGGAGTGGTGGAGCAGCTTGAACCCAGGAGCAGCCTACTCTACCGCAGCAACAGCTTCCGCAGCAAGATGCTCGCCGCCAATGTCAGCCAGGCCGTGATCGTGCTGGCGACGCAGCCGAGTTTTTACGAGGAGCTCTTGAACCGCTGCCTGGTGGCGTGCGAGGCGGCAGGCGTCAAGGCGGTGATCGTGCTCAATAAATGCGATCTCGACAATGCCGAGGATGTCATGTCGCGGCTGCAGGATTATGCCGCATTGGGCTACACCATCCAGCCGCTATCGGCACGGGATGATATCGCCCCGCTCAGGCAATGGCTCGCTGGGGAAACCAGCGTATTGGTAGGCCAGTCCGGCATGGGGAAATCCACCATCGTCAACGCGCTGCTGCCAGACAAGATGGTCAGGACGCAGGAGGTATCGACCGTGCTTGATAGCGGGAAACACACCACCACAGCCGCCCATCTCTACCACCTGGATGCAACGAGCAAGCTGATTGACTCTCCCGGCCTGCAGGAATTCGGCCTGCACCACCTCGACGGCGAGCAATTGGAATTGGCATTCGTCGAGTTCCGCCCCTACCTGGGCAAATGCCGTTTCAACAACTGTCGCCACCTCAAGGAGCCTGACTGCGCCATCCGGGAGGCAGCCGATGCAGGCGCGATATTGCCGCGGCGCCTCGCCTACTACCAGCAGCTACGCCAGGAAATCGCATGACCACCGCGCTGGTGTCCCATCCCGATACGCTGCTGCATGTCATGGATGGCAAACACCCCGAGTCGCCCGCGCGCATCACAGCCATCATGGATGCGCTTGCGGAGCGACAATTGCTTGGCAAGCTGCAGCGCCACGAGGCGCCGCAAGCCGACGATGAAGCGCTACTGCGCGTGCATGACGCCACCTATATCGAGTATATCCGCAGTATTGCCCCCCGCGCAGGCATCGTGAGGCTGGACCCGGATACCGCCATGGGGCCGATGTCGTTGACGGCATGCCTGCATGCCACCGGTGCTGTCATCAAGGCTGTCGACCTGGTGATGCAAAAACAGGCCGCCAATGCCTTCTGCTGCATACGCCCGCCCGGGCACCATGCCGGCAAAGCGCGGGCGGCGGGTTTCTGCATCTTCAACCATATATCCGCAGGCGTTGCCTATGCGCTTGCTGCCTACAAGCTGGACCGTGTCGCAATTTTGGATTTCGACGTACATCACGGAGACGGCACCGAGGATATATTCCGGAACGATCCGCGCGTCATGCTGTGCTCCACCTTCCAGCACCCTTTCTATCCGCACAGCGGGGCGGACACTCGCTCGGATCACATCATCAACGTCCCCTTGGCAGCAGGAAGCGACGGCCAGGTGTTTCGCGAAGCGGTCCTGCGGAACTTCGAGCCGGCGCTGCAACGCTTCCGGCCACAGATGCTTTTCATATCAGCCGGGTTCGATGCGCATGAAAACGATCCGTTGGCGCACCTGAAACTCAAAACCGATGATTACCGCTGGATCACCAATTTCGCGATGACGGTCGCGGATCAACATGCGGAAAAGCGCATCGTCTCCGTGCTGGAAGGCGGCTACCACCTGCCATCGCTGGCAGAGTCGGCAACAACCCATATCCGCAACCTGGCCGGGCTTTGATCGCCGGCAACGCGCCAGGATGCTGAAGCCGTTGCGGTCTTTGCTGCTATAATCGCGCCATGCAAATCACCACCCGCCTTGAATTCGATGCCGGACACCGCATCCCCAGCCACAAAAGCCAGTGCCGCAACCTGCACGGTCATCGCTATGCCCTGGAAATCACGCTTTCCGGCAATATCATCGAGCAGGAAGGCGCCTCGGATAATGGCATGGTCATGGACTTTTCCGACGTCAAGGCTATCGCCAAGCGTTGCGTGGTGGACCAATGGGATCATGCCTTCCTGGTATACCAGGGCGATACAGCGGTGCTAGAATTCCTGCGTAGCCTGCCCGACCATAAGACCGTGGTCTTCGGTACCGTGCCGACCGCAGAAAACATGGCGGCGGAAGCGTTCCGTATCCTCAAGGCGCAATACCACGATACCTACGGCACCCAGCTCAAGCTGGAGCGGGTGCGGCTCTACGAAACCCCCAACAGCTGGGCCGACGCGCTGGCGTAGACTAATGTAGCCTGGCCTACCTCGGCGTCCACCCCGCCGCCGCTATTGCGTCCACACGCAGGCGCCGCCCTTGTTCAGGGCTTGCAGATACTCCTCATGCGCCGCCTGCTCCGATTCGCTTGCAGCCAAGACTAGCAACGGCTTGCTGCGCGTCAGCCTGATCTCCTCATTGCCCTCTATCGGCCCGTGGTCCAGCATGTCGATCATCAGGCTTTCCTGGCCGCGCGTCATGGCCATGTAGACATCGGCGAGCAACTCCGCATCCAGCAAGGCACCGTGCAGCGTGCGCGAAGAATTGTCTATGCCGTAATGCCGGCACAGGGCATCCAGGTTGTTGCGCTGCCCAGGGCGCATTTCCTTGGCCATTTTCAGCGTATCGATGATCTCCAGCACGCTGTGCTCGATATTCTGGCGTTCTATCCTGTTGAGCTCGGCATTGAGGAAGCCGATATCGAACGGGGCATTATGGATGATCAAGTCCGCGCCGGAAACGAATTGCAAGAAATCGTCCACAACATCGTGAAAGCGCGGCTTGTCCTGCAGGAACTCCAGCGTGATGCCATGCACCTCCTGCGCAGCCTGATCGATCTCGCGATCGGGGTTGAGGTAGACATGGAAGTGATTGTTGGTCAGCCTGCGGTTGACCAGCTCCACCCCGGCGATTTCGATAATACGGTGCCCCTGGGCGTGATAAAGGCCGGTGGTTTCAGTATCGAGAAAAATCTGTCGCATGCCCATCCTTATGCCACCTCCCGGCCCAGCACCTGGTCAACGCCCTTGTTGGCCAACGCATCGGCGCGCTCATTGCCCACATTGCCCGCGTGCCCCTTGACCCAGACCCACTCGACCTGGTGCTGTTGCACCAGGCTATCCAGGGTCTTCCACAGGTCGACGTTCTTAACGGGTTTTTTGTCGCTGGTAAGCCAGTTCCTTGCCTTCCAGCTATGCACCCACTCCGTGATGCCCTTCTGCACGTAGACCGAATCCGTATAGATTTTCACCGTACATTGGCGCTTCAAGGCTTCAAGCGCCCGGATGACAGCAGTCAGCTCCATGCGGTTATTGGTCGTCACCAGCTCGCCGCCCCAAAGCTCTTTCTCACGTCCGGCAAATGACAGCCACGCGCCCCATCCGCCGGGACCTGGATTGCCCTTGCAGGCACCGTCGGCATAAATTTCTATCACGCTATTACTCATGTTTTTACTGTATATCCGTTTTTTGGGTTGGAGTGGGCAACAGGCCGGCCTTGAGCTTGGACTTGTTCCATGCTGGCTTGATCAGGCGCATGCTGACGACCCGTTTTTTGGCCAGGACAAAGTATATCCCACCCATCAAGGGCCACAGCCTTGCCCCGAGACGCTCGATCCTGCCAAGGCGCCCATGGCCGCTGCTATTGCGGAAAGGCGGCATATGGCATGCCATTGTGACCTCGACGACTTCGAAGTCCAGCAGCGCCAGCCAATCCTTGACCCGCATCAGGCTGAGAAAATTCGCATCCCAGGGATAAACGTCATGATCGCTGGCCAGGCGGCGCGCGCCCCAGGCGCTGACCGGGTTGAAGCCGGTGATCACAATATGCCCCTCCGGCACCAATACACGGGCGGCTTCACGCAAGGTCTGGTGCGGATGCTCGCTGAAATCCAGGGTATGCGGCAACAACAACAAATCCAGGCTGTCCGCCTGCAATGGAAATTGATGGGATGCGCAGCGTATCGAGCCGTTCGCGACGTCGGCATTGAACTGGTATGGAATGCGGCAATGCCGCAACAATGGCATCTGCAGCATGCCGAACTGCATGGCATTGAAGCCGAAGATATCGTGCACCACCCGGTCAAACAAGGCCTGTTCCTGCTCCTGCAGGTATTGTCCTAATGGGCTGGCAAGCCATTGTTCTTGCTTCTCTATTGACATCAGGCTCCCAACATATCATTAATAGACATCGCACATTGACTGATCGCTTAGATGCTTGAGATTATCCCGGTTCCTGCCTTCAAGGACAATTATATCTGGCTATTGCACCAGCATGGCCACGCCGTCGTGGTGGACCCAGGTGACGCCCAGCCTGTATTGGAGACGCTGTCCGCGCTAGGTTTACAGCTGAATGCCATCCTGGTCACCCATCACCACATGGATCATATTGGCGGCGTGGAAGAGCTGATCCACGCCACGTCAGCCCGGGCATTCGCACCTGAGAAAGAGCAATACCCGTTTCCGCACCAGCCGGTCGTTGCCGGCGACCGGCTGGATTTTGCCAAGCCTGCGCTTTCCCTATCGGTACTGGAAGTCCCCGGCCATACCCTGGGCCATGTGGCTTATTGCGGCAACGGCATGCTGTTCTGTGGCGATACCCTGTTTGGCGCAGGCTGCGGCCGCCTGTTTGAAGGGACTCCTGAGCAGATGTACACATCCCTGCAGCAATTGACGGAATTGCCTGCGGATACAAAAGTGTATTGCGCACATGAATATACCGAACACAATCTGGAATTCGCCTTGTCCCTAGAACCTAGCCATGAGGCATTGCTTGCCCGCCAGCAGGCAACCAGCGCCTTGCGCGCCAAAGGCCTGCCCAGCCTGCCTTCCAGCCTGGCATTGGAGCTGGACACCAATCCTTTCCTGCGCTGCCACGAGCCTGGCGTGATCGCGGCATCAGGCAGTGCGACGCCAGATCCGGTGAATGTTTTTACGGCAATCCGGGAGATGAGAAACCATTTTTAATCATCAACATAATGAAGTTACTTCAAGTTGGGTGTTTATTTTTGCCATAGACTTGACGCTGCATTCCCTCATTCGCTACTATCCTAGCACCCGAAGCCATCACGAGAAGTGTGAATGACTGTGAAGTCCCTGCTGAAGCTGGTATTACTGGCGTCACCTATCATTACAGCTCCCGCAGCTTACGCTGTCACCAATGTGGTCGGCGACGAGATCGTCATTCTCGGGGATTATCCCAGCGATGATATTGCAGGCTACATGCCTGACAGCGCCAATCTCCAGAGCCAGGAAAACCTCGCCACCTTTGACTTGTGGCAGCGGATTCGCGACGGCTATGGCATCCCTGAACTGCAGTCCCCGATCACCAGCACGCACGAAAGCTGGTACTCTTCGCGCCCAGACTACGTCAAGCGCATGGTAGACCGCAGCCAGCGCTATCTCTACCATATCGTTGAAGAAGTGCAGAAACGCGGCATGCCCACAGAAATCGCGCTGCTGCCCATGATAGAAAGCGCATTCAATCCACAGGCGCTCTCGCGCAGCAGCGCCTCGGGAATCTGGCAATTCATCCCGTCGACCGGCAAGAATTTCGGCCTCAAGCAGGATTGGTGGACGGATGGCCGCCGCGACGTCACTGCCGCGACCAACGCCGCGCTCAACTACCTGCAGAAGCTCTATATCATGTTTGGCACCTGGGATCTCGCCCTGGCGGCCTACAACGCGGGTGAAGGCACGGTGAGCCGCGCGATTGCCCGTAACCGCAGCCTGGGCCTGCCTACTGACTACCAGAGCCTGGAACTGTCCGACGAAACAAAAAACTACGTGCCCAAGCTGCAGGCGGTCAAGAACATCATGACCAACCCCCAACGCTACGGCCTGAACATACAGAGCATTCCCAACCGCCCCTACTTCGTCAAAGTCACCGCCCCGCAACAGATCGACGCGAAACTGGCTGCAGAGCTGGCCGAAATCTCCGCTGAAGAATTCGCTTCGCTCAATCCCGAATACAACCGCCCGGTACTCACCACCAACGGCCAAGTGCATGAAATCCTGCTGCCGATCAGCGCGGCCGAGATTTTCACCAACAATCTGGCCGTCTACGACAAGCCGCTGGTCAATTGGCAAACTTACCACGCCAAGCGAGGCGAACGTATGGACAGCATTGCGCGTAAGTTCGGCATCGACCCGGCAAAGCTGCGCGACATCAACGGCCTGAGTGCGAACAACCTTAACAGCAATATGCCGCTGCTGGTTCCAGTACAGGCGGACACAGTCAGCGATACCGCGATTGCTATCGCCGACCACGGGCAGATCGCGATTGCCGCCGCCAGCGTGACGCTACCCAGCACGATCAAGCACACGGTAAAAAGCGGCGATACCATCAGCAGCATTGCCAAACGCTACAACATCAGCAACCAGCAACTAATGAGCATGAACGGCTTGAAATCGAGCACGTTGAAGCCCGGCCAGGCGCTCACCGTTACAGGATCGCCTACCGCATCCTCCGCAGCGAAGAAGGTCGCCAGCCGGCATTATGTCGTCAAGCGCGGCGACACCCTGGACAGCATTGCACGCAAGTTCGACGTGCAAAGCAAGGATTTGAAGCGCTGGAACAACCTGACCGGCTCCCACATTGCACCAGGCAACAAATTGACGGTTTCCCGTCCCGACGAGGCTTGATGGCTTTCCCGCATGCGTGACCTCTTTCCAGCACTGAGTTGCCCTGCCGTCGTGACCGTATTATTGGCCGCCTGCCTTGCAGCCTGCGGCCGCGCTCCTGTCGAGCAAGCAGTCAACTATGATCTTGAATACCCGCCGGAAAACGGCGGCACGATGATTGACGCCACGCGCGGCGAACCCAGCGGCTTGATTACGATGATTGCTGGCGAGGCTGCTGCATCCGCAGTGGCGCAGAACATCTTCAGCAGCTTGCTGCGCTATGACAGGAATCTGGAATTCGAGGGGGAGCTGGCCGAGTCATGGCAGATTTCCCCGGACCAGAAAGTCATCACCTTCAAGCTCAAGCCCAACCTGAAATGGGCGGACGGCAAGCCGCTCACCAGCGCGGACGTCCTCTTCACATGGAAGCTCATCACCGACGACAAGACCAGGACGCCCTACGCCTCCGACTACAAGCTCGTCATCAAGGCCGAAACGCCTGATGCGCGCACTTTCAGGGTAAGCTACGCCGAGCCTTACGCCCCGGCGGTCAATTCCTGGGCGGGGTTGGACATCCTGCCCAAGCACCTGCTGGAAGGCAAAGATATCAACAATACGCCTTTTGCCCGAAACCCGGTGGGCAGCCATTACTACAAACTGGAAAAATGGCGTTCTGGCGAGCAGATTTCCCTCGTGAGCAATCCCCTTTCCACGCAGGGAATACCGAGGATAGAACGCCTGGTGAGCAGATTCATCCCTGACGAGGCTTCGCAGTTCCTCGAGCTGATGGCCAACAATATCGACACCATGGCGCTGTCGCCGGTGCAATACGCGCGTATCTTCCCCGCACGGCCAGAATTGCAGAAAAAATTCTCGCTTTACAAGGAGCTGGGCAATAGCTACACCTACCTTGGCTTCAACCTCAAGCGCAAGCCTTTCAACGATGTCCGGGTGCGCAAAGCCATCAATTACGCCATCAACAAGCAGGAGCTGATCGACGGCGTGTTGCTGGGCATGGGGGAGCCGGTCGCCTCCCCTTACAAGCCGGGCACCCGCTGGTCCAATCCCAACCTCAAGCCATACAGTTACGACCCCGCCAAAGCCAGGGCCTTGCTTGAGGAGGCCGGGTTCAAGAAAAACAGGAGCGGCATCCTGGAGCGCAACGGCAAGCCGCTCTCCTTCGAGATTCTCACCAACCAGAACAAGCAGCGTGAAATGAGCGCAGTGCTGATTCAGCGCCGGCTCAAGGAGATCGGCATCGATGTGCAGATCAGGGTGCTGGAATGGGCCAGCTTCATCGGCCGCTTCATCAAGACCGGCGACTTCGACGTGGTATTGCTCGGCTGGCAATTGGCGGTCGACCCGGACCAGTATGCCATCTGGCATTCATCCCAGCAGGCGCCGGGCCAGTTCAACTTCATCGGCTACAAGAACCAGCGCGTTGACCGCCTATTGGAGCGCGGACGCATGGAGCTCAACCCGGACAAGCGCATGAGCACCTACCACGAATTCGCAGAGATCCTGCTTGAGGACAGCCCCATCGTCTACCTGTTCGCAGGCTACGGCCTGCAAGCCATGCACAAGCGCATCAAGGGCATAGACAACCCTGCCCCGCCTGCCGGGATCGGGCACAATTCACAGGACTGGTACATTCCCAGGCCATTGCGTCGCACGGAGATCAGCCAGTGATGCCGGTTGCTGCCAATATGCTCGCTGACCTTGGACCGTCTTGCAGGAAGGCCTGCGCATGCTGAAATACCTATTGAAGCGCCTGTTCTGGATGGTGCCGCTGCTGATCGGCATCAGCCTGGTTTCCTTCCTGATCATCCATCTCGCGCCTGGCGACATCACGACCACCGAGGCCGGCTTCGACCCCAAGGCCAGCGAGGAGTCGCGCCAGAAGCTGCGAGAACTCTACAACCTGGACAAGCCCGTGATCGTGCAGTACGGCCTGTGGCTGCAGCGCATGGTCAAGCTGGATTTCGGCACTTCATTCGCCTCCCATCAACGCCCGGTGTTCTGGCAAACCAAGGACAAGGATGGCAACGTTACGCCGGGCATGATCCAGGAAGCGCTGCCCATTACCCTGCTCATCAATGTATTGAGCCTGGGCCTGATCATCGTCATCGCGCTGCCGCTAGGCGTCGTCTCGGCCCTGACGCAGAACCGCCTCCCGGACCGCGCCATCACCCTGTTCGTCTTCGTCGGGTTTGCCATCCCGGGCTTCTGGCTGGCATTGCTGCTCATGTACTGGACCGGCGTCATGAATGACTGGCTTCCCATTTCAGGGCTGCACAGCCAGGGTGCCGAACATATGCATTGGCTCGCCTACGCCTGGGATGCATTAAAACACCTGGCCTTGCCGGTGTTCATCTCGGCATTGAGCGGCTTGGCAGGCATTTCCTTGTTCGTGCGCAACGGTATGCTGGACGTATTGCACCAGGATTACATCACCACCGCGCGCGCCAAGGGCCTGCCGGAAAATACCGTGGTCTATGGCCACGCCCTGCGCAATGCATTGTTGCCGCTCATCACGATTTTCGGCCTTTCCATCCCCGGACTGATAGGCGGCTCCGTGATCGCGGAATCCATCTTTGCCATTCCCGGCATGGGCAAGCTGTTCTACGATGCCGTATTGATGCGGGACTTCCCAGTCATCATGGGCATACTCACCATAGGCTCGGCGCTGACGCTGCTGGGCAACCTGCTGGCCGACCTGGCCTACGCCTGGGCCGACCCGCGCGTACGTCGTGGAGTGATGCAATGAAGCGCGCGCTTTCGAACCCCTTGGCCCTGGCCGGCTTCATCATCATCGTCAGCATTTTCCTGCTGGCATTGCTTGCGCCGTTGATCGCGCCATACGAACCGGATGCCATCGACGTCAAGGCGATTTTGCTGAGCCCTTCCTCCAGCCACTGGATGGGCACTGACGCGCTGGGCCGCGATGTATTTTCGCGCATGCTGTTCGGGGCACGTATTTCTTTGCTTGTCGGGTTGGTTGCCGTCGGCATTGCCACAGTCATCGGCATCATCCTCGGCGCGATCGCGGGTTATTATCGCGGCTGGGTGGACATGCTCATCATGCGGGCTGTCGATGTCATGCTGTCGATCCCTACCTTCTTCCTGATCCTGGCTGTCATCGCATTCCTGACGCCATCCATCTGGAACATCATGATCATTATCGGCCTGACTTCCTGGATGGGCGTCACCCGCCTCGTACGGGCCGAATTCCTGAGCCTGCGCAACCGCGAATTCGTCATGGCCTCGGAAACCCTGGGGGCCAGCGACAATCGACTGATTTTCAGGCACTTGCTGCCCAACAGCATGACGCCCGTGATCGTCAGCTCGGTACTTGGCGTAGCGAGCGCAGTATTGATCGAGTCCGGCCTGAGCTTCCTGGGGTTAGGCGTGCAGGCGCCGCAAGCGTCATGGGGCAATATCCTCACCGACGGCAAGGAATATATTCAATTTGCCTGGTGGCTGTCCCTATTCCCCGGGCTGGCTATTTTGATTACCGTATTAGGCTACAACCTATTCGGCGAGGGCCTGCGCGACGTATACGACCCGCGCTCATCGCAATCGCGCAGCAGGTAGATTGATTAATGCAGCAAGCCGTGGAATTCCTCCAGCGGTAGCGGCTTGGAGAAGAGGTAGCCCTGGAATGCCGTGCAGCCGTACTGCCGCAGCATTTCCATTTGCTCACGGGTTTCCACCCCTTCGGCAATCACTTGCAGGTCCAGCGCTGCCGCCATCGCGATAATCGCTTTTACGATCACGGCGTCGTTGGCATTGTGCACGATATTGCCGACGAAGCTGCGGTCTATCTTGAGCTGGTTCAACGGCAAGCGCTTCAGGTGCACCAATGAAGAATAGCCGGTGCCGAAATCATCCATGGCAAAATGAATCCCCAGCTGCTGCAGCTCCAGCATTTTCTGCGCATTGTCCGATGTTCCCTCCATGATGAGGCTTTCCGTCAATTCGATTTTGAGGCGTGAGGGATTGATCTTGGTTGCTTCCAATATGTCCCTGATCTGCTTGACGAAATCCTCCTGGCATAACTGGCGGATGCTGATGTTGACTGACAGCACCAGGTCGCGGGTATGTTCATGCCGCTCCCATGCCTTGAGCTGCTGGCAGGCGGCGCTGAGCACGTAATGGCCGATGGGCAGGATCAGCCCGGTTTCCTCGGCAAGGGAGATGAATTGGGCAGGCGGCACAAGGCCACGCACTGGATGCAGCCAGCGCAGCAACACCTCGGCCCCGTAAGCGTGTTGCTCTGCGTCTACCTGAACCTGATAATAAAGCAGAAGCTGGTTTTGGCTGACTGCCATGCGCAGGTCCGCCTCCAGCCCTGCCTTGCGCTCTATCATTTCCTGCATGTGGGGGTCGAACAGACAATAGGTATTGCGCCCGGTCTGCTTGGCCTGGTACATCGCCGTATCCGCACGGCGCAGGATTTCATGGATATTGTCTTCGCCGCTCAGGATGCTGATGCCGACACTGGCCGTGCAGTGGTAGCGATAGCCCTTAAGCTCGTAGGTATGGCTGATCGCCTGGCATACCTTTTCCGCTACGCGCAAGGCGCCTTGCGTCGCAAGCTGCTCATCGCCGCTGATGTCTTCCAGCACCACCAGGAACTCGTCCCCGCCGAACCTGGCCACCATGTCGTTTTGCCGCACCGAGCTGCGTAGCCTGGAGGAAACCTCGGTCAGCAGCAGGTCGCCGAAATCATGACCCTTGGTATCATTCAGCGTCTTGAAGTTATCCAGGTCGATGAAGAAAATGGCGCCATAGGTTTTATTTTTTTGACTATTCACCAATGCCAGCGAAAGCCGATCCATCAACAAGCGCCGGTTGGGCAACTGGGTCAGCGGATCATAGAAAGCCAGGCGATAGATGTTTTCCTTGGCCTCTTTCTGCTGGCTGACATCGGAAAAAGTGGCGATGTAGTTGATGATATGGCTGCGGTCATCGGTGATCGCCCTGATCGTTAGCAGCTTGGGGTAAATGGTGCCGTCCTTGCGTTTGTCCCAGACTTCGCCCTGCCAGTAATGATGCTCGCGCAACTCATTCCACATCCTGCGGTAAAACAACGCATCCTGCCGGCCTGACTTCAGTAGCGAAGGCGTCATGCCCACTACCTCGTCCTGGCGGTATCCAGTCAGGCGGGTGAAGGCGCTATTGACCTTCAAAATGATATTGTTGGCATCCGTTACCAGAATGCCGTCCTGGCTTTCAAAGGCATGGCGGGTAATCCTGAGTTCGCTCTCCGCCTCCTGCAGGCGTTTTCTCAACTCGGCGACTTCGTGTTGCAGCAGCTCATATTGATCCCGCAGTTCCATGCTTGGCAGCAAATGGTGCAGCAACCTGCTCAGCCATTGCGGACATTTAAAGCCTTGTAAAGTGGCAGCCAGGGCACCGGTCCGCACAACAAACCCTACGCCATTCATATTCCCCGTGAAAAACGCCATTTCATCACTTTCGGTGTTATTGATATTGTGACTACTGCAAAATACATAACCATTATTTTAAAATGGTTATTTTGGTAAAAAAATATCGCTTGTTTTTACAACGATTGCCATGCGTATTGAATGCCCGCAATCGAGTAATAAGCTTTAACCAATCGTTAAATGTTAAATTGGCGACAATTAAAGCGTCAATCGATTTCCACAATTTGAGAATAGTACATTTGGCCTATTTAGCTGGCTCACACAAAATAAACTATCATTAATTTATTGAATAAAAACAAAAAAGCCGGGATTTCCCGGCCTTGATTATCTGTTGTTAAAAAATGCAATATTGACACATCGGTCATTTACAAATGTCAACTCGATGGTTTTATAAGTCCGCTTAGGGTCATATTTCACCAAGTCCTTGTAGTACCACATCTCCACCTGGTCAGGCTTACCCTGCTTGTCCGTCGGGCGTCCAATGACAGTGGACGCGTTGCTTGGCTTCACAGACTGCTCCTTCTTGAGCGGCTCGCCAAGCTGCTTGGCGACAACGCTGCGCGTCTTGTTACCGAAGGCGCTTAGAAACTCCTCTTCGGTGTAGGTCGTCTTTTTAGGCTCGGCCATCACGGGTGCAGTTACCATGATAGATGCGAGCAACGCGCCAACCACCAATAAACACTTCTTGTGCAATGCCATTACAACAACTCCTTCTTCCTCTGTATATAGGGCCCATCCGTCATGCGGCAAGCCCTTTTCATTAAAAATCAGCTATTTCAAGCTTGAGTCCATCATACCCTACCTGTACGGAGGATGGCAGCATTTTGCTGACCGCCTCGTACTCCATTTCATGTGTCATATGGATGAGATAGGTTTGCTTCGCGCCGATGATGGCTGCTTGTTCCAGGCTTTGTTCAAGGCTGAAATGCGTATAGTGCGGAGTGTAGCGCAAGCAATCCAGCAACAAGACATCAAGGCCGTGCAACAGTTCCATCGATGTATCGGGAATGGCGGAGGCATCAGTCAGGTATGCCATCCTGCCAAGCCGGTATCCATACATTTCCAGGGTGCCGTGCATTATCGGCACCGGGATTATCCGGGCACCGAACAAATCGAATGCGCGCTCGACCGGGTTCACGCTCAGAATGGGCAAATCCCAGTAATTCCCGGGTTCGCGGATCGCGTAGCCGAACTTGCTGACGATATGCGCCATCGCGTCCGGTTTGCCATATAGGGGGATCTGTTGACGCTGCTTCTGGCAAAAGGCGCGCAAGTCGTCAATGCCATGCAGGTGATCCGCATGCGTGTGGGTGTAAAGCACGGCATCGACATGGGTCATGCCTTCACGCAATGCCTGCAAGCGGATATCAGGGCCGGTATCGATGAGGATGTTCTTGCCGTTGCCCAGGGTGATTAACGAGGAACAGCGGCTGCGCTTGTTCTTGGGGTTGTCTGACAGGCAGGTGGCACACTGGCAGCCGATCACCGGCGTGCCGGCGCTGGAGCCGACGCCCAGCATGGTCAGGCGCACGGGCGCGCATCCTTGAACAGGCGGAAGAAGTTTTCCGTGGTCGCCAGCTCGACTTCCTGATAGCCGATGCCGCGCAGATTGGCGATTTCCTCGGCGACATAGCGCACGTAGGCAGGCTGGTTGAGCTTGCCGCGAAACGGCACAGGAGCCAGGTACGGGGAGTCGGTCTCGACCAGAATGCGGTCCAGCGGCAATGTCTTGGCCACCTCTTTCAATGCCACGGCATTCTTGAACGTCACGATGCCGGAAAAAGAGATGTAGAAGCCGAGCTCTATCGCAGCCAGGGCAACTTCCAGGCTTTCGGTAAAGCAATGCATGACGCCGCCCACCCGCTCCGCGTGCTCTTCCCGCATGATGCGCAGCGTATCCTCCGCTGCATTGCGCGTATGAATCACCAGCGGCTTTTTCGCACGGATGGCAGCCCGGATATGCGTACGGAAACGCTCGCGCTGCCACTCGAGGTCGCCGGTAAGGCGGAAATAATCCAGGCCGGTCTCGCCGATAGCGACCACTTTGGGATGTGCCGCCAGTTCGACCAGTTGGTCCTCGGTGAAATCCGGCTCGTCTTCATAATCCGGATGCACGCCGACAGAGGCATAGAAATTATCATATGCCTCAGCCACGGCAAGCACGTCGGGAAAGTCAGGCAATGTCACGGAGATGCATAACGCATGCCCGACCCGCTCTTGCTGCATGGCGCCACGCAGGGCTTCAAGGTTTTGACGCAATTCTGGGAAATTCAGATGACAGTGGGAATCAACCAACATAAAACAAATAAATCAATAAATTAAGAATTAGTATTAAAGCAAACTATTACATCGTGTGCGTAGGCCGCTGCGACTTCAACGCATTACCCAACAAACCTTCGATCTGGTTTCGCGCCTGAAGGCCGCCGTCCTTCTCGCTCAACTGCACCCCTATCCCTTGCGGGCGGTTGCCATGCGCGACCGGGCTGATCCAGACCACCCGGCCGGCCACTTTGAGCTTGTCGGGGTTGTCAAGCAAGCTGAGCAGCATGAAGACTTCGTCGCCGATATGGAATGACTTGTTGGTTGGGATAAACAATCCTCCCCCCAGGATAAAAGGCATATACGCCGCATACAAGGCCGCCTTTTCCTTGATCGCAAGCGACAGCACGCTGGGCTTGTGCGTTGCCTGCTTGTCTGCGTCTTCTTGTTCGCTCATGTTGACCTCTATCCGGAAAACAGCTTGCTGTACTGCAATAACAAATGCTCGAGTTGCAGTTCGTTATTCAAAGGATGGCTGGCCGAACGCCTCGCTTCATCCACCTGGCGCTGGAACGTCAGCAATGCGCTCAAGTCTACGCTTTTGCCCAGTGCTTGCAAAGCCGCGCTATCACGCACATGGTAACGCGGGACCGCGCCCAAGCTGACAGCGACAAGGTCGTACAGCCATTTCTGCAATGCGGTCGTCGCCTCTTCCATGCCGAGGGCGGCAAACTCGCTGGCCGAGCCGAACGGATCGAGCTTCTGGCCCAGGGCAAGTCGCGCTGGCACTAGCTGCATTTTGTCGCTGCCGGCTGCCGCCTCCGCAGCGCTGAGCGGCGACCCTCCGCTATAAGCCAGCCAGTACTGGGCGTCCTTAATGCCTTGCTGCTCTAGCCATGCCAGTGTTTCCGCCTCCGAAGGGGCAGGCATTTCCAATTGCTGGCAGCGGCTCATTATCGTGGGCAGCAGGCGCTGGGGGTGACTGGTCACGAGGATGAAGATGACGTCGGCCGGCGGCTCTTCCAGCATTTTCAGCAAGGCATTGGCTGAAGTCTGGTTCAAGGCGTCAGCCGGGTGGATCACGACGATGCGCAACCCGTCGTTCTGGTGGCTGGAAAGCTCGAGGAAACCGGCAAGCTCGCGTATCTGCGCCACGGATATCTGCGTGCTCTTGCGGGCTGGCTTCTTGCTGGCTGCCGCAGGCTCGGCAGCATCCTCCTGCTCCGGCGTCAAGAGGCGGTAATCGGGATGGCTGTTTTGCACGAACCAGCTGCAGCTGACGCAATGGCCGCAGGCATAGCCATCATCAGCGGGCGATTGGCACAACAGCGACTGTGCCAATGTATTGGCGAACTCCAGTTTGGCGATGCCCTGTTTTCCTCTCAGCAGCAAGGCATGATGCCTGCGTGCGCGCGACTGCTGCAAACGCTGCCAGGTGCTGGCATGCCAGGGATAACGCTGGCTTGTCATGCTCCGAACTTCTGCATGATATCGAGCACATCCACCCTGACCTCATCCAGCGGGCGGTTGCCGTCAACCAGCCGGAAACGTTGCGGCTGGGCTTCGGCGCGCGCAAGATAGCCATTGCGGATGCGGCGGAAGAATTCTGCGCTTTCGCGCTCGAACTTGTCTGGCGTCCTGGCCGCGGCCAGACGCGCCACGCTGATTTCCACCGGTACGTCGAACAACAGGGTCAGGTCCGGCTGCAGGCCCTGTTGCACCCATGCCTCCAGCGACTCGACCTTTTCGCGCGGCACGCCGCGCCCGCCGCATTGGTAGGCAAACGAGGCATCGGTGAAGCGGTCTGACACCACCCAGGCACCACGCGCCAATGCCGGCTCTATCACTTCGGCAATATGTTCGCGCCGTGCCGCGAACATCAGCAGGGTTTCGGTTTCCGCATGCATGCGCTCATGCAGCAGCAATTCGCGCAATTTCTCCCCCAATTGGGTGCCGCCGGGCTCGCGTGTGGAAACCACTTCCAGCCCGCGGGCCTTAAGCGCTGCGATGATGCCCTCTATGTGCGAACTCTTGCCCGCGCCATCCATGCCTTCCAGCGTAATGAATTTACCGCGCATTTCCGCCTTTCAATTGATATCGCACCACTGCGCGATTGTGTTCGGTCAGGGTACGGGAAAATTGATGGCTGCCATCGCCCTTGCCGACGAAATACAATGCATCGGTCTTGGCCGGGTGCAATGCCGCGGTAATGGCGGCCATGCCCGGCATGGCAATAGGCGTGGGAGGCAAGCCGACCCGCGTATAGGTATTGAACGGCGTATCGCGCAACAAGTCCTTCTTGCGCAAGTTTCCGTCAAACGCTTCGCCCATGCCATAGATCACGGTGGGATCGGTCTGCAAGCGCATGCCGATGCGCAGGCGGTTGAGAAATACGCCTGCAATGACGGCGCGCTCGCTCGCCTTGCCCGTCTCCTTCTCGACGATGGAGGCCATGATCAAGGCCTCATACGGAGAGCTGTAGGGCAAGCCTGCCGAGCGCTGTTCCCATGCCGCCTTCAGGCGGTTCTGCATCGCGACGTTCGCACGCTTGAGGATGTCCTGGTCGCTCATGCCCTTGCTGAAGAAATAAGTATCGGGAAAGAACAATCCTTCAGGGAGACTGCCGGCAGCCCCTATGTTGCGCATGATCTCTTCATCGGTATACGCCATGGTGAGGTGGCGCACCGATTCGTGGTTGTTCAGCGCCTGGCGCATCTGGGCAAAGGTCCAGCCCTCGATGAAGGTAATGCTGTCCTGGGTCACGTTGCCGTTGCTAAGGGTGATGAACAGTTCGTACGGCGTCTGGCCCGACTCCAGCAAATAGTTGCCGGCTTTGATGCCGCCGGCCATTTTCATGGCCCTGACCAGCAGGATGAAGCTCCACGGCTCCTTGAGCACACCCTGGTCGACCAACTGCTGGGAAATGGTGCGCAGGCTGCTGCCCATACGCAAATCGAACTCGACTGTCTTGGTGGGAAACTGCAAGGGGATGGTAACAAAATAAGCCATCCATGCGGCAAATGCGATGACCAGCAAGGTCACCAGCACAAACAAGCTCTTCAATATGCGCATGCTATTCCTGCAAAATTCGCCGCAACCTGCCAGCCAGTTGGCCTGCCGGCCAGGTTCGGCCATTGAAATCCACAACCTGCCAGACGCCGTAAAGGCTATTGCACATCAGCACCTCGTCGGCGTTCATCAGCTCGGCGAGCGTCAACGAGGTGATCACGGGAGTCAATCCAAGGCCGGGCGCAATATCCAGAATACGTTGGCGGGTAATACCAGCGACACCGCAGCGCTCAAGGCCGGGCGTCGCCAATATTGTACCTGAGCGTGCCAGGATATTGCTCATTACCCCCTCAATCACCAGGCCGTCCTGGTCCAGCATCACCCCTTCGCTGACGCCTGGATCGGTCCACTCCTGCCTGGCAAGTACGTTTTCCAGACGGTTGAGGTGCTTAATGCCGGCCAGCAGAGGCTGGTGCGACAGCCTGGTGCTGCAAAGATGCGCTCGAATACCTGCGTCGGCATTCTGTTCAGGATAGCCGGGCAATAGGCTGCGGATGGCGATACGCGTGACGCTGACGCGATCGGCAACCGCATATCCGCGCTCGGCGATGCCGCGGGTCAATATCAGCTTGGCGACGCCATTGCCCTGGTCCGCAAACAGCCGGGCTATATCGGCTTGCCAGGTAGGTTCGTCAGGACACGGCAGTTGGAGGCGCCTGCTGTCGTCGGCCAATTTGGCATAGTGCTCTGCCCAGGCTGCCGGCTGCCCCTGTACCACGCGGATGGTGCGAAATACGCCATCGCCGTAAGCAAGTCCGCGATCCAGCGGGGACACCCCCGCATCGGGGACACCGTTAATCAGGAAGGTGGTTGTGCTCATTGGGATATGTAAAATCAACAGCCGTCCATGCTAAAGCATATGCACCGGCTTAGAAAGATTTTCTCTCCACAAAAGCTGTGGATAATTTTGTGGATGGACTTCGGAAAGTACTGCTAAGCTACCGTTACCATTACAGTTTTTTTGAATCGCCCAGTTTTTAGGCAGATAATTTTATTTTTAAAAATCAATGATTTATAAAAACATCTATATAAACAAGCAGTAAAGACGACATCTTACTGTCATATGCCACAAATCTGTGCATAAAGGCCCGTGACTCTTCATAAGAGTGCACGGGCCTTTACGGAGTTTGCTTCGTTTTAAGTGTGAGTTAAATCTTGCGGAATACCAGGCTGCCGTTCGTACCACCAAAACCGAAGTTGTTTTTCACGGCCGCATCAATCCTCAAATCCCTGGCTTCATTGGCACAAAAATCCAAATCGCATTCAGTATCCTGATTGAAGATATTGATGGTCGGCGGAGATACCTGATGATAGATGGAGAGTACGGTGAATACCGACTCCAATCCGCCCGCACCGCCCAGCAAGTGGCCCGTCATCGACTTGGTGGAATTCACCACCAGGTTCTTGGCGTGGTCGCCAAATGCAGCCTTGATCGCATTGGTTTCATTCACGTCGCCTAACGGCGTGGATGTGCCGTGCGCGTTCACGAACTGGATCTGGTCGGGATTGAGGCCCGCATTCTTCAATGCATTGACCACCGAGCGGCGAGGACCATCCATGCTGGGAGCCGTCATATGGTACGCATCGGCACTCATGCCGTACCCTACCAGCTCCGCATAGATCTTGGCACCGCGCTTCTTGGCCGACTCATACTCTTCCAGCACAAGGACACCGGCCCCTTCGCCAATCACGAAACCATCGCGGTCGGCATCCCAGGGACGACTGGCCGTGGCAGGATCATCGTTACGGGTCGACAAGGCACGTGCGGCAGCAAAGCCGCCCACGCCAAGCTCAGTAATCGGCGCCTCGGCACCGCCGGCCACCATGATGTCGGCATCACCATATTCAATCATGCGGGCTGCGTCGCCAATCGAATGCGTGCCTGTAGTACAAGCCGTCACGATAGCGACGTTCGGACCCTTGAACCCATACATGATGGAAAGGTTGCCCGAAATCATGTTGATGATGGTGCCGGGAATGAAGAAAGGCGAAATCTTTCGCGGACCGGACTCGTGATAAACCTTGTCCGTATCCTCGATCAATTGCAGGCCGCCGATGCCGGAGCCGATGGAAACCCCAATCCGCTCGGCATTCTCTTCAGTCACTTCGATGCCCGCATCCTTCACTGCCTCGATCGCGGCAGCCATGCCGTATTGGATAAAGGTATCCATACGGCGAGCCTCCTTGGCGGGAAGATATTGCGATACGTCGAAGCCCTTCACTTCACCTGCAACTTGCGAGGCAAAAGGGCTGGCATCGAATTTAGTGATATTGGTGATACCGGATTGACCGGCCACAAGATTGGCCCAGGATGTTTGTACACCAATACCGACTGGTGACACAACGCCTAGGCCAGTTACAACTACCCTACGCTTGGACAAGGCAACTCCAAGTAAAAACGGAAATTGGGGAAAAAAGCTTACTTCAGGTTTGCGTTGACGTAGTCAATCGCTTGCTGAACTGTTGTAATCTTTTCGGCTTCTTCGTCAGGAATTTCGCAATCGAATTCTTCTTCCAGCGCCATCACCAATTCCACGGTGTCGAGAGAATCAGCACCCAGATCGTCAACAAAGGAGGATTCGTTCTTGACGTCAGCCTCGTTTGCACCCAGTTGTTCGGAAACGATCTTTTTAACGCGTTGTTCGATGTCAGACATCTAAATTATTCCTTTCAAGTTTAAGTCGCTTAAAAAAGCTCGGGCTATTCTATCAAAAGTCCCGAGGAATTCAAAAACAGAATGACTAATGATATAGGCCGCCATACAGGGCATTACGCCATGTACATGCCGCCGTTCACGTGCAGGGTTTCGCCTGTGATATATCCAGCGGCCGGAGATGCGAGGAAGCTTACTGCCGCAGCAATGTCGGCCACGTCGCCAAACCGGCCGGCCGGCACGCGCTTCAAGAGTTCTTCGCGTACATTGTCTGGCAGTTCGCGCGTCATGTCGGTATCGATGAAACCTGGCGCCACGCAGTTGACGGTAATGCCCCGGCTGCCGACCTCTGCCGCCAGCGAGCGCGTGAACCCCGCCATGCCGGCCTTGGCCGCCGCATAGTTGGCCTGGCCGGGATTGCCCATATGGCCCACTACGGAAGAAATATTGATGATACGGCCGCTTCTGGCCTTCATCATCGGGCGCAGCACCGCCTGCGACATCCGGTAGACGGAAGTCAGGTTGGTCGCGATCACGGCATCCCAGTCTTCGTCCTTCATGCGCATCAGCAAGGTATCGCGGGTAATCCCCGCATTGTTCACCAGGATGCCGACATCGCCAAACTGGCCGGCGATGCTCTTCAATACGGCCTCGACCTGCGCGGGGTCATTGACATCCAGCGCCAGGCCGATGCCGCCATGGGCGCTCAACGCCTGGGTAATATTGGCAGCGCCGGACTCACTGGTCGCGGTGCCGACTACCTTGGCGCCCTGCTTTGCCAGCTCCTGCGCAATGGCGGCGCCAATACCGCGGCTGGCGCCTGTAACAAGTGCAATTTGCCCTTCCAGCATGATTGCCCTCCTCCTCGATGATTATTGATTGAATTGCGCCTGGGCTTCCGCCAGCGCTTCCTGGTTGACCAATGCAATGCATGGCAGCTCGGCCACCGTGCGCTTGACCAGCCCGGCCAATACCTTGCCAGGACCGCACTCCGCGCTGGCAGTCACGCCGGAGGCATGCACAGCCTGCACGGTTTCCACCCAGCGCACAGGGCTGTAAAGCTGGCGCACCAAGGCATCCTTGACCTTGGCCGCATCTTCATATGCAGCCACATCCGCATTATGCAGCACTGGGATTTGGGCGGATGCGAAACCTACATCCTTGAGATACTCGGCCAGCTCATCCGCCGCAGGCTTCATCAGGGCGCAATGGGACGGCACGCTGACCGGCAGCAGCAAGGCGCGCTTGGCGCCCTTGGTCTTGGCAGCCTCGATACCGCGCTCAACCGCAGCCTTGTGCCCGGCGATCACGACTTGGCCCGGAGAGTTCAGGTTGACTGCTTCCAGCACCTCTCCTTGCGCCGCCTCGGCACAGGCCGCACGGACGGTATCGTCGTCCAGCCCGAGCACGGCCGCCATGGCGCCGACGCCTTCGGCCACCGCGCGCTGCATGACGTCGGCACGGAAGCGCACCAGAGGCAATGCAGCTTCGTAGGACACGATGCCGGCCGCAACCAGCGCGGTGTATTCTCCCAGGCTATGACCTGCCAGCACGGTCGGCAATGGCCCGCCCTGGGATTGCCACGCGCGCCATGTCGCAACACCCGCCGCCAGCATCAACGGCTGGGTATTGGTGGTCTGGTTGAGCGCGTCGTTGGGCTCGGTCGCCATGCGCCAGAAATCGACGCCAAGCGTATCGGAGGCCTCGACGAATGTGTCCTTGATCACGGCAAGGTCGCCAAAGCCCTGCATCATGCCGACGGATTGCGAGCCTTGCCCGGGAAAGAAAAATGCGAAATTCATGAATGCGGCCTTTTTAGGTCGTAAGGAATCGTTTGAATGAATTAATACTTGAGGAGCACGGAGCCCCAGGTAAAGCCGCCGCCAAATGCTTCCATCAGCACGGTTTCGCCACGCTTGATGCGCCCGTCGCGCACGGCGACATCCAGGGCCAGCGGTACGGATGCGGCGGAAGTGTTGCCGTGCTTGTCCACGGTGACCACCACCCGGTCCATTTCCATGCCCAGCTTGCGCGCGGTCGACTGCAGGATGCGGATATTGGCCTGGTGCGGGACCAGCCAATCGATGTCCGATTTCTGCATGCCGTTGGCTTCCAGCGTTTCATCGACGATGGCATCCAATGTATTCACCGCGATCTTGAACACGGCGTTGCCTTCCATATGGATGGTCTTGTCCTCGCCGCGGTTGGAAACGCCAGTCGGCACATTGAGCAGTTTTGTGTAGCTGCCGTCTGCGTGCAGATGGGTGGAGATGATGCCCTGCTGGTCGCTGGCACCCAGCACCACCGCGCCGGCGCCGTCCCCCCAGAGGATACAGTTGCTGCGGTCGGTCCAGTCGGTGATGCGCGACATGGTCTCGGCGCCCACCACGAGCGCGGTGCGCGCCGCGCCGCTGCGGATGAAATTATCGGCAGTGGCAATCGCATAGATGAAGCCGCTGCATACCGCCTGCACATCGAACGCAGGCGCGCCCGTATTGCCCAGCTTGTGCTGCAGCAGGCAAGCCGTGCTCGGAAACACGCGGTCGGGCGTCGTGGTGGCGACAATGATCAAATCCACGGCATCTGCAGTGACGCCCGCAGCCTCCAGTGCACGCTGTGCGGCATGGAAGGACAGGTCGCTGGTGAATTCGCCCTCGGCGGCAATATGCCGCTGGCGGATGCCGGTACGGGTATAGATCCACTCATCCGTTGTATCGACCATGCGCTCAAGATCAGCGTTGGTCAGAATCTTCTCCGGCAAATAGCTGCCGGTTCCCAAGATGCGCGAATAGATGGTCATATGCCCTCTTTATATATTCTCGGCACCCAGCGCAGCAGGCTGCGGCTTGAGGTGCTCGATTTCGAGTTGCTCGGTGATACGGTTCAGGACGCCGTTGCGCGACTCTTCCGCCGCCGCCTGGATCGCATATTGGAACGCCAGGCTGTCTGCGCCGCCGTGGCTCTTCACCACGACGCCGCGCAAGCCTAGGAAGGTGGCGCCGTTATAGCGGCGATGATCCAGCCTTCGCTTGAAGGCCTTCAGCACGGGCATGGCAATCAATGCCGTCAGCTTCGTCAGCCAATTGCGCTTGAATTCCTGCGTCAAAAAACGATTGACCATCTGGGCCAGACCTTCAGAGGTCTTGAGGGCGACATTGCCGACGAAGCCGTCGCAGACCACGACATCGGTCGTGCCCTTGTAGATGTCGTTGCCCTCGATATTGCCATAGAAATTGAGATGGCTCGCGCGCAGCAGTTCGCCCGCCTGTTTCACCACCTCGTTGCCCTTGATGTCCTCGGAGCCGATGTTGAGCAGGCCCACGGTAGGCCGCTCCTTGTGCTCGACGCAGGACACCAGCATGGCGCCCATGATGGCGAATTGCAGCAAATGCTCGGGAGTGCAGTCGGCATTGGCGCCGAGGTCCAGCATGTAAACCCGGCCTTTTTGGGTTGGCAGTATGCCTGCGATCGCAGGCCTGTCTATGCCCGGCAGCGTCTTGAGGACAAAACGCGCCGTCGCCATCAGGGCTCCGGTATTGCCGGCGCTGACGCAGGCATTGGCCTCGCCGCTCTTGACGAGGTTGATGGCCACACGCATGGAGGAATCTTTTTTGTTCTTGAGCGCGCTCTGGGGAGATTCGTCCATTGCCACCACTTCAGTGGCATGGTGGATCCTGAGGCGCGGGCCTGCCGCCGCCTTGTTGGCAGAAAGCTCGGCCTCGATCACATCCTTCAAGCCGACAAGAATGATGTTTAATTGGCTATCCTGCTTGATAGCGTTGAGCGCGGCGGGAATGGTGACATGAGGGCCATGATCGCCTCCCATCGCGTCGATAGCAACAGTTATATCCATGCTCACAATCGGAGGTTAAATACAAAAGCGCCAGCCGTAAAGGCTGGCGCATAAACCTGCAAACCCAGGGAGATTACTCACCCTTGGCTGGCAATACCTTGCGGCCACGGTAATAGCCGTTAGGGCTGACGTGGTGACGCAGATGGGTTTCGCCAGTGGTTGGCTCAACTGCCAGAGGCGGGTTGGTCAGGAAGTCGTGGGAACGGTGCATGCCACGCTTGGATGGTGACTTTTTATTTTGTTGAACGGCCATAATTTGCTCCTAATTAAACTAATCGTTTTGGCTTTTGCCGGCTTTAAAACCTTTTAACACAGCAAAAGGACTTGGTTTTTCCAACTCGACCTTGCCCGCGCCGCCGCACGCCTCTTCAGCATGCTTGGGTGCCAACGGCAAAGTCAGCAATATCTCGTCTTCTACCAGGTCTATCACCGGCATTTGCGTTTCCGCCACCAAGTAATCCACCTCATCGTCATATTCATCTGAATCTGGCGATGGAATCGCATCTTCACTGGTGACGATCACAAAATCTGCAGCCACATCCAGCGGGTATTCAAATGAATCCAGGCAACGCTGACAAGTCAGCTTGAGCGCACCGCGCACTTCTAAATGAAGCGTGGGTTTGCCCGACTCGTCCGCCCTGCCATTCAAGGTGATTTCCAGCGAACCATCGGTATCGGCCAGATATTCACCCAAGCGAGAAAATCGCAAGAGCGGGATTATATCATGAAACTCTTGCGCTTTTCTCGAGAAGTCGAGACTGTTGATAACAGGCATGTGGATTGCTTGTGCAGTCATAAGCCGCGCATGATATAATTTGCGGGTTTCCCTGTCAAAAATCAGCACTATTTTTCAGGTTTAGGTTTACTACGTGATCAAAAAAATTCTAATTGCCAATCGTGGCGAAATTGCCGTGCGTATCGTACGCGCCTGCTCCGAGATGGGCATCAAGTCTGTTGCTATATATTCTGATGCTGACCGCCACGCATTGCACGTCAAAAAGGCGGACGAGGCCTACAACATCGGATCCGATCCGGTGCTGGGCTACCTGAATGCACATAATATCGTCAATCTTGCCGTCGCATCGGGGTGCGACGCGCTGCACCCTGGCTATGGCTTCCTTTCCGAGAACCCCGAGCTCGCTGAAATCTGCGCGCGCCGCGGCATCAAGTTCATCGGGCCCGACGCCAAGGTGATTCGTCAGATGGGGGACAAGATCCAGGCGCGTACCGCCATGATCAAGGCTGGCATCCCATGCGTGCCCGGCAGCGACGGCAACCTGGAAAACCTGGAAGAAGCACGCAAGCTCGCCGCCAAGATCGGTTATCCCGTGATGCTGAAAGCCACCAACGGCGGCGGCGGCCGCGGCATTCGCCGCTGTAACGACGAAAAAGAGCTGCTAGGCAACTACGACCGCGTCATTTCCGAAGCCAGCAAGGCGTTCGGCAAGCCGGAAGTGTTCCTTGAAAAATGTGTGGTCAATCCGCGCCATATCGAGGTGCAGGTGCTGGCGGATAGCCACGGCAACGTCATCCATCTGTTCGAGCGCGACTGTTCGATCCAGCGCCGCAACCAGAAGCTGATCGAGATTGCGCCTTCCCCGCAATTGAGCAAGGCGCAGCGCGAGTATATCGGCAACCTGGCCGTCAAGGCGGCCAAGGCCGTAGGCTACAAAAACGCGGGGACGGTCGAGTTCCTGCTCGATTCCGACAACAACTTCTATTTCATGGAAATGAACACCCGCTTGCAGGTGGAGCATACCGTGACCGAGCAGATCACCGGCATCGATATCGTGCAGGAGCAAATCCGCGTCGCCGACGGCCAGCGCCTGCAGTACAAGCAGTCGGAAGTGCAGTACCGCGGCTTTGCCATGGAATTCCGCATCAACGCGGAAGACCCCAAGAACGACTTCCTGCCCAGCTTCGGCAAGATCACCCGCTACTACGCCCCCGGCGGCCCGGGCATCCGCATGGACGCCGCCATGTACAGCGGTTACGTGATCCCGCCCTACTACGACTCCATGTGCGCCAAGCTCACCGTTTGGGCGCTGAATTGGGAAAGCGTGGTGGAACGCGGTCGCCGCGCGCTCAACGACACGGTGGTGTACGGCGTCAAGACGACGATTCCTTATTATCAGGAAATCCTCAAGCACCAGGACTTCCGCAATGCCCAGTTCAACACCAGCTTTGTCGAGTCCCATCCCGAGCTTGCCAACTATGCAACCCAGTTCCCGCGCGAACTGATTGCAGCGGCGATTTCAGCCGCCATAGCTGCCCACGAGGGTATCTGAGGCTTAAAATTAACACCTTGAAGTGGTAGAAAAAGATTATGGCAAAAGTACATGTAACCGATGTAGTTCTACGTGATGGTCACCAGTCGCTGATTGCGACCCGCATGCGCACCGACGACATGCTGCCCATCTGTTCCAAACTCGATGCTGTCGGCTATTGGTCGTTGGAAGCCTGGGGCGGCGCGACATTCGACGCCTGCGTACGCTACCTGCGCGAAGACCCCTGGGAGCGCCTGAAAAAATTGCGCAAGGCATTGCCCAACACGCGCATCCAGATGCTGTTGCGCGGCCAGAACCTGTTGGGCTACCGCCACTACTCGGATGACGTGGTCCGCGCCTTTGTGCAAAAGTCCGCCGACAACGGTATTGACGTGTTCCGCATCTTCGACGCCATGAACGACCTGCGCAACCTCAAGGTTTCCATCGAAGCGGTCAAGGCGGTCGGCAAGCATGCAGAAGGCACTATCAGCTACACGACCAGTCCCGTGCATGACATCCCCTATTTCGTCAACCTGGCGAAGGAACTGGAAAGCTTCGGTTGCGACACCATCGCCATCAAGGACATGGCGAGCCTGCTCACGCCGCAGGTAACGGGCGACCTCGTCAAGGCCTTGCGCGAGGCGGTCAGCCTGCCTATCCACTTGCATGCCCATGCCACTTCCGGCCTGGCCAGCATGTCGATCCAGCGTGCGGTAGACAATGGCGTTGCCATCGTCGACGGCTGCATTTCCTCATTTGCCGAAGGCGCCAGCCTGCCCACCACCGAGAGCATCGTCGCAGCACTTAAGGGCACCGAATACGACACCGGCCTCGATATCGGCCTGTTGCAGGAAATCTCGGCCTACTTCCGCGAAGTGCGCAAGAAGTACTGGCAGTTCGAAAGCGAATTCACCGGCGTGGATACCCGCGTGCTGGTCAACCAGGTGCCGGGCGGCATGATTTCCAACCTGTCCAACCAGTTGAAAGAACAAGGCGCTCTGGACCGCATGGACGCAGTGCTGGACGAAATCCCGCGCGTACGCGAAGACCTCGGCTACCCTCCGCTGGTCACCCCCACTTCCCAGATCGTCGGTACCCAGGCGGTGCTGAACGTCATGACTGGCGCGCGCTACAAATCCGTGACCAACGAAGTGAAGAACTACCTGCTGGGCCATTACGGCAAGGCGCCTTCCACAGTCAACCCGGACGTCCGCAGCCTGGCCGTCGGCAATGCACAAGTCATCGAGTGCCGCCCTGCCGACCTCCTGACCGCGGAAATGGAAAAGCTGCGCAATGAGGTAGAAGGCCTGGCCAAGAGCGAGGAAGATGTGCTCACCTACGCCATGTTCCCGGACCTGGCCAAAACCTTCCTGCAAGAGCGCAATGCCGGTACGCTCAAGCCCGAGCCCCTGCTTGACAAGGAAGCCGTCACCTCCAGCGAGTCCCACTCGCGCTTCGCGCCTACCGAGTTCAATGTCACATTGCATGGCGAGACTTTCCATATCAAGCTGACCGGCAGCGGCCACCATGGCGAAGAGCAGCGCCCATTCTATGTTTCGGTGGATGGCGTGGCGGAAGAAGTCGTCGTGGAAACCCTGAATGAAATCGAGGTGTCCGGCGGCCAAAGCAGCGGCGAAGCGAAAAAGAAGGCAAGCAGCACTACCGGTAGCGGACGTCCTCGCCCGACTCATGCCGGCTGCGTCACCACCGCCATGCCCGGCACCATTGTGGACGTCAAGGTCAACGTGGGCGACAAGGTGAATGCCGGGGATGCGGTTCTTGTGATCGAAGCCATGAAGATGGAAAACGAAATCCAGGCTTCCAAGAGCGGCGTCGTCGTGGCGATTAACGTCAAGAAGGGCGATAGCGTCACGCCGGACGAAGCCTTGCTGGAAATCCAGCCCGACTGAGGCGTTGAGCTTTCTGCCAAAAGCCGGCCCAGGCCGGCTTTTTTATTGCTATTTTTGCCTCATCAGTAACGCCGTGCCACAATGAAGTTTTGACCGTTCAACCTTGTATGCAGCCCCTGATCCTTGCTTCCTCTTCCCCTTACCGGCGTGAACTGCTAGCTCGCCTGCAATTGCCCTTCAGCGTGCAATCCCCTGATATAGACGAGACGCCACAGCCCGGGGAGGCTCCGGAGCATACCGCACTGCGCCTAGCCCAAGCCAAGGCCAGGAAAGTGGCGGAGGCATTTCCCGATGCATTGGTCATCGGCTGCGACCAGGTGGCGACCCTGGACGGCCTGCAGCTAGGCAAGCCCGTGACGCATGATAATGCCGTGAGGCAATTGACCCTGATGCGCGGTTGCAGCGTGGTTTTTCATAGCGCCCTCTGCCTCTACAATGCTGCCACACAGGAAATGCAGGCCGATGTCGTGCCCTATACCGTGAAATTCCGCGACCTGAGCGACCGGCAGATCGAGAACTATCTGCGAAAAGAACAGCCTTATCAATGCGCCGGCAGCGCAAAATCGGAAGGATTGGGTATCGCCGTGATCGCTGCCATGGAGGGCGACGACCCCAATGCGCTAATTGGCTTGCCGCTGATACGCCTCATCGACATGCTGGCCAGCCAGGGTGTCGACGTCATATAAACAGAGTTCCCCCAGAGGAGATTCCATGATCTTGAAACGCACTATGATTGCCGCGAGCCTGATGGCCGCCTTCCACGCCATTGCAGCCCCCGATGAAATCCGCAGCACTCTGCACGACCAGCAAAGCGTCGCCGTGACGATTTACAACGGCGACCTCGCCCTGGTGAAAGACCAGCGCAAGGTCAACCTGCAATCGGGCCTCAATGCATTGGCCTTGCGCGACGTCAGTGCGCAGATCCGCCCTGAAACTGCATTGTTGCGCAGTTTGAGCGGGCAATTGCAGACATTGGAGCAGAATTTCGACTATGACCTGCTCAGCCCGGAGAAACTCCTGGAGAAATATATCGGCCAGACGGTGCAGGTGATCCGCACCAATCCTGCCACGGGCGCTGAAACCGTAGAGCAAGCCTACGTGCTGGCCGCCAACAACGGCACGGTGCTCAAGATGGGCAACCGGATAGAAACCGGGGTTCCCGGCCGCATCGTGTATCCCGACGTGCCGGAAAACCTGCGTGACCGCCCGACCTTGGTGACCCAGGTCAACACCAGGCAATCCGGTCCGCAGGATGTCGAGCTGAGCTACCTTACCCATGGCTTGAGCTGGCAGGCCGACTATGTCGCCGAGCTCAATGCGGCAGAAGACCGTCTTGATCTATCCGGCTGGGTCACACTGTCCAACACTAGCGGCACCACATACCGGGATGCCAAGCTGCAATTGGTCGCTGGCGACGTCAACCGTGTCGCTCCGCCGCCTGCGCCAATGGCATTGATGCGCAAGAACGAGATGATGGTGGCGGATGCCGCCCCTGCCATGGCCCAGGAAGCGTTGCTCGAATATCACCTCTATACGCTCGAACGCCCCACCACCCTCGCCGAAAACCAGACCAAGCAGGTGGCTTTGCTCAGCGCCCAGTCAGTGCCTGTGCGCAAGGAGCTGGTATTGAGAGGTTCTCCCTACTACTACCAGTCCAGCCAGGGAGACCTGGGCCAGAAACTGAAAGTGGGCGTTTTCGTCGAGTTCGATAACAAGGAAAGCGCAAAGCTCGGCAAACCCATCCCCAAGGGCATCATGCGGGTATACAAGAAAGATAGCCAAGGCAATGCCCAATTTGTCGGCGAGGACAATATCGACCATACCGCAAAGAACGAAACCGTGCGTCTCAAGCTCGGGGAAGCCTTTGACGTCACCGCCAACAAGAAGCAGACCGACTTCAAGAAACTGTCCAACCCTGCCAAGGGCAACAGCCAGTTCGAGAGCGCTTACGAAATCGTGATCAAGAATGCCAAGAACCAGGCTGTCACAGTCAAGGTCGTTGAGCCGATCCCCGGCGACTGGAGCATATTGTCACAAAGCCGTCCCAGCACAAAAACCAGCAGCAACACGGCCACTTGGAGTATCAATATCCCGGCGGAAGGCAGCGCCACGCTCACTTACCGCGTGCAGGTGAAGCATTGAGCGCAGGCACGCTATACATGCTCCCGGTGACGCTGGGGGCGGACAATATCCAGCAAGCCTTGCCGCAGGAGGTCATTCAACTGGCGCAAGGCCTGGAGACCTTTGTTGTCGAGAATGAGAAAACCGCACGGCGCTTTCTCGGCCTGGTCAAGACGGCCAAACCCGTCCGGGAGCTGACACTGCTGACGCTCAACGAGCATACGCCGGATACGGAGCTGCCCGCCTTGCTGGCGCCGTTGCTCGCCGGGCAGGACGTGGGGCTGATGTCTGAGGCAGGCTGCCCCGGGATTGCCGACCCTGGCGCTCGCCTGGCGGCACTGGCCCATAGAAAGAACATCCGCGTCGCCCCGCTGGTCGGCCCTTCTTCCATCCTGCTGGCGCTGATGGGGTCGGGATTGAACGGGCAGCGTTTCGCATTTCTCGGCTACTTGCCTAGCGACAAGCAAGCCAGGATTCAGAAGCTCAAGGATATCGAACGCCAATCGAGGCAACAGCAGGAAACACAGATTTTCATCGAGACGCCTTACCGCAACCAGCACCTGCTAGAGGACATGCTCGCCCATTGCGCAGCGGAAACCAGGTTGTGCATCGCGCGCAACATCAGCCTGCCGACCGAGCTGATCGTCAGCAAGCCCATCAAGGATTGGAAAAAGTCGGAATTGCCGGAACTGCACAAGCAGCCAACGGTGTTCCTGCTGCTTGCATGAAACACCGGGCCTGAATCTTAATTCCTAGGCCCGGCATTAGAAACCTACCTAGACCAGCCCCAACACTTTCTTGACCGGCGCATAACTGCGCCTGTGGATATCGCAGGCGCCATGCTCGGCAAGCAGCCTGAGGTGGTGGGCTGTCGGATAGCCCTTATGCTTGGCGAAGTCATACTGCGGATAGCGCGCATGCATTTCCACCATTTCATAGTCGCGCGCCGTCTTCGCCAGGATAGAGGCGGCAGCAATCTCCTGCACCTTGCTGTCCCCCTTGACGATGCCTTGTGCGGGTATCGTGATCTTGGGGCAATGGAAGCCGTCGACCAGCACCCGCATGGGCATTACCGTCAATTGATCGATCGCGCGCTTCATCGCCAGCAGGCTTGCCTGTAGAATGTTGATCTCGTCGATCTCTTCGGCGCTGCACGAGGCAATCGCCCAGGCCAGCGCGTGCTGCTTGATCTCGACTGCCAGCGTATCACGCTTTTTCTCGCTGAGTGTCTTGGAATCTGCCAGGCCAAGGATAGGACGCTGCGGGTCCAGGATCACGGCCGCGGCGTAGACCGCCCCCGCCAGAGGGCCCCGGCCGGCCTCATCCACGCCGCAGATAATCACGCGTTCATTGCTCATTTGATGAAAGACAGCACTGCCTGCGCCGCCTTCTCCTCCGTATTTTGCCGCAGCAGCTCATGCATGCGGCGAAACTCCGTTTGTATGTCGGCAATCCGGGATTTGTCGTTGAGCATCTGCAGCAAGGTCGCTGCCAGTTTTTCCGGCACGGCATCATGCTGCAACAACTCCGGCACGATGAACCTCCCAGCCAAGACGTTCGGCAAGCCGACGTAAGGCAGGTATTTCATACGCTTCAATATCTGCCAGCTCAGATTAGGCATGCGGTAGGTAATGATCATGGGCCGCTTGATCAAGGCGGCTTCCAGGGTCGCGGTGCCGGAGGCCACGATCACGGCATTCGCAGCTTCCATCGCCTGGTGCGCATGTCCGAACATGATGTTCACCGGCAAGTCGTAGCCTTCATTCGCATACAAGGCGCGCTCGAAGATGGCGCGCGTCTCGCGGGTAATCAACGGCACCAGGAAGCGCGCATCGGGCCGCTCGGCAAAAATGAGCTTGGCGGTCTTGATGTACAGGTCTGCCAATTGCTGCACCTCGCTCTGGCGGCTGCCTGGCAGCATGGCGATGACCAGGCTGTCCTGCGGCAGCTTGAGCTCTTCGCGGGCTCCTTCAAGATCAGGCTCCAACGGCAGCATATCCGCCAGGGGATGGCCGACATACGAGACGGGCACCCCGGCCTGCCGATAAATTTCCGGCTCGAACGGGAACAGCGCCAACATGTGCGATACCGCCTGCTGGATTTTCTTGATCTTGCCGCGCCGCCATGCCCAGATCGAGGGACTGACATAATGCACGGTGGAAATTCCCTGGCGCTTGAGCTTGCGCTCCAGCGTGAAATTGAAGTCCGGCGCATCAATCCCGATAAACACGTCGGGACGATGATCGAGAAAGTGTTGCGCCACTTCCTTGCGGATTTTGAGCAATCCCGGCAAATGGCGCAGCACCTCGACGTAACCGCGCACGGAAAGCCGTTCCATCGGGAACAGGGTTTCCGCGCCTTCGGCGATCATCTTGGGGCCGGCAATGCCGACGAACTTGAGGTCAGGACGCTGCTTTTTCAGCGCCCGGATCAAATGGCTGCCCAATAAGTCGCCAGAAGCCTCTCCGGCCACAATACCAATGGTCGGCATGACACACCCTGCTTCTAGCGGACGATGCCGCGGGTTGATTGGTTGAGGAAATCGACCAGGATATCCAGCTCTGGCGATGTCTTGCTTTGCTCTGCCAATTGCTGCTTGGCTTCTTCCAGCGTCAGGCCGTTGCGGTACAAGGTCTTGTACGCGCGCTTGATCTGCAGGATATTGTCCGCAGAGAAGCCACGGCGCTTCAGCCCCTCGGAGTTGATGCCGTGCGGCTTGGCATCATAGCCGGCAGCCGTGACGTAAGGCGGAATATCCTTGAATACGACCGAGCCCACTGCTGTGATCACATGGGAGCCGATTTTGCAGAACTGGTGGATCAAGGTGAATCCGCCGAGGATGGCGTGGTCATGCACGTCGACATGTCCCGCCAGCGAAGAGTTGTTGGCAAAAATGGTATGGTCGCCGACCACGCAATCGTGGGCGATGTGCACGTAGGCCATGATCCAGTTGTGGCTGCCGATCTTGGTTGTGCCCTTGTCCTGCACGGTACCGCGATTGAAAGTGCAGAACTCGCGGATGGTATTGCCGTCGCCGATTTCCAGCAGGGTTGGCTCGTCCTTGAACTTCTTGTCTTGCGGCACCTCGCCCAAGGATGAGTACTGGAATATCTGGTTGTCCTTGCCGATGGTGGTAGGCCCCTTGATTACCACATGGCTCGCCACGCGGGTACCGGCGCCGATACGGACACCTGGCCCGATAATGGTGAATGCGCCGACTTCTACGCTGGAATCGAGCTCGGCCTTGGGATCAATAATCGCGGTAGGATGTATCCTCGGTTCGGCCATGCTTAGTCAATCGCTTTCAGGATACACATCATTTCCGCTTCAGCGACGACAGCGCCATCCACCAGGGCCTCCCCCTTGTATTTCCAGATACCGCGCAATATGCGATCTATGCTGACCTTGAGAACGAGCTGGTCGCCAGGCGATACCGGCTTCTTGAAGCGGACATTATCCATGCCTGCAAAGTAATACACGGACTTGTCGTTGGGCTTGGTGTCCATGGTCTTGAACGACAGGATGGCGGCTGCCTGGGCCAACGCTTCCACGATCAACACGCCCGGCATGACTGGATGGTAAGGAAAATGGCCCGGGAAGAAAGGCTCGTTGATCGTGACGTTCTTCACGGCCACGATCTCTTTGTTCAGTTCCAGCGAAAGCACACGATCCACCAATACAAAAGGATATCGGTGTGGCAGGTAATTCAGTATTTCATGAATATCCATGCTCGTAATAGCTTGTTCAGTCATGGCTTTTCTCGTTTCTCAACATCAAATTATTATTTATCTCTCTGGATACCAGATGCCTGCAGGGGCGCCAATTGCTTTTCCAATTGCTTGACCCGCTCCGCAAGCTCTCCCAATCGTCTGATACCTGCAGCGGTCCTGAGCCAGTCTTCATGTCTCTGGAATGGCATCAATGCCGTGTAAGTGTCCGCCTTCGTCAACGAACGTGTAATCATACTCCCAGGCGACACGGTCACGCCATCGGCGATTTCAAGGTGGCCCAGTATCATGGCAGCCCCGCCGATACGGCAATGCCTCCCCAATACGGCGCTGCCCGCGATGCCGACGCAGCCCGCAATCACGGAGTGCGCGCCTATGCGGCAGTTATGGCCGATCTGCACCAGGTTGTCGATCTTGCAGCCTTCATGGATGATGGTATCGTCGATCGCGCCCCGGTCGATGGTGGTATTGGCGCCGATATCCACGTCGTTCTCGATGACGACGCGCCCGACCTGCGGAATCTTCACCCAGCGACCATGCTCGGGGGCATAGCCAAACCCATCCCCGCCAATGACGCTGCCAGAGAATATGCTACAGCGCTCCCCGATCACGCAGTGGTGGTAAATCGTGACGTTGGCATGCAATACCGAATGTGCACCGATTTCCACGCCCTCGCCGACAACACAGCCTGGATGAATAACCACATGCTCGCCCAGCACCGCATTGGCACCGACTACGGCCTTCGCCATGATGGTGCAACTGGCCGGCACTTGCGCGCTGGGGGCAATCGCGGCGGTTTCATCCACCCCTGCCACATATTGCGGCCTAGGGTTAAGCAAATCCGAGACCTTGGCAAAATAGGCGTAGGGGTTGTCCGTGAGTATCCTCGGCAATGCCGTGAGGTCACGGTTGTCCGGGGTCAATATGACCGCGCTTGCCTTGGTGGCGGCAAGCACGGATCGATACTTGGAATCGGTCAGGAAACTGATCTGCCCTGCCTGGGCATTGGCAAGGGAGGCAACGCGAGAGATCAGGATGTCACCCTGCCCCACCACATCGCCTCCCAGTCTGGATACGATCTCCCGCAGGGAATACGACGTACTCATTGAATGGCTATTGGCTGGGCTTACTTCTTGCCCAGGGATTTCAATACCTTGTCGGTAATGTCGATCTTCTTGTTGGCATAAGCCACGCCGCCGTATACCACCAGGTCGTAGCCCTCGGCTTCGGAAACAGCCGTGACCGCCTTGTTGATCCTGTCCTGCAGCACGCCCAGCTCTTCATTCTTGCGCAGGTTGACATCTTCGCGCAGCTCGCGCTGTTTGCGCTGGAACTCGATCTTGAGGTTGGAGGCATCGCGCTCCTTGTTGCGTCGGTCGGCTTCCGACATGGTCAAGCTGTCCTTTTCCAGCGCAGTCTCCAGATCGCGGATCTGTTTTTGCAGGCGGTCAAGCTCGTTGGTACGCGGGCCGAACTCCTTTTCCAGCTTCTTGCCGCTCTCGGCAGTTTGCGGCGCTTCCTGCAGGATCTTGTCAACCTGCACATAGCCGATCTTCAATTCGGCGGCCTGGGTACTGGCTGCGAAAGACAAAGCAGTGGCAACCAACAGACTTTTCAACAACTTATTCAATTGACTTTCTCCTGATATACAAGCTTTTGCTTCAATAATTTCAAATTAACCATACAGTATTCTAGACTAGCTTAGAACTGCTGCCCCATCTGGAATTGCAGCATCTGGGTACGATCGCCATCTTGCTTGTTGAGTGGCTTGGCCAGCACCAGCTTGATCGGGCCGAACGGCGACAGCCAGCTGACCCCGATGCCCGTGGAGTAGCGTATATCGCTTAAACTTGTTGAATATGGGCAGCCTGACACTTGTCCACGGCTATCTATACAAGCACCAGACTCATCAATGCCATCGCCAGCAATGGAACCTGCATCAATGAAAGTACTTAAGCGCAAGGCATTATTGTCCTTCATACCTGGTATGGGAAAATACAGTTCTGCATTAGCAAGAAATCGCTTCGTACCACCGGCAGCAAAATCACGATACTGGCCTTGTGTATCATAAATACGAGGACCAATCGAACTCTGCTCATAGCCACGTACTGAGTTCACGCCACCGGCATAGAAGTTCTTGAAGAATGGATAATCTTTATCGCCATAGGTATTGCCATAGCCGATTTCACCATTCAGCATCAGAGTGACGCTCTTGCTGATATCCTTGTACCAGGCATGCTTGTATTCCAGTTTATAGTACTGTAAATCAAGGCCGGGCAAGGCAACCTCGGAGCTGATGCGCTGCAGCACCCCTTTATTCGGGAACATGATGTTATCGCGCGTATCATGCGTCCAAGCCAGGTTAACAAACCAGGAGCTGTTGCTGCAACTGTTGGCGTCTTCGGAACTGCTGCAATAGCGCTTGAACTGCGGCGGGCTATTGCTGCTCAGCTCAACGTCAGTGTAATCAAAGGTCAAGCCGGCGCTGACGAAATCCCGCTCATTCAACGGCATGCCGAAATTCACGCCCGCACCGTAAGACGCGGTCTTGTAATCACCGGTACGCAGGTAAGTCGTATCGACCTTGCGATGGTAGACGTTGAAGCCGCGGCTGATGCCGTCCGGGGTGAAGTAAGGGTCCGTGTAAGTCAACGAGTACACAGTGTTGATACGGCCAGTATTAACCTGCGCAGCCACGCGGTTACCCGTGCCAAGGAAGTTGTTCTGGTTGATGGTCACGCCTAGCACCACGCCTTCATAGCTGGACAAGCCGGCACCGAACATGACGCTACCGGTCGAGCGTTCCGTCACGTTGATATTGAGGTCGACCTGGTCGTTGGTGCCTGGGACCGCAGGCGTCTCGACGTTGACGTCAGAGAAATACTGCAATCTCTCGAGACGCTGCTTGGAGCGCTCGATCTTGTCCGCACCATACCAGGCAGACTCCAGCTGGCGCATTTCGCGGCGCAACACTTCGTCCCGAGTCCGCGTATTGCCGGTCAGGTTGATGCGGCGCACATAAACGCGGCGGCCCGGGTCAATGTAGAAAGTAAATGCGACGGTATGCTTTTCCTTGTCGACTTCGGGAATCGCATTGACGTTGGAAAAGGCGTAACCGTCATTGCCCAGACGATCATTGATCGCCTTGCTTGATTCCGTAACGCGCTGGCGATTGAACACCTCCCCTGACGAGACGGAGATCAGACTGCGCGCCTCGGCTTCAGGAATCAGCATTTCACCGGCCAGCTTGACGTCGGTCACGGTGTACTTCTCGCCTTCGGTGACATTGATCGTGATGTAGATATCCCGCTTGTCCGGCGTGATGGATACCTGGGTCGAATCGATATTGAATTCCAGATAGCCCTGGTTCATATAGAAAGAACGCAGCGCTTCCAGGTCGGCCGTCAGCTTCTGGCGGGAATACTGGTCGTTCTTGTTCCACCAGGTGAGCCAGTTGGGCGTGGTCAGCGTCAGCTTTTCCAACAGCTCTTCCTTGGTGTAATCCTTGTTACCGACGATATTGATATTGCGGATCTTGGATACCGCGCCTTCTTCGATGTCAAAGCGCACGGCGACGCGGTTACGCTCGAGCGGTGTCACCGAGGTCTTCACCGAGGCGCCATACTTGCCCTGGGAGAGGTATTGCCGCTTGATTTCCTGCTCTGCGCGGTCCAGCATGGACTGGTCGAAAATCAATCCTTCGGCGAGGCCGATCTGCTTCAGGCCTTCTTTCATCTTGTCCGTTGGAAAGGATTTGTTGCCATTGAAGACGAGCTGAGCAATGGCCGAGCGCTCCTGCACCATCACGACGACGATGCCGTTGTCGGACTCGATCCGCACGTCCTTGAAGAAGCCGGTGCCGTAGAGCGACTTAATCGCCTGCGTGGCTTTTTCCTCTGTCATGGTATCGCCCACACGCACGGGCAAATAGTTGAACACCGTACCGGCTTCAGTCCGTTGCAGGCCTTCTACACGGATGTCCTTTACCACGAAAGGATCCTGAGCCAATGCTGAAGTGGAATAAAGAGCCAGGATTAGTAATGGGATATGTTTAAGCTTCATGCCAAACTTCATTAAGATCAACCTGTTATAAACCTGGTGATGTCATTGTAAAAAGCGACTGCCATCAATAAAGCCAATATCGCCAAACCTATACGCTGGCCCACTTCCATAGCGGCTTCAGAGACCGGGCTGCCCTTGAAAATCTCTATCGTATAATACAACAAATGCCCCCCGTCCAACACTGGCACGGGCAATAGATTAAGCACCCCGAGGCTGATACTGATCAAGGCCAGGAAGCCGATGAACGACTTCCATCCGATATGGGCGCTCTGGCCGGCATAACTCGCTATCGTCACCGGGCCGCTCACGCCTTTCCAAGAAGCCTCGCCGGTCACCATGCGCGCCAGCATCTTGATGCTAAAGACAGATGTTTCCCAGGTTTTATCCACCGCCCGGGTAAAAGATTGCAAAGGCCCGTAGCTCACGGTGACACTCAACTTTTCCACGAGGGCTTCGTCTACCTGGTAGGCAGCGCCTATCCGGCCTATCTTCGTGCCATTTTCATCTACAGCCTGCGGGATGACCACCGCATCCAGCTGCCGCTCGCCGCGCTTCAACCGCAATGTCAACGGCTGATCCGGCTGCTCGCGCACCAAGGTGACAAATTGCTCCCACTCATCGATGGGCCTGTCGTTGACCGCCAGCACTTCGTCACCGGTTTGCAAACCAGCCCTGGCCGCTACGCTGTCAGGCATGATGTCCCCCAAGCGCGCAGGCATGGCGGGACGGTAAGGTGCGAGGCCCAGCTTTTCAAGGAAATCGGACTCGAAATCTTCCTTTTCGATACTGTCCAGCTTCAGCTCGGCTTCATGCTCGCGCTGCGCCTCATCCTTGACCTTGACCGTCACCGCAGGGGACTTGATCGCCTCCTGCAACAATATCCAGCGCACGTCAGTCCAGCTCGCGACCGGCTCGCCAGCCACTGCAGTGATCAAGTCGTTGCTTTTCAGCCCGGCCTGCGCGGCAGGCGTTTGGGCAGGCACTTCCCCAAGCATAGGCTTCATGCCCGGCACGCCCTGCATGAACAATACCCAGTAAAGGAAAATCGCCAACAGCAGGTTGGCCGCCGGGCCCGCGGACACGATCGCAATCCTTTTCCAGACGGGTTGCCGGTTGAACGCCCGCGTCAATTCGGCTTCGCTGACGCTGCCGGGCACCGGCAGTTCGCGCTCGTCCAGCATCTTGACGTATCCGCCCAGCGGCAAGGCCGAGATCACGAACTCGGTATTGTCCGCGCCAAAGCGCCGCCTAAAAATAGGTTTGCCGAAACCCAAGGAGAAACGCAGCACCTTGACATTGCACCAGCGCGCCACCTGGAAATGGCCGTACTCATGCACGGCAATCAGAATGCCGAGGGTCACCAGAAAGGCGAGCAAGGTCAACATGCTTCCAACTGTCTCCATTCCATGGCATGAGACCGTGCCAGGGAGTCGGCTTCGACCAGCTGGGAAACGGATGATACGGCTTCGATATCCATGGCTGTCAGCACGGCCTCGATCAGGCGCGGAATATCCTGGAACCCAATATTACCGTTGAGGAAGGCGTCCACTGCCACCTCGTTCGCCGCATTAAGGATGGCGGGCGCAGTGCCTCCGTGGCGCAAGGCATCGAACGCCAGACGCAAGCACGGAAAGCGCGAAGTATCCGGCGCTTCGAAATCAAGCCGACCGACCTTGAACAAATCCAGGGCGTTAACCCCGGCTTCCAGCCTTTCAGGATATCCAAGGCCGTAGGCGATCGGGGTGCGCATGTCCGGATTGCCCATTTGCGCCAGCACGGAGCCGTCCACATATTCCACCATGGAATGAATCACGCTCTGCGGGTGCACCACCACTTCGATCTTCTCCGCCGGCGCATTGAACAGCCAGTGCGCCTCGATGACTTCCAGCCCCTTGTTCATGAGCGTCGCGGAATCGATCGTGATCTTGGGCCCCATGACCCAGTTCGGATGGTTCAATGCTTGCGCGGGCGTCACTGCCATCAGCTCGGCGGCGCTTGCCTTGCGGAAAGGACCGCCTGAAGCGGTCAGCAAAATACGCCTGACGCCGCCGTGCTCGAGTGCAGCCAAACGGGCCGGCGGCATGACCTGGAAGATCGCGTTATGCTCGCTGTCGATCGGCAGCAAGGTGGCGCCGCCCTCCTCCACTGCCTGCATGAATAGCTTGCCCGCCATCACCAGGGTTTCCTTGTTGGCGAGGAGAATCCGCTTTCCGGCATATGCCGCCGCCATGGCAGGCTTGAGCCCTGCGGCGCCGACGATGGCCGCCATGACCACATGGACCTCGGGATGCGCCGCGACCTCTTCCAGCGCCTCCAGGCCTGAAAGCACCTGAGTTTCCGCGCCTTTCAGCCTTTGCTGCAGCTTTTCCGCCGCGTCGCTATCCAGCATGACGGCATAGCGGGGCCGATATTGCAGACAAAGTTCAGCCAGCTCGTCGACACGGGAGTTGGCCGTAAGGGCAAACACGCGATAGCGTCCAGGGTGCCTGGCGATCACGTCCAGGGTATTGAGTCCTATGGTGCCGGTGGCGCCCAGAATGGTGACGTTTTGTAGCATGGGCGTCATGAGGCGGAATGCATCCACGCTTGGTAATAAAGAGGCAAATGAAGAAAAAACGCCGCCAGCGGCAGGCTGGATGTCAGTCCATCGACACGATCAAGAATGCCGCCATGGCCGGGCAACAGGTTGCCGCTATCCTTGAAGCCCGCCTGGCGCTTGATCAACGATTCGAGCAGGTCGCCCATAATGCTGAAAACCGTCAACACCCAGAATCCTGCGATCAACAAGACATTCAAGTCAAAAGCAATGCATAACGCCACTCCGTACAGACTCACGGCGACCAATGCGCCTAGCACGCCCTCCCAGGTCTTGCCCGGGCTGATACTGACCGCCAGCTTGTGCTTGCCGAAACGCTTGCCGGCGAAATAGGCTGCACTATCGGCAATCCAGACCACGAGCATGATGGCCAACAGCAGCCAGGGGCTGATCGCGCGCAAGCTGACGAGCGCCAGCCATAAAGGCAGGACGATCCACCACCCTGCAAGCATCATGAGATAAGGGTTCCTTACCTGTGTACGGCGCCATAACCAGATCGGCACGAGGGTAATCCAGAAAGCTGCCGCCAAGGGCAAACCCCAGTAAAGCGCATATTCCTGCATAAAGGCATTTGCCGGCCCTTGCCAGAAAGTAAAGAACACACCTGCGATAGCGGAGGCGGCAATATAAAGGACGCGGACAGCCGGCTTGAAGCCGGCCATATGGGACCACTCCCACAAGCCGATTAGGACGCCGGCAAGCATTAATAAGGACCAGTAAGGCTCCGGCAACACGAACAACACCGCCAAGAATGCGGGGATCAGGATAGCAGCCGTCAGCAAGCGGGTCTTCAGCATATCAGTCCGCAACCAGCTGTTCGCTCGTGCGTCCAAAGCGGCGCTCGCGCTGCTGGTAGGACGCAATCGCGCGCTTGAACTCGGCCTCGTCGAAATCCGGCCACAGGGTCTCGGTGAAATACAACTCGCTGTAGGCGAGCTGCCATAACAGGAAGTTGCTGATACGCTGCTCCCCTCCCGTACGGATGAACAAATCCGGCTCGGGCGCGTAATGCATGCTGAGATAGGCTGCCAGATCGGATTCCGTGAAGCTTTGCGCAAGGCCAGGCTTCTCGGCCAGCAGGCGCTTCATTGCCTGCATGATGTCCCAGCGGCCGCCATAGTTGACCGCGACCGTCAGGGTCAGTCCGTCATTGCTAGCCGTCTGCGCCTCGGCTTCCGCAATCTTGTCCACAAGGGCCGGGTCGAAACGGGAGCAATCCCCGATCATGCGCAAGCAGATATTGTTTTCGTCGAGCTTGCCGACCTCTTGTTGCAGCGCTTCCATGAACAGGTTCATCAAGAAGCTGACTTCATCCGCAGGACGGCGCCAGTTTTCACTGCTGAACGCAAACAGCGTGAGGTATTTCACGCCATGGTTTGCACACAGGCGCACGACTTCGCGCACGACCTCGACGCCGCGCTTATGCCCTGCGACTCGGGGGAGAAAGCGCTTCTTGGCCCAGCGGCCATTGCCGTCCATGATCACGGCAATGTGCTGGGGAATATCGCCCGTTACCGGGATGGTCTGGGTGGAGCTGGAAAAAAGTGCCACTCAATGCTCCATGGGATAGAAACAATATAAAATCACTGGCTGCCGCAATTAAACAGCCATCAACTCGGTTTCCTTGGTCTGCAGCAGCTTGTCGATCTCCGCTACAAACTTGTCCGTGAGCTTCTGCACGTCATCCTGCGCGCGACGCTCGTCATCCTCGCTGATTTCCTTATCCTTGACCAGTTTTTTCAGCGCATCATTGGCATCGCGGCGTACGTTGCGTACCGCCACCTTGGCATTTTCCGCCTCGCCACGCACCACCTTGATCAGGTCGCGGCGGCGCTCTTCGGTCAGCATGGGCATGGGGACCCGGATCACATCGCCGTTGGTGGCAGGGTTGAGGCCCAGGTCAGAATCCCGGATCGCCTTTTCCACCTTGGCCGTCATGCTCTTTTCGTATGCCTGCACGTTGAGGGTACGCGCATCGCCCAGGTTCACATTGGCGACCTGGTTGATCGCCACCATGGAACCGTAATATTCAACCTGCACGTGGTCAAGCAGCCCGGTATGCGCCCGGCCAGTGCGCACCTTGCTCAAATCGGCCTTCAAAGCCTCGATGGACTTCTGCATTTTCTGTTCTGCAGTGTTTTTTACGTCTTGTATCATGATGTCTCCTGCTAAGCATGTATCCGGGTATTCAAGGCAGAACGCGCGTTCCCTCGTCTTCACCCAGTACGACCCGTTTCAGCGCTCCCTGGCGGAAGATGCTGAACACGGAGATTGGTAACTTCTGGTCGCGGCACAATGTCAATGCCGTCGCATCCATGACTTTCAGATTCTTGACGATCGCCTCGTCGAATGTCAGCGTCTTGTAGCGCATGGCTTCGGGATTGCGTTTCGGGTCATCCGTATACACGCCGTCCACCTTGGTCGCCTTGAGCACGATTTCCGCGTTGATTTCCATGCCGCGCAAGGCAGCCGCGGTATCGGTGGTAAAGAACGGATTGCCCGTCCCTGCGCCGAAGATGACCACACGGCCTTCTTCAAGATAGCGGATGGCCTTGCCGCGAATATAAGGCTCGGCCACCTGCTCGATATTCAATGCGGACTGCACGCGGCTCACCAGGCCCACCTGGCGCATCGCGTCCTGCAACGCCAAGGCATTCATGACCGTAGCCAGCATGCCCATGTAGTCCGCCGTCGCCCTGTCCATGCCTTCTGCCGCCGGCGCAACGCCGCGGAAAATATTGCCCCCGCCGATCACCACCGCCACTTCCACGCCGAGATCGACCACTTCCTTGACCTCTTCCACAATCCGGAAAATGGTCGCTCGGTTGATACCGTAGCTGTCGTCGCCCATCAGGGCTTCACCAGAGAGTTTCAATAAAATGCGCTTATAGGCGGGAGTGCTCATGGGGCTCCTTATTGTTATGCAAATTGTGCAAAACGTGAATCATCCCACATATCAAGACGATCCACGTTCGTTTACTACCGGCAGGCCGCAACGGGTGCGACCATTAGTTTACACCTTTGCCGCAGCGGCAACTTCAGCAGCAAAATCGGTCACGACTTTTTCAATGCCTTCACCGACCACATACATGGTGAAAGAAGCGATGCTGGCATTGTTGGACTTGAGCAACTGATCGATGGTTTGCTTGTCGTCCTTGACGAAAGGCTGGCTCAACAAGGTCACTTCCTTGAGGAACTTCTGCACGGTGCCGTCAGCGATCTTGTCCAGCATGGCTTCCGGCTTGCCGGCTTCCTTCGCCTTCTCTATCGCGACGCGGCGCTCGGCTTCGATCAGCTCGGCAGGAATGCCGCTGGCGTCCAGGGACTTTGGCTTTGCAGCGGCGATATGCATGGCAATATCCTTGCCCAGCGCTTCGTCGCCGCCAACCAGGTCGACCAGCACGCCGATCTTGCCGCCGTGAACGTAGCTCACGAGCTTGCCCTTGGCTTCGGTAACGACGAAACGGCGCACGGTGATGTTTTCACCGATCTTGCCGATCAATTGCGTGCGGATGTCTTCCACGTTGCCGCCTTCGATATTGAGTGCGGACAAGGCAGCCACATCGGCAGGCTTGTTCGTGGCGGCAGCCTCGGCTACTTGGCTGGTGAAGGCGAGGAAATCCGCATTCTTGGCACAGAAGTCGGTTTCAGAGTTGATTTCAACGATCGCGCCCAGCTTGCCGTCGGCCTTGATGCTCACGGCCACGACGCCTTCAGCGGCCACGCGGCCGGCAGCCTTGCTGGCCTTGTTGCCAAAACGTACACGCAGGATTTCTTCCGCACGCGCCATATCGCCTTCAGCTTCTGTCAGCGCCTTCTTGCAATCCATCATGGGCGCATCGGTGCGCTCACGCAATTCCTTGACCATGCTTGCGGTAATTTCAGCCATTGTTTACTCCTTGAATATTGTTTTGTTGGCGTTAGCCAGGTTTCATTAACCAAATTCGGGTACAAAAAAAGGGGGCCAGAGCCCCCTTTTGACAGGGTCTTACTCTGCCGCGGCTTCTTCAACCTCGACGAATTCCTCTTCGGACGCTGCCTTGACGATTTCGTTGATGCTTTGATTACGGCCTTCCAGCACTGCATCGGCAATGCCGCGCGCATAGAGGCGGATGGCACGGCTGGAGTCGTCGTTGCCGGGGATGACGTACGCTACGCCGTCCGGGGAGTTGTTGGTATCAACTACGCCGATCACAGGGATGCCCAGCTTGGCTGCTTCAGTGACAGCGCCGCTTTCGTGGCCGACGTCGATAATGAAAATCGCGTCTGGCAGGCCGCCCATTTCCTTAATGCCGCCGATGGAGCGCTCAAGCTTCTCGACTTCGCGCTTGTAGCCCAGGGCTTCCTTCTTGCCGAACTTCTCGATGCCGCCGTCTTGCAACAGGGCTTCGTATTCATTCAGGCGCTTGATGGACTGCTTGACGGTCTTAAAATTGGTCAGCATGCCGCCCAGCCAGCGATGGTTGACGTAAGCGCAACCGGCGCGCTGCGCTTCTTCCTTGACGATTTCACGCGCTTGGCGCTTGGTGCCGACAAACAGGATGCGGCCCTTGTTTGCAGCCAGTTGACGCACGTATTTCAATGCATCTTCGAACAGCGGCAGGGTTTTTTCCAGGTTGACGATATGAATCTTGTTGCGGTCGCCGAAGATGTATTGGGACATCTTGGGATTCCAGTAGCGGGTTTGGTGGCCAAAGTGCACACCGGCTTCCAGCATTTGACGCATAGTAACGGACATTTTAATCTCCAGTAAGGGTTATGCTTCCATACGCCCAACAACATCCGCGCTTTCGCGCGGACACCCTGTACGGGGCGCATGTGCAGATTTGCAGCCTTGCCGTCGCGGCAGGCTGCGGGATTCCAGCCGGCAAGCATTATTCCTGCCAAATGGGTGCGGTATGCTACCATAAGCAACTGTACGAACTCAAGGAAAACCTGGGCGCAAGCCTTGCAATACAATGGCAATCAACATCAAGACAGAAAAAGATATCGAGAAAATGCGCGTGGCTTGCAAACTGGCCGCCGAAGTCCTGGATTTTATCACACCGCACATTCAAGCCGGCGTCACGACAGGCAAGCTCGACGAGCTATGCCACGACTACATGGTCAACGTGCAGAAAACCATCCCGGCCCCCCTCAACTACGCGCCCCACGGCCACACCCCGTACCCGAAATCGATCTGCACCTCGGTCAACCACCAGATATGCCATGGCATCCCCGGAGCCAAGGTATTGAAGAACGGCGACATCCTCAACATAGACATCACCGTCATCAAGGACGGTTATTACGGGGATACCAGCCGCATGTTCCATGTCGGCGACATCTCCATCCAGGCCCAGCGCCTGTCGGACATTACATATGAATGCATGTGGCTGGGCATAGACCAGGTCAAGCCAGGCGCGACATTGGGCGATATCGGCCATGCCATCCAGACCTATGCCGAGAAGCAAGGCTTCAGCGTCGTGCGCGAATTCTGCGGCCACGGCATCGGCAAGAATTTCCACGAGGACCCGCAAGTGCTGCATTACGGGCAGCCCGGCAAGGGCGCCGTGTTGAAGCCGGGCATGATTTTCACCATAGAACCCATGATCAATGCCGGCAAGCGCGACATCAAGCAACTGGGCGACGGCTGGACCATTGTCACCAAGGACCACAGCCTGTCCGCGCAATGGGAGCATACCGTGCTGGTGACCGACGACGGATATGAAGTGCTGACCGTTTCCGCAGGCACGCCTCCCGCCCCCGCCTTCATCAAATAAGCAGCATGCAACCCGCCGCACGCGCAGACAATACGCTTGCACGCCAATGGCGCCAGCAGTTGCAAGCCGGGCAACATGCGCTGAAGCAGGAATTCCTGCACAAACCCAATGTCAGCCGCCTGCTGCAAGCCCAGGCGGCGCTGACCGACCGCGTGCTGCGTGCGTTGTGGCAGGCTTTCGAACTGGACGCCGAGGCCTGCCTGATCGCCGTCGGCGGTTACGGCCGCGGCGAGCTGTTTCCCTACTCCGATGTCGACATCCTGATCCTGCTGAATAGCGAGGCTTCCGCATCGACCAACCGCAAGATAGAGGAATTGGTCGGCGTCCTGTGGGATACCGGGCTCGCCATCGGCCACAGCGTCCGCACCTTGACCGAGTGCGTCGTCGAGGCGCAAGGCGACGTCACAATACAGACCAACCTGCTTGAGGCTCGTTATCTGGATGGCCACGCTACCTTGTATGGCGATTTCCTCCAGGCTGTGGCATCCGTCATGAATGTCGCCAAGTTTTTTGAAGCCAAGGTGGAAGAACAGCACCGCCGCCATGCCCGCTTTAACGATACGGCGTACAACCTCGAGCCCAACATCAAGGAAAGCCCGGGCGGACTGCGCGACCTGCAGAACATCATCTGGATTGCGCGCGCGCTCAATCTTGGCAGCAATTGGCGCGAGCTGGTCAAGAACCGCATCCTGTCCAAGCATGCCGCGCAACAAGTGCGGCGCCACGAACGCAACCTGCAGATGTTGCGCACGCGCCTGCACTACCTGGCCAACCGACGCGAGGACCGCCTGCTATTCGACTTCCAGAACGAGCTGGCATCCCAGCTCGGCCTGGTCACGACCAAGCGCAGGCGCGCCAGCGAGCAATTGATGCACAGCTTCTACCAAAGCGCAAAGTTCGTGGGCCTGATCAACGAAATCCTGCTCCAGGTGCTGCGCGAGCGCATCTATCCCGAACAGCACACCGTCGTCAGCCTCAACAACCGCTTTGAGGCTGTCAACGGCCTGCTGGAAACCAAAAGCCCGACCCTGCTCTACGATGAGCCTTCCGCCATCCTGGAAAGCTTTCTCGTCCTGCAGCAGCACCCCGAGCTCAAGGGCATGGGCGCCGAGCTGCTGCGCGCATTGCACCGCACCAAGCATGAAATCACGCCTCAGTTCCGCGCCAGCGCAAAGAACAAGGCGATGTTCATGCAGATATTGCAGCAGCCCAAAGGCATTACCCATACGCTGAAACTCATGAACCGCTACGGCGTGCTCGGGCGCTATATCCCTGCTTTCGGCCGCGTATCGGGCCAGATGCAGCACGACCTGTTCCATGTCTACACCGTGGACGAGCATATCCTCAACGTGCTGGCCAACCTGCGCCGTTTCGCACTGGCCGAGTTCGCGCACGAATTTCCATTATGCAGCCGGCTGCTACGCGAGTTCCCCAAGCCCCACCTGCTGTACCTAGGCGCCCTTTTCCACGACATCGCGAAAGGCCGCGGCGGAGACCATTCCACGCTTGGCGCCGTCGATGCCCGCCGCTTCTGCAAGCAGCACAACCTTCCGGTTGAAGACGGGGAGCTGGTAGCCTGGCTGGTCGAGGCCCATTTGGTCATGTCGAGCACGGCGCAGAAGTCCGACTTATCCGACCCCGCAGTGGTGGAAAAATTTGCGCATTATGTAGGCAGCGAATACCGTCTGATTGCGCTATATCTGCTGACCGTAGCCGATATCCGCGGCACCAGCCCGAAGATATGGAACGCATGGAAAGGCTCCCTGCTCGAAAACCTGTTCCGCGCCACCCAGCGCATCCTGCGTGGAAGCAACCTGAGCGAGGAGCTCAGCGCCCGCCAGCAGCAAGCCAAGGAAATCCTCAGCTATTATGGCGTGGTGGAGCAAGCCTACCAGCCGCTATGGCAGCAACTGGGTCCCGCCTACTTCCTGCGTCACGAAGCGCAGCTGATCGCCTGGAACACCCGGCTGCTGCTCACCCACATCGATACCCAGGCACCGATCGTACGCGCCAGGCTCAGCCCGGCTGGCGACGGCATCCAGACCATGATCTACATGCCCGACAAGACCGACATATTTGTCCGCATCTGCAGCTTCTTTGGCCGGCTGGGCTACAACATCGTGGAAGCCAAGGTGCACACCACCCAGCATGGCTATGCGCTTGATAATTTTTTGGTTCTGGATCAGTCAGATAAAAAAATAACTTATCGTGACTTATTAAGTTTTATCGAATACGAGCTGACGCAAAAACTGCTCAGCCAGGCGCCGCCGGATGCGCCGGTGCAAGGCCGCATCAGCCGCCAGGTAAAACACATGCCGATCAAGCCCGAACTCACCATCGCGCAGGAAGCCGAAAGCCCCAACACCGTACTGGACATCGCCACCAACGACAGGCCGGGCCTGCTGTCGCGCATTGCCCATGTGCTGCAGCAACACCATATCCGCCTGCATACTGCGAAAATCAATACGCTCGGCAACCGCGCCGAGGATACTTTCCTGATTTCCGACCAATCGGGACACCGCTTGAACCCCGACGTCCTGACGGCATTGGAAGACTCGCTCCGCTCGCAGCTTTAACCTGCCTGGAATATAGATGTAGCTACAATAAAAAAGCCCCGTCTTAGACGGGGCTTTTTTATTGTGCGGTTAGTGCGAAATTAACCGTGCTTGTAGTGCTTGCGCAGCGGCTTCACAACTTCCCAGCTGCTTTGCAGGCCGACAGGGAATACAACCAGGTCGCCTGGAACGATGCGAACAGGTTCGCCGCCCTTTGGCGTTACCAGGATTTCACCTTCCAGCACGTATGCGGTTTCCTTGATGCCGAAGTCCAGCGGGAACTTGGACACTTCCTTTTCCCAGATGGACCAGTTTGCCACACCCAGTTCCTTCAGTTTTTCTTCACTCGGGTTGTGCTCGATAATAATTTGACTCATTTAAAAATCCTTGATTAATCAACAAAAACTGGACGAAAAAACAGCCGTAACACCGGCTTGCACGAGATTCTAACATGCGACCGTAGTCAGGCATACCTGCCGTTGCCAAACTGTTTCCAATAAAACACCTAGGCGCCAATCTGTTCTAATTAAAACACCAAAGCTCGAAATTCAACAGCTCTGCCCCGTACGATCAATAGCTTAGCTACCGGCACATTTTCTGCATATTCCCGAGGTTATTGCAAAACAATCTAAGGACGCATGATGACAACATTGTATATTTCTCCAGGCGCCTGTTCCCTGGGGGCGATTGTGACCCTCAAAGCCCTGGATATTCCTCATCGGCTTGTACGCGTCGCCTTACGCCAGGCAGACTCCCAGATCTACGATATCAACCCGTTGGGTAGAGTGCCCACACTGCAACTCGAAAACGGCGATGTCATTACCGAGAATGCCGCCATCCTTCCCTACCTCGCTGACAGCAAGCCTGAGGCCAATCTGTTTGCACCCGCAGGAAGCCTGCAACGCGCGCATATCCAGGAATGGCTAGGGTTCGCCAACTCGGACATCCACCCTGCGTTCAGGCCGGTGACGCGCCCGGAGTTGTTTGCCGATCACCATGAGGCGCAACAGCAAGTGCGCAAGAAAGGCCTGGAACGGCTCAACAGGCTATTATCCCACGTGGAAAAACGCCTTGTGACGGATCAATGGCTGGTAGACGGGCGTTTCACGATCGCAGACGCTTATCTTGGCGTGTTCCTCGGCTGGCTGCCGCGGGCCGATATCGAGGCTAAAGACAAATACCCTGCGATCCATGCCTATCACAAACGCTATCTGAGCCACCAGGCGGTGCAGGCGGCGCTTGCTGCCGAAGCACAGCTGCGCTCCGGCGATCAAGCGCAGGGCTAATATGGGCATTTTTTCGAAATTACTCCTGGCCTTGTCCGGCAGCCTGCTGCTTTCAACCACGGCCAATGCTGGAAGCAGCCTTTTACTGACAACGCCGCGCGGCACTACAATTGAAATCATAGAGGACAAGCCATCCGGCCACGGGCCCTTCCCTGCCGTGATCCTGGGTTCGGGTTCCAACTATGACGCCAGGCAGCCCCTGCAGGAGCAGGTTGCCAGACAGCTGACCGAGGCCGGCCTTGCTACCATCCGCTTCAACTGGGCATACCACGTGCAAGACAGGGAAAACGGCAAGCCCTCGCTTGATAGACAGCCGGAAATCGAGGATATGCAAACGGCCATCGCCTATGCCAAGCAGCAATCCTGGGTAGACAAGCAACGCATCGCCGTGGCAGGCAAATCGCTGGGCTCGATTATCGGCTGGAGAGTATTTCAGGCTGATCCGGAACTCAAGGCGGCCATATTGCTGACGCCCGTATGCAGAACGCCCCCAGGGCTTGCGCAGCAATATGCAAATGCCGCTGACGAGACCAGGCCAAGCCTGTGGCTGCTCGGCAATGCCGATCCCGTCTGCGTGACTTCCGACCTGTACGGCTACCTGGGAACTAAGCCCAACCCCGCGCGTATTGCCATTGTGGACGGCAATCATGCGCTGGCGCAGGAAGGCCAGCCTGCAGACCCAGGCAACTTGGCCTTGGCGGCAAAAATAGCAGCGCAATTTGCCGTATCAGCTATCAGGCAAGAAGTAAATCAAATATATACTGGCAAATGAAAACACAATACTTTAGCAATCTATTTTTTCTTCAGAGCTCACCCGTTTGCAATTTCCAAAGCTCTGCATAAGGCCCGCCGCTTTCCAGCAATTCTGTATGGCTTCCCGACTGGATTATCCGGCCGTGTTCCAGCACATGGATGCAATCCGCATGACGTACAGTGGACAATCGGTGCGCGATGATGATACTGGTACGCCCCACCACCAGTTTGTTGAGCGAGCGCTGGATGGCGGCCTCGGTTTCGTTATCCACCGCGGAAGTCGCCTCGTCGAGGATCAGGATCGGCGGATTCTTGAGGATGGCGCGCGCCAGGGCCAGGCGCTGGCGCTGCCCGCCCGAGAGCTTCATGCCGCGCTCGCCCACCTGAGTGTCGTAACCCTCCGGCAGACGCTCAATGAACTCGTGGGCCTCGGCAGCCTTGGCGGCGGCGATAATCGCATCAATACCCGCATTAGGCTGCCCGTAGGCAATGTTCTCGGCAATGCTCGCATCCGTCAGGAAGGTGTCCTGCGCAACATAGCCAATCGCGCGGCGCAATTGCTGCAGATCCAGGGAAACAATATTCTCCCCGTCGAGCAGGATCTGGCCTTGCTGCGGGTCGTAAAACCTCAGCAACAGCTTGGTGATCGTGCTCTTTCCGCCGCCGGTCGCGCCCACCAATGCCACGGTCTTGCCGGCCGGGATATGCAGGTCAAACCCATCAAGCGCGGGCTGGCCCGATTGGGCATCGTAGGCGAAACGCACTCCCGCGAAGCGGATGTCGCCTTTTACCGAATCCAGGCCCAGGGGCTTGCCGCCGTACTGGATCGCCAATGGCGAATCCAGCAAATTCATTACGCGCTGGATGGAAGCCATCGAGCGCTGGTAAAGGTCGGTCAGCTCGGCCAGACCGGTCAACGGCCACAGCAGGCGCTGGGTCAGGTAGACCAACGCGGAATAGCTTCCCACGCCCAGCTCGCCATTCAAGGTCATGAAGCCGCCGTAAAGCAAGGTCACGGTAAAGCCTGCCAGGATCGCAATGCGGATCACAGGCGTGATCGCGGCGGAAAGGCGGATGGCATCCGCATTCTTCTGGCGATAGGCATCGGAGGCGCTGCGGATGTGTTGGGACTCGATCTCCTCTGCCGCATAGGCCTTGACGGTGGCAATGCCGAGCAGGTTGTTGTTGAGGCGTGTAGCCAAGGCGCCAGCCGCCTCCCTGACCGAGGTATAGCGCCTGGCAAGGCGGGACTGGAACCAGAATGCGCCATAGAGGATGAACGGCACGGGTATCAATGCGAGAAACGCCAGTTTCTTGGTGAGGAAGAAGAACACCCCGCCTACCATCACTGAGCCAAAGAACACCTGGATCAGGCTGTTGAATCCGCCATTGAAGAAGCGCTCCATCTGATTGATGTCCTCATTGAGGATGGCCAGCAGGTTGCCGCTGCGGTTGCGCTCGAAGTAGGCAAGCTCGAGCTGCTGCACGTGCTGGTAGGCCTCCATGCGCAAGTCGTGCTGCAGGTTCTGCGCGAGGTTGCGCCAGCGCACGTCATACAGGTACTGGAACAGGGACTCCCCCACCCAGATCAGCACGGTCAATGCCGCAAGCAGCAGCAGTTGGTCGCGCGGCTCCGCGATGCCCAGCCCGGCCAGGAAGGAAGCCTTCTGGTTGACGACGACATCGACCGCCACGCCGATGAGGATCTCGGGCAGGATGTCGAAAATCTTGTTCAGCAGGGAATAGATGGAAGCGATCCACGCATCGCGCCGGTATTGGCGGGCGTGGTTAAATAACCGTCGAAGAGGATGCATATGCGATGTAGTGGGCAAAGTTTTGATTTTATCAGCCAGGCATAAAGTATCAGCTACGTTGTGACTGCGGGTTTGACCGCCTGGAAACGTAAAAACCCCATGCCGCAGCATGGGGTTTTCTTGAGCGACGGTAGAAGGTTAGCCGACTGCGCGCAAAGCAGGCGCACTATCATGGCCGCGCACCAGCGGCAGCACTTCCTCCCCTACCCGGTAAGCTTCTTCCAGGTGCGGCGTGCTGGCGAGGATGAAAGCATCCGCGCCGAGCCTGACCAGGTCGTCCAGGCGCTCGGCCACCTGCTCGTAGCTGCCGACGATGCCCTGGGTCTGCCCGCCGCGCAGCAGGCTGAGGCCGGACCAGACGTTGGGGTGGATGATGAAGTCGCGGTAATCGTTGAGCTCCTTCGGCGCATTGCTGCGCTGGCGGTTGGCGCCGACGGAATCCCCGGTTTGCTGGGCGAAACGCTTGTAGCGCTCGCGCGCGGCGTCATCGAGGTTTTCAAACCCGCGCTGAACTTCGCGCCAGGCCTCCTCCTCGGTACGGCGGGCAATGATGTCCACGCGCACTGCGCATTTGATCTTGCCGCCCAATGCGGCGGTGCGTTCCTTCACGCGGTCGAACTTGTCGCGCAACTGGTCGAAAGGCTCAAGCCATGAAAGGTAATAGTCCGCATGCTTGGAAGCGGAAGCTAGGGCAGCATCAGAGGAACCGGAGAAGTAAATCTCAGGAAAGTCCTGACCCAAGAGCTGGGCCGGCAGCGCCGCATTCTCCACCTGGTAGAACTTACCCTGGTAGGAAAAACTGTTCCCGCTCCATACGCCGCGCAATACGTCCAGGAATTCTGTCGTGCGCGCATAGCGGTCGTCGTGCGGTGCCACGTCTCCCCACCACAATTGGGCAGGGCCTCCGCCGCCGGTAATCACGTTGTAAAGGGCACGGCCGCCGGTGGCGCGTTGCAGGCTAGCCGTCATGCGCGCGGCCACGACCGGGTTCAGGAAGCCGGGCTGGAACGCGATCATGAATCGGAAAGTGCTGGTCTCGCGTGCCAGGAACGAAGAAATCGCCCACGGCTCATCGGTCATCGGGAAGGAAGGGATCAAACCGCCTTGAAAGCCCGATATTTCGGCGGCACGCGCCACCTCGGCGATATAGTCGAGGTTGTTGAAACCGTCGCCATGGTCGCCGCTGAGGCCTTTCTGCACGATATGGTCGCCTTGCTGCTGCGACCAGTCGCCGCGGTGGTGCAGCTTGTTGCGCAACGAGCTTGGCTCGCCGTGCGTTGGAATTCTCCAGAAAACATCAATTGCCATAATATATCGACTCCTCTATCAGGCTGCGCGCCGGCTGGCGCCGTTTATCAGGGAACGCAGCGGCGGCAGGACATTCTCGCCAATGCGGTAGGCCTCTTCCAGGCTGGGGACGGCGCCCAGGATGAACTGCTCGACGCCCGCTTCCGCCAGCGCGGCCAGCTGTTCCGTGACTTGCTCGAAGCTGCCGACCAGCACGGCGCTTGCGCCGGTGCTGACTGTGGTCAAACCTTGCCATAATCCTGCGGTATTACTGTTACCGCCTTGCTGACCGGTCTGTTCGGCATAACGCTTGGCGTCGAATACCGCTTCCTCCTCGGTTTCGCGCGCCAGCACATCGACGCGCAGGCCGATTTGCAATGTACGGCCCTGCTTGCTTGCCTGGTTGCGTAAAAGCGAGACTTTCCTTGCGACTTCGTCCAGCGGCTGCGCTTCCAGCACATGCACGTCGGCAAGCTTGGCTGAGAGGGCATATGCCTCGTCCGTCTCGCCGGATAGATAGATGGGAGGAACCTTCTGGCCGGAAAGCGGCCCTTGGAAGCCGCCTTGCAATACCTGAAAGAAGCGGCCGTCAAAATCGTACCCGGTCGTGGTGATGACGTTGCGGGCCACGGTGACAAACTCCTCCACCCTTGGATACAAATCCTCCTGCGCCGCGAAGTCGCCCTGCTGCCTGCGCTTCGCCTCGTCGGGCTCCACGCCGATTTGCCAGGCAAAACGGCCTTCGGTAAAGCGCTGGTAGCTCACCGCATTCTTGGCGGCATAGACCGCCGAGCCGCGAGATGCGTCGAACTCGGCCAGCACCGTCAAGTAGCGCGTCGCGCGGCTGAGGTAGCCGGCGACGATCCAGGATTCGTCGCCCTCAGGGTCGTTCCTGACCTTGATGCCGTCGAACTTGGCCAGTTCTACCGCCTTGGCGATCTGGTGCAAATGGTCGAAATAATTGAACCGCTGGCCGCGAGGATCGGTCACGCCCGGCAGGAAGTAAGGCCGGCTGTCGGCCCGTTCGCCCCGGATGCGTTTCTCGGCGTCGGCATAGCGCCCATCCCCTGAGGTCGGCGCTTGCCAGAAAAATTTAACTGTCATGCATATCTCCGCGATATTTCTACTTAGATCATCATACTTATCGCAGAAACCATGCCATTCGCCTTTAATTCCCACAATTATTTTATGGAAATTTGCAGAGGTTTGAATCCTTTAGCTTATTTCACAGATTCACATTGCACTGGATTTTAATGCTGGACTTGAGGGAGGCATATTCGCGGCCCGAACTGTTTACATAAAAACACTTTAGCCCTTTAATTTGCTCCAAAATAAACAGTTGCTGCTCCATAAGCAGCCATCTCTCGATTAAACAAGACTTGGTTACGGACTTTTTTTGACCTGTGAAGATTAATGCTGTCTTTCAAATCGATTGTCACGGAGCGAGCGACCTCAGCGTAATCGGGGCCTTGGAAAGCTTATAGGATTGCCGGAAAGCACTGATAATCAAACCGGTGCCGTTCAGTCAGGCCTGCCTTGACCAGCGCTCGCGGCTTTAAGGCAACCCCCAATATCATGAGGCGCGTCGACAATGTCCTTTAAAAAGCCAAATATCGCGTCTGTTTGGCTTGTTAATGTGCTAAGGAAACCCGAACAAGTCAGGGTCTAGCTGCACACAATGAATTGCTTTCCTCCCAGGATTTCTCTAATTTTTCAATAAAGTTCATTTTTACTCAGCATTAGGTTGCCACATTCTCATCCGGTCCATTTTCAACAACGCTTTCTGTGCAAAACTACGGTTTATCCTATCCGTAACCACGCCTGATGATGTCAGGCAAAAGCAGCATGTCATCCACCGCCTGCTCCGCGCCTGCCTCCAGCAATCTGCTGGCTGCCATGGTGCCGGTATAGGCGCATACCCGCATGCCTGCGGCGACCGCCGCCGCAACGCCGACATCGGTATCCTCGATTACCAGGCAGGCTGAAGGCTTGACTCCCTGGCTTTCTGCCGCCTTGAGATAGACGTCGGGCGCAGGCTTCGGCCTGCCCAGGTCGGCGGCACTGAATATCCTGTCGTTGAAATAAGGCAGCAAGCCGGTGATATCCAGCATTTCATGCACTTTGGCGGCACTGCTGTTGGAAGCCACGCAGTGCGGCAACTGTAGCTGCCGCAGCACCTGTTCTACACCGGCGACGGGCTGCAAGCCGTCGCGCAATGCGGCATCGCGCCTGTGCCGGTAACGGGCAAGAAAATCCGCACCCGGCCTGCGGCCATAAATGCGGGCGATAATGTCCATGCACTGTTCGAGCGAATGGCCGACAAAATGCCTGGCCATTTCCTCGATCCGGGCAGGTATGCCCTCCTCGTTCAATACGTCGACAAATATCCGGTTGGTGATTTTCTCGCTATCGACCAACACTCCGTCACAGTCAAACACGACTAATTCATAAGCAGGCATGATTCCCTTATTGCCCAGGAGCCGCTAATAAAATCCTGCCGGCCTTGCCGTACCACTTGTACTGCTGCTTTTGGCAGGACGGTTAGACAGAATCGCTAAGCTTGGTTGGCGGCTCTAAAGGTACGCTGTTCAAAGCGCAGAATGATGCCTTAAAACCAGGAGCTATGCAGCTCCCGGCTTTCACCTTAAGCGCGCAATGCTTCCGGCGAAGCCTGGGTGTTGGGATTCGCTGGCCGGTCCAGCCCCAGCCTTTCGCGGTAGGTATTGCCGCTGTACTCCTTCTGGAAGATGCCGCGGCGTTGCAGCTCTGGCACGACCAAACGGGCAAAGTCCTCCAGCCCCTTAATCGAGTAAGGCGGCACGACATTGAAGCCGTCCGCGCCCTTCTCCACAAACCATTGCTCGATCAAGTCGGCCACGGTTTTTACCGAGCCGATGGCCTGGATGTGGCCGCGCGCCACCCGGAACTTGAGCACCAGCTGGCGGATGGTGAGGTTTTCGCGCCGGGCCAGCTCCAGTTGCTGCTGGAAGCGGCCGCGCCCGTTCTCGCCCGCGTCGTAGGGCAAGTCCGGCAACGGGCCGTCCAGGGGATATTGCGAGAGGTCGAAACCGCCGAATTCCAGGTCGCTGAAATCCACCAGCTCCTGCAGCTCGCCGTATTTGTCCTGCGCCTCCTGGTCGGTTTCCGCCACCACCACGTTCAGGCCCGGGGTAATCTTGAGCTGGTCCTCCGCCCTGCCGTATTTCGCCATGCGGCTCTTGACGTCGGCATAGTAATCCTGCGCCACCTTGAGCGAGGTTGCCGAGCTGTAGGTCATTTCCGCCACGCGCGCGGCAAACTCCCTGCCGGTATCCGAGTTGCCCGCCTGCACGAATACGGGATATCCCTGGATCGGCCTTGGATAATCCAGCAAGCCTTCGGAAGAGAAATAGTTGCCCCTGAAGCTCACCGGGTGTGCGGATGCCAGGTCATAGAAGTAGCCGGCGTTCCTGTCGGGATGGTCGAATGCATCGTCGTCCCAACTGTCCCATAATGCCTTGGCTAAGTTCACATACTCCTCCGCGCGCTCGTAACGCTGCTCGTGCGAGCGATTATCCTGTATGCCGAAATTCTTCACCGTGGCGGGATTCAAGGACGACACCACGTTCCAGCCGGCGCGGCCGCCGCTGATATGATCAAGCGAGGTAAACTGCCGGGCGATGTTATAGGGCTCGGAGAAGTTTGTATTGACCGTGGCGACCAGGCCGATATTCTTGGTCTGCGTCGCAATCGCGGAAAGCAAGGTGAATGGCTCGAAATGAAAGTTGGACGGGTTCTTGGCCGCTTGCGGCGTCAGCTCGCCTGAACGGCCGATGAAGTCGGCCACGAAGAAGGTATGGAACTTTGCCTCCTCCGCGATCTTCGCGGCGCGTATCCACCATTGCAAGTCCGGGCGGCCGTTTTCCTGCCAGACCGGATGCAGCCAGCCTGTAGGATGGTGCCCGTAGCGGAGCAGGAATACATTCAGGATCAATTGGCGCTTGTTGTCACTCATATGGAGGCTCTCTTAAATATAAAAAGCTGGGCACCAAGGCCTGTTGACCCTAGTCCGGCTATGTCTTCTAAGCTGGACGCTTAGGCGATATCTTCCAGATAACGGCCGCTGTATGCCTTGGCCTTCTCCAGCAAGCCAGTGCGCTTCCACTGTACTTCCAGTGCGCCTGGCGTGTAGTGCTGGGCGCCGCCGATCTGCTCGGCGATCGCCTGGTAGCGCGCGGCCTCTTCCACGAACAGGATCAGCTCCGAAGTGCGGATGATGCCCTTGCCCCAGAAATTGACGCCGCCATTGGATTCCAACAACGCAGGAGGAGGTGCCAGTTCAGGGTGCTTATCCAAGCGTTCCTTGATGACATCCAGGACACTGCGCGTACGGTCGAGGTGGTTGGGGATTTCGCGCGCCAGCAAATGGCGGGCCGCGGCGACATACAGGATCGGGAACGGCTTGTGCGCCAGCGACCATGCCGACAGGAAATTGGTATGGATATGGATGGCGGTGTCCGCATCCAGGCGCGATTCGTTCAGGATATGGCTGCTTTCCTCGGAGAACTTGCTGATACGCAGACTGGGGGTCTGGTCACGCGCAAGTCCTCCCGGGAAGCGGATATGCAAAAGCTTGTCGTGGCCTGGAATCTTGTGGGAGATATGGAAGGTCAGGCTCGCAGACAAGGTGCCGTTCTCACGCAATACGTTGAATGCATGGATTGCATCGGCCTTGGCTTCGTCCACATAAGACACCAAGTCGATTTCGGATAGGTTTTCACTCATTTCACATCCTCCAGTTAAAAATTAAATACCGCTTCTAAGAATCTATTTTGTCAGGGAAATTGGCAAACTTCTGTTGTGCTTCCACCAGTTTTCTGGCGGCTTCCAGCGGCTCATGCACTATCCAATCCCTGATATCGAAATCGTTCGCAAAATAGCCCCACTCGTGCAGAAAGTCCTTTTGCACTTCCAACCCCCGGATATATTCCTCGGATAATGACGGGGTGAACGACAGGTGCACATCCTTGCCATGCGATCCGCACAGCATCCTGGCCGGTCCCTTTTGCCCATATCGGCGGGATATTCCCGTCCTCGCGGAACAAACCCGACTGCTTATGATGAAAATATGCGTTGCGCAACTCGAGGCTGTCAGAATCGCGCAGTGAGTGGAGGATAGTGCCGTCCTGGGCAAACTCGGCCTGCAGCCAGCCTTGGCGGATCGCCAACGCGGAAGCCGTGGCGGCACCGCAACGGGTATACCAGAGGCGGATTGGTTCTGCTGGGTTCTGCGCCATATACATCCTTAACCACAAGTCATCTGAACCCATTCATTCGCAAGCACTATGCCAGGATCGACTTAAGCAGGACCAGCCCACGACAATTAAAAATTAATCTAATTTATTAAATAAATTCACCAACTTATTATGTTTTATATAAAATTCACTATCAAAAACTGCTAAAAGATCACGATAAACAATCTCAATATCAGTGACCGGAAATCAACAATCTCCTCAATAAGCCATGCTGCCTCTGCTGAAAAACAAACATATCCCGGCTTGCAACTCGCAATTGCTGCTTTAAAAACAACATTTGTTTAAAAATAAACATCTGGGATTGCCCGCAAAACAACAGCGTTACTACGACAAAAATTAGAGGAAAATAAATATCCAATATAATTCATATAGTTAAGATATTTACATGAAGGAAACAAAGTACTGGCACGAATCCTGCCGATAGTTTTGCCTGTGCACAGCAATGCGCTGGGCCATTCATTTCATTATTAGCAGGAAAATTCAATGTCCAGGAAAAGCACGCCCTTGCCAACAGAGTCGGTCCCAAGCCCATTTGTCAAACGACAACTCACAATCGCCGTAGCCGCCGCATTTGCAGGCAGTTTTTTTATCGCTCCCGCATTTGCGGCCGATGAGCAAACTCCTCAAGCCACGGGCACCGCCACGACACAAGCAACATCAAACAACGAAGAAACCACTCCTGCCCAAGCAAAGGATGTCGAATCATCCCTTGGCAGCATTGTGGTGACCGCCCAACGCCGTGAAGAAAATGCACAGGAAGTACCGACCGCCATTTCGGTATTGGGAGGGGAAGAACTGCAGCAAAGAGGCATAGGCCGTTCTGCAGGCGAAATTCTGAACAACGTCCCCAATTCATCAGCCGGCACCATCCAGAATGGCCGGCCACGCTGGTGGATCCGCGGCGTGGGCGCAGGCCAGCAACAGCTGGATTTCCCCAACCCCATCGGCTTCTATATCGATGACGTATTCATCAGCAATGCCAGCGCCACCGGCATCCCCATTTTCGACCTGGAACGCGTGGAAGTCTTGCGCGGGCCGCAAGGCACGCTCTGGGGCAAGAACACGACTGGCGGCGCCGTCAATATCGTATCCAAGAAGCCTACCTTCTCGGAAAACCCTGAAGGCTATGCCAAGGTGGATTACGGCAGCTTCGGCGACAAGGTAATCCAGGGCGCCGTGGGGGGCACCATCGTCGACGAGCGCATCGCAGGCCGTATTTCCTTCTATAACCAGGACCTCGATGGCCGCTTCACCAACCAATTCAATGGTAAAACCAGCGGCGGCGTTGAAGACTCGGTCATTCGCGGCCAATTGTTATTTGCGCTGACTCCTGACATCGATGCCTTATTAAACGTTTACCACCGCAAGTACAAAACCGACGGCAACGTCGGTACGGTCTACAGCCGGACAGGCGAATTCCGCAATGGCTACCGACCTAGCCGGAATATCAACCATGTCAGCAGCAATGCCGAAGAAAGCAACGATGTTACGCAAAACGGTATTTCCTTGAATGTTAATTGGCAGATCGGCAAACTTACACTCACCTCCATTACTGCGTATGCCGATTACAAAACTGAGAATTTCGCCGATACAGATAACTCTCCGTTAGAAATTGGCCGTGGTTACACAGATGCAAAAAGTAAGCAGTGGACACAGGAATTCCGCCTAGCGTCTCCTCGTGAGGATCGCTGGAACTGGCTGACCGGTTTCTTCTATTTCAAAGAGGATATTGATTCATTCTCTGCCAACGCGAGACTACCTAATGGATCGGTTCCTCAGTTTGCAGGCTCTTCCCAACCAGTGAGCTTTAATTCTACTGACTTATCCCATAAGAGCGAAAGTTACGCTATCTTCGGGAGCACTACGTATAACTTCAGTGAAAAGTTTGATACTACTTTAGGCGCTCGCTGGACTACTGAAGAAAAGAAATACGACCTTAATCGCTTGAATAACACTGCAGGAACAGCGTCTTGGTCCGATCTGGGTTCTTGGTGGAGCAGTTACACTGGCGGCATTGGAGGAACAGGCACGTTTACTGATGAGCGTAGCAAACGATGGAACGCTTTCACTTACGACATCACCCCGCAATACAAGATCACGGACACGGATCGCGTTTACTTCAAGTTCTCCCGTGGCATCAAGTCCGGCGGCTACAATACCGCTGCCGCAAACCCATTGGCATTGAATACCTTGAAGCCGGAAGAATTGAACGCCTATGAAATCGGCTATAAGTCCGAATGGTTGAACGGCCGCTTGAATTTCAATGCCAATGCCTTCTACTACGACTACAGCAATGTGCAAGTCAATGTCGTCGGCACCAATCTTGCTGTGCCAATTTCCTACTTGCAAAACGTGGAAAAAGCCAGCGTCAAGGGCGCAGAATTTGAAGTCGAGGCATTGCCGACCAATAACCTGCACTTGAATGCCAATATCGGCATACTCAAGACCGAGTTCGAAAAATTCGACATCCAGAATGGCGGCGGCAACCACGATGGCAACGAGTTCGTGCGTGCTCCCCGCTGGAGCGCCCAATTACGCGGCACCTACAATATCCCGCTGGAAAACGGCAGCAGGATATTGCTGGGAGCCGATGCGCGCTATCTAGGCAAGCAGTATTTCTTTGTCGTACCGCAAAACAACGACTTGCTGAACCAGGGAGCCTACACCTTGGTGAATGCACGCGTAAGCTACTTGACCAAGAACGACAAGATCGAGATCACCGGCTACGTCAACAACCTGTTCGACAAGGAATACCGCTACCACGCCCTACCAGCAAGTGCTCCTGCAGGCACCGCCATCTCTGGTAACACTGTGTATTGGGGCAACCCAAGAACGATAGGCGCATCCTTGACCTACCGCTTCTAATAATTTCAGTCAACCAACCTAAACACTGTACGACTTTGTTCAAGAAACAGCCTGGAAACAGGCTGTTTCTTTTATTGAGTTCTAGCGGCATCAATGCAATCGAGCGTCTTCCCAAATTATTCGTATCTTTAAACCACGAGCACCCAATCAGTATGAAGCAATACTCCCTCATCCGCTGCCTGCTTTTGTATCGCTACATGCCATACAAATTTGCCTTGACCGCTGCCTTGTTCACCCTCGTCAATATCGGCATGGCGTGGCAGCTATGGCTGGTCGGCCAAGCGGTCAACGATGTCCAGAGCGGCAATGCCATTACCAGGCTCGCGGATGGCAGCCTGGAATATTCACAAGCGCTGCACTGGATCGTTCTATTGCTGCTGGTGGCTTTTGGCAGGGGCATATTGCAATATGTCGGCGGCCTGATGTCGCTGGTGATCGGCCAAGACCTGCTCACCATACTGCGCGAGCGCATCCTGCACCAGGTGCAGCGGCTGGACCTCGCCTACCACTGGCGGCACGGCATGGGCGAAATGGTCACGCGCACCACGCGGGATGCCGACAAGGTGCGCGACGCCTTGATCAACTTCTGGCGCCAGGTGTTCGAGGCCAGCCTCTGGGTGCTGGTTTCCGTAGCCCTGCTCTCCTGGTATCACCCATGGCTGGGCCTGGGTACGCTGGCATTCCCGCTGAGCGGCATTGCATTATTCGTCACCCAGACAGAAAAGCTGGTGACGCTGGATAGGGCTGTAGGTGCGGCCTACGATGCGGTCAACCAGGAACTGAGCGAAGGAGTGAACGGCGTGCGCGTCATCAAGTCCTTCGGCCTGGAACAGCAGCGCGTCGCGGTTTTCACGACACTGGTGCAGAGCTTCATGCAGAACGCGCGCAGCGCATTGGCCTATGCCGCCTCGCGCATTCCCCTGCCACAGACCGTGGTCGCCTTGAGCCATGTCTGGATCCTGGCTGCGGGGGCATACCTGGTGCAGCAAGGCACGCTCAATATCGGCGAACTGGTTGCCTCGGTGCTGGTCGCCAATGCGCTGGTGTTCCGCATCGAGGGCATTGGCCGGGTGATCCAGATTTTCGCAGATGCGCGCGCATCGGCCGCCCGCATCTGGGAGCTACTCGACGAGCAGCCGACGATCAAGTCTGGTGCCGACTCCGTTCCAGAGGGGGCATTGGGCATCCGCCTGAATCATGTCGGCATCCAATCCCCTGGCCAGGGCAATGCGATATTGCAGGATTGCAATCTGGAAGTCGCCCCAGGCGAGGTGGTGGCGATCGTGGGCATGACAGGCTCCGGCAAAAGCAGCCTGGCGGGATTGCTGCCGCGCTTGCTGGATGCGGATGCCGGCAGCGTGGAAATCGGCTCGCCCTGGGCAGGGTGGAACAATATAAAATCATTCAAATTAAATGAATTAAGAAAAAAAATTAATGTGGTTCCTCAAGAAAGTTTCTTGTTCTCCGACACTTTGGAGGCCAACCTGCGGCTAGCCAAGCCGGAGGCAAGCGAGCAACAAATTCTGCAAGCCTTGGAGCAAGCGGGTGCAACGGAAGTGCTCGACCGCTTGAGCGACGGCCTGCAAACCAGAATCGGCGATCGCGGCATCACCTTGTCCGGCGGGCAGCGGCAGCGCATCAGCCTGGCGCGCGCGTTTCTCGCCGAGCCTTCGATCCTGGTGCTGGACGACGCCACCAGCGCGCTGGACGCCATTACCGAGCGCCAGGTGCTGGACAACATCCGCAAACTGCGCAACAGCAACGGCCAGCCCATCACCGTCATCCTGATTGCCAGCAAGCTCTCCACCATCCTGCTCGCCGACCGAGTCGCCATGCTCGACCAGGGCCGAATCAGCGACCAAGGCACGCATGAGCATTTATCCACCACCAATGCGCAATACCGCGACCTGCTGGGAGTCAGCCATGGCAAATGATTTCCGCGGCGACAAGCCGCTCAATGATATCGAGCTGGAACAGGCCTTCGCCCGCAAGAAGCTGGACCGCAGCATGTTCTGGCGCCTGCTGCCACTGCTGCAGGATGTGAAGGGCCGGATTCTCGCAGTCATCCTGCTCGAAATCGTGCTCGTGGGCGTGATCTTCATCCGTCCGTGGTTCCTGCGCGAGGTGATCGACAACGGCTTCATCCAGACCGCACAAGGCATCGTCCTCAATACCCCGCTGCTAGCCTGGATGTCAGTCGCCACCGGCGTGAGCTGGACATTGCGCTTCGGTCTGGGCAGCTTCTCGCAATACCTCGCCGGCACGGCGGCCATCGACATCCTCAACAAGCTGCGCATCCGCGTCTTCAGCCATGTGCAGGCATTGAGCGTGCGCTATTTCGACCAGACCAAGGCCGGCCGCATCATCTCCCGCGCCGACCGCGATATCGATACGCTGGAGCCCTTGCTGGTGCAGGGCCCGCCCGAGCTGTTCTCAGCGCTGCTGCGCCTGGTCGTGGCCTCGATCGCCTTATGGTGGATTTCGCCCAAACTGTTTCTAGCCCTGGCCAGCATCGTACCTTTCCTGGTTCTGGGCACTTGGCTGTTCAAGCGCATCTCGGAGAAAATCTGGGGCCGTGTCGCCGAGGCGCGTGCGCGCTTTACCGCGCACCTGGTGGAAACCGTCTCCGGCGTGCGCATCCTCAAGCAGATGGTCAACGAATCCAGCAACGCGCGCCGTTATCGCGGATTGCTGGAAGACTTCAACAATATCCTCATCAGGGGCTCCATGAAGTCAAGCTGGTTCCTGCCATTGACGCAGGTGCTCAGCACCGTCGGCATGGCCTTCCTGCTCATGGTGGGCGGTATCGGCATCGCGGACCAGGAAATGACGGTCGGCCAGCTCGCGCAGAGTCTGTTCTATGTCCAGCTTTTCCTCGGGCCGCTGCAGGAGCTGAACGATTTGTTCGAGCGCTACACTTCCGGCGCTTCGTCGGCGCAGCGCATTTTCCTGATGCTGGATACGGAGCCTGAAATTCAGGACCCGCAAACCCCTGTAATCCCCAAGCAGCAATCCGGCAAAGTCGAATTCGATAACGTCATCTTCGGATACTTGCCGGAAAAGCCCGTAATACGTGGCTTTAACCTCGATATCCACCCTGGCGAAGTATTGGCAATCGTCGGGCCAACCGGCCACGGCAAAAGCACATTGGTGCAGTTGCTGACGCGCTTCTATGAGGTCAATGCAGGCGCAGTCAGGATCGACGGCCAGGATGTGCGCGAGTATGCGCAGCAGGATTTGCGACGCAAGGTAGGCATCGTGCTGCAGGACAACGTCCTATTCTCCGGCACGGTGCTGGACAACCTGCGCCTGGCAGCTCCTGAAGCCAGCGATGAAGCCCTGATTGCCGCCGCGCGCGAACTGGGTGCCGATGAAGTGCTGGAGCGGCTGCCTGCGGGCTACCGTACCGCAGTCGGCCCGCTCGGCGCATTCCTCAGCCACGGGCAGCGGCAACTGGTCTGCCTGGTGCGCGCCTATCTCGCCAACCCGGCCGTGTTGGTGCTAGATGAAGCCACTTCTGCCGTGGATATCCATACCGAACGCCGCATCCAGACCGCCTTGCGCCGTTTGTGCGAAGGCCGCACCGCCATCATCATCGCGCACCGCCTTGCCACTATCCGGGATGCAGACCGTATCGCCGTCATCTGGGACGGCAATATCCAGGAGCTAGGCAATCATCAACAGCTTATCCGCCAGGGCGGCGCTTATTCCCGGCTTTACCAGGCATACGAAGAAGCCTCCAACGCCAACAATCAGCCTGCCTAGCCTCAACCACAGCCAGGGCTACTGTTTCATAATCAACAGCAGCCCTGGATGCTGTTGATTTACAATCACCACATAATAATAAACAACATTAATAAATTATATTAATTTATTGATATATAAATAATTTTAACAATTATCACTTACATGCTTACCCTGGCATGGAACATGCCACTAATAAGGCTCCAACCTGTTCATCTGCGCAGGCTCAATTACAAGGAGACTCTTCATGTCGTCAGCAAGCTCTCAAAACACATCCGTTGATACCCTTTGGTACACACGCTGCCCGGTCCCCACCCCGCTCGGCCTTGCAGCCCGCCAGGACTGGTTCAAGCAGGAATTCCAGCCCGACAACATTACGATCAACACCCTGCAGGAAACCCGCGACCCGGAACTGCTCGAATCGCACTATGACCACAAGCTGCCGCACTCCTTCCGCCAGGGCGGCAACGTCCCGGCCATCTGGGCTCACGCCAATGGCGCAGACACCAAGGTCATCGGCCTCAACTGGGTCGACGAAGCCCAATTGCTCCTTGCCCTGCCTGCTTCCGGCATCAAGGAGCCCAAAGACCTCAAAGGCAAGAAAATCGCATTGCCATTGAACCGCATCAGCATCGACCATCAACGCGCCAGCGCACTGCGCGGCATCGTCGTCACGCTGGAAACAGCAGGCCTTTCCACCAATGATGTGGAATTGATCGATTTTGAAGTGCCGCAGTCCGCGCCTGGCTTTGGCTGGGGCAATGGCACCCGCATTGCCTATGCGACCGAGCTGGAAGCGCTCAAGAGCGGCAAGGTCGATGTCATCTTCACCAAGGGCGCACGCGGTTACGAAGCCGCCGAAGCCAACGGCCTGACCATTGTCTACGACGTACGCAACCACCCCGACCCGAAAGTCCGCGCCAATAACGGCGCTCCACGCCCTATCACGGTCGATGGCGAACTCCTGCGCCAGCGTCCTGACCTGGTAGCCCGTTTCCTGCGCCGCATCGTCGATGCCGGCGACTGGGCAGCAGCCCACGAGGCTGAAACCGTGGCCTACATTGCCAAGGAGTCCGGCTCTACCGACGAATACGTGCGCAAGGCCTATGGCAGCGACATCCACCTGCACCAAGGTACCGATCTGAACCCGGAATTCATCGCCGCGCTGGAAGGCTACAAGAACTTCCTGCTGGAATGGGGCTTCATCAAGGCTGACTTCGACGTCAAGGCCTGGATAGACCCTGCCCCGCTGGCCGAAGTGCTGCGCTCGCTCTCGCAAAAGGCGGCATAATAAGCATATAACAATTAACCATAACAACTGCTGGCGCAGTATGGTTAAAATCGAGGCAGCCTTCATAACAATGAGGGCTGCCTTATTCATTTGACGGCCGTCGTAGAACCAGGCCATCAATACTAGCTCAGAGAATCAATCAGGAGGCCTCAACATGGCAACACTACGCTTGGGTGACACCGCACCCGACTTTACCCAGGATTCCAGCATCGGCACTATCTCCTTCCATGAATGGCTGGGCGATAGCTGGGCCATCCTGTTCTCCCATCCTGCCGATTACACGCCCGTTTGCACAACAGAACTCGGCGCCACCGCCAAGCTTGCGGAAGAATTCAAGAAGCGCAAGGTCAAGCCCATTGCACTCTCCGTCGACCCGGTAGACTCCCACAAGGGCTGGATCACCGACATCAACGAAACCCAGGGCACGGAAGTCAACTTCCCCATCATTGCCGATGCCGACCGCAAGGTGTCGGAGCTCTACGACCTGATCCACCCCAACGCCAGCACCACCGCCACCGTGCGCTCCGTATTCATCATCGACCCGAACAAGAAAATCCGCCTGACGCTGACCTACCCCGCCAGCACCGGCCGCAACTTCAACGAAATCCTGCGCGTGATCGACTCCTTGCAACTGACCGAATACCACAGCGTTGCTACCCCGGCCAACTGGGAAGACGGCGACGACGTCGTCATCGTGCCCTCGATCACCGACCCGGAAGTGCTCAAGGAGAAATTCCCCAAGGGCTACAAAGCCGTCAAGCCCTACCTGAGGCTCACCCCTCAGCCCAATAAATGAAGATGGATTAATCTAGCAAATGCCCGGCCTGCCCGGGCATTTTTTTACTTGCTTCAGGAAATCATCCCTAACGGCACAATCTAACAACCTGCACTGACAATTGATTCAAAAAGAAAATTCCAGGTCAGCAAAAATGGCGTCAAAACTAGCATCGGAAATCTGTCATTTTTTTATAGAAAATAGTTGACCACTCCCCGCCAGCCCAGTATAGTAGCGGCTTCTCGATTCCCCGATAGCTCAGTCGGTAGAGCAACGGACTGTTAATCCGTGTGTCCCTGGTTCGAGCCCAGGTCGGGGAGCCAAACAGAGAAAGGCCCACAGCAATGTGGGCCTTTTTTCTTTAGTCTGTTCCGTCTTTAGATTTATATCAGCGCCATGTTGCTTGTTAGCAACACATCATGTGTAATCCTCAAGTTTTCTTTAGTCGGTAATCTATCTGAGCGGCCCTGCTTTATCGCCTGTTGTATTGGATGGGGGAAACTTGATTGCCAGACTCGGACCACGCTTTTCATCTTTAAGATTAGATATTAATAACTTATACCATGATGTATTTGAATATTTTCCTCGTCGCTTTCCTGGCCTTTGCCCTGAGCATGGTTTGCGGAGGTGGTGCCGGGCTGTTGCTGATTCCGATTCTGGGTTATGCCCTGCCAGCTGCCCAGGTGCCTGCAGCCCTTTCCATCGGGACGTCCATCAGCTCAATTACCAAGCTCTATCTATTTTTCCGGCAAATTGACTGGAACATAGTAAAACACTTCTTGCCGTTCGCGCTGCCTGGAGTGTTGGTTGGAGCTTGGCTACTGAGCTATCTGGCCCCGATGTATATAGAGTTGTGCATGGCGGTCTTCCTGGTATCCAACTTGCCTTATATATTCAAGAAGGATTCGGCACCTCCTCAGGATAAGCCACCATTTTCAAGCCGCCTTCTCAGATTTATTGGCTTCTTGGCCGGATTTATCTCAGCCTTGACTGGCGCAGTAGGTGTCCTGTTCAACGGGGTATATCTACGCTACGGGCTAACAAAGGAAGAGATCATCGCCACCCGGGCGGCCAATGAGATCATCCTGCATATTGTCAAATTATGCTTATATGCCTCATTCGGCTTGTTTACGCTGAAGGCGTTCTATATCGGCATGCTGGTTGCGGTGGCGGCAATCGCTTCTACTTATCTGATGAAGTATGTCCTGCCTAAAATATCGATCAAGGTATTCAGCAAGATTGGTTATAGCGCCATGGTACTGTCAGGCATCTTGCTATTGAATAGTGCGGTGGTAAGGATTCAAGAAGCTCACAACCCCAATATTGATATCGTCAGGGTGTCAAAAGGTTACGATGCTACATTCAACTGGAATGACTTGATCTACACCATTGAATTTAAATATGGTGAAGGCTTCGAATTCGAGAAAATCATTCCATTCTCAGACCTCGATCAAGCACGACAGGCATACGTACTCTCGCAAGATGTAGGATCTGCCAAAATCGTTATCGAGAAAGTCTATGCCTTGAAAAAGATTTCCTACGAGGCTTATTACTATGATCGCGATAATCAATTAATCAAGAAAATTAAGTTTCCTTAATCATAAAAAAACAAAAGCTTGTGCGAATACAAGCCTACAAGGAGATAAGGTCCGCGAAATTGCCGCTCACTGTACGCCCTCGTCAATCGCGGACTGGATAATGTCATCAGTAAAAGGCGTACCGGCGGCTCGCAGGGCAATCACAAGGTCGTCGACTTCATGTACCTTGCCGGAATCATCGGTTGCAACTAGCTGGTTGTATTCCATTTCATCCATGATGCGCTCTTTTTTCATATGTGTAAATCGATCATAAGCAGGCCATGTGAAAGTTGTATTACAAATCACTTCCAAAGAATTCTTTCAAGCCTCAGTAACCTGACAGACCGTTGAGACTTATCCGATGTCATATGAGATTAAGCATATCCCATGCCATAGCGGCTGGCTTACAATATTCGCCCGTCTTCAATCCGCATAAGTTGCTCATGCCAGGCATTCGATAACATGCCCAGCCTGCTGTACAATCGTTCATATATTTGAGTTTCTTCCTTCATCATGTTGCCCGCTTACGTACTGCTAGACCTTGAAACCACAGGCGCGACCCCGGTTACAGACCGCATCACTGAAATCGGCCTGATCCGTTACGAAAACGGAGTCGAGGTCAAACGCTGGCAGACCTTGGTCAATCCTGAAATGCACATTTCGCCCTTCATCAATGCCATTACCGGCATCAGCAATGCCATGGTGAAGGATGCGCCTTTGTTCCGCGATGTCGCCAACGAGCTACTTTCCCACCTGCACGGGGCGGTATTGTGCGCGCATAACGTACGGTTCGATTACGGTTTCCTCAAGAACGAGTTCAAGCGCCTAGGCATGACATTGCGACAGAATGTGCTCTGCACCGTCAAGCTGTCGCGCCGGCTTTATCCTGAATACAAAAGCCACGGCCTGGATGCCATCATCGCGCGCCATGGCATCGTCTGCGCGGCACGACACCGCGCCATGGGCGATGTGGATGTCATGGCGGAATTCCTGCATATTGCAGAAGCCGAACATGGATTGGAAACATTGCAGGCCACGGCCGAGGAGTTGCTCAAAGGCCAGTCGCTGCCTGCCGACATTGATCCGCAATTGATAGATGGCATACCGGAAACACCCGGCGTTTATTTCTTTTATGGGGAAAATGCCCTTCCCCTCTATGTAGGCAAGAGCGTCAACCTCCGCAACCGCGTGCTGTCGCATTTCAACAGCGACCATGCGCGGGCGCGCGGCATGCGCATCGCCCAAGAAATCAAGCATATCGAATGGATAGAGACCGCCGGGGAGTTTGGCGCGTTGTTATTGGAAGCCAGGTTGATCAAGGAGCGCCAACCGATACATAACCGGCAGTTGCGACGCGAGCAGCAGCTTTGCTCCTGGCATCTGGCCCCGTCTGCGGGGCAACGCCCCTTGCTGACCCTGGTCGCACAGGATGCCATGACCGAAGACTTGCTGGGCGAGCTCTACGGGACCTATCGCACCAAGCGCCAGGCCGTAGCCGCATTGCGCCAGCTTGCCCAGGTGCACGGGCTTTGCCCGCAACACCTGGGGCTGGAAAGCGGCAATGGCCCTTGCTTTTCATATCAGCTCAAACGCTGCAAGGGGGTGTGCTGCAACCAGGAGCCGCCGGAGTTGCACTACCTGCGCCTGAAGCAGGCGTTGATCAGTCATCAACTGAAATCATGGCCCTATCCCGGCAAGATCGGCATCCGCGAAACCAATGCCAAGAATGGAAAGTCCGCAGTGCATGTGTTTGAGCACTGGTGCTACCTTGGCACGGCGGACGAGCACGACAGCCTGGATATGATGCGCCACACCAAGACGGCGTTCATCTTCGATATCGATACCTACAAACTGCTGCTGAAACAACTCAACAAACCCGGCCTGCAATTGCTGCAGCTTTAAATTTAAAACTCCTGCCCGGCCTCATAGGCATGATACAGCGCGGCATAATGCCCGCCCTGGCGCATCAATGCGTCATGCGCGCCCTGCTCCACCACCTGGCCGTCGCGGATCACGGCAATGCGGTCGGCATCGCGGATGGTGGCAAGCCTGTGCGCGATGATGATGGCGGTCCGCCCCTCGCATAAGCGCCGCAAAGCGTGCTGTATCTTGCGCTCGGTCTGGATATCCACGGCGGAAGTCGCCTCGTCGAGGATCAGGATGGCCGGATCGGCGAGGTAGGCCCGCACCAGGCATACCAGTTGCCGCTGCCCATGGCTCAGGTGGCTACCGAGGGCTCCCACCTCCGTCTGATAGCCATGCGGCAAACGACTGATGATGTCATGCACGCCCAGCGCCTCCGCCGCGGCGATCAGCTCCTGTTCGCTGGCGTGCGGCTTCGCCAGCCGCAAGTTGGCGATAATCGTGCCGCTGAACAAGACGTTATCCTGCAGCACCACGCCGACATGGCGCCGCAATTCATGCTGCGCCACGGATTTCACATCATTGCCGTCGACCAGCACCGCGCCGCCCTGCACCTCGTAGAAGCGCGTCAGCAATTGCACCAGCGTGCTCTTGCCATGGCCGGTTGGCCCGACGATCGCCAGCACCTCGCCTACCTCCACCTTGAGGTTCAGGTTGCGTATAACCGGGTTTTCCCCGTCCGGATGATAGGAGAACACGACATTGCGGAACTCGACATCGCCCCGCACCTGCTGCAACGGCGCTGGGTGCTCGGCATCACGGATCTCCGGCTGAGTGTCGAGCAGCAGGAAAATACGCTGGGCGGAGGCCACGCCGTTGATGTAGCGCTCGAACAGGTCGCCCAGTTCTTGCAACGGCCCGAGGAACATGAAGACATAGAACATGCTCGCAGCCATCTGCCCAAAACTGATATGTCCCAAGGCGACTTCGCGGCTGCCGAAGACGATGAGCAGCATCATGCCCAGGGTCGTCAGCACGCCGGTGAAATGCGAGAACCAGCCCGACATCAGGGTATTGCGGATCAAGGCGTTGATGAAGTCCTGGATCAGCACGCGGTAGCTGGCACGGTTGTTTTCCTCCTGTACTGCCTGCTTGATCAGGCGCACGCCGGCCACCGTCTCGACCAGGTGCGCAGTAAAGCGAGCGCGGTTTTCCGCCACCCGGGCGTAATTGCTCTGCGCCAAATATTTGAACAGCCATGTCGCCCCGAATAACAAGGGAATCACGGATGCCAGGCTGAGGAACAATATCGGCGAGGTCAGCCAGAGCAATATCCCAGCTACTACGCTGCGTAGCAAGGCCGACAGCAGCTCGGGGGGCCCCTGTATCATCAATGGCTCCAGGCTGTCGACGTCGCGGTCTATGCGCGAGACGATGCGGCCAGACTTGGTGCGGTCAAAATACCCCACACTCAAATGCTGCACGTGATTGAACACACTCACGCGCAAGCTGTTCAACACCCGGATCGCCGCCGAGCCGGAAAGATATTGGGAAACGCCTGCCAGACCGAAACGCCCGGCCCAGGAAATGGTCATGCCGACCAAGGCCCACAGGATGATATGCGTATTGAGGCTGTAGCTTCCCGCCAAGCCTTTCACCAGGCCATGGTCTATCACCTGCTCGATCATGTAAGGCCGCAGGAACACCAGCCCGACCAGCACGATCTCCGCAATGATGGCCCCGGCTACGAAATGCTTCACCGGGCGCAGCAAAGGCAGCAGGCGCCAGAACATGCCGCGCTGCAGTTTCTGCTGCGCCAGCATTTCCTCCAACTCGATATCGGACATCACGCGCAGGGCGGGCGCTCTATCATTGGCCATCTTCCACCTCCGTCAACTCCTGCACGCCCATCAACTCCCTGTATTCCGCGCTGCTCGCCACCAAACTCGCATGCGTCCCTTCCGCAATGATCCTGCCGCCCGAAAGCACCAGTACGCGATCCGCCAGCAGGATAGTGGATAGCTTGCTGGCAATCATGAGCACTGAAACCGCCTGCCCCTTGTCTTCCGGCAGGCGGCGGATGTTGTTCAATACCGTGCGCTCGGTCACGGCATCCAGCGCGCTGGTGGCATCGTCCAGCACCAGGATGGAAGGCTTCCCTATCAAGGCGCGCGCAAGGCAGATCCGCTGCCGCTGTCCTCCCGAGAGCGTAATACCCCTATCGCCGATTCGGGTCTCCAACCCCGACTCCAACCGTGCCAGCACTTCTTCTGCCGACGCCATGCGTAATGCCCACAGCAGCTCCTCGTCCGTCGCGTTCTGGCCCGCGAGGCGCAAATTGCTGGCCAGGCTGTCGGAAAACAAGAAACCCTCCTGCGGCACGACATGGATCGCGCGCCTCAAGGCGTCCAGGGTGAAATCCCGCACATCGTGCCATTCATCATCCCATCTCAACTCGATCTTGCCGGCCTTGGCATCGGCAAGCCTGGGCAGCAAGCTTGCCAGCGTGCTCTTGCCGGAGCCTGTCGCCCCGACCAGCGCCACGACCTCGCCGGGCTTGAGTTCAAAACTGCATTGGTCGAGCACCGGGTTGCCTCCGCCTGGAGGCTCGACGCCCACCTGCTGAAGCCGGACGCCAAGCGCCTTGCCTTGGGGAATATCCAGCGTTCCACCTTTAATCTCGGGCAAGGCGTCCAGCAACTCCCATATGCGCGCCGCCGACGAACGCGCATCGGCAAACACCTGCATCACCCTTCCCACCCCCTCTACCCTGAATACCAGCGTGGTAGCCATCAACAGGGAAGCGACCAGCTCCCCATAATTCAAATGCCGGGTGTAGACCAGATATGCGCCCACGCCCAGCACCCATACCTGCCCGAGCCCCACGACGAACTGGGGAATGGGTATCCTGCTTGTCGAGTAGCGCAAGGCTTCCAGGGCCTGGCCGACGAAGAAACGGACATGGCGCTCGAACTGCGCCACGCGGGTGGATTCCAGGCTGAAGGCCTTGATCACGCGCACGCCGCTTACCCCTTCCGTCAAGTCCTGGTTGACGCTGTCGAACGCCTGCCCCACGGCACGGTCGAGCTGTACCAAATGGTCGGTCTGGCGGAACAGGATGTAGAAGCCCAGGGTCGTCAATAACAAGGGGCCGATGCCCAGCAACGGGTGATACCAGAACAGGAAGCCGACCGCGGCGATGATAATGAACGATGTGTCGACCACCTGCCGCCAGAAGCTGATCAAGGCATCGCGCAGCTTATCGGCGTCGCGCGTGGTGCGCGTCACGATCTCGCCCGCGCCGTGCAGCCAATGGTAGGCCAGGTCCAGGCGCTGTACCTGCACCAGGATCATCTCGCGCAAATATCCCAGCAGGTCTTGCTGGATCACCAGCGATAGCCAGCCGACAAAATACATCAGCAATGCCCGGCCTGCGGCAATGCCCACGATGATCAGCAGCCAATGCCAGGCCACGCTGGCATCCAGGTTGCCAGCCGCATCCGCGACGACGGCCACGCCCTGCTCCACATCGTGCACGGCACGCGCGATCATGCCCTGTTGCCAGGCCAGCATGAAATTGGCGAGGGCAAATAAGGCAGCGGAAATCCAGAAACGTACGGGCGTACGCCGATAAAGCCACAAACATCGCAACAAGGGATAGGAACGGAGATTCACAAACCGGGCTTTCATACAGCAGGGTTATGCGCCATGCCTGGGGAACCAGGCATGGCGGCAGTGCAGGAACGCACTGCGTTATTTGGGATATAGACTAGCGCAGATTACGCCAGCGGAACAAGTAGCGGCCCACGCGCTGGATGACCAGGTTCATCAGGTAGCCCAGCAAACCGATCAAGGCGGTGAGGATAATGAGGATATCCATGCGCGATGCGGCCTGCGCGTTCATCATGATGTTGCCGAGGCCAGCACCGGCGCTGAACAGGATCTCGCTGCCGATGGTCGCAAGCCAGGCAAACGCCAAGGCGAACGAAACGCCGGTAAAGATGCTGGGCAATGCCGCGGGCAGGAGTATCTTGAAGAAGGTCTTGCTACGCCCCAGCTTGTAGACATCCCCGACTTCCTTGTACTTGTCCTCAACCTGGTGCAGGCTTTCGTAAGTCGCCAGCACCATGGGATAAAACGCCGACAGGCACACCACCAGCAGCTTGGACGGATCGCCATTGCCCAGCCAGAGGCTGAACAAGGGCACCAGCCCCATCAACGGCACCTGGCGCAGCATATGGTAGAGCGGCCCGATCAATACATCCGCCACGCGCCATAACGCCATCACCGCACCGACCCCGAAGCCGATGGAGCCGCCGATCAGCAGCCCAAGGAAAGCGCGCTGGAGGCTGGCAGCGACGCCTTGCTGCAGCTCTCCTGTCGAGATGATTTCCAGCAAGCCATGATAAATCTGCGAGATAGAGGCGAATGCATAGGCATGTTCCGCGCTCTGGCGCGACATCGCTTCCCACAACAGCAGGAGTGCCAGCGGGATCAGCCAGCCGCGGCCGCTTTGCAAAATACGGTATCTGGATAGAGTTTGCGTTGTCATTTTGCTTCAACCTTGCGCCAGGGAATCAGATTGGCCTCGCCCCACTTGAACAGGCGGTCAATGCCGAAACCGATGAGTCCGGTCAGCACCACGCCGACCATCACGATATCAATGCGGAAAATCTCGCGGCCCATCTGCATCATATGCCCGAGCCCGCTGTCGGCGGCAAGCAACTCTGCCGCCACCAGGATGGTCCATGAACGCGCAAACGCAATGCGGAAGCCCGTCAGGATAGGCGGCAGGATCGCAGGAATGACCACTTTGGTGTACAAGGTACGGTTGGGCAGCTGATATGCCTGCGCCACCTCGAAATAATGCTTGGGTATGCCCTTGGTAGCCTCGTACGACGCCAATGCCACGGTAAAGAAGGCCGCCTTGGTCACGATGGCGATCTTGAACAGCTCCTCGATGCCGAACAACAGGATGAAGATCGGGATCAACGCGATGGTCGGCACCTGGCGCAATGCCTGGAACAGCGGCGAGAAAAAACCCTCCACCTTGGGCGACAACGCCATCAGGATGCCGAACAGCAATCCGGAACTGGCGCCGATCAGGAAACCCATCCCTAAACGAGACAAACTGACTGACAAATGCGCCCACAATTCGCCCGAATCCAGCAGCTCATGCAGGCTGGCGAGCACTTCCCACGGCGAAACCAGCAATTGCGGAGAGAAAATCTCCAGCTTGGTGACCCATGCCCACAGTAGGAGAAACGCGATCGGGGAGATAAACGCCGCCAGGCGTAACCTGCTGCGACGGCGAAACACCGGGTCGGCCTGGTTGATGCCAAGTGCAACCCTGATACCTATGCTCATAGATATAATTCTTTCCTGCTTGATAATAGAAGCGGCTACAGCGGCTAACAGAACTCAGCGCAACCCTCTCCTGGCTAGGCACTTTGCCGAGTAAAAGTAGTAGCGCTCGGCAAAGCAGCAATGCCAGGAGAGTTTTGTAACCGCCTTTATTCCGCCTGGGTCAGCACGGCCAGCTTGGTAATGCCGGCGCGCTCGATCGAGGCCATGACCTTGGCCACCACGCCGTAATTCACGGCTTCGTCGGAACTCAAGTGCAATGCCAGATCGGGATTGGCCGCATGGCGCGCTTTCAATTCCGACTCCAGTTGCGCCACTGGCAGTTCCTGCTTGTCCACGAACACTTTGCCTTCCGCGTCCACGCTCACTGTCACTGGCTTTTTCGGCTCGGGCGGCTGCGTGGCAGCCGTTTTAGGCAGGTTCACCGTGATGGCGTTGTTGAGTACCGGGATGGTGACGATGAACGCCACCAGGAGCACCAGCATCACGTCCACCAAGGGCGTAATGTTGATTTCGCTCAATACGTCATCTGATTCGCTAGTTGTCGAGAAAGCCATTATGCAACCGCCTCATTTTTCAGGTTGACCACGGAAGAAGAAGTCTCTTGCTTGGTTGAACCAAGCTCGACAGGCTTGCTGCCGGCAAAGTTGGCCTTGCGGGAAAGGCGAATCAGGTCGGCGGCAAAATCATCGAGGTCGCCGTTGATCAGCTTGAGGCGGCGGGTGAAGAAGTTGAATGCCAGCACGGCAGGCACCGCAACCGCAATCCCTAGGCCTGTCGCCACCAGGGCTTCGCCGATCGGGCCGGCGACGACTTCCAGGCTGGCGGAGCCCAGCGCGCCGATATTGGTCAGCGCGTTCATGATGCCCCATACCGTGCCGAACAGGCCGACAAACGGCGAGGTGCTGCCGATACTGGCCAATACGGCAAGACCGCTGTCCAGGCTGCGGCGCTCCTTGAGGATTTGCTGGCGCAGGGAGCGCTCGAGCAAGTCCTGGCGGTCGCCGGTATGCTCAAGATCATGGGAGGCATGGCTGTCTACGTCGCGCAGAGTATTGAAACCAGCCTGCGCCACGCGTGCCGCAGGACCGTCGACATCCTGGATCTCGGAGGCGGCAATAATATTGGGAGCGCTCCAGAACGCCTTCTTGTAACGCTTGGTCTGGCTGGCTGCGCGCCAATGCTGGTAGCCCTTGACCAACAGCAAGGTCCAGGTCACCACGGAAAAGGCAATCAGCGCATAGAGCACGCCATCGACAATCAATGAATTAGATTCTGAAATATCAAACATCTTTAATGTTCCTTCAAATAATGACGTAAATGATGGCTTTAAGAAGCCAGTTTGAATTCAATCGGCACGGTGGCCCAGCCATCGATCGGGGTATTGCCGCGCTTGGACGGCGCAAACTCCCAGCCTTTCACCGCCTCTATCGCGGCCTCGTCCAATGTCTTGCGGCCGCTGGACTTCTTGATCTCCACGCCCTGGACCTTGCCGCTGGCCAACACCCGCACCCGCAGCACTACTGTGCCTTGCCAACCTTGCCGTTGCGCGAAGGATGGATACTTCGGCGCAGGGTTGTTCAAGTAGCCCGCATAGCCCATTGCCTCGGTTATTGGTTCTTCCTTCACTGGCTCTGGCGGCGGTGGAGGCGCAGGCGGCGCGGCCTCTACTGGCTCGCTGGTCCTTTCCGCCGTGGTGTTTTCCTGCACCACGATATCGTCCGGCTTGATGTCAGGCTCGGCCTCCGGCGTTTTCAATGCCGGTTGCGGCTTGGGCTGCGGCGGCGGTTGCTTCACCACTTTCTTGGGCGGTGGAGGCGGCGGCGGTGGCGGTTTCACTTCGGGCGGCGGCTCGATCACTGGCCTGATGATCTCGATTTCCACCGGCCGGGGCTTGGGCACGATCGGCGCATGATCCGCATTGATATAGAAATAAGCCCCGACCACATGCACGGCAATCACCACCAGGCCCAGGGCCAGGTAATTCCTGCCGCCGCCTGGGACAGCCGCTTCTTCCTGAAATTCTTTCTGGCGCAAGGCAAATGCCTGATCCAGCCGCTTGCCTGCCTCGGCAACGCGCTTCGCCAGCTCATCCCTTTTCGGCAGGATGTCGCCACTCTCAAGCAACCTGCCAGCAGGCCTCAAGGCAGATGTAGACACGTATATCCTCCTTTGTATGTTCCGTTGCGGCGTGCTAGACGAAATCCGTCAGCACGTCATCCTTGATACGCTGGAATTCCAGCGTGGAACGCACGCGCGGACGCGGCAGGTCGACGGGGACGATGCGCTTGATGCGGCCTGGGTGGGATTGCATCACCACTACGCGGTCCCCCAAAAACACAGCCTCCTCCACATCATGGGTCACCAGGATGGTGGTCAAGCCCTCCTGCTCCCATAAGCGTTGCAGTTCCTGTTGTAGTTTCAATCTGGTCAAAGCGTCCAATGCGGCAAATGGCTCGTCCAACAGCAGCAATTGCGGACGCAATACCAACGCTCTGGCAATCGCCACGCGTTGCGACATCCCGCCGGAAATCTGGTGGGGATAGGCTTTTTCAAAACCCGACAATCCCACCAGGTCGATCTGCGCCTGCACGCGGCGCTTGCGCTCGGCCTTGGTGGTCTCGGTGGCGGCAAAAGCGAGCTCGATATTGGCCTCCACCGTCAGCCACGGAAACAAGCGGTGTTCCTGGAACACGATCCCACGGTCGAGGTCGGTACCCTGGATGCGCTTGCCCTGGTATACGATGTCTCCGCCATAGTAGGTATCCAGCCCGGCGATCAGCTTCAGCAAAGTCGATTTGCCGCAACCGCTGGCGCCCACGATCGAAATAAACTCGCCTGCGCGAATTTCCAGATTGATATCGGAAAGCACCTGAAGGCGCTCACCCGAAAGCTGGAACGCCTTTTCGACCCTTTCGATAGTCAAGGCAACCGGCCTCGGCTTTAATTGCTGCTTTGCGTTTTGCTCTTTCTGCGTTTCATCATGCAGTGCCTGTTCACGTTTAAAACTCAGCACTGTATTCAATGCACTCATTCTTGCTTCTTTCTGCCGCCTGGGCTTTTGGGTGCCCTGCGGCACATCACTCCAAATAACTTTTTCTAATATCTCTTAATAAAAACATATAAAGAGAATTAAAAATACAATTTGGTTATATATAGGCAATCCCTGTGCCAAATCCTTGGGAAAATCGACTTGTTATTAAAATTCATTGGCTTGGAAAAATCCCGAACGGTCACCAGAGAGCAAACTGTTGCTATGGCATCAAAAAACACAGTCAAAGTGTTGCTACAAAAACAGGGCCTGCTGGTGGAAATGAAACAGCAGCGCAAAATTAGCGCTGCTGTTTAAATCGCAATCTAGAGCAATTAACGAATTATCCAGGCGTCGTACCCTGCCTTTGCCCTACGACTACCTCCGACAGAGCCATATAGCCTGGATCGCTGCCTTTAATGTGGAACCCAGAAATCTTCGAGCTTGAGCTCCCGCAATGCCGTGGTGACAAATCGCGGGTTCAGCATTTGCTGGACGTCAGCTTGCGTTCGCGTCAACCCTGATGCCTGCGCATAGGCCACCGCCTTGCGGTAATGCTCCTGCAAGGCTGCATCGTAGAGCGGCGACCAGCGCTGGCGCCAGCTCACGTTGTCCTGGTCGTATTCTCTGCGGTTCACGCTTTCTGGATAGATCTTGTTGGAATATTCCCGGATGTAGGTTTCCTTGTTTTCATCCTGCGCTACCCAGTGCACGCTTTTCAGGTAGGCAGTGACGATGGCCTGGGTAACCTCGGGGTTCTGCTTCACAAAATCATTGCGCGCCCATACCCCGCCCATCAGCTTCCAATCGACCGGCGCGGTCTTGGTGGACCAGATGATTTTGCCTACTCCCCTATCCTCCAGGATATAGGAATCGAACAGGCTGAAAAAACCATCGACAGTGCCGCTTGCCAAGGCGGCAGCGCCGACTTGCGGGTTGACATTGACGATCTTGAAGTCCTTGAACGTCAGGCCTTCGCTCTGCAACAGGTTGGAAAAAGCCAGCTCCCACGGGCGGCCACGGTGCAAGGCAATCTTTTTGCCCTTCAAGTCCTTGATGCTCTTGGCTGTCGAGTTCTTCGGCACAACCAAATAGGAATTGGAAGTCGTACCCCAAGGCGCCACCAGCTGCACGGTGGGCTTGCTGGCATTGAGGATAATGGGCGGCAAATCGCCGTAGATGCCGAAATCGATCTTGCCGCTGGCAAAGCCTTCGTTGATCACGGGACCGACGGACGCCATCGCGGCGGGCACCCATTCCACCTTGATACCCTGCTTGCGCAGCTCTTCCGGGAAAGCACCATTGACGACAAGAGAAGCGCTACCGGTATACACCGTCTTGCCGCCGACGTTGGTTGCCACCGAGGCGATACGGACCACCTTGAGGTCTTCGGTATGGGCAGTAGGGAAATAGCCCAGGAACCCTGCCAGCAATAAGGCAGGCAATACAGTCAACCTCATCATTTCCCCTTACCCGCTGCTGGACTGAGCTGAGCCTGCTTGATCTGCTGGCTTTGCCAGTAATGTTCAAGGTTCAGTTCCTTGAGCGCATGCTCGACGAATTGCGGGTTCAGCAATTGATCCAACTTGACCTCGTTGCGCACCAAGCCTGATTGCTTGGCGTAACTCGCTACACGGCGGTAATGCGTCTTCAGCGCGTCATCATAAAGCGGGGACCAACGGTCCTTCCAGGCGACGATGTCATTATCGTAATCCTTGCGCACCACCTCTTCCGGCAAGGCATTGGTGGCATATTCCTTGATGTACTTGTCCTTGTTCGCATCCTGCGAAGTCCAGTAATTGGTCTTCACGTAGGCCGTCACGATGGTCTGGGTAAGCTCGGGATATTTCTTGATGAAATCGTTGCTGGCCCATAGCCCGCCCATCAGTTTCCAGTCGGGCGGCGAGTTCTTGGTGGACCAGATGATGCGCCCGACTTTGCGCTGCTCCAGGATATGCGCATCATTGAGGCCGAAGAAGCCGTCCACCGTGCCGCTCGCCAACGCGGCTGCGCCGACTTGGGGATTCACGTTGACGATCTTGAAGTCCTTGAAACTGAGACCCTTGGATTCGATCAGGTTGGCAAACGCGATTTCCCAGGGGCGGCCGCGGTGCAAGGCAATCTTTTTGCCTTTCAGGTCCTCAATAGTACTGGCCTTGGATTTTGCCGGCACTACAAGATAGGAATTGCCGCTGCGTCCCCAGGGCGCCACCAATTGCACAGTGGGCCTGGAGGCATTCAGGATCACCGGAGGCAAGTCGCCATAAGAGGCGAAATCGATTTTGCCGCTGGCAAAACCTTCGTTGATGATCGGGCCCACGGCGGAATGGGAGGCAGGCACCCATTCGATTTTCACGCCTTTTTTCGCGAGCGTCTCTTCCAGCCCGCCTTCGGTCAGCACTGCGGCGCCGTTGAGGTAAGTAGTCTTGCCCGCAATGTTGTATACCACTGCCGCAATTCGCACGACCTTAGGTGCTTCCTCGGCAAAGCCAACAGAAGCCGGCAATGCCATCATGGCGGCCAGCGCCAGATGATAAATTTTTCTATGCAACATTTAAATCACTCCAAAACATGTCAGTCCTGCTTCAAAATCCAGTGCGGGGTATTCGAAGCTCATGATAATTCAATGAAAAAACAGTGCGCTCGCCCGTGGTCGGGTAAAACACACCGATATAAGGTGACAGTCTGGAAAATCATCACTGTTACTCACAACATTGTTACTCAACACAAATGACTACCTGCCTGAGTTAGAACGATTCACAAAACTCAGCGAAGCACTCTTAGGCGACCTTTGCCTCTAGCTGCTTCTTGGCTTCCTGCAACGGGCGTTGATCCACCCATGCGTCAAAATCGAAATCGCGGTCCAGCAGCCCGTGAATCCACATGAAATTCTTCTGTTTGCGGAATAGCTCGAGGCGATCGGGTGTCAATGTCGGCTCAAGATGCAGGTGGAAATCGTTGCGGTATGCCGTCGCCACGCTCTCAGCGCCAGCAAAGGTCTCGTCCTGCAGAATGCTGCGCACGCCTTCCAGGTTGTGCTTGGCCCAATCGGCCGCACGCAGCGTCTGGTACAAGAAGCGGACCACCAGGTCGAAATGGTTCTCCAGCAAATCCTCATGCACCGTGATGGGCCGCGGGGTGCCATTGTTCACCCGCACGCTCTTGTCGGGATAGCTGTCGAGGTCAATCCCGACCACGAGCCCTAAGCGCTTGGCTGCTTCGACGGCGGAAGCGCCCTTGACGTAGACCGCATCGACATTCCCTGCCACCAGTTCGTCCAGTCCTGCCCACAGGCTGCCGACCACTTCGCGGCTGCGCCTGCCATCTCCACGGCCTGCCCCGGCTGCAGCCACTTCGACGAGCTCGACGTCATCCAGCGTCAAGCCTGCGATACCGAGCGCGCCTTTATATCCGTGCAGGCTCATGCCGCGGGCGATGCTGCTGCCGCGCACATGGTCCTTGATCGGATGGTCGACAAAAGCAGGCAAGGCCAAGCGCCTTCCCTTGAGCTGGTGCGGCTCGGTAATCCCGGAATCCGGCCTCACCAGGATCGCTTGCCATTCGTCTATCCATGTCAGCCCAATCAAGCGCGTAGGCGCATATTGCGCGCGGGCCGCGATCGCCAGCAAGTTGCCCCCTTCGCGGATGAGGGTAGGCAATTGGTGGTCGTAATGGTGCCGGTTGTATTCGCGGGGGCCGTCCTGTAAGGTGGAAACGGTAATGCCATCCTTTGAAAACTCTTCATCCAGCCAGCCCAGCTTGTAGGCAATCCCGGTTGCCGTCGGCACCGGGCAACGGGTAAACCAGATTTGGTCTACGCTATTTATCAGCTCGCTCATTGCCGCGCCCTCGATTAGCCCAGGTCAGTGGCTGGCAGCAGGTTCAGCCCCTTGGCCTGGTCGTAAATCCTGGCCATCTTCCATTGCTGCGCCAACACGCCAGGACCGTAATCACGAGATCCGCCAATCGGGTCTGCCAAGGTCTGGATTTGCGCGCCTTCTTCAAGGATGAGGATAAACTCGGCGGTCTTGCGCAAACCCTGCTTGCCCCAGACGGTAGAACCGCCATTGGCTTCCAGGATTGCCGTGTTGTGCGGATTCAGCTTGATCTGGTCAAGAATAAAATCCACTTCTTGCTGGCGGCGGTCTATATAAATAGGAATTTCACGAATCAGGTTATAACGCTGTACCGGAACATAACGAATCGGCAATGTACGGTGAGTTTGCGCCCAGGCGCCCAGATAGGGGGAATGCACATGTGAAATCGTCGTGATGTCCGCATGCTCCTTGAAGAGCTTGGTATAGCGGGTCGAGCCGGCGGCGCTTCCCTTGCCCAGCACCACATTGCCTTCAAAGTCCACGACGACCGCCTGCAAGCCACGACCATCCCAATTGAACGGGCCGGGATCGTTCACGATGACCAGCTTTTCCTCGCCGGGCACGCGCTCGACAAAGCCTACCGTCCCGTTAGCAGTAATGGTGCCGGTGTTGCGAAACGCGGCAAACGCGATCTTGGCGTCAGCCAAGACTTGTGCAGCAAAAGCTTCTAGATCGTTTTCTGTTTCAATTGCGGTTATGGTCATCATTCACCTCTGTAGTCATCATGAAAGGCAGGCGAACCTGCCGGGCATCTTGATAACTAAAGTGGCAAAACACATGCCAAGAGCAATTCATCCTATAAAATTGCACAATACCCTATGTATTTCATATACATACATCCAGCACAAAAAGTACTTGGCTCCACCCCGTCTGTTTCAAAATCAACAGTTGCTGAAATACAAACAGTGGATGCCATTGAATAATTGCTCAGGAAACAACAACCGTTCTCCAGCATCTTTTTTATTCCAAAAAAGAATATAAATATAAAAATATAGTTTTAGACCGGCTAAAGGATTGTGCGTATATTGTGAGAAGTTTCTACATAGAAAGTCCTAAGCAAATGCATGCTGAACTATGGAATTATGAGCGGGCATTCGAAAGCGCTGATCACGTCATCACGCACCCAAATCCCAGCTCTGTCAGCCTATCCGTGCGCGCAAGTGCACTGGTTTTCAGCGACCCTAGGTCCCAGGGGTTATTGAACCTGATTGAGAAAATTGCGGCCAGCAACGCCACCGCGCTGATTATTGGCGAAACCGGCACCGGCAAGGAGTTGATTGCCCGCCATATCCATGCGCTCAGCAATAGGCGCGACGGCCCTTTCCAAGCCATCAATTGCGGGGCTTTTTCAGAAACCCTGGTGGAAAGCGAATTGTTCGGTTACGAACGCGGCGCCTTCACAGGCGCGACCAGCGCCAAGACCGGTTGGTTTGAGTCCGCGAATGGCGGCACACTGTTCCTTGATGAAATAGGCGACCTGCCCCAATCAACCCAGGTCAAACTATTGCGGGTGCTGCAAGAGCGCGAAGTCGTGCGCCTGGGCTCCCGCAAATCAACACCGATCGACGTCCGTCTGATAGCCGCCACCAACGTGGACCTAGAAGAAGCGGTACGTGCCGGGCGCTTCCGCGAAGACTTGTACTACCGCATCAAGGTGGTGCCTGTCGATTTGCCACCGCTGCGCGAGCGTCCAGGCGATATCCTGCCGCTGGTCGAGCATTTCCTCAATGTCTACAAGTCACGGCTGCACACCGACATCCCCAAGCTCGCGGCAGAAACCATTCAGCAATTGCTTCATTATCCGTGGCCGGGAAATATCCGCGAACTCGAGAATGTCATCCACCGCGCATTGTTGATTTCAACCTCAGGCACCCTTTATCCCAAAGACTTGGGCTTGCCTCCGATTGGAACGGTACCGCTGGAAAAGCAAGAAGCAAAGCCGGTATTGACATCATACGCAGGCAACAAGCTCGGCAGCGGGACGCCTCAGGCTCACTATCCTGCGCAGCCACTTACCACGCTGGAAACCTATCAACTGGAACGTGTCCTCGGCCAGTTTTTTGAATCGCCCCCGCCCAATCTCTTCGAGCTGGTCAATGCGGTTCTGGTGGAAAAGGCCTACGAGTTCAGCAACAAGAACCAGGTGCACACGGCCAAGTTGCTGGGCATTAGCCGCAATATCCTGCGGGCAAGGCTGAAGGAACTGAAGCTGATTGCTTGACGAACAAAATAAAAAACCACCCTTGGGGTGGTTTTTTATTGCCTTAAAGACTCTTACTCTTGAGGGCTGCTGGGCTGGTCGGTGCCGCCACGGATCGCAGAGAGTTTAGCCTCGAGAAAATCGTCATAACCCTTCTGTACCAGATCATATGTCTTGGCAATCCCTGCCGCAACGGCACTGCCCTCTCCCAGTACATTCAAGCCGCTAAGAATATCCTTGGCTTCAGCATAGCCTTTCTCGAACCCGCCCCGGATCAACGCCACAAAATCGCGTGCCACCGTTTCCGCATCCTTATCGGGATACCGCGCGGCATAGGCTTCAAAAAATCCCGTGGACATCGACAAAATGCGTCCCGCCGTGGCTTCAGGGCTATTGTCCTGCCCCATCGCGCCTTCAATTGCATTCGCGCCCAATTCAGGCTCCAGTACGGCATTGAGCTGCTCTACGGCCGAACGATACAGCAAGGCCAAGCCATCATTGCCCGATTGGATCGAAACCTGCAACGAGGCTTGCAGGATTTGTCCGTTCAGCACCGCTTTCTGGGACTCCGGCCTGGCCTCGGCAGCTTTCCTAGCCTCGTTCAATGCTTCGTTGGCAGGCGCAGAGGCGGCGGGAGCCGTCGTGCCAGTGATAACGCCATTGCTGGATGCAACCATGGTGCTCTCCTATACTGGTTCTGAGATGGTATTCATCCATATCGGCAGAAAGCGGAGAAAATGAAGTCATCCTTTAGTCAACCACTCCGATGCAGCAACCTTAGGCACGAAAAAAGGGAGTCAGAGGACTCCCTTTTGTTTACCCGACCAATGACCCTTAGGCCACCAAGGTCTGTGGCGCTTCCTGCTTCAGCAGGAATGCTGCCTGCTCAACAGCCACCGCTATGCGCTGGCGGATGGCATCGCTGGTCAATTGGTAATGGGCGAACTCGGTATCCTTGGCATAGATGGCCGTGGGCGTGGTATACACATTGAAAAAACTCGCCAGGGTTCGCAGTTGGTAGTCCACCACCATGGCATGCTGGTCGCTGCCGCCGGTTGCCGCGAGGATGGCGACCTTGCCGACCAAGGCCTTGGGGTCGAGCAAATCAAAAAAATGCTTCAACAAGCCGGTATAGGAGGCTTTGTATACGGGGCTCGCAATCACGAGCAAATCCGCCTCTTGTACTTTCTTGTATATTTCGGTCAATTCGGGAGGGAAATTCCCATAAGACACGGTGCTACCCAAGATTGCTGCAAATTCAGCAATATCGATCACCTCAGCAGGCGCGTGCAATTGATGCGATGCGCTGGCAGCAATCTCTTCCACAAGCGCCCTTGTCCTGGACGGTTGCGACAAACTGCCTGAGATGCCTACTATTTTTGCCATACCAACTCCTACTTCCATTAATTAATTCAACTCATGCCAAGGCATGCATTGAATAAATTCAGCAATAAAAGTGCCAGGGCAAAATGTGATTATAAATCAATTGGGAACAATAAAAACCTCTATTCACTTTAGGGTGAAGTGCTGAATATCAAGCACCAATACAGCAATGTTGCTTTAATATCAGCAGTTGGATGGGTATGTGCGGATAAATCAACAGTTTGATCCATGGCCAGGCTTTACAGCCACCGTTCTCAGGCTATCTTGAATATCTCTACCGCTTTCTTCAAGCGGCCCGCCTGGTCATCCAAGGCGCTCGCAGTAGCCGCTGATTGCTCGACCAGTGCGGAGTTCTGCTGCGTTGCATCGTCCATCTGCGTGATGGCGAGCTTCACCTGTGCAATTTCGTTTGCCTGTTCGCTGGAGGCGGCGGCAATCTCCTCGATCAAGGTCGCTATCTGGTTGACCGAGTTCGCAACATCGTGGATGGTATTGCCGGCCGCAGTCACTTTGCGGGTGCCTGTATCCACCACCTCGCCAGAAGACGCAATCAATGTCTTGATTTCCTTGGCGGCGCTGGCACTACGCTGCGCCAGGGAGCGCACTTCACTGGCCACCACGGCGAATCCCTTGCCCTGTTCGCCAGCGCGAGCTGCTTCCACGGCAGCATTCAAGGCAAGAATGTTGGTCTGGAAGGCAATGCCGTCGATCAGGCCGGTAATCTCCTCGATCTGTCCGGACTTGCTGCTGATTTCCTGCATGATTTGCACGACCTCGTCCATGGCAGTCTCACCCTGCCTTGCAACACTGGCTGCATTATGCACCATGCCTGTGGCGGTCCTGGCGTTGTCCGCGTTGTGCGCGACGGTTTCCGCCAGCTCTTCCATGCTGCCCGCTGTTTCTTCGATCGAGCTGGCCTGTTCTTCGGTACGGTGGGAAAGGTCGTTGTTGCCTGTTGCAATCTCGCTCGTGCCACTGTTGATCTGCTCAACGCCCTCCCGCACTTGGCGCACCATCTGGGCAAGGCTGTTCTTCATGTCAATTAAGTAAGGATAGATCTGCCCTGGGCAGTTCTTGCCGAATGGTTCTATATGGAAGGTCAAGTCGCCATCGGCAATTTTCTGGAAATACTCTTTTACCTGGTCCAAGGGAGTGCGTACGAAATGGACAATATAGCGATCAGCCAATATCAACAGCATCAGGCAGACCAGCGGAACGGCCGCTACCGAGACCGTGACCAGCTTGCGGTTTTTATGCGCACTTTCCAATACGGACAACTGCTGCTGCTCCAGCTGCTCGTTCACTTCCTGGATCGTATTGCCGAAATCACGGCTGGCGCTGACGACGACTTTGATATTGTGCTGCTTGTACTGAGCGACATCGCCTTGCTCAAGCAACTGAACCAGGCTATTGACTCCTTCGTGTGCGAATGCGGTGTAGTGGTCCTTGAGCTGCTGAAGCAGGGCAGCGTTTGTCAATGACGTGTTCTGCAGGAAAGTATTGAAACTGGCATCGGCCTGCTCGATCGCAGCCAGTGCAGCCTGGGATTCCGCCTGGCTTGCGTTCTGGTCTCCCGCATCAAGGTAGTCGCCCTGCCTGACCAGCCGTAGCCTGGCCCTGAGCAATTGTTCATTTACCTGAGACAAGGCGCGAGTTTGCTGCAGCATGGCATGGCTGGCTCCAAGCTCTTTCCCGGCATTACTGAGTCCCTTCAACCCGATGGCAGAAAGCGTCAGGATCAAGATGCTGATGAAGATCAGCACAATAATCACCATGCGGTGAACTGTAATATCCCTAAGAAACTGTTTCATGTTATTCCTTCACCAAATGAACTCAATGCAGCGCTTGGCATGAAATCCAGTGAATGGCACTGATGAATGAAATAACGGAAGGAAAAGTAAAAATTTAATAAAATATGCAAATAGCAAATTTTATATATTTACAGAATTTTCCGGTTTAAAAGCTACTTGGCTGAATCTAAACCCGAATTTTTTCCAACCTGCCTTTAAGCAAATAAGTGCTGACCTTGCCCTTGCCTTTGACATCGACCCCGTGGCGGGGCTCAAGCAGGTAATCCTGTTTCAGCAACTCATAAGTAGCGGCAGATACCTGGATCTCATTAGGCAAGCCGGTATGCTCCATGCGGCTGGCGATATTGACGGCATCGCCCCACAAATCGTAGCTAAACCGGGTGTTGCCGATAATGCCGGCCACGACTGCGCCGCTGTTGATCCCAATGCGCATCGCCAGCGGCCGGCCAATCTCCGTCGAAACCTCTTGAAGCAAGGCCGGCATTGCCAAGGCCATATTCGCCATTACCTCGGCATGGTCGGCGCGGGCGTTGGGCGCCCCTGCTATCACCATGTAGGCATCGCCTATGGTCTTGATTTTCTCCACGCCGTAGCGTGCGGCAAGCTGGTCGAAGCGGGAAAAAACATGGTTTAGCATATCCACCACTTCAGTTGGCGCCATACCGGCGGAAATCTGGGTGAAGTTCACGATATCCGCGAACAGGATAGTCACTTCATCATGGCTATCCGCGATTCGCGTCCCTTGCGACTCATGCAAGCGTTGCGCTACCGATTCCGGCAGTATGCTCCGCAACAATTGCTCCGACCGCGCCTTTTCCACCGCCAATGCCTCCAGCACCTTGGCTTTTTGCGACTGGAAATAACGCATGACGATATAGAGAATAGCCGAGACCCCCGCCATATTGATGGCAAAGAACGCGTCCCGTATATCGCTGGGGATAGGCAAGGCATGGACGGAAAACAAGGGATTCAAGTGCCATGACAGTATCACCAGCAGCCCGAACAACACAAACCATGGCGTGGACTGCTTCGTCCCCAGAATCATCAGGGCGCCCACCGGCGACAAGATTGCCCAGAAAGCGACACCGCTGGAAGCCTGGAACCCGCCAATGATCCATTGCATGAAGAACGGCATCACCAGCAGCATGACCAGCTGGGTGAAGGTGAAGGCGTCGAAGCGCTTGAAATGGTAAAACACCAGCAAGCTGCCGTATGAAATGATGATGTAGATGTACGGCACGGCCGCCATCACCGCATATCCCTCCCCCAGGCTGGAAAGGGTGAATATCCAGAATACGCAGGCCAGGCTTTCAGCCAGCACCAGAATGGATAGGATGACGACGCCAAGCACGACCGTCTTGGCTATTTCAGAAGGCTTGTTCCCCAGGAAAGGCTGGATAAACCGCATGAAATAACGGTCAGCCTGATGCATGATTGCGTTCTCTTTTTTTGTTGTAATTCAATTGATTTGAGCAATATATCGCAAGGCCGGCAGTTAATCTATCCCCGTCGTCGTCAATCAAAGCGCTGGCTGATTGCCGCGGGTTTGGGTTAGAATGGCACCTGGCGGGCCTCCCCGCATTGCAAAGTAGCCAACCTGGTCAGGTCCGGAAGGAAGCAGCCACAACTATTGAAGCAAGTGCCGGGGGTTTGGCTCGCCTCTTTAAAGAATCCGACAAGCCTGGCTGCGATGGGCAGCGCCGAATCTTCGTTTCAATGTGCGCATTTGACCGGGCAGAGCAGGCTCCTGTAACGCATGACACCCAATGAGTTTATACGCCGATGAGCTATCAGGTTCTTGCCCGCAAATGGCGTCCGAAATCCTTTGATGCGCTGGTAGGCCAGGAGCATGTGGTACGTGCGCTCACCAATGCCTTGCAGCAGCAGCGATTGCATCATGCCTATCTTTTCACAGGCACCCGCGGCGTCGGCAAAACCACCCTCTCCCGCATCCTGGCAAAATCCCTGAATTGCGAACTCGGCGTCAGCGCCACCCCTTGCGGCCAATGTGCAGCCTGCGTCGCAATCGACAAAGGCAGCTTCCTCGATTACGTCGAGATGGATGCAGCATCCAACCGCGGGGTGGAAGACATGACCTCGCTGCTGGAAAAAGCCATTTACGCCCCTACGCAAGGCCGCTACAAAGTATACATGCTTGACGAAGTCCACCAGCTCACCGGGCATGCCTTCAACGCCATGCTGAAAACGCTGGAAGAGCCCCCGGCCCACGTCAAGTTCATCTTGGCCACCACCGATCCGCAAAAAGTGCCGGTCACCATCCTGTCGCGCTGCCTGCAGTTCAACCTGCGCCAGATGTCGAGCAGCGGCATTGCCGAGCATCTCCAGCATGTGCTGGCCCAAGAGAACATCGCCTTCGAGCCTGTCGCGCTGCAACTGATCGGCCGCTCCGCCAACGGCAGCATGCGGGACGCATTATCCCTGCTGGATCAGGCGATTGCCTATGGCGGCAACAGCATCAATGAAAAAGAGGTTCGTGCCATGCTGGGCGCGATTGACCAGGCTTACTTATTCGACCTGATCAATGCCCTGCTGGCCCGGGACGGCAATGCCCTGCTGAGCCAGGCCCGCGCCATGGAGCAACGTGCGATTTCCTTTGACGCCGCGCTGAACGACCTTGCCAACCTGCTGCATGAAATTGCCATTGCGCAGGCGGTGCCGGACAGCATCGCGCACGACCATCCCGAACGCCAGGCCATGCTCGACATCGCTGCGCGGATGAGCGCCGAGGAAATCCAGCTCTATTACCAGATCGCCCTCCTCGCTAGGCGGGACCTCGGCCTGGCGCCGGATGAATTTGCAGGGTTCACCATGGCATTGCTGCGCATGCTAGCTTTCAACCCCGGAGAGCAGAAATCACCGGCAAAGGCAAAACCGGCTGCTGTTGCGCCACCCGTAGCGGCTGAAAGCTCGACGCCCCGTGCCAGTGCCGCCCTTGCCATCAGCCAGCCAGTCGCCAAGATTGCAGCCCCCAGCATCACGACGCGCAGCGTGGAGGCAACGCCTGAACTGGCCCCACAGCCATCAGAACCTGCTCCGCAACCGGTTCCGGTTTCCGCGCCTGCTTCCAGCATTGAAGATACCCCTGTCTCAGCAGTTACCCGCAGCTTTGACGGCGATTGGCGTGGATTGGTTGACCGGTTGAAGCTCGGCTTGGCCAGAGCGCTTGCGCAAAATTGCGAGCTGGCAAGTTTCGATGAGGAACATATCGCTTTTTCCGTGCCGCCGACGCAAAAGCACCTGTTGGGCATGGGCTATGAGGAAAAATTGCAAAGCGCGGTTGAGCAGCACTTTGGCCGCAAAATCAAAATGACTTTCGCATTGGGCGGCAGCGGGAACACGCCGGCCCAGTTGATGAGCCAGGAAAAAGCCGCCTTGCAGGCGCACGCGGAAAGCGCAATTCACAACGATGGCTTTGTGCAGGCGCTGATCAAGGATTTCGGCGCACAGATCATTCCATCCAGCATCAAACCACTTCAATAAATCCCGGAGGATAAACATATGATGAAAGGCGGCTTGGGCAACCTCATGAAGCAGGCCCAGCAAATGCAGGAGAACATGAAACGCGCCCAGGAAGAACTGGGCAAGGTTGAAGTGGAAGGCCAGGCAGCCTCGGGCCTGGTCAAGATCACCATGACCTGCCGCCATGAAGTGCGCCGCGTCAGCATTGACGACAGCGTGCTGAGCGATGACAAGGAACTGCTGGAAGACCTGATCGCCACCGCGTTCAACGATGCCGCACGCAAGGCGGAAGCCACTTCCCAGGAACGCATGAGCAGCCTGACCGCGGGACTGCCAATCCCGCCCGGCATGAAGTTGCCATTCTGATTTGCACCTGAACTGGCCTTATCATGCGTAACCCTCCCGCCTTGGAACAATTGGTCGAAGCCTTGCGCTGCCTGCCTGGGGTGGGACCCAAATCCGCCTTGCGCATGGCCTACTACCTGCTGCAACGCGACCGCAAGGGCGCTGGCCTGCTTGCCAAGTCTCTTGATCAGGCCTTGCAGGTGGTCAGCCACTGCAGCCTGTGCAACAACTTCAGCGAACAGGAAATCTGCCCGCTTTGCGCCTCTCCTGCGCGCGATCGTTCATTGCTCTGCATCGTGGAAATGCCGAGCGATCTCATGATGCTGGAGCAAACCCAATCCTACCAAGGCATGTATTTCGTCCTCATGGGCAGGCTATCGCCGCTGGATGGCATCGGCCCTCGCGACATCCACTTGGACAAGCTGCTCAAACGCGCCCAGGATGGAGAGGTGGAAGAAGTCATCCTGGCAACGAACTATACTGTGGAGGGCGAAGCGACTGCGCACTATGTCAGCGAGCTGCTCCGCGCCCGCGGCATCAAGGTCAGCCGCATTGCGCGCGGCCTGCCGATGGGCGGGGAAATCGAGCATGTGGATAGCGGCACCCTCGCGCAAGCCATGCTGGAGCGCCGCAACCTACGCTAGTTCAAAACTGGCTGGGTTCTGCTTCTAGAGCGCGGCCAGCCAGGCTCTGCTGCCAGGCGGCCAGGCAGGTTTCTATTTCAGCCACATCGTGCACGGCATAATCCGCTCCCCACTCGAGCGGACGGTCTGTCTGGTCGAGGTATCCATAAAGCGCCACCACAGTCTGCATGCCTGCCGCAACCCCGGCTGCAATATCGCGTTGCGCATCCCCGATATAAATACAATCGTTCGGCTGTACGCCGCCCTGCTCGCAAGCCATCCATAATGAGTCGGGATGAGGCTTGGGACGCGGCGCATCATCTGCGCACACCAGGCAAGCCAGGCGCTGGTCCAGCTTCAACGCGGCAAGCAAGGGGGCCGAAAAACGCCTGGGTTTATTGGTCACGACTCCCCAGCGAATCCCGGCCGCTTCAATCCTCTGCAACAACGTCTCCATGCCGTCGAACAAGATAGGCGTACGCGTATATACCTCATCATACAGCGCCAGATACTCGTCCCGCATGACTGCAAAATTTGCATCCTCCGGCGTGATGTCGAACCCGATGCCCAACAGCCCTCTGGAACCGTGGGACGCATAGGGACGGATAATGTCCTGGTCCAGAAAAGGCAAACCGTGGCGCTTGCGCTGCAAGTTGAGCGCAAGCCCAAGGTCGGGCGCCGTGTCGGCCAGGGTACCGTCGAGGTCGAACAAGACAAGGCTTTTCATGGCTTACTTGACCGTTTGCAGGATGTAATTGACGGAGACATCGTCGTTCAGCTTGTAATGCTTGGTCAGCGGGTTGTAACCCATCCCTTTTGAGCCGATGACGTCGAGGCCGGCAGCACGGGCCCAGCCAGCCAGCTCGGAAGGCTTGATGAATTTCTCATATTCATGGGTGCCGCGCGGCAAGAGGTTCAATACATATTCAGCCCCCAGCACGGCAAAAAGATAAGCCTTGGGATTGCGGTTGATCGTCGAAAAGAATACCTTGCCTCCAGGTTTGACCAAACGCGCGCATGCCAGCACCACGGCCGCAGGGTCTGGCACATGCTCCAGCATCTCCATGCAGGTCACGACGTCAAAACTCTCGGGGGCCTCCTGCGCCAGATCCTCGACCGAGATCAGGCGATAATCGACTTTGGCGCCGCTTTCGTATTGGTGCAGCTTCGCTACTTTGAGCGCCTTCTCTCCCAGGTCTATGCCCGTCACATCGGCGCCTCGCTCACTCATGGACTCGGACAAAATGCCGCCGCCGCAACCTACATCCAGCACACGCTTGCCTGCCAAGCCTGCATGCTCGTCTATATAGTTGAGGCGTAACGGGTTGATTTCATGCAACGGCTTGAACTCGCTATTCTTGTCCCACCACTTATGGGCAAGCTCGGCAAATTTCTGCAACTCTGCCTGGTCTACGTTCACGCCAGATACTGATTCAGTTGGGCTTGCCATTCGGTACTGATCTCCTTTAACTCGGCAGGCTCGATATTGGCATACACGCCCGCCTGCCCTTGCAACTTCTGATACTTCAACTCTCCGGCCACCCATACATGGCTGACATGCTCACGCCCGGCACTGTATACAAGGTGGGAAACCACATTGAAACATGGTTCCAACTCGATTGAGGCAAGGTTGACAGCTACCACATCCGCATACTTCCCAGACTCCAACGAACCCAGGTCCGCTTCCTGTCCCAATGCTCTCGCCGCATTGATCGTCGCCATGGCCAACGCTTCTGCAGCCGGCACACTGGCTGCGTCCTTGCTCGCTCCTTTGGCCAGCAATGCAGCCAGGCGCATTTCCGCAAACATATCCTGGCGGTTATTGCTTGCCGCACCATCTGTGCCTATCGCGACATTCACCCCCTTTTTCAAGAGCGCATCCACATGCGCGATACCGCTGGCAAGCTTGAGATTTGACGCTGGGCAATGCGCAATATAGCAACCATGAGCAGCCAAGGAAATTATCTCAGCCTCACTCAAGTGAACCCCATGCGCCGCCACCAGATTGGGACCTAGCAAACCAAGCGCCTCCAGGCGTTGCAATGGTCTGACTCCATATTGCTTTATGCTGCCCTCAATTTCCGCTTCTGTCTCATGCAGATGCGTATGGATGTTCAATCCCAACTGCTCTGCATAAGTCAGGATGCTCCCAAACGTACTGTCACTGACTGTATAAGGCGCATGCGGAGCCAGGCTTGCGCTCAGCAGTTCACTATCTCGCCAATCATCCCTTGCCTGCAAACCTTTCTGCAAATAGTCTTCTGCATCATGCGCATAGCTGGTGGGAAACTCCATGACCACCAAACCGATATTCGCACGCATCCCTGCCTGGACTGCAGCTCCTGCCACAGCCTGCGGGAAAAAATACATATCGTTGAAACAGGTCGTTCCACCTGCGAGCATCTCAGCGCATCCGAGCAAGGTCCCTTGGCGCACGAAACGCTCCGAAACAAACCGCTTCTCCGTAGGCCAGATATGATCTTGCAACCACTGCATCAAAGGCAGGTCGTCCGCCAGTCCTCTCATCAGGCTCATTGCTGCGTGGGTATGCAGGTTGATCAACCCAGGTATCAACACATGTTCATCCAGCAGCACAGTTTGTGCCGATGGATAGCGCTCCCTGGCCTGCTCGGTCGGCAGGATATCCAGGATACGTTGACCCTCGACAATCACACTGTGATGCTCCAGCACCTTGCCCAAGAGAAGGCCGGGCACAACCCAGCGCGCCTCAAGTGAGTGCAAAGCCGGCTGCTCAGCCGAACGGGATTTGAAATTTTGATTCATGAATGGCCATATATGAAAAAGCCCCGCTAGGCGGGGCTTTTTCAACGCTTAAGCTAAATTACTCGCTAGCGCGTTGTACTTCAATTTCAACGATTACACGACGGTTAGGCTGCAAGCACTCGATCGCCTTCTTGCCGCGTACGCCAGCGCACTCGACAACAGGCTCGGACTCGCCCTTACCGACTGCATGCAGGCGGCTTTCTTCAATACCTTGGGAAACCAGGTACTTCTTGACAGTGTTAGCGCGACGCTCAGACAACTTCTGGTTGTAAGCTTCGTCACCGATGCGGTCAGTGTGGCCAGTGATCAGAACCAGCTCAACTTCTGGATGAGCCTTCATCTTTTCAACGACGTCAGCATTGAGCGCTGCCTTGCCTTCTTCCTTCAGGTTGTCCTTGTCGAAACCGAAGAGCACTTCAGAAGACAATGTCACCTTCTCGAAAGCTGGCTCCGCAGGACCAACTGGAGCTGGAGCTGGTTCTGCAACCGGCTCAGGTGCTGGCTCTACAGCAGCTACTGGCTCTGGAGTTGGCTCAACTACTGGAGCTGGCTTAGGAGCGCCAAAACGGAAGATGGCACCAAGATTCAGGTAGGTATTGCTCAGAGTAGTAGTATCACGATCGCCTACAGGACCTGTCTCGCCACGGCTCCATACTTGACGTACGTCAGCTTGCAAACCGAAGGATTCGTTGAACAAGTATTGTGCACCGAAACCAACGTTAGCCATCCAAGAGGTCTTCTTGCCACCCCAGTCGCCACCACCAACAGTTTCAGTGTAGTCGATCTTGTTACGCGCTGCACCCACACCGGCAAGGAGGAAAGGACGGAACTTGTCACGGCTAAAGAAGTACAGTGCGTCAACACCGAACAGAGTCTGCCTATATTTGCCATCGCTGAATTCAGCACGGTTTTCGTCGGCACGGTTGTGACTCAAGCCGATTTGAACATCCCAGTGCTCGCTGATTTCCTTACCAAACTTCAGGAAACCGCCAACACTTTGGTTTTCAGCCCTAGCATCGCTATCAGCATTCAACACATTAACACCTGGCAATGCATACCAAGCACCGCTGTATGCTACATCGTCAGCACTCGCTACCGATGCCGCAAACGCGAATGCGCTAGCAACTGCAAGACCAATCAGATTTTTTTTCATTCGATTTAACTCCTGATGACTAACGGACGACTTGACTATACTCAATGCATAAAAGCCACGCAATGGGTCTAGTCGAGGAAATCAAGCTAGATCGGCACTTTCAACCGATTTGTTGCAATTATACAACAACACACTTAAGGCAGACACCCTGTCTTTACAGAGTTTTGCAACACGATCGAACCCTACGCACACCGCACCACGCACCCCTATGTACGAAGGTTTCACTTTAATTATATTTTCAATATTTTCAATTTTCAATGACCCAGCGAGACCTGTTTGCATACCTTCGGCCATTTGCAGGAAAACCGCCAGGCTTCCCATATCCAAATAGGCAAGCAAATTGCGGCCATCTTTGTTGGCGGTATCCAGCATTACGCCCCAGAAACCTGCCTCGCGCAACAAAGGCACCAAGGCGAACTGGGGCGCAAGGTCGGCCATCAATACTGCGACCACCGCCAGCTTGCGTTCGGCAATCAAGGGCTGCAAGGCATTGAGGCAGGTAATGTTCTCATGCTCATTGCCAAAAAATCCTACCTTGATAATGTCGACGCCTGTCTCCGCCATTTGCATGACAGCCTCACAAATCACATCAGGATCCATGGGCAAGTCGCCAGTCGTCGCACTGGTGACCTTCCTGCCGTCAACAGCGGCCACAGCCTTAGTGACAACCGACAAGGGCAAGGCCCCGAGCGCGCCTTGTGAGGGATTTTTCATGTCGATGATGTCCGCCCCTCCTGCCAAGGCCTGCAATGCCTCTTCCGCGGAGGTCACACTAACCAGCAACTTGCTCATGCCTGGTTTCCCCCTGTCATTGCCGCCTTGTGGTTCTCGACCTTGTCGACAAGCCATTGCCAGGCCTCCAATTCACGCTCGCCAGCCGTCTTTTCAATCGCAATCTTCAAATAGTTGATCTCGGTTTCAATCTTTTCCATAGGCAGCATATGCAGGCGGCTTACCAGTACCGCCAACTCGATGACGGCGGCTTGCGCGCGGTTGAAACCGCGAAATGGCGCGTGGATTTCTTCATGAATCACGCGGAAATAAAGCTCGGGACGTGTCTCGTCGTCCTTGATTTCCAACAACTCCAACTCCTGATGCATCAACGCGGATGCCAACACCACGCCGTTGACCTTGCTGGCCCTGGCGAGCGGCCAATCATGGCGCCCGGTCAAGCCGCCGGCAAAAGGCCGTACGTCGTCGGTAAAGTTCAGGACGGCATACCGCGTCTCTAGTAGGTTGTCCAACGTCACGGAAGGCCGGAACGGCGCAATCAATACCAGGCCGTTGCGCTCCCTGACCCCGAAAGGAGCAATATGGACTTTTCCCTCGCTGCTGATCGAGGTCAGTATGCTTTCATAAATCATGCTTCAGGCGCTTTCCCTATTCTACGAGGCCCGCAAGTGGCCTCCTCAGCAGGCTGTTCGACTTTGCCTTCTTTTTCAACCTTGCGGGGTCCGCAAGCTGCGTCTTCCTTGCCTTGCTCGGCCCGCTTCTCTCTTTTTTCCTTCAGGGCGGCATCCCGGTGCTCCACCCTGCCTTCCGGATCTTTCGCCAACGTAGCGCAGCCCCATTCCAGTTCTTCGTCCTGGCTGTAGCGTTTCTTCAATTGCCAGGCGATCTGGGCGCGCGCCAGCTCTACGCCAAGGTAAAAGGCATGGGAACCGTCCTGTTCCACGTTGAGGTAGGGATAAAGCTTGAAAGGATCGGTATCGCAATGGATGCCATCGCGATTGAAGACATGCATGCCGTCCCGGCTGATGATGATACGGAAGCTCGGGTCCTTGATCTGGGAAGCCAACTCCTGCACTTCTTCAGGCGTGTAGGTAAAAGGGCGCTTGTCGTGCAGCCCCAGCAGGCCGTCGCTGTAATCCCTAGGCAAGCGGTTTTCCTCACGGGCCGCATACATGATGCGGCGTGCGACGTCAGCCTCGGCCACCGCATACACGGCATGGGAACTGACGGAGGTGGCCAGCACGGCATTGACCTTGAGCTCGGTAATGATGCCGAACAGCATCGCATTGATGCCTGTGGTGTCGGCATCCGTCAGCTCGGTCAAGTTCCCTACTCCCATCATGATCTCGATGCCCGGATAGCGCTTCCTGAGCCGCTGGTAGCGCACGATGGAATCGGTGAAGCCGAACGGAATGGGGTCCAGGATCGCATCCGCAATGAAGGGCCTGCCACGCTTCAACATGCCTTCTATGGCACGGTAAAGCGATCTCTGGTTGGTTGGCGTGGTGGGGATCAGGATGGGCGTGGACGCCACTTCGTCGGCAACCCACAAGGTTTTTTCAGTCAGGCTCAATAAGTAGTCCGCACCCGCTCTGCCGGCCAGCAGCAGATCGTCCGTGTTCAACGAGTCCACGCTCACCTTGAAGCCCTCCTGCTTCAAGGCTTGGATGGAATCCTTGAGGTGAGGGAAAGGCGTATTGGGCAAACACCCGAGATCAATCACGTCGGCGCCTTGGCAGCGAAACTCTTGCGCACGCGCCACTACGCCATCCACGGTCAATTGTGGCGCCTCGACAATCTCGGCGAAAATCTTGACGTCGAATTTGGACAAATCCACTTCGCGCCCTCCCCGGCCAAAAAACTGCGGTAAATCCTTGAGGTCATCAGGCCCGCGCACGACAGGAACGCCGTATTTTTCCACAAGCAGATCCAAATCGCCCTTGCACAGCCCTGGCACAATAATGCGGTCCGCGCCTCCCGCATCGGGTAAGCGCCGCATGATCAGCTGGGGCGTCAACAAGGCTGCAACCGAGACGCCGAGCTGTGCTATGCGGTAGCTGAACTCGGTAGGCTGCATGTCTTCAAGCACTTTATGCAGGCTTTTTTCTGCGAGCTTTCCTGTCAGGAATAGGATGTTTTCAGACATGCGAGCCTAGCCTGAATTGCTGCTTGCAATTGCTGCATATCACTGACCACCGTGGTGTCTTCATAGGTCTGGAGCCTTACGATATTGTCCAGATCAATACGGCGCGGGAACACCTTGACCATATTCTCCCGCGGAGCCTCCGACTCCACTTCGGGAGCGGTATCGCATGCAAACACGATACTTGGCACACCACACTTGCCCGCCTGGGCATATACATTGGTCACAAGGGTATCAGAAATTCCATATACCATCTTGGCAATGGTGTTGGAGGTTGCCGGTGCGATGACGACGCTATGATAAGTACCGTAGTAGAACATCTCCACCGGCACCGAGCTTGCCGTCTTGTCCTGGAAGACCTTGGCGACGCGGTGCTTGAAGCCGTACTGCTGGAGCACCTCTGCGGCCGCACGGCTCAGGAACAGATCCACATCGTCAAGGCCGTCAATAATCTCCAGGCATTCCCGCAGATAATGACCCGAACCAGTGATTGCCCAGGCCAACCTCGGCTTTTCTACCGTTTTCACGCCTGTCTTAAACTCCGAAAGGATGGCGCAGCACAATCGTTTCATCGCGCTCCGGGCCTGTGGAGACGATGTCCACCGGGACCTCGCACAATGCTTCCAGGCGCTTGAGGTAGTTGCGGGCATTCTGCGGCAGGTCTTCCCAGCGGCTGATGCCGAAGGTGTTCTCGTCCCAGCCCGGCAACGTCTCGTAAACCGGTTGGCAACGCGCGACATCGTCCGCTCCCACCGGCAGCAAATCGACTGGCTTGCCGTCCAACTCATAACCGGTACAGATATTCAGTTCCTTGATGCCGTCCAGCACGTCGAGCTTGGTAATGCACAAGCCCGTCAGGCCGTTGATGCGCGCGGAACGGCGCAAGGCGGCCGCATCGAACCAGCCGCAACGGCGCTTGCGCTTGGTCACGGTACCGATCTCGCGGCCCTTGTCCGACATCTGGAACCCTGGCGAATCCTCGGTTTCGATGTCCAATTCGCTTGGGAAAGGACCGCCGCCAACGCGGGTGGTGTAGGCCTTGGTGATGCCGAGCACATAATGCAGCATGCTCGGGCCGACCCCGGTGCCAGCCGCAGCCTGGCCGGAGATACAATTGGAGGACGTCACGTACGGATAGGTGCCGTGATCGACGTCGAGCAATGTGCCCTGCGCGCCCTCGAACAAGAGGTTCTGCCCAGCCTTGTTGGCCTCGTAGAGCGCAGCCGAAATATCCGTCACCAGCGGTTGCAGCAACGGTGCCTTGGACAAGGCGTCATCCAGTTGCTGCTGGTAGTCCACGGCCTCGACATTGAGGTATTTGGTCAATACGAAGTTATGGTAATCCAGCACCTCCCTGAGCTTTTCCGCAAAGCGCTCGGGATAGAACAAGTCGTAAACGCGCAGGGCGCGACGGGCGACCTTGTCTTCGTAAGTCGGGCCTATGCCCTTGCCTGTGGTGCCGATCTTGCGGCCAGGTTCGCGTGCAGCCTCGCGCGCCTTATCGAGGCGCACGTGGTAATCCAGGATCAATGGGCAGCCCGGGCTGACCTTCAAGCGGTTGCGCACTTCCAGGCCGGCCTTTTCCAGGCCGTCAATCTCGAACAAAAGATGGTTGGCATCGAGTACCACGCCGTTGCCGATATAGCAATTGACGCCTTCGCGCACGATGCCGGAAGGAACGAGGTTGAGCTTGTATTCCTTCTGCGAGGCACCTTGACCGATAACCAGGGTATGGCCGGCATTGTGGCCTCCCTGGAAACGCACGACACCCTGCGCATGGTCTGTCAACCAGTCTACGATCTTACCTTTACCCTCATCCCCCCACTGGGTACCGATAACGACGACGTTCTTACTCATGAATAGATCCAATAGATAGAGTTATAACTCGGGAGCGGCCACTACGACCCACTCTCCATTTTGCTGGACCAGGTTGCGATCGCAACCCAGCTCCGCACGATAGGGCTCTTGCCCTGGCAAATCTTGAATGACCACCTGCCCTTGCGCACGCAAACCTTCGATCACCAGGGCGAGGGAAGCATCTGCAACGGCGGGCGCGAAAATGGCGCCTGCCGCCTCGGCGACAGGCAATGAGCTGACCACGCCGCGCAAGTCCAAGCTGAACCCGGTCGCTGGCCGGGCCCGGCCGAAAATGGCGCCGACCTCGTCGTAGCGGCCGCCCCGAGCCAACGGCCCGGCATATCCCTGCGCATAGGCAGCAAAGACGATGCCGCTATGGTAGTGGTAGCCGCGCAACTCAGCGAGGTCAAAGCATACCTTGACGTCCAGGTCGGCCAACCCTGCGCCGACCGCCTTGAGGTCGCGCAGCGCCTGCTGGATTTTTGCCGTCTGCGGCAAACGCTTGGCAGCTTGCTCAAGCACGCTGATATCGCCGCTCAGCTCGGTCAGGCTGTACAAGGCTTCCAGGGTATCCGGGTTTAAATTCCGTCCCAGCTCGCGCACCGCCGACTGGTCTTTGCTTTGCAAGGCCGCGTACAGCTCCTGCTCCTGGGCTTCGCCGATCCCGGCATTTTCAAGCAGGCTGACAAAGATGCCGACATGACTGACATCGATATATAAAGTATCCAGGCCAACCGCATGCAAGGCCTTGACCATCAGCCTCTGGATTTCGATATCGCTCTCGACGCCCGCGTGCCCATAGAGCTCAGCGCCGACATGCAAGGGTTCGCGGCTGCGCGCGAGACCGTCTGGCGACGTGCGCAGGACGCTGCCGGCATAACACAAGCGCGTCACGCCCTGGTTGTTCAGCATATGGGCGTCGATACGAGCCGTTTGCGGCGTCATATCCGCCCGGATACCCATGAGCTTACCGGTCAATTGATCGACCACCTTGAAGGTGGCGATATCAAGGTCATGGCCGATACCGGTCGTCAGCGATTCCATGTACTCCATCATGGGAGGAATCACATATTGATAACCGTGCACTTTGAACAAGTCCAGCAAGCTGCGACGCAATTGCTCGACGCGGGCAGCCTCGGCCGGGAGTACATCTTCGATGTATTCAGGAAGTAACCAGTTACGCATTATTTTCTATAAGGTTTAAGGCTAGTGCAGCAATAGCACAATCAACAGGCCTGCCAGCATGGATGCCAGCCCGACGAAACGCAACTGCCCATCCTTCATTTCCACCATGCGCTGAAAGGTCTGCCTCCAGGTATGCGGTGCGATCAAGGGCAATATACCCTCGATCACCAGCACCAAACCAAAGGCAAGCAGCAAGCTGGAAGTCAAGATGGGCGTTCCTGCTTACTTGGCGGCGCTACCCGCGCGGCTGGAGTTACGCATGTATTTGAAAAAATCCGAACCCGGGTCAAGCACCATGACGTCGCTCTTGCTCTTGAAGCTATTGCGATACGCATCGAGACTACGATAGAACGCATAGAATTCAGGGTTCTTGCTATAGGCCTGGGAATAGATTTCCGCAGCCTTGGCATCACCCTCGCCCTTGATCTTCTGCGCCTCGCTGAAGGCTTCGGCAATGATTACCTCGCGCTGCCTGTCGGCATCTGCACGAATCTTTTCCGCCTCGCCAGCGCCCTTGGAGCGCAACTCATTGGCAACCCGCTTACGCTCGGCTTCCATACGCTGATAAACAGACTCACTGACTTCTTGAGGCAAATCGACACGGCGCAAACGTACATCCAGCACCTGGATGCCCATTTGGCGTGAGTCACGGTCCGCACGCTGACGCAGGATGTCCATGATCTTGCTGCGCTCGCCGGATACTACTTCATGAATGGTGCGTTTACCGAATTCGGCACGCAGGCCGTCATTGACTGTCTGCGACAAGCGGCGCTCAGCCTGCAATTCGTCACCTTTCACCGAAACGTAGTATTTGGCAGGGTCGACGATACGCCACTTGATGAAGGAATCCACCAGCACGTTTTTCTTTTCGCTGGTCAGGAAGCGGTCAGGTTCTACCCAGTTCAAGGTCAATATACGCTTATCGAAATAACGCACGTTATCCACCAACGGCACCTTAAAGTAAAGTCCCGGCTCCTTCTTCACCGATACAATTTCGCCCAGGCGGAACACCAAGGCATATTCGCGCTGGTCCACGCTAAAGGCAGACAGGCTCAGCAGCAGCAAGGCTGCGATCAGGCCCAAGAGCACTGTTCCAAGATTTCGCATTATCGGCTCTCCCTGTCTCGGCTACGGAATGAGTCCCGTGAACGCTGGATATTGACGTCAAGCTCGGAAGTGCTGCTTGGCACTACAGGCTGCACGCTGGATGCGGCAGCCGGATTCGCGCCGGAAGCCGACAGCAGCTTATCAAGCGGTAAGTAGAGCAGACTGTTGTTGCCCTTCTGGTCGACCACGACCTTGCTGACGCTGGACATGATCTGCTCTTGCGCATCCAGGTATAGACGCTGGCGCGTGACTTCAGGAGCGCGCTGGTATTGCGCCAATACTTGCTCAAACCGACTGGCATTACCCTTGGCCTCGTTCTCGACACGCAGCTTGTAACCCGCAGCCTCTTCCAGCAGGCGGGAAGCGGTACCGCGCGCACGCGGAATCACGTCATTGGCGTAGGCGTAGCCTTCGTTCTTCTGGCGCTCAAGATCCTGGCCAGCCTTCACGGCATCGTCAAATGCCGCCTGCACCTGCTCTGGCGGCTGGGCGTTCTGCATCGTGACATTGACGATGTTCACGCCGGTGGAGTAACGATCCAGGATTTCCTGCATCAGTTGCTTGGCCAGTACGGCAATTTCCTCGCGCCCTTCATACAACGCGAAGTCCATCTTGCTCTTGCCGACGATCTCGCGAATCGCGGTCTCGGCAATGCCGCGCACGGACTCTTCTGCAAAACGGTTGTTGAACAAGGTTTCTTCTACGTTCTTCAGGTTGTACTGCACCGCGAACTGCAGGTCGATGATGTTTTCATCGTCCGTCAGCATCAAGGACTCCCTCAACTCGCGGCCACGGCCGGAACCTCCCTCGGCAGAGCGGTAGCCCACCTCTATGGTGCGTACCTGCTCCATATTCACCACGGTGACGCTTTCGACTGGATACGGCAGGTGCCAGCGCGGGCCGGGCATGGTGGTTTCCACATGCTTACCAAAACGCAACACGACGCCGCGGGACCCTTGGTCCACGATATAGAAGCCTGTCGCAAACCAGATGACGGCCACCAAGCCTAGCACAGGCAGTACCGGGATCGTCCTTGCTTCGGGATTAGGTTCACCACCCGATCCACCATTCTTGCCGAACAAACCGTTCAACTTGCGGCTGAACTGCCGGAACACTTCATCCAAATCGGGCGGACCATCGTTGTTACGATTGCCCCAACCGGGATCGTTAGCCATGCATCACTCCGAAAAATCAAAAAATTATGCGTTTAGATAGGATTGCGACAGCTTTTCCTGCAATCCCTGCTGATGTTCGAGCAAAGCTTGACGCAAGAGGTCAAGCCCTTCCCCTGCCTTGGCAGAAACACGCACTTTCGAGATTCTACCATATTCGTCGCGATCAAGCCCCGGCGGGATTCCGACACGATCAATCTGGTTCAGCACCAATACTTGGGGCACATCCTGGGCGCCAATCTCGGACAGGACAAGATTGACCTGCTCAATCTGCTCGTCACGGCTATCGCTGGCCACGTCGACGACATGGAAGAGCAAGTCGGCCTGCACCGCCTCTTCCAGCGTCGCGCCAAAGGCTTCCACCAGCGCATGCGGCAAATGCTTGATGAACCCCACCGTATCCGACATCACGACCGGGCCGCCATCGGGAATGTAGAGCTTGCGCGAAGTGGTGTCCAGGGTCGCGAACAGCTGGTCGGCCGCATAGACGCCAGACTGGGTCAGCCGGTTGAACAATGTGGACTTGCCAGCATTGGTATAACCGACCAGGGACACGGACAGGACCTGGGAGCGCCGGCGGGCGCGACGCTGCATGCCGCGCTGCTGCTTCAGCTTGGCAAGCTTTTCGCGCAACTGCTTGACGCGGATGCGCAGCATCCGCCTGTCGAGCTCGAGCTGGGTCTCACCGGGACCGCCACGGACGCCGATACCGCCCTTCTGGCGCTCAAGGTGGGTCCAGCCGCGCACCAATCGCGTGGACAAATGCTCAAGCTGGGCAAGCTCCACCTGCAGCTTGCCTTCATGGCTTTGCGCGCGCTGGGCGAAGATGTCGAGGATGAGCCCCGTCCTGTCCACGACGCGCGCCTCGAGCAACTGCTCGAGATTACGCTGCTGGGAAGGGCTTAGATCATGATTGAACACTGCGACCTTGGCATCCGCGGCCTCCATCGTGGCGAGCAATTCATCCGCCTTGCCGCTGCCAACAAAGAACTTGGGGTCGGGCTTGGGACGGCGGCTTTCTACCGTCCCTGTAATCGACATGCCCGCGCTAATGACGAGCTGTCGCAACTCCTGCAGGCTTTCCTCGTATCCAGGATCGCCAAAATCCACGCTTACCAGTACGGAAGCATCTCCACCGACTGGCCGGTCAAACATATGAACAAATACTTGGCAAGAATTAACCTTCGGACGAGGAGGAAGGCCCATGGGGAATAGAAACCGCACGGCCTGGCACAATGGTTGAAATTGCGTGCTTGTATACCATCTGGGTGACGGTATTCTTGAGCAGGATGACGTATTGATCAAAGGAATCCACTTGCCCCTGCAGCTTGATCCCATTGACGAGATAAATCGAAACAGGCACGTGCTCCTTGCGCAACGTGTTCAGAAAGGGGTCTTGTAACATCTGCCCTTTAACGCTCATTTTGATGCTCCTTTACCTTGTAGTTGTATATATAGGGAGTTTTATTCTTAAAAAGTAACTTTACGTGAAAAACTTTCCCCAAGCTAGCGCTTGCCACTAACAATCAGCAATTCCCTGCCTCTCAATTAGTGGGGCCTACAAGCTGAAAAACAAGTGCCTATTGTCAATTCAGTTCCGACACAACGTCATCAACTTGACACTAGGACTGCATAGAAACCAAATTGTTCTGTCCTTTACAGGCTTTTTCTCCCTTATAGCTGCGCCTGCAAGACTGCCTGCATCCGTGCCAGGCCCTCTTCCCTGCCCAGCAACGCCATCACCGCATCGATGCTGGGCGACTGGGCGCCACCGGTCAGCATCACGCGCAACGGCATAGCCACCTTGGGAAACTTGAGTCCATTGTTGGTGACGGCAGCCTCAATGGCTTCATGCAGCTTTTCCTGCATCCAATCTATCTCCTTCAGCTCGCCGAACAACGCATTCATGACCGGCAATATTTCGGGAGTCACGTGCTTTTCCAATGCGGCTGCGTCAATCTCGGGCTTGCGGTAGAAATACGCAATGCTGCTGGCAAGCTGGTTGAGGGTATTGGCGCGATCGCGGTATAGCGAAATCACCGCCTGCAGGTCCACGCCCGCGTTGACGGCAATGCCGGACCGCGCCAGGCGCCCGGCAACATCGTCCGCCAAACGCCTCAAGTCCGCCTGCTTGATATAGTGGGCATTGAGCCAGTTGAGCTTTTCAGTGTTGAACTGGGCGGCAGAAGGCGTCACATGGTCCAGCCCGAACCACTCGCAGAACTGGGCCATGCTGAAAATTTCGTCATCGCCATGCGACCAGCCAAGGCGCGCCAGATAATTCAGCACGGCTTCCGGCAAATAGCCGTCCTCGTGATATTGCATCACACTCACGGCGCCATGGCGTTTGGATAGCTTCTGGCCGTCATCGCCAAGGATCATGGAGAGATGGGCATATTGCGGGATGGCAGCGCCAAGCGCCTGCAACAGATTGATCTGGCGCGGCGTGTTATTGACGTGGTCATCGCCGCGTATCACCTGGGTGATCCCCATATCCCAATCATCGACCACCACGCAGAAATTATAGGTGGGCGTGCCATCCGCCCGCGCAATGATCAAATCGTCCAGCTCTTCATTTGCAATACTGATCCGCCCTTTGACCAGGTCATCCCAAACCACGTTGCCCGTGAGCGGGTTCTTGAATCGCACGACGGGCGGAATATCTGCCGGCACGGCCGGCAATGCCTTGCCGGCCTCCGGCCGCCAACGTCCATCGTAGCGGGGCTTCTTGCCTTCCTGCATTTGTCGCTCGCGCATCGCGTCCAGCTCTTCCCGGCTGCAATAGCAGTAATACGCGCTGCCTTCATCCAGCAGCTTCTGGATGACCTCCTTGTAGCGGTCCATGCGCTGCATCTGGTAGAACGGGCCTTCATCCCAGCTCAAGCCCAACCAGTTCATGCCGTCGAGAATGGCTTGCACGGCCTCCGGCGTCGAGCGCGCCACATCGGTGTCTTCGATACGCAACACGAACTGCCCTGCATGCTTGCGGGCATAAGCCCATGAAAACAAGGCGGTACGGGCACCGCCGATATGCAGGAAACCGGTAGGACTGGGGGCAAAACGGGTACGAACTGTCATGGGAAATCGCAATGGAAATAAACGAGGAATTTTAACATGGCGCCAGGGCGGCAGCTGAATTGAATCACTTCACAAAAGAAAACCGGGACACGCCCGGTTTTCCTTAACGTATAGCTATTGATGTTGCGTCGCTATTTACTGGCCTGCTTTTCAGGCTGATCGTATTGGGCGGTTTTCCACCCTCCGCCCAGGGCCTTGAAGAGATCGACGGTTGCGGTCAACCTTGCCTGTCGGCTCTGGATGAACGCCAGCGCGGCATCGTTGTAAACCCGCTGCGAATCGAGCACATCCAAATAAGCGGAATATCCCGACTTATAACGGTTCTCAGACACCTGCAACGCCTTCTTCGCCGCTTCCTGGCTGATATTCAAGGCATCTTCGCGTTCGCGGCTCTGGCGGACCGTCACCAACGCGTCGTTCACTTCCTTGAACGCAGTCTGGATAGAGCTTTGGTATGTTGCCAACGCCTGCTTTTGCCTTGCGGTTGCCTGGTCGACACGAGCTGACAACCTGCCCGCATTGAAAATAGGCAGGCTCAATCCCAGGCCGGTAGACCAGATACGGGATGGTGCATGCATGATTTCATTCAAGGCCGCACTTTCGCCGCCATAGGTTGCCGTCAGGCTGATGGTCGGGAACAAGGCTGCCTTGGCAACCCCGATTTGGGCATTTTCAGAGATCAAGGTCTGCTCGGCCTCGCGGATGTCGGGACGTGCCTCCAGCAAGCTGGAAGGCAGGTTTGCCGGAGGGATTGGAGGTGCTGGCAACTGGTGAATATCCCCTTCCGGCACCTTGAGCTCAAGGTCTCCCGTCAGCACGGCAAGCTGATGCTGCACGATTTCGCGCTGGCGCACCAGGTCGGCAATCTGCGCCACCAGATTGGAGTTGGCTACGTCGGCCTGATGCACGTCAAGGATGGAGGCAACGCCTCCCTCGAGACGCCGCTTGGTCAACGCCAGGCTTTCCTCACGACTCTTCAAGCTGTCCCGCGACACGGCAATCTGCGCCTCCAGGCTGCGCAACAAGAGATAGTTGCTGGCCACCAATCCCGATAAGGACAAGCTGACCGTATCCTTGGCGAAATAAGTGCCCAAGGCCTGGGCCCTTGCAGCCTCACGCGCACGGCGCAACCTGCCCCAGAAATCCAGCTCGAAGTTGGTTCCCAGCTGCAGGTTGTAATTCTCACGAATCGCAGGTACATGGGACGGCAACGGGAAGGCACCGGTTTCCGTCACTTTCTGGCGCACGCCGTTTCCGCTCAGGTCAATCTGGGGAAACAAGGCAGCGCCCGCTTCGCGCATGGCGGCATCAGCCTCTTCAATCCTGGCCACCGCCTTGACGATATCCAGGTTATCGGCAAATGCCTTGTCCATCAGCTCGTTCAAGACCGGGTCCTGGAATGTTTCCCACCATTTATCCAGATTCAATGCGGCCTGTGCGTCTGTCTGCGTAGCTTCAGACGCATTGAAACTAGCTGGCAGCTTCGTGTCTGGCCGATGGTAATCCGGCCCCACCATACAGCCGGCCAAAGCCAATGTAACGGCAGCATAAATTATGTTGTGACGTACCATCATGCTGTTTCCTTTTGGTCATCGTGATGCACGCGGCTGCTGGTCTGCCCAGACAACCAGGTAAAGAACATCGGGATAAATATCGTGGCAATAAAGGTTGCCAGCAGCATGCCGCCGAATACGCCCGTCCCCATCGAGCGGCGTGCGGCAGCACCTGCGCCTGTTGCAATCACCAACGGCACGATCCCCAGCACAAACGCCATCGAGGTCATGACGATCGGGCGGAAGCGCAAGCGCGCGGCTTCGATGGCGGCCTGTTTGATCGGCAAGCCCTCTTCCAGCTTCTGGCTCGCGAACTCGACGATCAGGATGGCGTTCTTCGCCGCCAGGCCGACCAATGTCACCAGGCCAATCTGGAAGTAGATGTCGTTAGGCATGCCGCGGAACAACACCGCCAGCAAGGCGCCCACCAAGGCGAATGGCACCGCCATGATGACCGCAAGCGGCAACGCCCAGGTTTCGAACTGTGCCGCCAGGATCAGGAACACCATGATAATGGCGAAGCTGAATGCAAAGATCGCTGCATTGCCGGTGAGCTTTTCCTGGTAAGCCTGGCTGGTCCAGGCGAGCTGGTAGCCGTCAGGCAAGGTATCGTGGGCGATCTGCTCGATCAGACTGATGGCATCGCCGGAACTGACGCCATACGCGCCGCCTCCCATGACCTTGGCAGCCAGCAGGCCCTGGTAACGCTCCAACTGCTCGGCACCAATAATCTCCTTCACCTTGCTCAGCGCCGACATCGGGATCATTTCCCCGCCGGCGGCCCGCACATATACGCGCCCGATATCTTCAGGCTTCATGCGGTAAGCTGGCTCCGCCTGCAATTGCACGCGATAGGTACGGCCGGAACGGTTGAAGTCATTGACATACAAAGTGCCCATCGTGCTTTGCAAGGTGGCGTAAACATCCGCAATCGGCACCCCTAGGGATAAGGCCTTCGCCTCGTCCACCTCGATCGACAGCTGCGGCACGGTCGGACGGAAGAAAGTATTGATGCCGGACAGGCGCGATTCCTTGCGCAAGGCGTCCATGAAGTTGTTTACCACCTCGGAAAGGTGGATCGGGTCGGTATCTTCGCGGCTCTGGATATACATTTCCATGCTGCCGGAACTGCCGAGGCCGCGAATCGCAGGCGGGTTGAACGCGATCGCCATGCCGTCCGGCTGCATCATGCCGATGCCGAACAAGCGCTGCACAATCTGCTCGGCAGTGGTGGTGCGTTCATCCCAATCCTTCATCCGCACGAACATGGTCGCGGCACTGGTCTTGTTGCCGCCGCCGATCAGATCAAAGCCATTGATCACGAACTGGCTGGCCACTGCAGGATCCTCGGCAATCGCCTTGCGTACGTTTTCCATGGTCCTGCTGGTGCGGGTGAGGCTTGCGCCGTCCGGCATGATGGCAGCAGTCACCACATAGCCCTGGTCCTCTGGAGGGACGAAGCTCGTCGGCACGATGCGGAACAGGTAGACCCCGGCCGCAATGATGCCAACAAACACGATCGCCCCGATGATCCGGTGACGCAAGGTCAAGCCGACCACGGAGGTATAGAAGTTGGTCAGCTTATCGAAGCCGCGGTTGAAAGGCCTGAACAGCTTCGATTCGCCATGGACGTGCTTGAGCAGGATCGCACAGAGAGCCGGCGTCAATGTCAGCGCGACGATACCGGAAATCACCACGGCAACAGCGACCGTCACGGCGAATTGGCGGTACAGTTCGCCCGCGATGCCGCCCATGAAAGCCACGGGAATGAACACGGCGCACAATACCAGCACGATGGCCACCACCGCGCTGGATACCTGCTGCATCGACTTGATGGCGGCATTCAACGGGGAAAGTTTTTCCTGGCTCATCAGGCGCTCGATGTTTTCCAGCACCACGATCGCATCATCCACCACGATACCAATCGCGAGCACCATGGCAAAAAGCGTCAGCGTGTTGATCGAGAAGCCGAACAACCACAACCCGGCAAACGTACCAATCAGGGAGATAGGCACCGCGATGATCGGGATCAAGGTAGCGCGCCAGCTCTGCAGGAACAGGAACACCACCAGCACCACCAGGATCATGGCTTCGCCCAGCGTATGCACCACCTCGCCGATCGAAGCCTTGACGAAATCGCTGGTGTCGTAAGGAATGCGGTAATCCATGTCCTCGGGGAAGCGCTGCTTCAGCTCCTCCATCTTGGCCTTGATCGCCTCGGCGGTATCCAGCGCGTTCGCCCCTGTCTGCAGGAAGACCGGGATACCCACCCCAGGCTGCCCTTGCAAGGTCGTGCGGATATTGTAGTTCTGCGCGCCCAGTTCGATCCGCGCCACGTCCTTGAGGTAAAGGACGCCGCGCGGGCCGTTGGCCTTGACGATGATATTGGCGAACTGTTCGGGCTCGATCAAGCGGCCCTTGGCTGTCACGGTATAGACGATCTGCTGGTCATCCGGCGCAGGATCCTGGCCGATCCGCCCTGCGGCATATTGCGCATTCTGTGCGGCAATCGCAGCTGCAATATCGCTGGTGGTCACGCCCAATTGCGCCATCTTGTCCGGGCGCAGCCAGATACGCATGGAGTAATCCTGCGTACCGAACACGGTGACATCGCCCACGCCCTTGATACGCTTCAACTCGTCCAGCACATTGATCGTGGCGTAGTTGCTGAGATACAGCGGGTCATAAGTCTTGTTCGGGGAAACCAGCATCAATGCCATCAAGATGTCATTCGACCGCTTTTGCACGATCAAGCCGGTCCGGCGCACGTCTTCAGGCAACCGCGGCGTGGCAATGTTGACACGGTTGCTGACGTTGAAGGTCGCCTGGTCCACATCCGTTCCCGTCTCAAAGGTGACGGTAATGGTCAAGGTGCCGCTGGAGTCAGCGCTGGATTGGTAGTAAAGCAGCCCCTCGATGCCGCTCAACTGCTCCTCTATCGGCGCGGCCACTGTCTTGGCAAGCGTCTCGGCGCTGGCGCCTGGATAAGTGGCAGTCACCATGACTGTCGGCGGGGCAATTTGCGGATATTGCGCGATAGGCAGCTGGAAGGCGGCGGCCAAGCCTGCAAGCACAATAATGATCGATACGACCGACGCAAAAATCGGCCTCGTAATAAAGAATCTCGTCATGATTGCCCTCTTTTAGGCCAGCTTGCCGCTGGTGTTGGCTGCGGACTTCTGCGGCTCACCTTGTGCCGGCGCACCTTCCTGGGCAGGAGGATGCGGCTGCAAAGGCGCACCGGGACGGATCTTGATCAGGTTGTCGATCACCACCTTGTCGCCAGCATTCAAGCCCTTGAGGATCACCCAGTCACGGCCGCTCCAGTCGCCAGTGACGACGGGGCGCACCGCGGCATGATTGTTTTCATCCACGACATATACAAAGCGGCCTTGCTGAGAATTCATCACCGCCACTTGGGGCACCAGGAAGACGCCATCACGCTCCCCCACCACGACCTTGGCGCGAACGAACTGGCCCGGCAATAACTTTTTATCCGCGTTGGCGAATGTTGCACGCAATTGTTGCGTGCCCAAGGCAGGATCAATCTGGCTTGCAGCAAAGTTGAGCTTGCCGCCCTCGTCATATTCCGAACCGTCCGGCAATTTCAAGGTGATCTTCTTTACGGTTTTTTCCGTGACGGCGCCGCCAAGCTGCTGAATCTCATTGTCGGAGAGGCTGAAACGTACCCAAATAGGAGACAGCTGCACCACAGTGGTCAGCAGGCTATCGTTGGCAGACACCAGCGCCCCCTCAGAGAACTGGAAGCGGCCGGAAATGCCGCTCACGGGCGCCGTCACCTTGGTATAGGAAAGATTCAACTCAGCCTCGCGCACGCTGGCCTGGTATTGCAGCAAAGATGCTTTTGCCACGTCGTCGTCGGAGACGGCATTATCATATTCCCGCTGACTGATCGAGTTCGACTCCAACAACCCTTTTAGCCGCTCCGCCTCACGCTTGGTCTGGGCAATCCTGGCCTGGGCCTGGACCAACTGGGCCTTTGCCTGCTCAAGCGCAATCTGGTATGGCTCGGGATCGATCTGGAACAGCACCTGGCCTTCCTTGACGGGCGCGCCTTCTTCATACAACCGCTTCAGCAGAATGCCGCCCACGCGGGGACGAATCTCCACCTCGCGCGCGCCTTCGGTTTGAGCCACGGCCTCGGCAGAGACAGGAACGCTGGCGGGCTGCAGCTCGACGACACTAACAGGCAATGCCTGGGGGCCTGCCTGCCCGGCCTGCTGCTCGCCCTTGCTACAGGAAGCCAAGGCAAAAGCCGCCATCATGGCCAGCACGATTTTTTTACTGGAATTCAACCCTCTTGCATTGGTATGAACTGGATTCATCACGCGCACCCTCATATATAACCCCATGTCTTATAAACAAATTACTTGCTTACATTCACTAACGAATGTATATTATATACAATCACGTTTGTATGTAAAACTGTTTTCTCGTCAGGGATATCTTAAAGCACATGGCACGTAAAACTAAGGAAGACGCCGAACTCACCCGCCAGCGCATTATTACCGCTGCACGCGAAGTATTCGCCAAGCGAGGCGTGAGCCACACCACCATGGAGCATATCGCCACGCATGCACAAGTCACCCGGGGCGCCGTCTACTGGCACTTCGCCAACAAGATCGAGCTGTTTCAAGCCATGCGCGACCAAGCCATGCTGCCCTTCATTGAACAATTGGACGCTGCCGTACTGGATGATCAATCAGAAGACCCCTTGGCATCTATAGAGCAATTCTTTTGCAATACGATTAAAACGCTGGAAACAGACGCCTCAACCCGGCAAACCTATGAAATCATGATGGCAAAGTGCGAATATGTCGATGAATTCAATGAAGTGCTGCAACAAGTACTCATCACCTGCCAAAGCTTCATAGACAAAACGCAACTGCTTTACGAAAAAGCCAAACAAAAGGGCCTGATCCATCCGGAACTTGATCCCGCCACATTGGCTATGGATACGCAGTTATTCTTCGGCGGCGTGATCCACATGTGGATCAAGGATAACTCCAATTTAGGCTACCGTTCCCAGGCCATTGATTTCATTAAGCAACATATCCAGTTCCGCAGAATGACGCAAACCGGCCGTTGATTTCACCAACCTTGTAAAGTTCCAGCCATAACGATATGATTGGAAAAGTATTGGGAAAGGTAAATCGTGGATATTCACAGCGGCGAAATCTATGGCAAACAGACAGGCAGCAAGTTCGTCATGTATAACGTGCTCAAGGTCGGCAAGAATTCCATTATCCTGCAAAACATAGACAACCCGCTCAGCCTGTTTGAAACCACGCTGGCAAAACTGCAAGCATCCGGCTATGTGCGCATCAGCCAAACGCCTTACGTCAACATTCACGCCACCGGCAAGAAGCGCAAGTCCATCCGCAACCCCACGCGCTGCCCTCATACTCTGGATTTCCTGGAAGAGCGCGCTGATTCAGAGCGCCCCGCGCCCATCATGCCAGACCTGTTCAGCTAGCCCGGGCATTATTGCGTTCAATCCCTTACCGGCGGAGCAGCCCATAGTCGTGACCGTCTGAATTGACAATCTGCACTTCCACCAGATCGCCCGGCTGCAAACCATCCGCACCCGCAAGATAAACCACTCCATCAATCTCCGGAGCATCCGTTGCCGTACGGCCAATCGCTTGGTCGCCATTTACCTCATCAGTCAATACGGTACGGTTTCAATGCGCCCAATCTTGCGTTTTTGCTTTTCAGTGCTGATGCTTTCCTGCACTTCCATGAATCGCGCCAAACGCTCCTGCTTCAACGGCTCTGGCACATGATTACCCAGCGCATTCGCTGCAGCGCCATCCACTGCAGAATAAGCAAAACACCCTACCCGATCCAGTTGGGCTTCCTGCAGAAACTCAAGCAGGTGTTCAAAATCCTTATTCGTTTCGCCGGGGAAGCCGGCGATATAAAGTACTGCGGATGGTGATGCCGGGGCAAATGTCCCGCCAGGCCTTGATGCGCGCCAAGTTATTCTCGCTGCTGGCCGGCCGTTTCATCGCCTTGAGGATGCGCGGGCTGAAATGCTGCAATGGCACGTCGAGGTAAGACAGAATCAGTCCATCCGCAATCAGTGCACCAACTCGCCCGCTAGCCATATGGACGCCACGCCCAGCCCGATGAGGCCAACCTGCTGCAAGGTCGCACGCAATTCCGTCCGCTTGTGCAACCCGGGAATCAAGTCTGCGACAGCTACGTATATCATGCTGGCGGCAGCCAACCCAAGAATCGTGGGAATCCAGCCTTGCACCAAGCCTAGGGCGAAATAAGCCCCCACAGCCCCGACCAGGGTCGCCATGCTCGACACCAGGTTAAACAGCAATGCCTGCTGCTTGCTATACCCTGAATGCAGCAAAATCAGGAAATCACCCACTTCCTGGGGAATTTCGTGGGCGATGATGGCAACCGCAGTGACGAATCCCAGCCGCACATCCACTAAGAAAGCAGCCGCGATCAACACCCCATCCACGAAATTATGGAAAGTGTCGCCGATCATGATCATCAATCCGCTACGGCCATGATCATGATCCCCATGCTGGTGGTGATGAGCATCTACCGCATGCGCCTCACATGCTTCACCATGACAATGGCGCCACAACACCAGCTTCTCCAGCATGAAAAATAGCAGGATACCCAGCAGCACCGTAGCCGACATCACCTCAAGGCTGCTTGATATCTGAAATGCATGCGGGAGGATTTCGAGGAATACCGCCCCAAGCAACGCGCCTATGGCATAACTGATCAACATGGGCATCCAGGCGGCCTTGGCCTTGAGTGCAAAAAATGCCGCAGCGAGCACACTCAATACTCCGCCGGCGACACTCACCAAAATAATCATGAGCAATATGGACATAAGAATGAATTATAAGGGACACCTCAATTTTTATGAGCATAGCCTTGCGTTTTTTATAAAACCCATATAATGTTAATGCTAATAATTATTATTTGTAGTTGCAGGTAGATCCCTTACCTCCCCCCTACTGGGAAACTACCATGACTCCGGATAATCATCTTGCTCATAAAGAAGATTATCCATTTGCCCCGACGGTGAGAGTCCGTGGGGTTTTTTGTATGTAGTTGAGTACTAGCGCCTTCTCGGGGAAGGGACTGTCAGGTGCTCTCAAGCGAGGAATAAATCAATGAAAATGACAACCACATTTGCTGCTTTGGCTTTGGCTGGTAGCGCATTTTTCAGCAGCCAGGCTTTCGCTGCCGACAATGTTTGGTACGAAGACTATCCATGGGGTGACGTTGCAAATGCCACCGATTATGCCGAATGGAATACATTCGTTGGCAGACGCGATGCAACACCGCAATACGGCAGCAACGGCTACGTCAATGCGCAAGCTGGAGTATTTGTTACCAGCACTGGAAATCTCTATCACTTCACCAACAACGATGCGACTTACAACTTCCAGTTGACCAGCATTGGCGCAGTTGGCGATGTTTTTGATGTGTATCTCAAGGTCAAGACCAATGGCTCCACCTTCCTGCCTACAGCCACGCTTGACGGTGTATCAGCGACTAAAGTCACTCAATTCTTTGATGTTGTGGAATTTGAAGGCATGGGTTCTGGCTACGTGGAAGAAGCCTACTGGGTTTGGCAAGACGTCACGATTACCAGTGTAAACCAAGTATTCAACTTCAATGCCATTGCAAAATCCCACGTAGGCCTGGATCAACTGGCCCTTGCTACTGTAGCTGTTGCTGCCGTGCCTGAGCCAAGCGCCTACGGCATGATGGCAATCGGTCTAGGCATCCTGGGCTTCATGGGCAGCCGCTCCCGCCGCAAGAACATCGCCTGATCGTCATAATACTTCCGGCATTCACCGATACCGGCAACTGGACATAATGTCCAGATGCCGGTTTTTCTCGCCCATGCTCCAGCTCAATGCAGCCCATCATGAAAACCTTCCAAAAACCTGGCTATTTTCGCATCGCCTGCGCAGTGATGCTGTTTTTGCCAGTGTTAACAGGCTTGCCGGCACTAGCTGCCGATCAACAGCAAACCACTCCTGCAGTGGCAGTGGAGTCGACAGAAAATAAATCAACATTCAATAAGAATGAGAGAAAGCCATCCACTACGCGCCCCTCTTCAAAACCTCTCCCTCCTGAAGCCACAGTACTGCCGGAAGTCGGCGTCAGTGCCAGCCGCATTAAGCAGGATGCCGTCACTATCGACCGAACTCAAACCATTACGACCATAGAGGCCAAGGAACTGGAAAGAACGCAACCAGCCACTATTTTCGAGGCTGTTCAAAATGTGCCCGGTGTAACATTTGAAGGCGGGCCTCGACCAAGCGGCATGTCTTTCAACGTGCGAGGCTTTGCAGATAATGAAGACGTTCAAGTCCGTGTGGACGGCATCCCGAAAAGCTTTGAAAAATACCGGTTTGGCGGCACTTTTGCCGAGCCGGAACTATTGAAATCCATTGAGGTGCAACGAGGGCCGCAAATCTCCAGTGGCTCAGGCTCCATAGGCGGAACCGTCCTGCTCAGGACGAAAGACGCTGCCGACCTGCTGAAGCCCGGCCAGCGCTATGGCGCGCGCCTGAAATTTGGATACGCCAGCAATAACGATGAATTCCAGAAATCCTATCTTGTGTATGCACGCCCTCACGATGCAATTGATATTTTGTATAACCGCGCCTATCGAAACTCCAACGACATTACTCATGCTGACGGCAGCAAGCTTGAAGCGTCCAATGTAGACTCAACATCCCAACTCCTGAAAATCAGTATCTTCCTTACGGATACGCTCGAGCTTTCCACATCAGCCGTATTACTGGAAGAGTCCGGATTGCAACAATACGATGCAATAGGGGCGAATCCCGACTTATTCGGCAACGTGGACCGCACGATAGAAGACTACAGTATCTCTGAAACCATCCGCTGGAATCCCAACCATCCTTGGATCAATCTTGTTGCTACCGTGGGCAAAGGTCATACAAAAATGGACGACAATTGCTACTATGCGATCAATGTAAAATGCACAAGGAATTTAGGCACGAGATATGATCATTTGAAGTTTAAAAGTACGACGATCGACATTGCCAATACTGCTGATATTTTCAAGCAAGACACACTCAGCCTGTCATTATTGACCGGGTTGCAACACCGTAGCATCAGCAAGGAAATCAGCAGGACCTATTCACAGAACAGCAGCTGCCGTGACCCGCTTCGTGATCCGAACTACTCTTGCAATGACGGATTCTGGGCTGCAAGCGTTTCTGGTAAAAATACCTACTCTGCCTTTTACGTCCAACCAAGACTGCAAATCGACCGGCTGGGCATCATTCCCGGTGTCCGCATCGACCATTATGAAATGAAAATTCTGGAGCCTCGCGTCAAAAACCATCTGGCAGAAAAAGGCTTGTCCGACAGCATCAGTTTTACCCATAAAACTTACAGCCTTGGCCTGACTTTTGACTTAATTCCCAGGCAACTGACCTTGTTCGGAAACTATGCCCAAGGATTCCGTCCGCCATCCACCAATGAATACTTCTCATATTCGAGTGCAGCTGACTTTCCTTACAACGGCTACGATGGCGGCGAAGGAAACTGCGCAACCCCATCTACCAACTACATCTGCGGAGACGTATACAAGCTACAGAAGAGCGAATCACGTGAAATTGGCTTGAGCTATGAAAACCCACGCTTATTCAATAGTGAAGTGCAATTGATTTCAAAACTGACCTATTTCGAGATAGACACTGATCACCTATTACGCTCCTTCAGCATGGATCCAACCACAGGCATTGCAACGCAAGACGGTAAAGAAAAAAGAAAAGGCAATGAGTTCGAAGGGAGTCTGCTATACCGCGACTTCTATGCCCGGGCTTCCTTTTCCAATACTTGGGGTACAGAAATCAACAATGAAGAGCAATCGGCAAAACTTTATCGCATTCCCGCAAAAACCTTCAATTTGACCATGGGCACTCAGATACTAAAAAATCTGGGCTTCAATATCAGCTATAGAAAAGTATCTCCCCGCATGGCGTATATAGGCACTTCCGGGCTTAATATTCAGGACGGATACGAAATATTCAATGCAGGACTGTATTGGATCGCCGCCCCGAATCTTGCTTTTCGCTTGGTTGGTGAAAATATCAAAAACAAGGACTATTACCTAAATGCAAGCGGGGACCTTGGCGGATTCCAAGGCAACCGCGCCGCAGGCCGCAATATCCGCTTCATTACTGAAATAACCTTCTAATTTCAAATGCAAATGTATGTATATTGCTATTGCATCACTCAATGATAATTGTTATCATTTGTTTTAATGTTGCTATCAGTATGCAAGTATCATTCAAATAAGAAGCGGATAGATTTAACCTTATGTTGCCAGCAAAAGCCCCTGTAAAGACTTGCCTAATCAACCTATTGGATGAGTTGGTTGAGCATGATGGCTTCGGCAGCCTCAAGGTCGATATACGCCTGCTGCGTCGCGGGCAAAAAGAAATCATCATTGATTGCGGCAAACAGTACCGCTTTGTCGTGGACTTCCAGCCCGCAAGCAATGATCAGGATAAAAGCCAACATAACACGGCCGATTAATGGAATTGGTTTTCTGACCGTACCCGTTCATAGGGTGATGGTCATTGATTGCTCGACGGTGTGGGTCCGTGAGCCTAAATGTTGAATTGAATGTCTACGCCTTCAAGGGGAAGGGGTTGGTGGCATTCACTTTATAAAGGTATTCATGATGAAACTTTCAGCTTTAGCTCTCGCTACAGGTTTGGCATTCAGCTCTTCCGCTTTCGCAACTGTCAATGCTTGGGATTCCGCAAGCACACCTTGGGGTTCTGCAACAATTACAGACTACGCAGAATGGAATGAGTTTTCTTGGGACAGCGTAAGTGGCAACAACTTCACTGACGCGACCCCGGATGTGGCAGGCAGCGGCACTCTGACTGCTACTGGCACCCCTATCATCACATCCACCGACAATATTTACAGCTGGCAGGAAAATGCCATTTCCTACAACGCTGTGTTGAACACCTCAGCCACTGGAGTATTTGACGTTTATCTGCGTGTTGCTGTTGCAGGTCTTGAGCCATCCACCACAGCCTATCTGAACGGTGTGGCAGCCACAGCCGTAGAAACATTCTACCAATACAATGGCACTCAATTCGGCCTGGTCGATGCTGAGCGCGAATACTACTTCCTGTGGAGCGATGTCAGCGTTAATAGCAATCTCACCTTCACATGGACTGACCTGACAGCCCATACAAGCCTGGACCAATTGGCCCTCGCCACTGTTGCGGTTGCAGCAGTTCCTGAGCCAAGCACCTATGGCATGCTGGCACTCGGCCTCGGCGTGCTTGCCTACGCTGGCCGTCGTTCCCGCAAGAACAACGCCTAAACGCTAATCAACTAAAAGCAATATCACTAGCCCGTACTTTGTGCGGGCTAGTATCTTTATATTACATCGGGGTAATACATCATGACTTTTTCCATAAAAATGGCGGCTATCGCCTTGGCAGTAGGTACGACATTCGCCACGACATCGTTCGCTGCTACCAATGCTTGGGATTCCGCAACGCCATGGGACGACTCCCTGGTTGTGCAATATGCCGCTTGGGATAACTTTGCGTCTTCATTCCACAATACAACGCCAGAATATGGCGCAGGCGCTACGCTTACCGAAACCAGCACCCTGGCTTCCCTTACCAGCACCCAGAATATTTACAACTCTTTTGGCGTAAGCAACTTCATCGCCATCCTGCTCGGCTCGCCAACCGCCACCGGCACATTTGACGTTTACCTGCGTGCAGCTACCACAGGCACCCTGCTCAATACAGAAGCGACCCTGAACGGCGTATCCGCCACTTTGGTAGAAACCTTCCTGTTGTCAGGCCGTGGCGTAGAGCAAGAAGTTTATTGGAAGTGGAGCGATGTATCTGCAGCCGGTATCTATGTCTTCAATTTTGGTGCAGCTGAAACACACCTGAGCCTTGATCAACTCGCATTGGCCGTCGTTACCGCCGTACCGGAACCAAGCACCTACGCAATGCTCGCATTGGGTCTAGGCGTTCTCGGAGCGACTGCCCGGCGCGCTCGTAAGTAATTAGTCTTCAATTATTTTATTAAGTTAGGTATTAAAACAATGAACACAACATTATCTTCGATCGCATTGGCAACCTCTTTGATATTCAGCGGCTCCGCATTGGCGGCTGGCGGCGTCTGGGACTCTGCTGCACCGTGGGGTGATGCTGAACCAGTTCAATTAACAGAGTGGAATACTTTCGACACCTTATCCGGCGATTCCACCCCCGAAATTGGCGCAGGCACCATCAACCTTTCTCCTGCTGGTTTCACCTTCCAAAATGGTGATATCTATACCCTGTTCAGCCTGCCAACCATTACCGCCACCTTGGCTGGTACTGCAGGTGTTTTTGATGTGTACCTGCGTGTAGCCACTCAAGGCAACAGCCTGGCTTCCGAGGCTTCGCTTAACGGTGTTGCCGCCAATAGCATCCTGGCCTTTACCGATGGAGCAGATCAAGGTGCCGGTAGCGAGCAAGAACTGTATTGGGTTTGGAACAATGTAACAGGTGCAGATCTGTACACCTTCCAGTTCAAGGCTGCCGAAGCCCACATCCTGATCGACCAGGTAGCCCTGGCCACGGTTGCAGTAGCCGCCGTGCCCGAGCCCAGCACTTACGCCATGTTGGCTCTTGGACTGGTCATGCTCGGTGCTGCAAGCCGCCGTCGCAAGAAGTAAGTTTATTAGTTAGCCGTATGCCCGGCATGCATTTCACATGCCTGGTTTTGCTTGAACATTTATTTGGTCCTTCCTTATCCCATCATGACAATTGCCAGCTCCATCATGTCGAACCGCGGCACACTATTGGCACTTGTTTTATTCTCTGCCTTGCTACATCAGCCATTGCTCGGCCTGGCAGAAGAGTCTGAGGAAGATCAAGAACAACCTATTAAAAAAGTAGCTCCTACCCCAACATCTACACCAGCTCCGTCCGCCAGAAGCAATCCTCAAGATACCATTTTGCCGGAAACCAGCGTCAGTTCTTCCAGAATTCGTGACGTACGCATCAATAAAACACAGTCCATTACCAAGATAACTTCAGAAGACTTGGAAAGACGGCAAGTCTCGACTGTATTTGATGCTGTCAGGAATACTGCTGGCGTCAGTATCGATGGCGGGCCTCGCCTGAACGGCATGAGCTTTAATATCCGCGGATTTGAAAGCAATGATGTTGCAGTATCTGTAGATGGCGTATTGAAAAACTATGAAAAATACAGATCAAAAGGCACTTATATTGAACCTGACCTGTTGAAAACCATAGAAATCAGGCGTGGGCCGCAAATCAATAGCAACTCCGGCTTTTTAGGCGGTGCCGTCATTACCGTCACCAAGGATGCCGAAGACTTTCTTCGTCCAGGACAAATGGCAGGTGCAAGACTCAAATTTGGTTATGGCAACAACAATAACGAATACCTGCGCTCATATCTGGCTTATGCGCGTCCGCATGACAAAATTGATTTGATATACAACTATACCAATCGCCAGTCCAACAACATCATGCAGGGTAATGGCGAAGAACTTGCATATTCCAATCTCAATATCGTTTCTGAGCTTTACAAGATCACATTATTCCCGATCGACTCCCTGAGAATATCTACTTCACTCGCCAAGCTCACTCAAGGGGCGACCGTCCAGCAATACGATACACTGTCCCAGTTGGGTTCGGGCTTTTCCACGCCCTACGTGCTACGTGCGATTGATGAGGAAACCATCTCCCAAACTTGGGAATTCACGCCAGATACAAAATGGATAAACCTTAAGGCCAGCATAGGCACAGGACACACTGATCAGGACGAGACAACGCCAAGAGGCTGGCAAGGTAATGATACCAACCCGCTTCCCAACAACAGCTATTGCGATGGCAATTTTATTTTACGAAACAGCATCACCAATAATCCAATCATCCCATCCAACCCTAACAATACTGCGCGTGATAATGCCAGAATCTGTCGTGGAGACCGTTTGGATGCCTATCAATTCCACAATACTAATTTTGACCTGGCGAATACCGCTCAAATCTACGAAACCGATGGATTCGGCCTCAGCTTGTTGACCGGCATCCAATATGCCAAGCAAAAAACTGAGACTGAGCGCAGTTATGACAACCCTGCTTCCATGCGCTGGATGACGCAAGATGCCAACCCTGTCGCCTCATCCATCAAAGTGAGCACGGCGTTTTATATCCAACCGACAATACAAATCAAGCGGTTGACTATTACGCCTGGCTACAGAAAGGACTATACATCCTTAGAGGCGCTGGATGCCAATCGAGAGGCAATGGAGAAATCCAATCAACGTCATAAAATCCACGTCAATGAAGAAATCTATAATTTGGCGTTAGCCTATGACCTAATCCCAAAAAACCTCGTTATTTTTGCTAATTACGGGCAAGGTTTCCGTCCGATTTCTGCAGGCAACGCCTTCCTGATCTCCGGGTATGTTAATGGAGAACCAGCAGGCAGCTCAAGTCAATGTCCTAGAGACCATTCATCTTGCGACAATATATACAAGACCCAAAGGATCGAGAGCTCCGAAGCTGGTATCAATTACTCTACGAATCGACTGTTCAATCAACCTATCCAGCTAACATCCAAAGCAACTTTCTTCCATAGCCACACAAGCGACTCCGTCGTGGGTATCAGCAGCAACGCCCCAATCTACGGCACTCAAGTGCGCAATGGCTGGGAGTTTGAAAACAGCTTAAATTACAAAGCTTTTTATGCTCAAGCTTCCTATTCGCGGATTGCAGGAAAAACCTTGCTTGAGTCGGGGCAGCGCATACCAATCTACACCTTGCCTGGTAATGTTTTTAATCTCACATTAGGGTTTAGCATCACCTCAACGTTCGACTTCAACATCAATTACAGGCGGATATCGGACAAGCGTATTTTAAGCGGCTCAACAAATGGCATTAATGGTAGTCAAGGAACGCAAGACGGTTATGAATTATTCAATGCTGGAATACGCTGGAGCCCCTCTCAGCACCTGACTTTCCGCTTGGTCGGGGAAAACCTGGGCGATAAGCAATATAATCTTGACGGTGGTTTCGCCGGCGATCTCGGCCTACCCGGCCCTGGACGTAATATCAAATTCTATACAGAGCTTATCTATTAGCTCTATCATCAAATTATCAACTCATTTAGATCAAACCAAAGGAGTTATCATGAATCAATTGGCGACAACCGAACAGCAATACCAGGCCTTCCACAATGCCAAGAAGGAACAAAAACTGCGCAACCGTGAAGCGGCGCAAGCCATCGGCATCAGCGAAGGACAGGCCATCGCCAACGCCATCGGCCGCGAGACCGTACGCCTCAAGGGGCCGTTCCATGAGATCATCGCGGAAGTGCCAAAGCTGGGCCGCGTGATGGCGCTTACCCGCAATGAAAGCACCGTGCATGAGAAAGTCGGCACATACGAAAACGTATCGTTCGACCATGTCGGCCTGGTTGTTGGCCCAGACATCGACTTGCGCATTTTCTATTCGCAATGGAAGCATGGATATGCAGTAACCGAAGAAACCGAAAAAGGCACCCAGCGCAGCCTGCAGTTCTACGATGCCACCGGCACGGCGATCCACAAGATCCACCTCAAGGATTTCAGCAATGTGGATGCCTGGAACGACTTGGTACAAAAATACCGCAGCGACGACCAGACGCCGGGCCAGGAAGTCGAGGTGGCCAAGCCTGCTTCCGCAGAGACGCCCGACAGTGAAATCGACCAGGAAGGCTTCAAGGCCGCCTGGCTAGCCATGAAGGATACGCACGATTTCTTCATGCTGTTGCGCAAGTTCGGCGTTGGCCGCACCCAAGGGTTGCGCTTGGCGCCTGAGGGCCATGCGTACAAGGTGGATAACAATGCCGCCAAGCAAATGCTGGAAGCTGCCGCGGCAGACGGCACCAGCATCATGTGCTTTGTCGGCAATCCGGGCAATATCCAGATCCATACCGGCCCGATCAAGAACGTGAAGGAACTCGGCCCCTGGATCAACGTGCTGGACGAGTCGTTCAACCTGCACTTGCGCACCGACCTGATCGTGGAAACCTGGGTTGTCAAAAAGCCGACTGAGGACGGCATCGTGACTTCGCTGGAAGTGTTTGATAAAAATGGCGAAATCATGGCGCAGTTCTTTGGCGAGCGTAAGCCGGGCAAACCCGAGCTCGAAGCTTGGCGCAACATCGTGGCCCAGCTGCCGACACTGAAATAATCAAAGGAAAGCAATGAAAATCCGCGCCCTGTTGCTCGCTACCGGCTTGATGTTCGGTAGCCATGTTGCTATTGCGGCTGAGAAGCTGCTGACGATAGGTGGTGCCGTGACCGAGATTGTCTATGCCCTGGGCAAGGGCGACGAAGTCATTGCCAATGACATCACCAGCGTCTATCCCCAGGCCGCCGCCAATAAGCCCAAGGTAGGCTATATGCGGACCTTGTCCGCGGAAGGACTGGTGTCTACCGGTGCGACGCTGATCATCGCCGAGGCTGGCGCAGGCCCCCGCAACGTGATCGACCAGGTGCGCAATGCCGGCATCAAGGTGCTGCAGCTGCAGGAAAATTCGCATACCCCGCAGCAAGTGGCAGCGGATATCCGTACCATAGGCAAACAGCTCAACGCAAGCAGCACGGAGCAACTCGCCAAGCAATACGAAGCTGCCTGGAAAGAGGCGGAAGCCAAGCTTGCAAAGCTGCCCGACCATCCTCGCGTATTGTTTGTCATGAATAATTCAGGGCGCGGCGCCCAGGCGGCCGGCGACGATACTGCCGCATCGGCCGTCATCAAGTTGGTGCATGCCGAGAACGTGATGGCTTCGCAATACAAAGGCTACAGGCCGCTGACCGCTGAAGCGCTGGTGGCAGCCGCTCCCGATGTGATCATCACTACCAACGAGGGGCTGGAAGCCAGCGGCGGTTTGCAGAACTTCCTGAAAACGCCGGGCCTCAATATGACGCCCGCAGGCAAGAACAACCGGATTGTCAGCATGGATACGCAATACATTCTCGGATTCACTCCCCGCCTCCCCGCCGCGCTTGTCGAGCTGGGGCAAGCCATTCGCAAGCAATGAGCGGAGCGGCACCCTCCTTGCGAATGGCCTTGCCTGCAAGCCGTAGCCTGCAATTACGCAGCCGTGTATTGATCGGGCTGGGCGTGACACTTTTCATCCTCGTCGTACTGGCGGCAGGCATAGGCGCGGTCAGCATTGCGCCGTTGGACGTCGTCAAGCTGTTGACCAGCCCGCCCGGGTCTGCCGCATGGCAATCCATTCCGCAGGAGCACATGCAGCAAGCCATGGTGCTGTGGAATATACGCCTGCCCCGCCTGGCCCTCGGCATACTCACCGGCGCGGCATTGGCCGTATCCGGCGCGGCGATGCAGGCACTGCTGCGCAACCCGCTGGCAGAGCCCGGCTTGGTAGGCGTTTCGGGAGGAGCGGCCCTGTTTGCAGCGCTGGCCATTGTGCTGGGCGGCGCCTGGATGGCGGCATTGCACGACGTTATCGGCGAGTTCGCCCTCCCCATCTTCGCCTTCATCGGCAGCCTGATTGCCACTATCCTGATTTTCGTCATTTCAACGCGCCAGGGGCGCACCTCGATCGCCCTGATGCTGTTGGCCGGGATTGCCATCAGTTCGCTCTGCGGGGCGCTGATCGGCTTGATGACGTTTATCGCCTCGGATTTGCAGATGCGTTCGCTCAACTTCTGGTCCTTGGGCAGCCTGGGCGCCGCCACTTGGCCGATGGTCACCATGGTGGCTTGCCTGAGCGGCAGTTCCGTCCTCATCCTGCTCAAGCAATCCAGCGCGCTCAACACGCTTGCGCTCGGCGAAGTGCAGGCCAGTCTGTTGGGGGTTTCCGTACGCCGCCTCAATCAGGTATGCATCGGCGCGATTGCGCTTGCCGTGGGCGCCGTGGTGTCGGTGACGGGCATCATCGGCTTTATCGGCCTGGTGGCGCCGCACCTGGTGCGGCTGGCGATTGGCCCGGACCAGCGCCTGGTCATGCCGGCCTCCGCACTGGTAGGCGCCATCCTGGTGCTGCTGTCGGACTTGCTTGCGCGCACGATTGCCGTGCCGACGGAGGTGCCCGTCGGCATCATCACCGCCCTGCTCGGGGTGCCCTTCTTCCTCGCGCTGCTGTTCCGCATGCGCCGCAAAATCGGGGTATAGGGATAGTCATGCTGAAAGTCATCAATACCGGACTCGATATTGGCAGCAAGACATTGCTGCGCGATATCAACTTCATGATTCCACCAGGAGAGCTGGTGGCGATCTGCGGTCCCAACGGGGCCGGCAAGAGTTCGCTCATCCGCCTGCTGTCGGGGGAATTGAAGCCCAGCCAAGGCGAAGTGCATTGGGGCGACAAGCGCCTATCCGAATGGAATTTGCTCAAGCTCGCGCGCCAGCGTGCGCTCATGCAGCAACAGGCCGAAGTGGGCTTTGCCTATACTGCACTGGAAATCATCCTATTGGGGCGTCATCCGCACCATCAAGGTGCAAACCGCCCGCAGGATTACCAGATCGCCATGGCGGCCATGCAGGAAGTCGATGCGGCCCATCTGGCCGAGCAGGTGTATACCACCCTCTCGGGAGGGGAGCAGGCGCGGGTGCAGATGGCGCGCGTGCTGGCCCAGATATGGGAGCCAGGCGAAGGCCCCAGGCTGCTCCTGCTGGACGAACCCACCGCGGCACTGGATCCACGTCAACAGCACCGCATTCTCGAGATCGCCCGCAAATGGGCGGACAAGGGCGATGTGGCAGTAGTCGCCATCGTGCACGACCTCAATCTTGCCGCCCAATATGCCGACCGTATTGCCTTGCTGCGCGACGGCAGGCTGCAAGCAATTGACCGGGTGGAAGCCATCATGACGCCCGCCATGGTCGAAGCCTGCTTCGACCTGCCCTGCATACTGCTCAACCACCCTGATGGCGGCACGCCCATGATCGCCGCACGCCGGCACCATTCCCAATGGAGGAAGCGAGATGAGCACGCTCAAGACCATTGAAATCAAGGCATTCGTGCCGGCCAAGGATTTCCAGCTTTCCCAGCAGTTCTACCAGGATATCGGCTTCGAGAAGCGTTCTGAAGGCGGCGGCATCGCCTATTTTTGTTATGAACATTGCGCTTTCCTGCTGCAGGATTTCTATGTACAGCCTTACGCGGACAATTTCATGATGCATTTGCTGGTGGAGGATGCGGATGCCTGGCATGAGCGTATCCGGCAGTCCGGCATAGCCGAGAAATATGGCAGTAAAATCTCAGAAGTGACCGACCAACCATGGCGTATGCGCGATTTTGTCTTCACCGACCCGAGCGGAGTGCTCTGGCGCATCGGCCATAATATCTAGCAAATACTCCTGGCCTGTTCCTTGCTTGATAAGCAATGTGTGACATTGCAATCTGCAAGAAAGGAATGGTGCCTCATGAAAAGCTTCTGGACATTATGCTGTATCGCCGGCCTCAATCTCCTCAGCACATCGGCCATCGCCGCTTCCGAGCAACAACTGCAAGTCGAGCCGGTGCTGCGCAGCGTCAAGGCCTGGGATGGCAAGAACTACGCCAATTACCCGGGCGGCAAGCCGGAGCTGAGCGTGTTGCGCTTTATCATTCCGCCCAACACTTCCCTGCCATGGCATAGCAATCCTGTGCCCAATGTCGCCTATATCCTTTCCGGCGAAATCACCGTGGAAAAGCATGGCACCGGCGAAACATTGCACCTCGGCCCAGGGCAGGCGCTCCCCGAAATGGTGCATGCCGTGCACCGTGGTTATACAGGCAATAGCCCTGCGGTATTGATTGTGTTCTACGCGGGCGGCGAAGGCATTCCATTACTGGAAGAGCAATGATCGAAGCAGTACAAGGCAAAGAGTATAACTTCAGGAAATTTTATCAGCTGTCCTAGATATTTATTTTAGCGTTACTCCAGCCAGATCAGGCTTGCCATACGACCTGCGGCCTGGTCGCGGCGGAACGAGAAAAAACGCCCGGCATCATGATAAGTGCATAGGCCCCCGCCGTAGGTTTCTGTCACGCCGACGTTCGCCAAACGCTGCCGCCCTAGCTGGAAAATATCGCCCAGCCATTTTCCGGCAGGAGCGCGCTTGAAGGCCTGCTCAGCCCTTGCGTCCTTTGCAATGAATGCCCCCCTCACCTCATCACCCACCTCGAAGGCGTCAGGCCCAATGGCCGGGCCCAGCCAAGCCAGCAAGTCGCTGCCGGGCTTACCCATTTCGACGACCGTCTTCTCTATCACGCCATCCAGCAGGCTGCGCCAGCCCGCATGCACAGCAGCCACGATGGTGCCTGCCTTATCGCAGATCAGTACAGGCAGACAATCCGCCGTCATGACGGCACATACAGTGCGACGGGTGCGGGCAAAAGCGGCATCGGCATCAGGCGCGCAGCTGGCGATACCTGCATCCACCACCGTGATGCCATGCACCTGGTTGAGCCATACCGGCTCCGTGGGCACGTAGCAGTTCAGGCGCTGGCGGTTGGCCGCCACATCCAGCGGCGCATCACCGACATGCATCCCCAGGTTCAGGCTGTCGTAAGGTGATTTGCTGATGCCGCCCGCACGCGTGGTTTGCAACGCCCTGACATTGGCCGGCGCGGGCCAATCTGGAACAATCAAGTCTTGGTCATTCAGCATCCTCGTCCTCCTCGAACCAGTCATCGCCTTCTTCGTCGTCATACTCATAGGCGAATTCGTCGTCATCGACGTAGAACGCATCCGCCTCTTCCGGCGGCACGTTTTCGGCGCGGATCGCTTCCAGCAGCACCTTCATGTCAGCGGCAAGCTCGACTTGCCACTCCATCGGTTCGCCAGTCGCAGGATGCTTGAGCCCAAGCCGGATGGCGTGCAACGCCTGGCGCTTGAAATCGAGCAATACGCTCCTGAGATTGTCGGAGATATGGCGTAGCGGCAGAATGCCGCGTATGCCGTAGACCGGATCGCCGACGATAGGCGCCTTGAGGTGCTGCATATGTACACGGATCTGGTGCGTGCGCCCGGTTTCGAGCAGGCAGCGCATATAGGTATGCACGGAAAAGCGGTCCAGCACTTCATAATGGGTGACTGCGGGCTTGCCCATGCGGTTTACGGCCATCTTGGTGCGGGCGTGCGGATGGCGGCCGATAGGCTGGTCTACCTTGCCGTTGCGCCACACCTGCCCCCAGACGATGGTGCGATACTCGCGCTTGACGGTGCGCGCCTGCAACTGCCTCACCAAGTTTGTTTGCGCAGCCAGCGTCTTGGCAACGACCAGCAGGCCGCTGGTATCCTTGTCCAGCCGGTGCACGATGCCGGCCCTGGGCACGTCCTTGAGCTGCGGCGCATGGTAGAGCAAGGCATTGAGCAAAGTGCCGCTCCAGTTGCCTGCCGCGGGGTGCACCACCAGCCCGGCAGGCTTGTTGATCACCAGGATATGCTCGTCCTCGAACACCACGTCCAGCGGGATATTCTCGGGCTCGAAAGCCAATGCCTCCGGCGCCGTTTGCGGCGTGATTTGCACTTGCTCCCCGCCCCACACCTTGAATTTGGCTGTGGGGGTTTCTTCGGCGATGGTGACCAGCCCATCCTTGATCCAGCCCTGTATGCGCGAACGCGAATGTTCAGGCATCAGGCGTTGCAGCGCCTGGTCCAGGCGCATGCCTCCAAGCTCCTGGGTAATTGTGAGAGTAATAGGCGTTGCGGTGTTGCTCATCGGTTATAATCAATCATTATGCGCTGCGCCAAGGCGGCGGCATTGTGTTAAACGGCACCCACAACCTTAATCATGGATTTTTGTAAATGAAGCATAGTTTAGCGTTAATTGCAGTACTCTGGCTCACAGGCTGCGCGATTTTCGGCTCGCCGACGGAGCTGGATGAAACGAAGGGTTGGCCGGTGCAGCGTATCTATGCCGCTGCAACGGAAAACATGACCACGCGCGACTATGAAAAAGCCATCAAGTATTTCCAGATCCTGGAATCCCGTTATCCGCATGGCCGCTATGCCACCCAGTCACAACTTGAAGTGATTTACGCGCATTACAAGAAAAACGATCCTGCCGCCACGATGGCCGCGGCAGACCGCTTCATCAAGCTGCATCCCAACCACCCGAACGTGGACTATGCATACTACATGAAGGGCCTGGCCACCTTCAACGAACGCGGCGTCATCGAAAAACTCACCAAGCAGCAAATCAGCGACCGCGACCCCAAGTCGTTGCGCGAATCCTTCCTTGCCCTCAAGGAGCTGGTGAACCGCTTCCCCAACAGCCGCTATGTCAAGGACGCCACCTTGCGCATGAGCTATCTGGTGAATTCGCTCGCCCAGCATGAGCTGCACGTCGCCCGCTACTATATGAAGCGCCAGGCTTACGTGGCTGCGGCCAACCGCTGCAAATATGTCATGGAGTTCTACCCCGACACGCCCCATATCGAAGAAGCCTTGGTGATCCTGATCAGCGCCTACGACGCCATGAACATGGATGACCTGCGCGACGACACCAAGCGCGTGCTGGCACAGAACTATCCCAACAGCCCCATGCTCAGCAACAATGTGCCCAAGGACGAACGTGTCTGGTGGAAGTTCTGGGAAAGCCTGCTGTAGGGCCGTTAACAAAACGCTTCCGGCGTTGTTGCCCTGCCTTGCCGTACTCTGCTTTTACTGTCTGCGGCAGGAGCGCCTAGCCAAGTCTTTTCGCTAAGTTTTGTCAGACGCTTTTAATACGCTCACATAAAAACATGGCCGGGCATTGCCCGGCCAATAATTCGCTAACTCTCTTTCCTAGCAGACATTCAATCTACTTCTTGGTCGCTGCCGGCTTTCTGACATTCCGTGCATTTGCCACCACGCCAGGCTTTTTCTTCACCTTGCGCCCTTGATTCTCGTTCTTCCGTGCATTCAAGGCGGCACGTTCCGCAGTCTTGCGCCTGCGCATGCTCACGATGCCCTCTCCCTGCTTGCGTTCTTCCGGCTCGGCAAAAGGATTGTTGCCCTGGTTGAACTGCACCCGCAGCGGCGTGCCGGTCAATTGAAACGCCTTGCGGAATATCCCGGCAAGGTAACGCCTGTAACTGTCCTTGATGCCGTCCACATGGTTGCCGTGGATCACCACGATAGGCGGGTTGCTGCCACCCTGGTGCGCATAGCGTAGCTTGGGGCGTATGCCCTTGCTGATCGGCGGCTGGTGCTGCATGGTCGCATCCTCCAGCACCCGGGTCAGTTGCGGGGTTGAAAGCTTGGCCATGGCAGCCTTGTAGGCGCCATCGACGGAACTGAACAGTTCGCCCAGGCCTTTCTTGCGTAATGCGGAAATATAGTGGAACTTAGCAAAATCGAGGAATTGCAACTTGCGGTCGATCTCGCGCTTGATCCACTCGCGCTTGTCCTCTTCGAGGCCATCCCACTTGTTCACGGCCACCACCAGGGCGCGGCCACTGTCCAGGATGTAAGCCGATACGTGCGCATCTTGCTCGGTGATGCCTTCCTGCGCATCGACGACGAGGATGGCGACATTGGCCTCCTCGATCGCCTGCATGGTCTTGATTACGGAAAACTTCTCCACCGCCTCGAACACCTTGCCGCGCCTACGCACGCCTGCCGTGTCGATAATGGTGTAATGCTTGCCGTTGCGCTCGAGGTCCAGATAGATCGAGTCGCGGGTGGTGCCGGGCTGGTCGAATGCAATGACGCGCTCTTCGCCGAGCAATGCATTGACCAAGGTGGACTTACCAACATTCGGGCGGCCCACAATCGCCACCTTGGGCACCTGGTTCGCCTTGGCCTCTTCTTCCTCATCCGGTTCAGGGAAGTTTTCCAGGGCCAGTTCGACAAGGTCGCGCACGCCCTCGCCATGGGCTGAGGAAATAGACAAGGGATCGCCCAGGCCAAGTTCGTGGAACTCGGCACTGGCAATCGCGCGCTGCATGCCTTCCGTCTTGTTGACGGCCAATAGGATAGGGCGTTGGCTCTTGCGCAGACGTTCGGCAATCACCTTGTCTTGCGGCGCCAAACCGTTGCGTCCGTCCACCAGGAAAATCACCACGTCGGCTTCATCGATCGCCAGCAATGTCTGGCGCGCCATTTCCTTGAGGATGCCGCTATCCACCAATGGCTCGAAACCGCCGGTATCGACGACCAGGTAGGGTTTGCTTCCCACCACGCCGCGGCCATAGTGCCGGTCGCGCGTCAGCCCCGGCAGGTCCGCCACCAGTGCATCGCGGGTTTTGGTCAGACGGTTGAACAGGGTCGACTTGCCCACATTGGGCCGGCCTACGAGGACGATGGTCGGCAGCATCATTGCGGAACTACTGAAACAGCATACAGACCGCCCTTGCGGGTCTGGACTAGGAAACCATTGGTGCCGATAGCAACCGGCTGAGGCATGATGGCGCCTTTTTCCGTTTGCAATCTGGCAACGAAATTACCTTCATCCCGGTCCATGAAATGGATATAGCCCTCGACATCGCCCACGGCCACTACACCGCCCATAGGCAGCGGCGCGCTCAGCAGGCGGTTCTTGAGATCGGGCTGGCGCCAGAAAGTACGGCCGCTTGAATAATCAAGCGCAAACACTGCGCCGGACGCATGCGAGACATAAACACGGGCTTCTTCCGCGCCCAGGCCGGTATAGCTCGAAATGTCACGATTCCAGGTGACCCGCCCGGTCGTACGCTCGACGGCTGCAACACGGCCTTGATAGGCGACTGCATATACCAGCGGGCCATCCACGACCGGCAGGCTGGTAATGTCGGCGATACGCTCCAATTCCGTCGTTCCCTTTGGCAAGGCCACCGATGCCTCCCACAAGGTCTTGCCGTCCTCGGCCCGCAATGCAACAAGCTTGCCGCCCGCAAAACCAGCATAGACAGCGCCGTCGGCAATGGTCACGCCTGCACTACTGCGCAGTGTCAGGGTTGGGGTCGCGCGCTCGTATACCCATTTGCGCGCGCCGTCCTTGGCATTCAAGCCAAAGATCCGGCTGTCGCCGCAACGTACCACCACCACGCCGTTATCCACTTGCGGTGCGCTCAAGACCTCGCTGCTGACCTTGGACTTCCACAACAGTTTGCCTTCGAGATCGTATGCCAACACATAGCCCTTGGGCGTCCCGACCAGCACCAATTGGCTGCCCAGGCCGACGCCGCCCGTGAGCGCTTCGCCGGCATTGATCTTCCAGACCTGCTTGCCGCTGATCGCATCAAATTTGGCGATTTCGCCGTTGCCGCTTGCGGCATAGACAAACCCTTCAGCCGCTGCCGGGATAAAGTCGGCAAGGCCTGAGTCGCCCAGCTTGGCAGACCAGACAATCCTCGGCTTCAAGGTAGGCTTGAAGTCAACCAGCTCTGCTGGCGGATCCGCCTGGTCGCGCCCGAACATGCGCTCGGATATATCGGTCTTGAGGTCGGTGATCGTGGTGCAACCGCCCAACACCAGGGCAGCGGCGACCAGCAATGAAATTGAACGCAAACTTAGCTCCACTTAACTGCCGAGTGCTTCCAGCTTGTGCTCGGTATATTTGTAGTAATCGCCTTGCATATCCAGCTTGGCAAGCGCATCCTTGTAAGCGGCCTTGGCATCGTCGGTCTTGCCTTGCGCCACAAGCACATCGCCCTTCAGGTCGGCAAACAATCCGGCGTATCCTGCGTCATGCTTTTCAGACAAGGTCTTCAACGCCTCGTCGTAGGCTTTTTCCTCGTACTGGATGGAAGCCAGCTGCAGCAATGCGATCGCGCGCACCGCATCTTCCTTGGCGTTCTTGGCAGCCCATGTCAACTGCGACTTGGCGCTTTCCAGGTCCTGTTCCTGGTAGTTGAGCTTGGCCACGGCTACGGCAGCGCGTCCCGCATATGGCGTGGAGGCGTATTTATCGATCAGCTCGGCAGACAGCGCCCGGATCTTGGCGGCATCCTTGATATCGGTACTGGCCATGTTCTGGTATTGCACGGAAGCAGCCGCCGATTGCTGGTGCTGGTAGTACTTCCAGCCTTCATAGCCGCCAAAGCCCACCAGGGCGATTGCCGCCACGCCGGCTACGAGATTGCCATTGCGCTTCCACCAGCTCTTGAGTGCATCCAGCTGATCCTGTTCTTCCAAATCGTATGCCATGCTCTTTCCTAAAATTACGCAGCCGAGGACTTGCGTCCAGGGATAGAATTCAACAAATTACGGGTGTAGTCCTGGGTTGGTGCGTCATAAATGCTCTCCACCTTCCCCTGCTCCACGATGCGCCCCTTGTACATCACGGCGACATCATCCGCGATATGACGTACCACGCGCAGGTCATGGCTGATGAAGATATAGCTCAAATCCATTTCCTGCTGCAGGCTTTGCAACAACAACAAAATCTGCGCCTGGATCGATACATCCAGCGCAGAAACCGGTTCATCGCACACCACGACCTTGGGCTGCAGCACAAGCGCCCGGGCAATTCCGATGCGCTGGCGCTGCCCGCCGGAAAACTGGTGGGAATACTTATTCATATCGGCAGCGCTCAGGCCAACCCGCTCCAGCATCTGCACGACCTTGTCCTGCTGCTCTTTGGCGGTGCCGATCTCATGAATCACCAGTCCTTCCGCCACAATGTCGCGCACTTTCATGCGCGGATTGAGCGAGGCGAACGGATCCTGGAAAATCATCTGCAAGTGCCGGCGTTCGCGCCGCAAGGCGTTGCCTGAGAATCCTGCCAGGTTATTGCCCTGGAAAATGACTTCGCCGCTGTCCAAGGGCTGCAATTGTAACAGACAACGCGCCAAAGTGGATTTACCGCTGCCGGACTCCCCCACTACCGCCAGCGTGCTGCCGGCCCGCAGTGAAATGCTCACGTCATCCAGGGCCTTGACCTTGGTGCTGCCAAAACCGAACCGCCCGCTACGCTGGGTATAGGTTTTGTTGAGGCCGCGGGCGAGCAGGATATATTTGTCCGGTGCGGTACTCATCAGGCGGCTCCTGTCTTCAGCCAGGCATAGTCGATGGGCTTGAGAGGCTTCTTGCCGTCGGCATCGGGCACGCAGTCAAGCAAGGCGCGAGTATAAGGATGCTGCGGATTCTGCAGCACCTCTTGCACGGGGCCCGCCTCCACAATCTCGCCACGGAACATGACCACGACATTGTCCGCAATATCGGCCACCACGCCAAAATCATGCGTGATGAACAGCATGCCCATGTGCATGCGCGTCTTGAGCTCGGCCAGCAGCTTGAGGATTTGCGCCTGCACCGTCACATCAAGCGCAGTCGTGGGTTCATCGGCAATCAGCATGGCAGGCTCGCATGCAATGCTCATGGCGATCATGACGCGCTGGCGCTGGCCGCCGGACAACTCGTCCGGATAGCTGTTGGCGCGCTCGGGCGGGATGCCCACCTGCTGCAACAAGCCGGCAACCCGCGCCTTGAGGGCTGCGCCATTCAGCTTGAGATGCTGCGCCAGGCTTTCGCCTATCTGGTAGCCGACAGTCAATACGGGATTGAGCGAAGTCATGGGCTCCTGGAAAATCATGCCGATTTCCCTGCCGCGAATTTTCTGCAGCTGGGCATGGCTCGCCTGCGCAATATCGCGGCCCTTGAAATGGATGCTGCCGCTTTTCAACTGCAGCTGGTCGGAGAGCAAGCCCATGACGGCCAACGCGGTCAGGCTTTTACCGCTTCCGGACTCGCCCACGATGCAAGTGGTTTTGCCGGCTTCCAGCGCAAAGGAAACATGGTTGACCAGCAAACGCTCGGGCTCGGCCCTGGGAGCGATGGTCAGGTTCTCAATGCGCAGCAGTTCGGTCATGTATGCAATGCCTCTATGGCCTGGGACAGGGACATTCTCCGTTGCTCTCCACTTTCGCGCAATGGTTTCAGGCAAACCTCGCCGGCGGCGACCTCGTCGTCGCCCAGAATCAAGGCGTAAGGCGCGCCGCTCTGGTCGGCTTTTTTAATTTGCGACTTGAAACTGCCGCCCCCCGCATGCAGGTTTACGTTCAAGCCGCTGTCACGCAAGGCTTCCGCAATAGGCAATGCGGCTTTGCCGGCCGCATCGCCGACATTCACGAGATAGACATCGGGGCTGTGAACTGCTTCAATGCCGCATTCCTGCATCAGCAGGAAGACGCGTTCAAGGCCGATACCGAAACCGCACGCCGGGGTTTCCTTGCCGCCCAGGCTCTGCACCAGGGTGTCGTAGCGGCCGCCGCCTGCGATCGTGCCCTGGCTGCCCAGCTTGCCGGTGACCCATTCGAACACGGTACGGTTATAGTAATCCAGGCCGCGCACCAGGCGGGTGTTCAACGTCCACTTGACGCCGAGCTGGTCAAGCCGGCTGGTTACCCCGTCGAAGTGGGCGCGGCTTTCCTCGCCAAGGCTGTCCAGCAATTTGGGGGCGGCCTCGATCATGGCCTGCATTGCAGGGTTCTTGCTGTCGAGGATGCGCAATGGGTTGGCATGTAAGCGCCGCCTGGCGTCATCATCCAGGATGTCCGCATGCTGCTCGAAATAACGGATCAGCACCTGGCGGTATTCGGCGCGCTCCGATGCGTCTCCAATGGTATTCAGTTGCAGCTCGACCGCGTCCGCCACGCCAAGCTCGCGCCAAAGCCTGGCCAGAATGGCGATCTGCTCGGCATCGACATCCGGACCGGTATAGCCGAACGCTTCGGCGCCGATCTGGTGAAACTGGCGCTGACGGCCCTTCTGCACGTTCTCGTGCCGGAACATCGGGCCGATGTACCAGAGGCGCTGCGGCCCGTTATAGGTCAGGCTGTGCTCGACCACGGCACGCACGCATCCGGCGGTTCCCTCGGGGCGCAAGGTCAGGCGGTCGCCGTTGAGCTTGTCTTCCCAGGAATACATTTCCTTTTCGACGATATCGGTGTGCTCGCCCACCCCGCGAATGAAGAGTTCGGTCGGCTCGACGATAGGCAGGCGGATATTGCGGTAGCCATACTGTGCCAGGACGCGCCTGGCGCCGTCTTCCAGACGCTGCCAAAGCGCAGTATCCGCCGGCAGGATGTCGTAGAAACCCTTGATGCTTTGAAACTTATCGGACATAGATGCTTGATTCAGTCTTATTTTCTAGATTGCCTTGAGCGGAATGGTTTTCAGGCCTTTGCTCGATTCCTGCTGGCGCAAGCGCCCGCCCTCGGCATAATTGACGCGCACGTATTCTTCCACGATCACCTTGAAGTCGTCGGCGATGCCCTCGCCCTTGAGGGTCACGGTTTTCTCGCCGTCGACATAGACGGGGGCGACAGGCACTTCCCCTGTTCCCGGCAGGCTGATGCCGATGTTCGCGAGCTTGGATTCGCCGGGGCCGTTGACGACGCAACCCATCACGGCCACGCTCATGTTCTCCACTCCGGGATACTGGCTGCGCCAGACCGGCATTTGGTCACGCAGGTAACGTTGAATTTTCTGCGCCAACTCCTGGAAAAACGTGGAAGTCGTCCGCCCGCATCCGGGGCAAGCGGTCACCAATGGGGTGAATGAACGTATGCCCATGGTCTGCAGGATCTCTTGCGCCACCACCACCTCCTTGGTACGTGGCTCGCCCGGTTCCGGGGTGAGCGACACCCGAATGGTATCTCCTATTCCATCTTGCAACAGTACAGACAAGGCGGCAGTGGACGCCACAATCCCCTTGGAACCCATCCCCGCCTCCGTCAACCCGAGGTGCAGGGGATAATCGCAGCGGCTGCCTAGGTCGCGGTATACCTTGATCAGGTCCTGCACGGCGCTTACCTTGCAGGAAATGATGATACGGTCGCTGGGCAATCCCAGGTCTTCCGCCTCTGCCGCATTCTCCAGCGCCGACTGGATCAGCATCTCGCGCATCAGGGCATCCGCCGTCAATGGCGCGGCACGCTTTGAGTTTTCATCCATCATGCGCGCCATCTTGGCCTGGTCCAGGCTGCCCCAGTTGACGCCGATGCGCACAGGCTTGTTGTAGTCGATCGCCGCCTTGATCATGGAGGAAAACTGCTCATCGCGCTTGGAGCCCTTGCCCACATTGCCCGGGTTGATGCGGTATTTTGCCAGCGCTTCCGCGCAATCGGGATACTGCGCCAGCAAGCGGTGGCCATTGAAGTGGAAATCGCCCACCAGCGGAACATTACAGCCCATATCGTCAAGCTGTCGCCGGATCGCGCCCACCTGCGCGGCGGCCTCCGGCGAATTTACGGTAATGCGCACGACCTCCGAGCCCGCGCGCCAGAGCTCATGCACCTGCTGCACCGTGGCTGCGGCATCAGCGGTATCGGTATTGGTCATGGACTGCACCACCACCGGGGCACTACTGCCCACCGGGACATGACCGATCATCACTGTCTTGGTGGTACGCCGACTGAGAGTTTGATATCCCAAGACGCTACTCCAGTGTCAAGCGGGCCACGTTGACCTTGGTATAAGGGACAAGATCAACAGGCTGGTTATTGTATTCAAGCTTGGTACCAGCGGTATTGCCGATCACGATCCTGAACGGCGGCCTGCCAGCAATGACTTCCTCGCTGTTGGCGGCCAAGGTCTTGTTCACGATTTGCTTGCCGCTGCCATCCGCAATGCTGATCCAGGTTGCTTCATTGACTGAAAACTTGAGGCGTGCTTCCCCTGCGGCTGGCTGAGCTTGGGCATTCTCACTCGCTGCTGTCTGCGGAGCCGGAGCAGGCGGGGTTGTAGGAGCCGATGATTCTGCCTGGGATTGTTGTGCCCCAGTAGACGGCGCGGGCACAGGTTGCAGCGGCGCTGCAGGCGCTTCTGGCGAGGTTGGCGGTACAGGATCAGGCACGGCAAGGTTTTCCACTACACGCTCGTCAGAAGCTACGTCCTCGTTGCCCAGCATTTCAGCAACAGGCGCTTCCGGCAATCCAGCGCTAGGATCATGCTTCTGGAAGAAGTCGACGTAGAGCACCCAGCCCGCCAGTAACACGACAAGCAGTATCCCAAACCAGACGTAGGGCCGCCATGAGGTGCCGGCCTCGCCGGAAATGACGATATTGGCCGAGGGAATGCTGATCGCCTGGCTATCCTGCACGGGCACATATTGACTGTAGACGCGCAATAAAGGAGCCGCGTCGATATTGACCAGGCGCGCGTAGTTACGGATGAAGCCTCGCGTGATCACAGCTTCTGGCAGCACAGCGAAATCGTCATTTTCCAGCGCCTGCACCTGGCGCAGGCTCAGGCGCAGGCGGTTTGCAATATCCTCGGCCCCCAGGGCAAGGTTTTCCCGCGCGGCGACCAAGGCTGGCCCGATACGGTCGATATAGGATGGCGCTGCTTGTAATTCCTGTTCAGGAGAATTTTGCTCGCTCATTATTACTGTCCTGACAATAATTGTTTTGTCTGCTCGGAGTTGGGGAACTTCCTCCTCAGCTGTAAGGCATAGCTGGCTTCGCTGTCACGGTCCCCGGCTTCACGTGCGAGCTTGATGCCCAACCATAGCATATCGGCGGTGGGGCTATTGCTTTGCAATGCCGGATTTAAGTAATTGCGCGCAGCCTCGTATTCTCCCCGGCTGTGGGCAATCACCGCCAATTGATAGCCGGCCTGGAACAATTGCGGCTGCAGTTGCAAGGCATGTTGCAAATAAAGCTCGGCCTGCTTGATATCCTTCTTGCGCAACAGGCAGGTGCCGGCGTTCATGTAGGCCACGCCTGGCGTGACGTAGAGCGGGTTCTTTACCGCTTCGGTAAACTGGGTAATGGATTCGTCGATACGGTTGCGCGCGCAGAGAAAGCTGCCGTAATTGTTGCGGGTCTCCGAGCTTTTCGGATCCAACTGCAATGCCTTGCGGAATGCCGTGTCGGCCTTCTCGTCCTCCCGCAGGGTGCCGTAGACCAGGCCCAGACCGTTGTACGCAGGGGCATAGAAAGGATTGATCTGCGCAGCAAGCTCGAACTCCTCCAGTGCTACCGCAATCTGGTTCTGGGCATAATAACCCGCACCCAGCTCGGTATGCACACGGGCACGCTCGCGGCTTGCCTCGGTATCCTGCTTGGTTTCAGTGGCAGCACATGCAACAAGCAGCAACCCGGCGGCCATCACCAGGCATTTCCTCACGCAATGGCCTCCACCTTGATGCGGCGCAACGAGCGCTTGGTCTTGTCGTGCACCTTACCGGCCAGCTGGCCGCAGGCTGCGTCGATATCCTCGCCGCGCGTCTTGCGTGTCGTGACAATATAGCCCGCCTGCATGAGAATATCGCGGAAGCGGCGGATATTGTCCGGCTTGGAAGTGCCATAGCCGCTATTGGGGAACGGATTGAACGGAATCAGGTTGAACTTGCATGGCACGTCCTTGACGATATCCAGCAACTGCTTGGCATGCTCGACCGTATCGTTGACGCCATCCAGCATCACATATTCGAAGGTGACGAAATCGCGCGGCGCTTTTTCCAGGTAGCGCTGGCAAGCCGCCATCAGTTGTGCAATCGGGTACTTGCGGTTGATCGGCACGATCTCGTCACGCAATGCGTCATTGGGAGCATGTAGGGAAACGGCCAGCGCCACAGGGCACTCCTCGCGCAACCTGTCCATCGCCGGCACCATACCCGAGGTGGACAAGGTCACGCGGCGGCGGCTCAAGCCGTAGGCCGAGTCGTCCAGCATGATGCTCATGGCCGTCACCACATTATCGAAATTGGCAAGCGGCTCGCCCATGCCCATCATCACCACATTGCTGATGATGCGCTCCCCTTTGGGGTCGCGCCCAAGCGCCTTGTTTGCCACCCATAGCTGCCCGATGATCTCGGATACGCTGAGGTTGCGGTTGAAACCTTGGCGCCCTGTCGAGCAGAATGTGCAATCCAGCGCGCATCCCACCTGCGAGGAAACGCACAACGTGCCGCGCTCGTCTTCGGGGATGAACACGGTTTCGACGCCATTGCCTGCGCCTACGTCAATCAACCACTTGCGCGTACCGTCTTCCGATATTTGCTCGAGATGGACTGACGGAGGCGTAATCACGGCCTCCTTGGCGAGCTTTTCACGCAACGCCTTGGCAATATCGGTCATCTCCCCGAACTCGTTCACGCCAAAATGATGCATCCAGCGCATCATCTGTTTGGCGCGAAACGGCTTCTCGCCAATACTCTGGAAGTATTCGGCGAGCGCTGCCTGGTTGAGATTGAGGAGATTGACCGTCATGCGCTATACCTTAGCGGCTGTAAACGTTGGACTGTGCGAAGAAATACGCAATTTCGTTCGCAGCGTTTTCCAGGGAGTCGGAACCGTGCACGGCGTTGGCGTCGATGCTGTCGGCAAAATCGGCGCGGATAGTGCCTGGCTCGGCCTTCTTCGGGTCGGTAGCGCCCATCAGCTCACGGTGCTTGAGCACGGCGTTCTCGCCTTCCAGCACTTGCACGACGACGGGCCCGGAGATCATGAACTTGACCAGGTCGTTAAAGAAAGGACGCTCCTTGTGAACAGCGTAGAAACCCTCAGCATCAGCCTGAGACAGTTGCACCAGCTTGGAAGCGATGATCTTGAGGCCGGCATCTTCAAAACGGGTGTAGATCTTGCCGATCACGTTCTTGGCAACTGCATCGGGTTTGATAATGGATAGGGTACGTTCAACAGCCATGATGACTCCAAAGATAATTATTTGATAAAAACAACTACGGAAAGACCGATAAAATAACATTTTAGCGGCTTAAAATAAAGCTGGGGCGCAATATTTACCACGTATTTACCCTGCAAAAACCAGGCACTTAACTCACCAAGTATTGACATGCATGGTGACAGGTTCGCGACATTTCATGCCTTAGGCAAAATAAATTGATACTCTCATAAAAAACCCGCCAATGGCGGGCTTGGTCAACCTTGCTGCAGACTACGTTGCCTGCGCGCCTCATACAGGCAGATGCCGCTAGCCACCGAGACATTCAGGCTCTCGACCGAACCGAACATCGGAATGCTGATCAAGCTGTCGCAGGTTTCCTGGGTCAGTCTGCGCAGGCCTGTACCCTCCGCTCCCAGCACCAATGCCAAAGGGCCTGACAAGTCAGTAGATGGCAAGTCTGCATTGGCTTCTGCTGCAGCCCCGACAATAAACACCCCTGCTTCCTGGAGTTCGCGTAAGGTGCGCGCCAAGTTGGTCACCGCGATAAACGGCACGGTTTCCGCCGCGCCGCAAGCGACCTTGCGCACTGTGGCATTCAAGCCGGCAGCGCGGTCCTTGGGCGCGATCACCGCATGCACCCCCATCGCATCCGCCACCCGCAGGCAGGCACCAAGGTTATGCGGGTCTTCCACTCCATCCAATACCAGAAAGAATGGCGGCTCCTTGAGGTCGGACTCCAGAATGTCGTGGATATCCTTGTAAGGAATGGGCGTATCCACCACCCGCGCAATCACGCCTTGATGCCGGGCATTGCCGCCTGCTATCCCATCAAGGCGGGCCCGTTCCACCTGCATCACCCGCACATTGGCATTTTCTGCCATATGCAATAAATCCTTCATCCTCGCATCCACCCTGTCCTTGTCGATCAGGATTTCCTGAATGCTCGTCCCATGCTGGCGCAAACGGCTCAATACAGCATGAAAGCCAAACAAAATACGTGCATCACTCATTCAATCAACTAGCTTTCTTCTTGGTTGTCACTTTGGCGCGGGATTTGCCGCTGCTTGCGCGAGGCGGTTTCGTCCTTGCCTTTTTCACCGCTGGTTTTGCAGCCGCCTTGCGCGCCTTGGGCTTGCTCACTACCTCCTGCACCAACGCCTCGATCAGCGGCGCTGCTGCTTTGGCAGCGGCAGGCTGGCGGCGTTTAGGTTTTTCCGCCACGGGTTGCGTCGCTGCCTTCATAGCCTCCGTTGCCGCAACCGGCTTGCCGCGGCGGCGCCTGAACGATTCCTTGGGAGCGTCGGGGGCGGATGATGCCTGTATTTGGTCCTCCCTGGCAACTAATCCGAAGTCCACGCGGCTGGTTTCAAGGTCCACGCGGTTCACCTTGACGCGCAGCCTGTCTCCCAATCGGAAGCGGACGCCGGTCCTCTCGCCCAGCATCTCATGCCTGATCTTGTCGTAATTGAAATAGTCGTTCCCCAGCTCGGTCACATGAAGCAGGCCTTCCACATAGACACCGTCCAGGGCCACGAACAGCCCGAAGCTGGTGACCCCTGCCACAGTGCCGTCGAACTCCTCGCCGATCTTGTCCTGCATGTAGTAGCACTTGAGCCAAGCTTCGACGTCCCGTGTCGCATCATCGGCGCGCCGCTCGGTCATGGAGCAATGCTTGCCCAGCTCCTGCCAGTCTCCCGCCTTGTATGTTTCACCATTCAGCGCCGCCTTGATGGCGCGATGGATGAGCAGGTCGGGATAACGGCGGATTGGCGAGGTAAAGTGCGCATAGGCCTCATACGCCAGGCCGAAATGGCCGATATTGTCAGGGCTGTACACCGCCTGTTGCATGGAGCGCAGCAATACGGTTTGCAACAGCTGCTCGTCGGGGCGCCCCTTGATCTGGGCCAGCAATTTTCCATAGTCTTTGGCATGCGGGGTATCGCCGCCGCCCAGGGTAAAGCCGAACTCGCCCATGAAGGTACGCAAGGCTTCCAGCTTTTCCTCGGTCGGGCCGTCATGGATACGATACAAGGCAGGATGCTCCCGCTTGCCGAGAAAATCCGCGGCACACACATTGGCGGCCAGCATGCACTCCTCTATCAGGCGATGCGCCTCATTGCGCGAAGTAGCCTCGATGCGCTCGATCTTGCCGTTGTCGTTGAACACCATCAGGGTTTCATTGCTTTCGAACTCGATCGCGCCGCGCTTCTCGCGCGCCGCCAGCATGACCTTGTACAACTTATATAAATGCTGCACATGCGGCACCAGCCAGTCATATTCGCGCGCAACCTCGCCCTTCGGGTTGCTGATCATGTCAAACACTTTGGTGTACGTCATCCGCGCCTTGGAGCGCATGACGGAAGGATAAAATTTGTATTGCTTGATGCTTCCCGTATTGCTTATCTGCATGTCGCAAATCATGCAAAGCCGATCCACGTCGGGGTTAAGCGAGCAAAGCCCATTGGACAAGGCTTCCGGCAGCATGGGAATCACACGTCGCGGGAAATAAACGGAATTGCCTCGCTCATACGCATCCTTATCGAGACCGTCGCCCGGCCTGACGTAAAAACTGACATCCGCGATCGCCACCACCAGCCGCCATCCCGTTCCCTGAGGTTCACAGTAGACCGCATCATCAAAGTCGCGCGCAGTTTCACCATCAATCGTGACCAGAGGTAATTCGCGCAAGTCGATACGCCCCTTCCAATCAACGGCACGTACCTGCTTGGGATACTTCTGCGCCTGCTTGAGCGCAGCCTCGGAAAACTCATACGGCAGATGGTGCTTGCGCAGGGCAATCTCGATTTCCATCCCTGAATCGGCATAATTGCCAAGCACCTCAATCACCTTGCCTACCGGCTTGGCATGCGGCGATGGCTGCTCGGTCAGCTCCACCGTCACCACCTGGCCGTCCTTCGCCCCCATGTCGAGGTGGTAGGGAATCAGGATATCCTGGTTCACGCGCTTATCCTCTGCCGCAACGATGGTCACCCCATGGCTGCTGATCACACGACCGACCAGCGTCTTGGTCGAGCGCTCCAGCACCTCGACAATCCGCCCCTCCGGCCTGCCCCTTCTGTCCGTCCCGGCGGGACGCACCATGACGCGGTCGCCATGCATCACCTGCGACATCTCACGCGGAGAAAGAAACAAGTCGTCGCCCCCGCCATCGGGAATGAAGAAGCCAAACCCATCAGGGTGCCCCTGCACCTTCCCCGGAAGAAGATTGACCTTTTCCGCAATACACAAGGCGCCCTTGCGGTTCTGGATAATCTGACCATCGCGCTCCATCGCCCCTAAACGGCGCGCAAAAATTTCCTGTTCGGATTTCTTGATGCCGACCAACTGATAGAGCTGCTCCACCGTCACAGGAACACCCTGCTCCTCCATCACCGATAAGATAAACTCTCGGCTGGGCAAGGGGTTGGCATATTTCGCCAGCTCACGCTCGGCATAAGGATCATTCGCCCTGGGGGCTCTGGACTTGCGCTGGGGAGCGGCTTTTTCCATATTTGTTTTTCTAATCTGATTTTTTTTCGTTGACAAAGTATAGCTTTCCTATAAAATGCGCGGCTCATCGATATTCGATGCCCAGATGGCGGAATTGGTAGACGCGCTAGGTTCAGGTCCTAGTGGTGGAAACACTGTGGAGGTTCGAGTCCTCTTCTGGGCACCAAATGATTGATCAAAAGGCGCACCGTTACTGAATTTCAGGCGGTGCTTTTTTGTTTCTATACCTAAAACTATACCTTCCAGCACTTCCCTAGACCAAAACTGTAATCTCATAGCAGGCATTGTCCCACTAAAACCATTACAGGTCTAAGACAATCTCTGCCCAACTCTCCTGCAGTATAAAACCCAGATCACCCCGGCCTTTTTACCGAGTCCGAAAACTCCCACTTTTTCCGAGTCAAGAAATTCCTCTCGCATAATGACCCTGATTTAATCGTCCTATCGGTGGTACGAAACTCTCTCACGTATGACTTCCGATAAATCGAGAGCCAACTACAACCAGGGTTAAAGAACGGTTCTGTAGCAAATGGGTAACGGTTATGTAACGCTACATCATGCCCGAGCCGCAGAGACTAGCAAAAGCTAACAGCCTCAACATTCTTCAACAGCCTTTTTATGGACTGTATTATTTCCGGTGCCTCTACCCAGCTTTAGACGTCAACTATCGCGCGCGTATTGGTAGGGCTATTCCGGTGACGAGATAATCATCAGGTTGATGACGGCTGATAGCGTGGTGCTAACATTCCATATGCCACCAGCCTTTTGATATTGTTCCTGCTGCATTGCCTCAATCCTGGCCAATGCCTCCTCACTGGGATAATAATCTATCCGGCGTGGTAAACGTGCCCGCCGTCTGCGTTGTCTTTCAGCAGAGGTTACAGGGATGAGGCTATTAGCATCACTTGTCATTGGATTTGCTCCCACGGCGTATTGCTTGTCTGAGCCACCTGAGTATTAGCCATGCCGCCCAGTGTGATTTAACTAGTTTCATCCCTCTAGAACACCCAAATAAACCTACTGTAGATGGTATATCTAGAAGGTGTACGATTTCCGTACAAGAGAGAGGCCATTTTTTCGCTCTACAAGTACGGTTTTCGGGCCTAGGAATCACGCCTCTTGTACGGAAATCGGGCCTGTAGCGATGTCTGTAAGTACGGTTTTCGGGCAAGAGGGGGTAATTTTTACTGACCAGTGACTGTATGATCCCCTTGGCAAAGATTGAGGGCCGCAATCCATGTCTTGAGTGTGATGTAATGGCGCCCAAGTTACTGCGTACAGGCTGGTAGTGCTCGGAAACTTCCCTTGCCGAGTGCAAAAGATAAGGCCTCGCTCTATCAGCACATCCAAAGAGCGACGTACTGTATCTTTTGAGGTCCAGCCACGATCCTCTGAAAGATAGCGCCATGAAGCCTGTAAGCGGCCATTGTTGGCATTGCCTGCTGATAGCTGCATAGCTATATCCAAGAGTAATTTCACTTGTTGGCCAGTAAGAGATTTGAAAGCCTCTGACTCCATGACTACGTGAGGCAGCGCTAGAAACCTTCCACCGTCCCGCTGATGCTTCGATTGTGGCTTCCTCATGCATTATTTCCCCTCCTGCATAGCAAGTCTTGCTGCTGGTGGAATTAGTGCCCGCAATGCGTCCTTGGCTTTCTGATAGGCGTCCTTCCCGTTGCTGGCACTATGGACTGCACTGGCCGCAATGAATTGGGCAGCCACCAACATGCTCTTGTGTGGGAATGGCAAAGAATTACGCTCACCGGCGCCAATCCCTACCGCCTTGTTCACTAGCCTGTTGAAGTTCATGTGGATATGGCGGCTGTTGGCATCAAGGTGAGCTAGTTCATCGTGCATGGCGTGATAGCCTGGTAGGTACTCGGTTTGATGGCTTTCCAAGGCTTTACGGGCATCGCGGAATGCCTGGACCAGCTTGACCTTGAGCGCGCGCACCTTGGCAGTATTACGGCTATAGGTGAGCAAGAGATAGGCTTGATCTTCGTTGAGCATGGCATAGCGTCCTGGCTGACCTCTCCCTTTGATTTCTCCGGTTTGAAACCGGATTATTCCCAATTGCTCAAAGTCGCTTTTGTAGTCCTTGATTAACTCATAGGTGTTCTGATGTTTCACTCCCAGGCTATCGGCAATCAAGCGGCTATCAATGCGAGGTTCAGATTTAACCTGAATATGGATTAATGGCTGGTGGTTCATGCTGCTGCCCTCCATACGTAACGGGCTACACGATGCTGCTTGCCTTGCTCGGTAGTGTCGTTGGTCCAGACGGTATCTATCTTGCAACCACGTTCCCGCAGCTCAAGAATGCGTGCAGCAGGCATCATGATATCCAGATCGCGCCGAGCTTCTATAGTGGTGATTGAGCCATGCTCTCGTAGAGCTATTGCCAGCCTTACGCGTTGAGATTCTGCCGAATTATCGTTATGCTGGTGGGTACGGTTTGGGGCTGCCTTCGGGTGGCCTTTTTTATTGTCCATGATTAGGCGGCCTCCTTACCCTGGCTAGCTTTAATCCTAGCTTGCGCCCAGGCTTCCACATCTGAGGCTTTCCAGGCAGTGATGTTTTTGCCTAGCTTGATGGGTTTTGGAAATGTGCCTTTCTTAACCCAAGCCCAAATGCTGGAACTTGAAATACCAAGGCGGGACTTGAGATCAGTAATGCGATAAAACTGAGGAGAGGTGATTGATGCAATTTCCATGCTGGTTTCCTTTACTTAAGTAACCCAGTCCCGCTTGTTTGTGTCTAATGCGGTACTGCATGGAGTGCATCGTAGTTTTCTACGAGGATGAAGGGTGAGACGTTAAAACCAAATTATTTTTGCCTTTTAAGGTCGCAATAATACTACGCACTGACCTTTCACTGGCATCTTCACCAGGAAACACTACATTAGCAATAGAAGCAAGGTGTGCATTCAATGGTTGACCAATCATTGTGGTACCGTCTGCTCTCCGTGCCATTAGAAAATAATTACCCAAACAAACAATAAACTCTCTCTGCTGTGGATTTCCTATACTCTTTCTTACTGCGCCAGTCTTGCTCATTACCTTACCGGCTTTATCTTTTGCAAGCTTGGCAAGACCTTCTAACAGCCCTGATGCACTCGGCCAATAATGCAAGACATTTCGCGCCAGACTATCTCGATCCACAACATGAAGACTATGAAGTTTTTCCATCCCAAGAATAGTCAATTCATCGTCATCAAGAAGCATATAGGCTGGCACGTCTAAATCTTCACTTTTACGAACTTTTCCAGCCAGCAGGTTAAGTTTTTCGCTTAGATTCAATAAGTCCCTCTTAATATCCTCTCTATTTTCGCGCGGCATTTTCTGGCTTTTAAGCTTTGCATGGCATATCCAACTCCATAGCTCAAGCCAATCTTTCTCTGATTTCAGATGCTTACCCAGTGCTATCCATGCCTTATTCATATTTTCATCTTCAACGTTAAGAAGCCTTCCCAGAATCACTTTCCCAGGGAACCGCCTAACCTCAGAATACTTTTTCACTAATACATTAGGTGCATGTTCTGAGTATTTCATTACGAATCTTTCAAAGACAAGCCCCCCGGGCAAGGGCTCCCGGCTTTCGCCCCGTCGAGCTAGGTGAGGTAGTACAATTTATCCAAGCCTTTGCTGCAATCTAGATGGACTCTCGCTGCCATCGCCTATAGCACCAATGACAATGCTATTTAGCTCCTTGATTCTCATGGAAACGCCTTTGATGAATAAAGACTCATGCCACAAGTCCACATGATCTTCCCCAATGGTTTTGCTTCTCTCAATTAATTCTTTGGTCAAAGCTTCTATTTCCCATGTCGCTTTAAGAGCAATCTCCCCCCTAGCATCATCAATGAAGGCGGTGGTTTTATTGTCTGGAATGGTTAATGTATTTCTAGCCATGATGCAATTCCTTTTCTTGATCTAGCACAGAACCAAACTCAAGCTCGTAAAACCCTGTCTTTTTCCCAGCTAGCACCTCGGTAATATCCTCCAAGTCACGTGCCGCCGACTTCAAGAACTGAGAGAGAATATCTGCTTGATAAATACTATCGCTTTGCTGATTAAGCTCCTGAATTAAAGCTCGCACCATCTGATAGCCGGATAGCATATTGATAGACAGCCTTTCGCATTCATCTGCTACTTTTTGAATAGTTTCCATTGATGGGGATTTATTGCTCATGCTGTAGTCACCTCATTCAAAAGGCTTTGTGTTTCTGCTACTTGATATATGAGCAAATCCAGAGCAGCGCTTAACGAACCTTCACATAACCCAAAACCTTGATCAGAAGTTTTGCAAGTCAAGGTGTACAAGCAATCTAGCGTTCCCTTGATATGCTCAATCTTAATTTGAGCTTTATCTAAAGCATCTTGGGAATTTAGAGATGATGAAGGCCTGATTGCTGTGACAATGTTAGAATCGGCGCCAGCCATAGCGTGATACTCCTTTGCAGTATTGCGTTGTGGTGAGGGTTGGCTGGTGGACCTCTCACAGTTAACCAGCCTTCCCGCTAATGCCTGATACCGTCAGGCAGCGGTGTTGCTCTTTGCTGCTGCTATTGCAGGCTTGATCTTGGGCTTGAACGATCTCCTGGCCTGCCACAGGTCATAAGAGGCCTGTTCAGCCAGCCACAGATCGGCCCTGCCTCCATTCTCCACGCCCAGCCATTGTTCGAGCCTGAGCGCCATTTCAGGGGAGATGGCAGCACGGCCATTCAGCACGCGCGAAAGGGATGGCCTGGCAACCCCTAGCTGCTCCGCTGCCTCTGTCACTGTCAGCCCCAAAGCGGGCAAGATATCTTCCCGTAAGGTTTCCCCTGGGTGAGGTGGGTTAAACATTCTGCTCATGATCCAAAATCCTTTTAGTGATAGTCCTGATAATCCACCAGCACGGCATGCTCGCCTTCAAAGGTAAAGGTCATGCGCCAATTGCCATTCACCGATACCGCGTAATGCCCATGTAAACCGCCTGCAAGGGGATGAAGCCCCCAGCCAGGCACATTCATATCAGCAGCAGCCTTTGCTTCGTCCAAGCGCCTCAATTGCCGTGATAGCCTGGCGGCATGATCTGGCCTGATGCCTTTCTTGCTGCCACTCTCAAAAAAGTCTTGCAGCCCTTTATGCCGGAAAGATTTAATCATCTAAAACTGTACTCTGATACGTTACACATTTCAATATCTCTCAATCTGAAACACTACTGTCTCAAGCTGTTTTCAAAGGGATTACTTTTGCCCCACTCTGTACCGCATCAATGTAATCTGCCCATCGCTGAATAATCTGGTGGCGCTCTTCGAGGAATTGCGCGCGATCATAGGCTGCCTGTATCTCATCCTTCTTGGCATGGGCTATTTGGGCCTCCAGCACGTCAGGATCAATCCTCAAGCGCTCACGAGCAATCGTTCTGAATGTCGCCCTGAAGCCATGGGAAACTGTCACACCACGCAAGCCAGCCTCTCGCAGTGCCTTGCTGATGCTATCCCGGTTCAGGTGCTTGCCCATTGGGTCACGCTCACCAGGGAACACAAACGGGGAATTGCCACTGTAGGCAATAGCTTCTTGCAGCAATGGGATTAGCTGCCTGGGTAAGGGGGTGATATGGTCATTGCCTGTTTTCATGCGCTTGGCTGATACGTGCCACTCCCCTGCTTGCAGATCCAGTTCTGATTTGAGCATGCCCGCCACTACCCCAGGGCGTGAAGCGGTATATAGCAAGGTCTGCACTGCAACCCGCATTTTGTGAGAATCGATACCGTTGATCTTGTCCAACATGCTGGGCAAGTCGTTAGTCTTGGTCACTGCCGCGTAATGCGCCCTCTCTGTCTTCGGCAGCACACCCTTCAGGGATAGCAGCTTGCCATCCTCACGCAAGCCTTCCTGAATGGCATAGTCAACAATCTGATTCACGTATTGCCTGGCTTTCACGGCCAATCTCGGACCGCGCTCATGGATATACAGCAGCACAGGTTTGACATCAGCGCTGGAAAGCTCAGAAATCGCTCTAGGGCCAATTTTAGGGTAAAGGTAATCATCTAGTACCTCCCTAGCCTTTCGCGCCGTCTCTGAGGCCCAGCCTTTCGATTTATGGGCATGCCACTCCTCACCCACTGACTTGAATGTTCCCCGGACGCTGACTTTGAGTTGCTGCTTGGCTTCTTTCTTTGCGATAGCAGGATCAATTCCAGCAGCAAGCCTCTCTCGCTGATCCTGGGCAAGTGCTCTAGCCACAGGCAAAGAGGTTTCAGGATATGAGCCCAAGCCGATCCAGTTCCTACGACCGTCAGGGCGCGTATAGCGAAACACCCAACGCTTATTTCCACCAGCATCAACAACCAATGACAAACCACGCCCATCAGCCAGCGTCTTTCCTGGCTTGGCAGCATCAATCTGCTTGATTGTTAGACCTTTGGCGAGTTTAGGCATAGCGTTCGGGTACCACCGAAATTTCTATACCGAAAAATATACCAAAGACTTGCTGGATTGTGTTGGACTATTTTGGATGGCGTTGCACAGTATTTTCTACAACACCCTATGACAAAAGGATTTTACGAGGATATTTTTGGATTAGATCAGATTACCCTGGATGACTATTCTGGTTTTCTTCTGGCACCAAATGATTGATCAAAAAGCGCACCGTTACTGAATTTCAGGCGGTGCTTTTTTGTTTCTACATCTAAAATATTACCTTTCAGCACTTCCCTAGACCAAAACTGTAAATTCATAAGCAGGCATTGTCCCACTAAAGCGGTGACAGGTCTAAGACAATTCCATCATTCTGTCGTTTTATGGACTAGCAAAAATTCTCGTAGTATTTAAACAATAGCTGCCTAAACGCAATCAAAGACCTTTAACTACCTGCCTAGCGATACATGGCTAGCAACTTCCATATCTTCTACAGTCGGAATAATCCGACACAAGCTCGGCAATTCTACTGATAGCAGAGCCTGAGCAATCTCCCCTACTATTGGTAACATGCTCTGGAAATTGATCGTTCAATTGCAATGCTATTGAAAAAACGCCGTACATTCAGACGAATGACCATTTGCAACCCTCAGATATCGAGCGTTTTAAAGATTACCAATGAGAGAATAGCCATGGATATGCTTCTGGAAACTTTATTGAGAATAGAAAATGGGGAAACCACATTAACACCTACAACTCAACAAGATATGGTTAGATTCCAGGTCGCGGTCGTCTGTTTGCAATATGCCCATAAGCAAGGCCTCATCAAGCAACCATGGTTTATTACCAGCACGTCTCGCGAACATCCCTGGCAAATTGAAAAGGTGTCTATGCTGAAATTGACGGCATTGGGGCATAGGTTTCTAAAAATACAAACACTACAAGCCGAGAGTGCTGCATCGCCTAGAATCTAAGCTCCACAGAAAACCTATTACTGATTACCTACACGCTAAAAACTACGCTATAATCCGTTCCCTTCGTAGATGCTTGGCTAAGCCCCAACACTATCGAAATGGTAAGCGAAAGTGGCGGAATTGGTAGACGCACTGGATTTAGGTTCCAGCGCCGCGAGGCGTGAGAGTTCGAGTCTCTCCTTTCGCACCACGGACAGTGGTAAAAAACAGTAATAAAACCAATAGAATCAAGGCGCAAACGACGGTTTTGCGCCTTTTTTCATGCCCAAGCAAGTGTCCTATTTAATGCGGTTCTCGCATGTTATAGTTCATCCCGTTACGCAATTTTACGCTTGTGATTACGCGAAAATGACGGGGAGAATCCAAGGTGGCATCCATCAGGAAAACCAAGGAAGGCACATGGCGCGCAGAGGTCATGGTCAACTACAAGCGCAAATCCAAGACCTTCACCACCAAAGCTGCCGCCAACGCCTGGGCAGTGGATATCTCCCGGGATCTGGCCAGCGACAAACCCCAAATCGCCAACAAGACATTTGGCGACCTGCTCGACAAATACTGCGATGAAGTCAGCAGCCAGAAGGCTGGCGAACGCTGGGAGCGCATCAGGATCGGCTTATTCAAGCGCGACAAGATAGCCGACATCCCCCTACCCAAACTCAGCAAACAGGACTTTGCCGATTGGCGCGATCGTAGATTGAAAGAAATTACGCCGCGCAGCGTAATCCGCGAATGGGCCCTGCTCTCTCATGCCCTGAATGTGGCGGTGAAGGAATGGGAATGGCTGCCAGACAACCCGATGAAAAACCTCACCAAGCCCAAAGGATCACCTCCACGTGAGCGCGTCCCCACGCAGGAAGAGATTGACCTGATCTGCCATACGGCAGGCTACTTTCCAGACCAGCTACCTACTACCATCATCAGCCGGGCTGCAGCCGCCTTTCTGTTTGCAATCGAGACAGGCATGCGCGCGCAGGAGATCTGCAACCTGATTGAATCTGACATCAATGGCAAGGTAGCCAAGGTGAGAAAATCGAAAACGCGTGCCGGCATACGCGAGGTGCCACTGTCCACGCGAGCGCTGGAAATCATTGAGCATGTGCGCCACATCGACATGTCAGGCGACTCCATCTTCAACATCACCACCAGTCAGCTAGACAGTAATTTCCGCAAAGCAATGAAGCTGGCCAACATCACAGGGCTACACTTCCATGATTCGCGCGCTGAGGCTACAGTGAGGCTTTCCAAGAAAGTGTCGATTTTGGTACTTGCGCGGATTTTGGGGCATACGGACTTACGCATGCTCATGGTGTACTACCGTGAGTCAGCCGCTGAGATTGCCAACATGCTGGATTGAAACCTCTGACAGCAAAGCATATTATTGTGTATAATTACACAAATGAATAGTGCTGATCTAATCAAGCAAATCAAAAAAGATGGCTGGGAGCTGGTAAACACGGTCGGATCACACCATCAATTCAGGCACCCGACCAAGCCGGGCAAGGTCACAGTACCTCACCCCAAAAAAGATTTGCCGATTGGTACCGTTCACTCAATTCTTAAACAAGCTGGTCTCCGCTGAGGCGATTTTGTTAGGAAGGACATATGATGCTTTATCCTATTTACGTACATAAAGACGACGACACCGCATACGGTGCCTCTTTTCCGGACTTTCCCGGGTGCTTTGCCGCGTCTGATACGCTTCAAGAGTTACCAAGCGCGGCTCAGGAAGCTGTCGAAGCGCATTTTGGTATTGATAACGATCCTATTCCCGCGCCCAGCTCTCCCACTGACTGGACCGCCGATCCCGAATATCAAGGCGGATTCTGGATGTTGGTCGATATTGATTTAAGCAAGGTACGCGATCGTTCCGTACGCCTCAACATCAGCTTTCCCGAAAGCCTTGTACCTCGGGTTGATGCCTATGCCAAGCAACGTGGCATGTCCAGATCAGCCTTTTTGGCGATTGCCGCAGAGCATGAAATGGCATCAAACCACTAACCGACAACCCGCTACGGCGGGTTTTTCACACTTTAACTTTCACAAACACACATCTTCCCCTGCAACGACTCAATCTTATCAATCAGCGCGTTGTGCTTGATGCTGTTGGCGTTGCAGGTTTCGTAGTTGTTGGCTGCGTTGTTGAGGATTTCTGTTGTAGTGGCTTCGACGACTTCAGTGGTGTCAGTTTCTCGGGTCTCTCCAGCAGGCTCTGGTCGATATAGATCGGCACCCGCGATGGCGTCGTTCCACAGGCGCACAGCATTGTCGTCAAAGCACACGCGATGATCAGGCGCATCGTTGATCCTTTCCCTAATTGTCCTATACACAATCCTGGTCTGCTGCAGGTGCTCTTGTTTCTTGGTCTCGATTTTGACGGACTCTGTGGTGAGCTTCTGAGCAGTTTTTGGGGCTTGAGTAATACCATGGGCTTGCCTGGCATCTTTTCTCCAGCCTTGCACTTGCCAGCCAAGGGCAATGCCGACCAGGAATACGGCTAAGTAGCCCTTCCAACCTGTCAGGAGCTTAAACATACTAGCCTTTCCGCCTCGCGGCGCTTGGAGAGACCGGGCAGCGGGACTAGAAAACCAGCAATCCGCGCCTTGTTCCAAAGCGGCAGTTGATTGCAGGCGTCTGCAATCCGGCCTGCCTTAAGCAGCCGCGCTGCAGTTGATGTTTCCGTATTGCAGGCAATGCGCGGCCCGATGTTGTAGACAGCATCAGAAAAGGCGGCCAGCGGACCCACCGGCAAACCAGGCACGCAGCGCTCCACCTGGTCGATCGCGGCCAGCATGTCAGCATCGAGAAGCGCTTCGCACTCCTCCCGGGTCTTACGGTCGCCCATCTGCACTCCCCGAGTAGCGCCAAAGCAGATCGTGGGAATGCCTACCGGATCTCGATAAGCGGCCAGGTACAGTCCCTCGGCTGGTATGGCAAGGCTGGTCGCCAAGGCCAATGCTTTAAGCCTCCTCGACATCTTGCGCCTCCAAGGCCCGCAGCTCGGGCGAGGGGTGGAAATAAGGCGGGCGGGCATCCTGCAGCCGGCGCCAATATCGCTGCCGCTCTTCAATTTCAAGCAGCTCGGCCTCAATCTTTCGGATGGTCAGCCGGTTCTCCCTGCGCCTAAGCAACGCACCAAACAGCCCGCCAAGAATACCGACGAGGATACCGATAATGATGCCCCAGTCGTTGAGCGTCAGGCCGCTGAAAAACGCGGCCGCCCCGCCCCCGTAAAACGATAAATCACTGGCCTTGCGCACGGTTTCAGGATTCGCCAGGTGCTCGCTGATTGTTGCCATACATTCCCCCTCTAGACATAAAAAAACCGCCCGAAGGCGGCTGAAAAACTTCTGATTACCAACTATAGCCAAGCGGCAGGTTGGTAATGTCGACGATCGAATACGAATACATGTAATGTCCTAGCTCCAGCGGGGTGTCATGCTGAATGGCTGCGGTGTTGAATTCTTCCGACATGCTGGCGGTGTGAAAATAAATTGTCTGACTGCCGGTTGGTCCATCAGTGTAGACACTGAATGAGGAGCACTCAGCCCACCCCCAATATGTCACATTGTTGGTGAACATATTCCACAGGAACCTATAGGCCCCGGACAGCAGGGCGATTTTGCGGCCAGACGCGGAGTTGTGCTGATGTATGGGTCCCGGCCCCTGATTTTGTCCGATCACCCCGTATCTGCTATCCAGTACAACTAAGGGATACTGCAGCGAATTGAAGGTTTCCTGCCCTTGGGCATTATTCACGCGCATCGCCCATGACTCGGCATTAATGGGCTGAGGTGCATCAAAAATGTAATACTCCACCCACCGGAGCGGCAAGTTTCCGGGCGCATGAGGCAATGGGTATGGGTCGCCGTCTTCCTGGTTCAAAATGCTGATGCCATGGATCAAAAACATGGTTTGACCGGCAACGTCATCCCGTATGGCCGTCACCATCATGCCGCCCACGATGTATAGGTAATCGCTGCCGCTGACGTCATCCGGCGCATGGTCGCAAATGGCGATCGTGGCCGCAGGAGAGCATGTCACTTTCACATAGGCAAACAGTCTGGGCATGATGGAAACATCCCAGCCCGCCGCTGCCTGGATTTCCTCCCGCATGCCTGGAAGGAATGTGTACCTTAGCTGCAGCGTGCCGGAATATCTCAAGCACAGATTTTTATAGTCACTATCCACCTGGAGCACTTGGTCTTCATTTTTTACCCGAATCCCGAAGTCCATCTCACCACCTGATAATTGTGACAAAAATACTCACGCGCTCGACAGAGTTTGCAGTGAAGCTCCATGAGACTGTCTGGCCCGAGATCGTCAATACTGGCGACTGTTTACCGATGGAATTGCCAGGTGTGATGATGCCCCAGGAATTATTGACCTCATTGCTCTTCAGGTCGATAAGCCGGCTGCCATTCGCAACCCCCGTCCAGAACTGGTCAACCACGCGGGGCAGGCGGCGGGTATGCTCTACAAGAACAGTGCCATCTGCAGCTCGGGTTCTGAGTCCAAAAATTGCCATATTCCCTCACGGCAACAGCCGCCCCATCTCAACCCGGACCACGCCGTTATCATCAATCACCCGCACAATATCGCTCTCGATTTCAAGCCGGCCGCCCAGGGCCGCGCTCTTCATCGTCAGCAAGCCTGCCCCGCTCACCTTGAACAAGCCCCCGATATCGATGCTGCCCCCCACGATCTCTGCCGCCTCCAAGCGCAAGGCGACCGACACCGTTCCAGCCAGTATTCGATTGGCCGCAATCAGGGGCGTTGCAGGTTCATAAGCGCTGATACCGTCCCATTCGTAAAGGCTCATGTCGGCCCGCACGTAAATGATGTCGCCCATGTAAACCGTCGGCACCAGGGCGAATACCGGCACCCCCCCTACGCTGCCAGTCGTCGCCATCACCGGCCCGGTCAAGATGCCCACCTCGCCATAGATCGAAATCAGCCTAGCCCAGTAGTACAGGGTCTTGCTCGATTCCCCGACCGCATCCGAATATCTTGCAAGCAAGGGGGAAACCGAGGCGATCACGGTGGCATTGTTGAAGTCGTCGTCATCCGACCGCAGAAAATCAATGCGGCTGTATTTCTCAGGATCTTCCGGCCTACCCCATTCCAGAATGACGGTGGTTTGAAATACGGTCGCGGTAAGGCTGGCTAGCGCGGGCGGCGGCGCTTCCTGAATCGTGTAGCTGTATGCCGTGACATCAGCCAGCGATTGCGAGCTGAGCCCGTACACGTTGAAGCTGACCAGCTTGATATAGATCTCGCGCCCTATCCAGTCAGAAGGCACGGCGTACTTGAAGATATTGTCATCAAGCCGGGCAAACGGCGCGCCCGCCAGGTGGCTTGATATCTCCGTGCCGTATATACCCCGGTTGAGATATTCCAAGTCATATTCACCCACGCCCACCAGGGTGCTGTCACGATAGGCCAGCAGCTCGCCCCCCACGTAGCAAGTGGTAATGCGGTCTTCCATATCCTGCTGCGTGGCGGGTTCCAGCTCCCCGGTATGGATCTCGACCTCAAGCGTGTTGACCTCGTCCGGGCTAGCCTGGGCAGGCAGATCCGCGCGCAGGCTGCCATGCCGGGCGCTACCGGTGATCAGCCCTACTCGGCGGTAGCTGTCCCCGTCCAGGCTGGCCCAGACTTCGCAGCCGCCCCAGTTTGGCCCGCCCGATGTCGCCATCCAGATTTCCGGCCCGCTAGGCACCAGGGCGACAGGCGGCTGAAATATCAACGGCGCGTTAGCATCGCCCGGCGCCACGCCGGCATCAGGCCCGCCGCCGACTGGCACCTGCACAGGGGGCGCTTCGCTGGCCGCATCCAGCGTACCGGTGTAGGGTTCGGCGATCACATCATAGTCGCCCTCATCCCCCTCGTTGATCTCGATGATCATCACCGGCTCCTGCCACAAGCCAAGCAGCGGATCTGTCAGCGTCACAACATCCATGGGCTCCAGGGCAACCCAGCGTTCGGAAAGCCGGAACTTGAACTGCCCGCGAATATATAGCAGGCGGTGCAAGCGGTGTTGTGCCACCCACCAGGCCACCGGCGCGCTTTTCACGGCCGTGTAGACTTCAGTATTCGCTGGTCGCAGCCCGTAGCGGTCGACTTGCGCCTGGTCGACCTCTTCGTAGGTCGACGTGTTGTAATCGTTGCTGGCATCCTCGTATTGAACGCTCAGCCGGTTATAGGCGTCATCCTCATTACCTGGCTCGAAGGTCACGGGCAGCTCGTCACCGGACACCAGGAAATCATCTGCACCCAAGTGCGCCACTACGCCGGCGGAATCGGTCAACGGCTTAAACTTGAGATCGCCTTCTGACCACACCATGCCGATGTTGGACATTGACGTCCACTCGCGCAGGTATTCGGCGGCCGCCTTGATTTCGACCACCTTGGGGCTAAAGGTCACATCCTGCGCGGCTAGATAGGTGTCGATCGCGCCAAGCCCATTCAGCCGCACGCTCGGGAAGCCTGCACCAACCAGCTTGCTGGATAGAAACAGTTCGATGTAGCCCCCCAGCCGCGTGTTGAGATCAGGAAACCCGCGCAGTTTGACGCTGAAATTGGGCAGGTTGGCGCTGCTGCCCAGGTCATAGGCTGAAACCGCCAGCAGCGCAGTGCCGCTGTAGCCCAGTGCCTGGGCAGGGTAGCGGCTGGTCAGTACGCTCCAGGTCGGCTGACCCAATGCGCCGGCAAACAGCTCGAAGCCCAGGGACGAAGGCACTTTGAACCCCTCATTGCCTGGCATGACGCTATCGACGGCAATGATGCCCTCGCCCAAGGCCAGCATCAGCCCGGTTTTGTAGGTGTAGCTGATGCTGACGGTTGAACCACCACCCCCACCCTTGCCGCCGCTCGATTGCTTTTTCCGGTGTTCAATGGCCTGGAAGCCGCCATACCAGATGATATTGCCAGTAGCCCGGTTCTCCCCGAAATACAACGGCACCGGCGCACCATATGCAGACGTCTGCAATCTGACTGCAGAAAGCCGCTCTTCCTTGTTGACGATCGGCTTGGTGGAAAATAACCCGCTCATGTAGACACCTCAAATCGCCAGTTTGCGATTTGGTGCAAACTGGCAAGTTATTTATTGTTGCTTGACCCTGAAAAAGCGGACATCACGCTCGGCAAGATGGCCCTCATGGGCGCTTTGCTCGCGGACAAAATCGCCGATGTAGCAATGCAGCACCATCGGCCAGGCCACGACAATGCTGCCGTGGGAAAAAGTCCGAGCAAATTTGAAAACGGCCACATCCCCGCGCACCGGCTTTTCCACCTCGTCGGCATATTTTTCTAGCCAGCGGACAAACCGCTCATCATCGCGATGAAAGTGCCAATCGCGCGGATACGGCCTGGGATCCACATGGGGAATCAATCCCGCCTCTTCAAATACGGCACATAGCAGCTGCGCGCAATCCACGCCGACGCCTTGCAGCCTGGCCTGGTGCTGCCATGGCGTATTGATCCAGCGCCGGGCTACCCTTAATACGCGGTTTCTGGTTTTGGTATCCACGGAAAGCCCCTGAATCTTGCCTTGTTGGCAAATTTGTTGATGCACGTATCCAGCGTGCGGTCGCACCCTGGATAGGCCTTGAAGGTATCGCCTACTGCCACATCGGCACGCAATGGCACGACCAGGTTGAGCGTATCGCTCGTGGTGCGTCCGATCGTCACTTGCACGCCCTGGTTGGCGCCGCTGGTAAATTCAATGGCGCCATAGTTGAGGTAGGCATCCGTCAAGGACAATGCATGCTTGATCTGGCGCCGGTTGCTGCCGGCCTGCACGCTGCCGGTCATGGCCCGAGCCTCGCGGTTGACGCCACAGCCTGTGTCGTACAGCGTATTTCCGCAGCCGGGGGTAAAAGCCCTGGCCGGCATTTCGCGATTGAGCAGGTTGGTAAAGCTCTTGACGCTCATCTTGACCTCGACGCCTGTGACCAGGTCCACCGAGATACTGCCCTCGAACTGGTGTATAGCCCCGGCGGCAGGCAACGAAAAATCGGTGAAATATGCCCGCTCCAGCAGCAAGGTGGCATCCTTGAGCGCCCCGGTGCGGGCCGCCGTGATAAACGGCACGCCCTCCACGGCCAGATCGGCAGGCGGAAACACCGTCAACTCCATGGTGTCGACCTCGATGCCCATCACCCAGCGCACCCTGCCCCGCTCCAGCGGCACAGGGTTGAAAGTCAGCGCATCCAGCTTTACCGGCACGTCACAGCCGGTCCAGCGTAATGTGATGCCGGTGGCGGTGATGATGGTGAACAAGTCGGCCCGGCGGTATACCTGCACAGGGGAATCCAGCAAGGACTGCACGGCAATCGGTATCGTCTTCATTTGGTCTTCACCGTTCGTAGTTCCAGCTTGCCGTTCTGCCACCATTGGTGCATGAATTTCTCAAACTCGACATCATCATTGGCAAAGCGCACCCGCCAGTAATACTCGCCGCCCCAGCGCAACACAGCACCATCAGCAGGGGCGGCATCAAAGGTAATCTTGCCGGCGTTGGCATCCAGCACATACCCCGCCGTGATCTCCGTGCCGCCCACGCTCAGCATGAGCAGCGACTTAACGGCGCTTATTGGGGCTGTACTGCCGCCCCAGTCGCGCCACAACCGGAAAGTGCGCGTAACGCCATCGCCGACACCGAAAACGCTATCGGCTGTCTGAAAATCGCGCTCATCCTCAAAAAGGAAATCATCCCGCCGCCCGCCGTGGCGCATGAAAAAACCGGCAATGTCCTGCAGCTCATGCTGCCTGCCGGCACGCAACAGCTCGTATTTCAAAACGATCTGCCATACCGGATAGGCTTCGTAGGTCGTGCGCGTTTCCAGCCTGGTAGCGCTTTCGCGCACAATGGTGTTGTGAACCGGCGTCCACTTCACCGACGGCGATAGGCCGGGAAAGCTGGGTAGCACTTCGTTGCTCATGGATCGCTCACTTCATGAAATCACGGCCGGCACTGTTAATCGCCTTGACCAGTTCTTTTTTATTGGCAATGAAAAACCCGTTCGCATCCGCGCCTTTCAGCACGATCGGAGGCAAATTGCCACCCCCTGCAGCGCCCCGCTCGCTTAAAGCCCGGATCACGTCCGCGTGCTGCGCCGGCAATACCATCTCGCGCTCGTGCAACTGCGTGAGGGGATTGACGCCACCTGGGATGTCATAGCCGCCCTGGGCGGATGCGACACTACCCGCCAGGCCAGCCACGACCGTGAATGCCCCGGCCGCCACTGCCGGCGCCAGGAAAGGGCCGACATACGGGATACCCGCAATGGCGGCATAGGCGCCGGCCATGGCCTCATAGGCGTCATTCATGATGCTGACCAGCGTACTGCTGCCGCTCAATGCCGTGCTTTGCGCTGCTGCAGCCGTCTCGATGCCAGTGCGCGTCGTGGCGCCCGCAGCAGTTGCCATGGTCTTGCGCGTTTCGTTCGCCACCCAGTTCATCAAGACCCGTACGCCCATCGCCGCATATTCCGAGGCGATGTTCAGCAGCATGTTGCGGGTAACATCGCGTAATGTCTGCGTGCCTTGAATCATGCCGGTAATCGACTTATTGAACGCATTGGTGATCGGCGCGAACATTTCGTCATAGTCCGCCTTCTGCTGCTTTGCCATCTCGTTTTCTATGGTCTTTTTATCCAGCTCGTGCTGGCGCTTGATTTCCAGCACACGGTCCATGGCCTGCTGGTAGGCGATGGCGTCGTTTTCCAACAGGGCAGCGCGGTCCATCGCAGCCTGCAGCTCAAGCTGGTATTCCCGCTCCTTGAGCATGGCCAGCTGCACCAGGCGCTGCTGGTTGTTGATGTCGCCCATCGCCAGCTGCTGGTCAAGGTTCAGGCGCTGCAGCTCCAGCTCGTGCAGCTGGTAGGTCTGCCGCCGCTGCTGCGCCATGGCCTCAATCTGTTCCATCTGCGCCTGGTGCTCGCGCGCGGCCTGCTGCACCGCCGTCATGGCCTGCTGGTACTGCTGGCTTTCCAGCCCGTACTTTTCGCCCACCTGCGCGGCAATCTCGGCGGCAATGCGGATGCGCTCCATGCCACCCGCCGCCTGCACGGCATATTCCGCCTGCAGCTCTGCCATGCGCTGGTCAAACGCCGTGCGCTGCATGTCCTGCTCCAGCGTGATGTACTTGCCCAGCACGGCGCGGCGCTCTTCCTGGCTCATGGCCACGGTGTCCAGGATGTTTTTCCAGTAATCCCGCTCTGCGGCCTGGCTGAAGGTATGGAAGGTGCCCGCCGCGATCTGCTCCTGCGCAAAGGCATTGCGCATATCCTGCAGCCGCGCTTCCCATTCGCTGGAGCGGTTCACGGTTTTCTGGTCATCGGCCGGGCCGGGCGCGGTGGCCCCTCCACCGGTGGAATCGGCAATGGGCGTGGGCTGGGCAAACAGGTTCCAGAGCTTTTCGCGCGTATCCTCAGCGGTTTTCAGGATGTTGCCCAGCCGCTTTTCGTTGATGGCTTCCAGCTCCGCCTGCCCCCTGTCCCACGCCGCCTTTGCGCCGCTCCAGTCACCCTGAATGGCCCGCATGGTCACGCTCACCACCTGCCCGATGCGCGCGCTCAGCCGCTCGAACTGCAGCATGACAAGCTGTATCACAGTCTCCACCACCATGCGCATGCCCCAGAACACCGAAGCCAGGCCGCCGATGGCGCCGCGAATCACGGTAATGGCCGCCGGGCCGATGGCCGAAAACCAGTTGCCAAGCTGGGTGAGCACCGGCATCAGGGCGCTGCCGATGGCGTTACGCGCCCCATCCCACACCTGCATCACGCCCGCCATGGATTCCGTGTATTCACGGCTGGCGCGGGTGTTTTCCTCACCCACCACCAGGCCGAGCGCTGCCGCCCGTTCCCGCGCGGCCTCCATCTTCTCCGGCGTCATGTCCAGCAGGGCGTTGACGTCTTTCCAGTTGTCCGTGTATATCTTCAGGCCCTGGACATTGCGGTCGGTGCCCTCGCGGAACTTCATCAACGCAGCGTTGGTGTCGTTCATAATGGCAATGCCGCTGCGCAGGTTGCCGTTGCTATCGCGCGTGGCAACGCCCAGCTCCCTGAACAGCTTTTCGTTGCTGCCCAGTTGCTCGTTGATCTTTTTATGCGCCTCACGGAAGCCGTCCGTGGTAGCGCCCGCCCCCTGCAGCGCCATCTGCAAGGCCTGCGCCTCGCTGGCGGAAATGCCCAGCTCGCGGGAGAGGCGGACGTTTTCCTGCGTCAGCAGGTTGGCATCGTCCGCCGCGCCCTTGAGCCAGCGCCCAGCCACTGCAACCGCCGCCACAGCGGCCAATTGCCCGCGCAACCCTTCGATTTTCCCCCGCAAGCCATCAAAGCCCGCGTTCATCTTGTCGGTGTTTTCCTTGAACGCGGCCTGCATGCGGCTGCTGGCGTCGCGCATGGTGCTCTGCAGGCGCTGCCCGGCGGTCATGCTGGCCTGGGCAAGGCGCTCAAACTCTGCATCAACCTCGCTGGCATCAGCGCCTACGCTAAAATTGACGTCCTTATCCGCCATTTTTTTGCCTTTTCCTTTCCAGGTATTCTTCCGCCGTCAGGTATGGTTCCGGCTTGCTTAATGGGATGTGCTGCAGCAGGTGCTCAAGCTGGCCATCATCGACCTCTGCCGCCACGGCTGGCGCCGGATCAGCAGGCTTGACGCCGAGATAGGCCGCCACCATGAGATGCAGCGGCGGGTGCTTGCCGTAGTAGGCCTCGAATTGGGCAAGCCGGGGAACGTCCAGCTCGTGCATGACGTAGTGCCATGTCCAGCCGGTGCAGGCGCACAGGCTGGCCACGCGATGCTCGATGCTGGCACCTTCCCCGGCTGCTACTCCCCCGCCCCGGCTTCCTGCTGCTTGCGCATCAGGCCGGAGACATCCATGCAGGCCTGCATGACATCGGCCATGTTGCCCATATCCACCATCTCCCCCACTTGCTCGCGGGTGAGGTCTGGATAGTTGCGCAGCAGGGCCGCATGCGCGGCATCGATGACGGTTTCGATGGAGTCAAGATCGCCCGCCGCCTTGAACGTCTCCAGCCGGGGGCGGAGCTGCACCACGGCATTGAGTGTCAAGGGCGGCAGGATGTAGTCCTGCCCCGCCAGCGTGATGCGCACGCCGGGGATTTTAACGATATCGGCCATAGTTACTCTGCCAGGCTCAGCGTGCCGATTTCGCCCGCGTCGTTGGCCATCGCCGAAAACTCAAAATCCGGGATGAAAAAGTCATCAGACTTGAACGGCAGTGAGAACTTGTTGGAGGTGCAGCTATTCAGCGACAAGGTCAAATGTTTGCCCTTGAATCGCGTCATCAGCTGGCAGCTGAAAAACGGCGCTTCGCCCATCAACTGATTGGTGATGGCGATGGTCTGGCCGCCGGTGGTGGTGTACTCATAGCTGATCAGCACGCGCTTTTCAGCTTGTGCGGCGTTGAATGTGTACACGCCAGCGCTAACCTTGTACTCGCCATCATCCGGGGTATCGCTGGCGTCCACTTTTTTCAGCGACAGGCCCGTGACGCCATCGCGCACGCCGAGATCAGTGAGGAATGTGCCGCTTGATGGCGGCGTGACAGTGACGGTAAAAGGCGATTCATCCGGCAGCACCACGCCGAAGTCATTCACCGCCAGGCGGCTGCCTGCCGTCGTCTCGACGCCGAAAAACAGGTCGCCGAGAATGGCAGCCTTGATTTCCGCCAGCTTGCACTTGAAAGACAGCTTGCCCTTGCCGCGCCCAACCGCGATTGGGAACTGCCCCGCGCCGTAAAGCAGCTTTTCTTCAAAGCTAAGGTCGCCTGTGACCTCCTGCATGGTGCCGAACTGCACTGGCGTGCCGTTGGCGATGGTTGCGCCCGCCGCGTCAAGCTGCGGGATGGCTGTGAGAATGCCGGTGCCGAAACCTAATTGCATGATGTTCTCCAAATAAAAAACCCGCCGCAGCGGGTTAGGTGAAAGTTGCTGAACCGTTAAAGCACGGTGGAAAGCCTGTCGTAGGTGATGGTGTAGCGCACCACGACCTTGCCGCGCTGCTCGTCGCCGTCGTCAAACTCCCAATCGCGCGACTGGTAGCTGACCTCTGCCACCATGTCCAGCAGGGGCTGGTAGGTAGCGATTGCCACATGCGCGGCTGAAATAATCGGGTCTGCCACTGCATCCGGCGGCGATTCCGCCACATGCACGTCAAGCTCGATATCCAGCTCATTGGCCTTGAGGCCGCTGCCGAGCGTGCGCGTGGCTTCCGCCACCGGCTTGAGGTTGACGGCTGGCAGTTCCGCCGCGTCAAAAGACTCGGTGCGCGCCCGATAGACGGACGCACCGATGTTGCCGGTCAAGAGCGCCTGATAGATGTGCTGCAGGATCTGTTCTGCGATGGTCATTTTTTCAGCCCTGCCCTGGCAAACCTGCCGTCATCAAGCCGCTGCGGCGCGCCGCGCACTTTCCACGCCACACCGTCAACCGTGATCTGCACGCCGCTGACCAGGCCGGGGAAGTCGGCCGCCACATAAAGTGATGATCTTGTCCCCCGCCACCTGCTCGCCGCCGAAGATCTCGGCATCCGGCTCATCGAGCAGCACGAGCTTTTCAGTGCCGGGCGCGCCAATCGTCAACCGGGCCGGTACGCCAAAATCCTGCAGGTACACCTGCAGATCCTCGGCGAATGCCATTACTCTGCGGATTCCGTCGCTGGCGCAAGGTTAGGCAGGGTGCCGGTGGCTTGCGCGTGGGTGGTGATGGCAGAGAGCAGGTGATTAAGCGCAGAGAGCGGGTCCGCCACCACTTTAGCCTTGGCACGGGCATCCTCTTCTTCCAGCGCGGCCTTGCGGTCTTTCTCGTCCGCGTATTCCAGCTTGTGGGCATGCACCAGGTATTCGTCATAGGTCAGCGCGACGGTTTCGCCCCCTGCCAGCGTCTTTCGTGACTTGGTGACGGTGCCGCCAGTGCCTTTTGCCTCTGTCTCCAGCTCGACAATAAAGCCCTCGCGCACGGTGAAATTTTTCTTGCCTTCGGTTTTTGTAGCCATGTTGGCCTCCATAAAAAATGTACAGACGTCTGCAAAAAACAAAGGGCGCCGCAGCGCCCTTGTTGAATGCGGATTGCTTATGCCTGCGGTGTCAGCGCATCGGACATGACGCTGAACGCTGAAGCGTGGCGCACACCTACATCGACAGAATGCGCCGCGCGGATCAGCAGGCCGCCGCTGGCAAAAGCGTCCTCGTGGTATGGGTTAGGCAGGATTTCCAGCGCGCCCCACTCGCCAATCAGCACCTCGCTCCATGCGCCAAAGAACAGCTCAGAGCAAATGCCTGCGCTTGTGCCCTTGGTCAGGTTTTTACGCGCCTGGTTGGTCACAGCGGCGGCATGGCCGTTCAGCTCGCCAGGCGTGGCACTGCGGCCGCCGGTTGGCGAGGTGGTCCACAGGTATTGCCCGGTGGTGGATTTGGCCTTTTTCAGGTAGCCCTTGGTGCGAGGGTTGACCAGGTAGGCCAGGCTGCCCACATCGGCATTGGCATCTTCGACGGCGGTTTCCATGTCGATGATGTGGTCCAGCGTGATATTCGCGCCGTTGGTGCCGCCGATGATGCTGTTGATGCCGTTGGTGTTGGCGATGCCCAGCGGCTGACCGCTCAAGCCGGTGCCGCTCAGTGCGGCCAGGTCGATACCCAACGCCAGGGTGGCGATGAGGTCGGCACGCACGATCATCTCGATATCGGGCGTGGATTGCAGCAGCATGTTGCGCGTGATCAGGCTATAGGTGCCGATGCTCTTGAGCGCCAGCGCAACCTTGCCGAATGTGCCGCTGGTCTTGGGCATGTCGCTGCCCTCGGTAAACCAGCCGGGTGCCGCGCCAGTGAGTTGCTTGGGGATGTCCACATTGCCCACCAGGCCGGAGAGCACGGTAGCGCCCAGCTGCATCACCTTGGCCTTGTTGCGCAGCATCTCGATAAAGCTGCCGTACATCAGATCAGTCGCCACAAGCGCGCCGCCGGTTGCCAATGCCCCGGTGTTGTAATCACGCTGGTCCTGATTATCGCGGCGCGCGGCAAAGCGCAGGTTGGTCGGCACCATGAAGGCGTTCTCGTGGCTCAATTCCTTGCCGCTGCGCTTGATGATTTCATCGCTCACTTCGCGCTCGAACCCGGCCTTTTTCCAGTCGCCAGAGATGGCGGCATTGAGGGCGCGGATCATGGAATAGCGGGATTTTTCCGCATCCGTCAAATCTGGGCTGGGGTTGCCGCCCAGATCGGCCACAGGCCCATTGCCGCCATCCTTGCTACGTTGCGCGATGGAGGACAACACCAGGCCGCGCACGCTGGAGATGCTGTTGCCATCGTCGATCATTTTCTGCATCACATCCTGCGGCACGCTATGCGCACGGCAGAGTTCTGTGATTTCCTTGATGCGGGCGCGCTCCTTGGCGACCGCATCGCCAGCACCCGCGCCGCGTGGCTGTTCTATTACAGCCGCCTGCTTGCGTTGATTCAGTTTCATTTCTGTTCCCTTCGTTGATTGATTTTTACCGCCACCCAAGGACCGGCCACCGCCCACCGTGGCATCCGCCGGAACCGTCACCATGGAAAACTCCACCGGCTCCCAGTCGATCGCCGTGTAGCTCTCCTGCTCCACATCCTCCACCCACTTGTAAACCTCGTAGCGGAGAGAGACATTGACCAGCACCTCGTCGAGCACCTGCTGCAGCGCCCAGTCGCCGAATTGATCCTTGCCGAAACGCACCGTGCCATACAACCGCCCCTGCACCTGCTCCAGGCCTTCTACCCGGCCCAGCAGGCTGTAGGTGTCGTGGTTGTAAAGCAGGGGCATGTATTTCTGGCGATCGCCTACGCGGATCGCGCCAGGGTCATGCGAGAGGATTTCCGCCCCATACCAGCGCTGCACTGGTACGTCGGATGAAAACGGCAAACGCACTGTGCGGCGTGTCGCGTCATACTGAATCTGCTGCAGCCACTCAGAGCGCGACTCCTCCGTCTGCTCGGTACGCTCAGGATCGTCCTCGTCGTCGGTGCGCTCGGGGTCGTCCTCGTCGTCCGTACGTTCGGGATCGCCTTCGTCGTCCGTACGTTCGGGGTCGTCTTCGTCGTCCGTGCGTTCGGGGTCGTCTTCGTCGTCCGTGCGTTCGGGGTCGTCCTCGCGCTCATCCTCCTCGGTCCGCAGCGCCCGCAGCTTGCCGCTATGCTCTATCCCAAAGGTGCGCAGCTGCACCTCGCCTTTTGGCGGCGCTTTGTGCGCACGCCCTGGGGTATTTGCCATTGCTTGCTCCCATAAAAAAAGCCACCCGAAGGTGGCTGGTTGAAAATTGATTCGCGCCGGAGAGGGCAATAAAAAACCGCCCGGAGGCGGCTTTATTGTCGTGCTAAATAAAATTTTTATTAAAGCTTGCGTAATCTACGTGCTACAAAACCTAAAACGCTCAGACCTAGTAATAACATTGCATAGCTACTTGGCTCTGGAACAGCTAACACTGTAAATGATATTCCAGAACTTGAATAATCGAGATTATAAGAAAACTGATTTAAATCCAGGCCATTTACATTAACTTGTAGGAAAGAATAGCCAAGTCCATACTCACCAAGTTCATCGGAAAACACAGATCCATTAAAAATATTAAATGTGCTACCAATTGTAGGGATGAAAGAATCGAAATTTATGTTTAAAGCTCCATTGGCGATCATGTAACCAGTAAAATTCACCGAATCATAACTTATCCCCTGCTGAAGCCCAGCAATATTAATAGTGAAATTGGAGTCCGACCTCAGATATAAATCTCCGTCTATATTAAGTTGATTGGGAGTTTCGCCTAATGAGACATTCCCTGCAAAAATATTAACTATCCCTTTCAAGTTGCCATTCGCAACAAAATCTCCACCATATATCTGGAAACCATCGACATCTGTAAGGACAAATGAAGCGTCGGTAATTTTTGTTGTACCAGAATTTTGAGTGTAAGCAGCGCCAATATATGATGCTCCAGCTTCAATAATGACCTCACCACCATTGTTTGAAAATCTTTGGCCTTCGGACTCATTACCTAGTACAAAACTTGCTCCAGACTTTACTCTAAACGAACTATCTACCTTATTATTAACAGCACCATAATAATTATCGACGAGCAACGTACCAGAAGAAACTTCAATTACTCCATCATTATCAAAAAGATTAAAAAGTCTTGCTACCTTAGCTGCACCTGGATTTGCATCTATAGTGCCATTATTCACCAAAGGGCTCCACCACCGATTCCAATAACTTGTATAGGTGTTTGAACCTTCCTTAAGAGTCATTGTTCCGTTATTAACGATTGCACCTGTTGCGGCTGTCAAAGCACCTTCCAAAGTCGTGTTTCCGTTCAAAATAAGCTTAGTTGATCCGCAATCATCACACCAGTGAGGACTAGTGCCTCCTTCTAGGGACATACTAGATCCATTGGAACCCAACACAGCATTACCATTGACAGTTAACACTCCCATCCAATTATCACTAGAGCTTGAAGATGGGCTGAAATTGATGCTCCCTGTATTCCAGTAAAGATTATTGGTGGTCATACTCCCCGAACCTCTAATCAAACCATTATTTAAGGTAAGAGTGTCGATATGGACATCACCACTTAGGTAGATCTCTCCACTATTAATAATTGCGTTATCTGTTGAGCCTGGCACTGTCGCCCCGCTCCATTTAGATGAATCAATCCAGTCCCCGGTGCTGCCATTCCATGTAACATCCGCAAAAACAGGATGTGACAATGAAAACAATGCTGTTATAGCAACAATAATCCTTACTGATTTATTCATTTCTCCACCCCATTTGTTTGAATACAATTGAAGATATATATCAATTGGCGATTATTAACCATAGTCCAACCGGACTAATCTCTCAAACACAAAGAGAATAAAACCATAAAATTAGGTAATCCCTTAGAGCCCTAAATTGATTAAAAATCTGTCTAATGCTGGCGCTACAATGTCACGTGAGTCATGCAGTGATAGATGAGTGCTGTCTGTCGTAACAATAGGGAGTACTGCTGCATCAAACACTGGTACATCCATCTGACGAACCAGTCGGTTCCCACGCGTCCATGCCATCAATGTAGGTCCTGCATTATTTTTTATCGGAAACACTGTCCGAACTATCGTCTGCCTACCCGCCGCTTTTCGCAACGCGATGATGTCTTGCACTAATAAAAGATTGGCATCAATGACAGTATCAGCGAAACCGGAACCGTTAACACTGAATGGCTGGATAATTGCGATATCACCTGTCAGGCCTATGCTATTTGTACAAAGCGCTTTGTAGCGGCCAAGGAAATGTGACGCTGTTTTACCTTCATAGGCATAATTCTGAAAACCCCAGGGAAGTCCAGCCAAAATCCGATCATTAACAACTTTCGCCGCCCAGCTATAGTTGAATGGTTTTCGATTTTCACCAGCACCTGTTGCCAGCTCTTGCGTGGTACTGTCACCGATAGCGTCCAGAGTAAAAGTTCTAACCAATCCTCCAGAACGAATTTCAACGCCGACAACCGGGGAAAATTCTGAATTTATGGTGCCATTTGGCATTGCGCCTTGGTTGGCTGTTACGTAATTGCCAGAAGAGTGGTTGGCGAAATATTTTAGGCCAGGCAGCATAGAATTGATATTAATTTGCCAGTCTGAAATTGGGCGTGACCCAGTAGCGCCCACTGTGCCTGCTTGTTGGGATGGCATTATCAATCGACTATAAAAGGCACCACCTTTTACTGGCATGGTTCCCTCAAACCACGGCGTTGTCACGCGACTTACCAAGCCATTGGTTGCGTAATCAGGGTCAGCTGCGGGCACAACTATGCCAGACGCTGTTGTCCAAGTAGCGGCACTACCATCCGCATTGAATGCATTAACTTCCGAACCATCTCGACCAGTGGCGACAGCAAAACTGCTGATTGTAAATTCCGCGTTATTCCCAAACTCAAGAATAAACCGAAACTCAACCGGCCCTGCCGCAACACCTTCAAGCTGCCAGCGCTGACAAAATGTGTACCCAGTTCCGATGGTACCGAAACCTGCTGTGTTTGCCAGTTTAATCTTGAGACTGTTGCCATAGACCGAGGACGGAAGTGGGTAACCATCCGGCCCAACAAGCACCGTCTGCCCGGTCGTGGGGTCGGTGAAGGTTTTGGCAATGCTCTCCACCGGATACGCCGTGATATCCACCCCTGCCCCGCTGGCAAGCACGGCCTGGGTAATGTCCGCCGCAAGGGCATTGCCGCGGGCGGCTGTGTAGTCGCCTGCCAGAATGTCCTGCCCCGCTACGCGGGTGGTGTATTTGACTCTGATGTCCATCATTCGCTCTCTTTCTTGTCTTCCGTCTGGCCTGCTTGCGGCTGTTCCGCGCCCTTGTCGTTTACCTGGCTGGGATCGGTATCGACCACCAGGCCAAGGTCCAGCAGCAAGGCATTTTCGTCCGACAGGCCTTGTGCCACATCCTCGAAATCCAGGCCGCTGCCTGTTTCTGCGATGACTTCGGCACGGGTGGTGAAGCCGCCGCGCACTGCCATCTTGTAGGCGTTGACCTCTTTCTGTGGGTCTATCCAGCTCCAGCCGCGCGGTTTGAAGCGGGCTTTGGTGTACACCCGCCGGCGGGTGTAGTAGTCGTCGATGCTGAGTACGCCGGACAGCACGGCGGCATCCATGAATTCCAGGTGCAGCCGGTGCCGCAGCTTGCGGATGGTCCATCCTTGCAGGATGCGGTACATGACGCGATCTTCCAGCAGGCTGAGGCGGCTGGAGCTGTAATTGCTCTGGCTGAAATCCTTGCTCAGGCTCTCGTAGCTGATGCCCACACCCGCCGCGACCGAGCGCAGCATGAAGCGCATGAAAGGCTCCAGCGCTGCATTGGGGCGGCTGGGGTTGAAGCCCACAAAATCTTCGCCCGGCAGGAGCTGCTTGAAGGTGCCGGGCGCGCTATCTATCTCGCGCTTGCGATACTCCGGCTCATCTCCTGCCTCGCTCTTGATGAAGCCGACGATATTGGCGCTTGCTCGCGCGGCGACAATCTCGGCTTCGCTGTAGCCCGCCATATCGCGCAAGCGGCGAATAGTGGCATGCAGCATGGGCACTCCGCGCGTCTGCGGCCAGCGCTCCACCTGGTAGAGGTGAATAATGTCACCCGCCGGGATGCGGATGAACTTCGCAGGTTCGAAGCTTCGGAACGCGTAATCGCCCGGATGGCTTGGGTGAAACCAGTACGCCACTGCCCTGCCCCACTGGTCCATCTCGACGCCCATGCGGATGAGGTTGCCATTGGGTGCGCGCGCCGTCTGCCATTGGTCCATGAGCCGGTCCGCTTCGATCAGCTCCAGCCCGAGCGGAATGCGGCTGCCGCCGAAGGGCTGGCGCACGATGCGGATGATGGCCTCGCCCGCCTCGAAAATCTGGCTCCATGCCCAGGCCTCGATGTCGGCAAAGCCGAGCAGGCCTGCCACATGGCAGGTTTCCGGCATGGCCCACTCGCACCATTCGCCCTCGATGTCGTCATTGATCGCCTTGATCAGCTTGCCGTCTGCTCCCTTGACCTGCGCTTGCAGGCCGATGCCAGGGCCGATGACGTTCTGCCAGACAATGCGCTGGGCATTCTTGGCGGTTTCGTTATCGCGGATGAGCTGGCGCGACCGGTCGCGCAGCGCACGCAGGCTGCCGATGATCTCGGAATCTGCCGAGGTGCTGGTTGCTGTCCAGTCTGAGGTGAGGCGATTGAATTCCGCCCCGGCATATTGCCGCAGCAGCGCGTTGGTTTTGCCCACGGCGGCACGTTCTGCCGCTTCGATCACGCGCCTTTCGCGCCACTCTGCAAGCACGCGGGAGCCGGGATGCCTGATCTTTTCTTGTACGTCTGCCCAGGTTGTCATGCTCGTGTGAACCTCGCGAATCGGTCGCTGGAGATGCCTTTTTCGGCATTCACGCGCTGCCGCCAGTAGGCGATGATTTTGAGGATGTCCGCCGCGGCCTCGAATTCCATGCTGCGGCTGGCGATGCTGTAACGGCGCACCTTGCCGCCGCTGCTGTTGAATTGCGCCAAGGCGGCTTCAGCTTCTGCCAATGCGCGTTCAGCCAGGGTGCGGCCATCATGGCCTGCGCCTATGCTGGCAAAATCCGGCTGCACTTGCAGCTGGCCCATGCCGACCGTGAGGCGGACACCTGATGCTGTTACCCGCTTGCTCCAGGCATAGGTGCCTGCCACAAGTTTCGCGCTCTCGGTTTCATCGAGCGTGACTGCCCAGCCATCCTCATATGCTGTGCCAGTGAGCGTGATGGGAGCACCAGGGCCGCGCAACTCGATCACGAGGGCGTAATCAGCCGAGCTGATGTAGGCGCCCGCGTGATGAAATGCGGTTTCCACCCACTGGGCGGTATCACCTGCGACGATGCAGGCCGGTATGCTTGTCATGGTTTACCACCTTTTGGGTAGGTTGCCGCCATTGCGTGGCGGCTTGTTGAGCTTGTCTTTTTCGTGGGTAGTCAGTAAATCAGTACCGCCCCCAGCCTGCGCCTGATCTTGCGTTTGGCCATCGGCCTCAACATCGATCGCGCCATCCTCTTCAAGGTCTGGCTCGTCATCCGGTTGAGGTGCCGCAGCAAAGATGTCCGGCTGACGTACCGCTTGCTCCAGCTCATCCCAGCGCTGTTCGGTGTATAGATGCACCTTGAGAGCGCGCGCCGCATGTAATGCCATGACTTCGCAATCCAGCGCCTCATTGCGTACGCCAGATTTTTTAAGCCAGACACGGCGGTTTCTACTGCGCGGAGCAGGTGCTTTGACCTCGCTTGTAAGCTGCTCGAAATAGTCATCTCGCACCCCTTCGTAAACGTGCATGCGGCCGGGGCCGCTGCCAGTGAGCTTGACGCGCCCGGCTTTTTCATCCGCGCCCAGGATCAGGTCCTTGGCTTTTTGCGTGCCGATCATGTAGGGCCGCAGGCCGTACTTGCTGGCTTTCTGCTTGCTGCCCTGGCCTTTGTGGTCCACAGGGACACGCGGCAGGGAGTAGATTTCCCGGTCGCCGGTGTCCTGCGAGAAGCCCTTGCCTGCCATCACATGCTTGCGCTTGTGCTTGCGCACGAAGGTGTACACCGCGTCCGAGGTCTGGCCGTCGGACGAGTCTATGGTGGCGGCAGAAATGCGCAGCTTGGCACCGCCAGCATGCTCGACGGTGCCGAACAGTAGCAGCTCCAGGTCAGGCCACACGCCCTGCCCCGGTATCATGGTCTGCCCGTACAGCTCGCCCCAGTACACAAGCCAGCTTTCCTCCCCGCGCCCCCAGGCGCGGATGATGACGGCGACACGGTCGTGCTGCACGTCCACTCCTGCTGTGAGGACGATGCCGCCCCACGGCACGGTTTTTTCCGGGTAGGACATGAGCAGGCGCTTGCGCAGTTCATCAAGCTCCGGCATGCCGCTCTGGTACTCGTAGGGCAGGCCGAGGTTGCTGTTGATAAACACGCGCATTTTGAAATCATCGCCCTGCGCCAGGGCGTGGTCGGCGGCAAGGCGTTTTTTTACCAACTCCGCCAGACGGGAGCCAGGGAACGGGCTGTAAAGCTCGTTGATGTAAAAGCCGCGCGCGCCGTAGAAAGGTGCTGTGGCGACCGGATAGAGCCGCGCCACGTTGCGGCGCTTGTCCGCATCGTTCCAGATGCCGCCACAATGCGGGCAGACGTAGTAGGCGCTTTCCGGGTCGGCCTTGCCGTAGATTTCGTGGTTCAGATCCTCGCGCGTGTCCCAGCGGACATACTGCCAGGCCAGCACATGAGACTCGCCGCAGTGATGGCATGGCACCATGAACACCTGCTTGTCTGAGCCGTTGTAGGCAGCTTCAATGCGGGATGCCGTCTTGATCGTCGGCGTGCCGCCATAGACGATCTTGTGCCGCGCGTAGGTTTTCGTCCGCTCAACCAGCATGGAGATGGTGTCGCCCTGCCCGCCGATGTTGGCATTGCAATCGTCTGGTTCTTCGACGAACACCACTGGCGCGGGCGTTGACTTGACCGAGGCCTCCGAGTTGGAGCCGACGAGCTTGAGAAACCCGCCGGGAAACTGCTTCATCAAGGCGGTGTTGTCTTTCGACCTAGTCTTGTCCACCGGGATTTTCGCGGCCAGGCGAGGCGTTACCTCCACCATGGGCGTGAATTTTTCCACGTTATACATGCCCGCCGCGCCCTCTTTGGCGAACATGACGATCATCGGGCATGGGTCAACATCAATGCGTTTGCCGATGTAGTTGTTGACCACGCCATCAGTCCAGCCGACCTGCGCAGACTTCATCGAGACTACGGTATGCACGGCCGGGTCATCCAACGCGGCCATCATGTACTTTACCCAGGGCGTCAGATCAGGGTTGTATCTGCCCGGCAAGGCCGTTGCCTTGGCAGACAGCCGCCTGTATTTTCGGCTCCAATCCTCAGTGCTGATCTGCTCCGGCGGCTGCAGTATCTGCGTCAGGCGCTTGATCAGCGCCCTCACCGACTGGGTCGTATCGAGCAAGCTGCTGTAAGGTTGCGCGAGTGTGGTCATTGAGTATCGTTAAATCCAGGTCGATGCCGTACAGCGTATCCAGCGTGGTCTTGAGCTGGTCATCACGCGCCAGCAGATCGACGCGAAACGCTGTCACCATCTGCGATAGCTCTTGCTCAAGCTGGGCAACATTGACCAGCTGCCCACGCTTTTCAAGCAGCGTCAGCATTTTCAGTTCGCGATCAACGCGCTCGGTCATCACCCGCTCTGCTACCAGGCTATCTCCGTCAGGCGAGACATGCCCAGCTGCCATCTCACGCAAGTGGGCAATGTATTTTTTTCGGATGTCATCAAGTGCAGACGTCTGCAAACTCAGGCCCAGTTTCTGCAGCAAGCGGCTCACTGCCGACTGGTCAAGATCAAGGTGCTCGGCAACGTCTGCCTGGGTGAGTTTTTTCATGGCCGGTATCCGCGCCGCCAAGGTAAGCGGCAAAAAAAGCCAGGAGATCAACCTGCATCCATAAGCAGGAAATATGACCCCCTAGCAAAACTCATATCTGGAGAAATTTCGCGCTCTTTGCGCCCGCGTAGTAGGGCTGCAGGAAGGACCCAAGAATTTTTCGCGGACGGCTTGCACATCAGGCTTTGAATCTTGACCTGGCGTACTTGATCTCGTGCTCTAGCAATACGGGATAGCGACTCTCAACGTATCGCTCTATCACATTCATCACGGTGGCATTGGCAAATGCCACGGCAGCTGACGGCCCGTAAAGCTGGTTGATCGGCAAGGCCGACCAGACTACACGACCGCCCTTTAGCACTCGCTTGTGCTTCGCGCTGTTGTCACGCTTGAATACGCCGACATGCCCGCTGAGCGTTTTTGCGATGAACGCGCCGCGCACTACTTTGCGAGATCCTTTGACCTTCACCGATACCCCGGCGGCCACCTGACGCGCGCCGAACTCGATCAGGGGTACGGCCCTGTGAAAGCAGCGAATGACAATCTGCCGGCGCTGCGGCGTAGCCTTGCGCGCCTTGAACTTGCTCTTGATGTCCTTGAGCTTGAATCCATACCCTGCCGCTCTGATCTCTCGGGAAGACTGCGCAATGATTTCGGTAGCGAGCTTATTGAGCGCGCGGCTCACAGCCTTATTGCAGATCGCATCATTGGCCTCAGCCATCTTGACGCGCATACGTCTGATATCCGTGGCAACACTAAGATTGAGCATAATCGTTAGGCAATAAAAAACCCGACCAGCGGAGGCTAGATCGGGTTATTTGTTCGCACTGATTAACAGCGTGCCTGAATCATGCCAAATTATTCCGGAGCATGTCAAGCAACTGCCCGCGAAATTTTTCGCGGCTTCTTCACCTTTGGCCTCACGGGCAGCTTCACACCGGCTGCTAGATCATTCATAAAGCCAATGATGAATTGGTGAGCCCGACCAATACGCGTGTAATACGTACTCACAGAACAACCACAATAGGCCGCCTTTTGATTCACATCAGTGGTATGCAGATAACAGGCCTCAATCACATCAAAGTGAATCCGCTCCAACGCCATCACACACTGATCCATCTCGTAAGCCTGACTGTCCATCTCCGGTGACCAATAGCCCGAAGTCTGAGGCGCCACCTTCAGGAAAGACACCTTGCGCGGGAACCCAAGCCCACCTTCATCACGCCGCAGCCTCCAATCTGCCCAACTCTTCAACCGACCTGCCACGTAAGTATCAAACATCACACCCTCCTCAAAAAACCAATCAAGCACCCTGCTGACGACTTGCCTGATACAAATCCTCATTGATGCCCGCTGCTATCCTCACCCGCTTGAAGAACACAGGGTCAGTCTCCGTGCTCACCCTATTCACATGCAGCTTATGCGCCATCTCCTCATGGCCTTTCGCGCTAAACACCCATGCTGGCAGCACATCATCCTGAGCCTTACGCTCCCAATACCAAGTCGCTTTGAAAGTCGCCCAATGATGCAAGCAACAAAACTCTATCGCCTGCTCAAGCGTAATCCCCGCCTTGCCTGCCTCCTTCATCATCGAGTTCAGCAATGCATTCGTCAGCGTCCCTCGCTTTTTCTTCAACACACGTTTGAAATCCTGCACCGTCTCCTTATCGACATAAGCAGGCAGCCTCACATCCCCAATCTCTAAATCGTCATCAGGAATGGGTGATTTGTGCGTATGTTTTTTATTATTGTTTCTTAAGGTATTGGCTCTCATGGGTGAGAGCCGTGTGGATAACTCTGATTTTTCAGAATCTTTATTTTTCATAGGCTTAGACTGCCTACCCCTCTCACCAGTGATAGGGGTATCATCCATGAGAGGGGTATCATCTACGATACCCGTGTGGATAACTTTATCCTCACGATTGACCAACCGCTCAATCACAATCCGATACCGCCTCGTTGCATGCTTCGCCCCACCATCGTGATTGCCCACCACCTCAAGATAGCCATCATCAATCAAGCCATGAATCACACGCCTGGTCTGTACTTCACTTAAACAAGCCAAATCAGCCACAGCCGCAATGCTGGGGTAAAGGTTCAACCCACGGTCATCACACCAGTTGGCCAAGATCATCATCACCAGCTTTCCAGAGCCTGGCTTGCGATAGTTGTAAAGCACTAAATCTGAAACCTTAAAGCTCATGCAAACATCCTCTGCTGTGGTGCCTCGGCTCGAAGCGCCGCACTGCATTGCGGGTTAAGCCACAAACATTCCGTGCGCACCTTGCCCCCACGATTTCCGGCGATACGCGAATCCGTGTAATGCATTTCCCACCCCGCCAAATGCTCTCGATACAACACAGAGTCATAACCACTCAACACCACATACCCCTCCAACTGCTTCAAAGCCTCCAACAAACGTACATGTCCCTCGTCATCCAACTCATGCCGGTAATAGGTTCGCCCGCGCTCAATCTGGCGAGTGGCAAACACATAGGGCGGATCAACATAATGCAAAGTGCTGGCGGCATCGTGCTGCCGCATCACATCGCAAGCATCCCGGTTCTCAATCAGCACACCGGCAAACCTCAGTCCCACCTGCGCAATGTTGTCTGGATACTCAGCCCACAGCGCCATGGCCGTGCCATAGTCCCGCTTGGAATCTATCCGAAACCCCGTCTTGCCCTTCGTGGCGCCAGCACTGCCAAACCCCATCTGCGCGCGAATCACCGTGCGCCTCGCCCGCTCAACCGGGTCGTCTGCCGGCTGCCACGCAAGATCAAACTCATCCCGCGCATAAGGCGTCATCACACATGCCGCAACCAATTGCGCCCGCGTGGCAGGATCCCGGCACACCCGAAAGAAATTCACCATATCCTGGTCAAGATCGTTATAAACCTCGGCATAAGCTGGCGGCTTCTGCATCAGCACACCTGCAGCCCCACCAAATGGCTCGACATAGCACGTATGGGCTGGGAAAAACTGCATCACCCAACTGGCCAGCCGAAACTTGCCACCGTGGTAGCGCAGAGCAGGCTTACTCACCATCATTTCCGCCCCTTCAAAGCTGCCCTAGCCCGCCCCATAGAACCAGCAGGTGCAGCAGAACTTGCCGAAACCTTCTCACCCAGCGGAACATCCGGGTTCACACCAGGCGAGACAGCAACAAACGCAGGCGTCACCACCCGATAACTAAAATCACCAAACTGATCACGCATGGCCAGCATAAAATCCAATGCTTCTTTTTGCTCGGGTGTCATGTTCTGAAACTCACGCTTAGAACAATCAGTCATCCAAACACCGCCTTTCGCACTGCATCCATGCGAGAACGGAAAGCCACTCGCTTGGGTGCGAACACCGCCTCCAGCTCTAACATCAACAACTCATGCTCCCAATCGCCCCGCCTTCGCTTCACCTCATCAAGATAACCAGCCCTAAACCTTGGTCGCCTAGTAGCCAGCCAAGGCGCTGCCTTTTTGCAGCGAAACACTCGCACATGCGCTTCGTGTAAGATCACGTCAGACATACTTACCTCTGCACGATGAAAAATAAAGGGAGAGAATGCGGTGACAATAGGGTGTGAATTGCCCCTCAAAGAGATCTGGGAGGCTTGGGTAACTTTCGCGATTTGGCCTTACACTTTTGCTAAAGCTGAGGGAGGCTTGGCTAGCTGGTTGCAGGCACTTGGCTCTATTGGAGCAATTATTGGCGCATTTTTTATTGCTCAGAACCAAGGAAAAAAGCAGCTTGCAATAGCACGAGAGCAATCTGAAGCTCAGATAAATGCACTTAAGGAGCAATCCGAAAGCCAACACCGCAATGCATTGAAGGTCATTGAAGAACAAAGAAGACTCGATCTGGATCGAAGGTTTCAAATTTGCTCTTCGCTGTTCTCCTCCACTATTGTGATTTACAAAAACCTTTTGCCACCGAGAACTGGAAATGTCGAAAAAGTCACTATTTCTTTGGAAAAAATCACGGGTCTTAAAAGAACAATAGAATACATCCCTCCTTTTGAATATCCATCTGGCTGCGCGTACATCTACTTTTCTAATCTGGCCAACTTGTTGGGTCTGCTTGCTGAGGCGCTTGCCAGAGAAGCACCGAACAGCGCAATCGTTAGCGTGCACGTTAGCCAGATTGATCATCCCAACAGCGAGCTGGGGAAAATAATCCGAACTCAGTTTGATTGCATCATTGATGAATACGCGGAAGTAAATGCCGATAGAATTGACTTGAACAAAACTAAAACGAGCTAGTAAGTCATTTAAAAATGTCCTAAATATGCTTATTTTTCGCTCAATGAGAAAGGGCTTGTAATGGTGTTCTGCTGGTTTTGGGAGAATGGTTGTGTTCTGTATGACACAGGAGGATTTGCCGCTTGAATTCAGGCTATTGGGTCGATTGGCGCGATAGTGGTTGCATTTTTCATTGCTCAACATCAAGCTAAAAAACAACTTGAAATTGCACAGGAACAAACTGACAAACAAATTCAGGCTATGCGAGAAAATACTGCACAACAAATCACTCATGCTCAAGAACAAACTGCGCAGAATCTGAAAGAAGAAAGGCAAAAATCTCACAGACTGCACCTGAATGCTCTTTTGGCAATAAAAGCTGAAAAACTGGAAATTTCGAAAGGAAGGCTTCTTGCTCTTTCCGGGAATATCAATTGGCTCAAAGCAGCTTTTATTGATGCGGAAAAATTCTTTAATGAAGAAAAATCTTCTAAAGAAAAACAAACAAATGTAATCAAAGATATAGTTAAAAAATTTACTTTTACCTCCGATCAAATTAGCCAGATTCCCATACATGAATTGTATCTTTCTCAAGTCATAAAAGAGACTAGCAAAGTAATATTTGATATCTCTCATTCCACCTCTCAATTCAATAAAGAAAATTGGACCCCTAGTGAGAACGATTACTCTCCAAAGCCATACAAATTGTTTGCGGAATTTATGCAGAGTTTTTCTAATAAAATTAACGATATGATTATAATCGTTGATGAAAAAATCAAAGATATTGAAGCTAAGCAAGATACAGAAAATCATAATTAACACTTCACTACCTGCCTAATTCGATCAATCAAACCAGCCATCTTTGCCATCACATCCTCACCCTCACTGGTGATGGTCTGCAACTCATCATCAGTGATAACGTGATCGGCATAGGCAAGCTGGAATGCCGCAGCAAAATCACCCATCTCCTTCATCACCTCAAGAAAACCTTCTAGCAAGTTCATATCGCTGCCATCGACAACAACCTTGTCGATAACCAGCTTGTCGGCCTTGCCTGCGAAAAACTCCGCCACACGGCCATTCGCATCGCGAAGGTCAACAACTGCTTCAATCTCTACCGGATTAAGAAAATGCGTGGTGTTATTGGGATTGAATTTGTGCTGAAAAACAGTTGGGTTCTTCTCCATCCGCACAGCCAGAGCTTTTACGCCCCCTTGATGCCCCTGGCCAATCAAATAAAGCAAATCAGGAAAGTTAGAAGCCATATGTCACTCCAGCCTCAAAACTGACGTAGCACACCCCTACCAAGGCGCCTACTATGGATAAAAAGCGCGACAGGCCATGGGGAAATGACCCGCCACGCGTAAACAAATGGGAAAGGAAGAAAAGGAATGGAGACGTCATGCTGCTGCCACCCCGTAGATGTCATCAAAGCTGATGGATACGCCTCGGCTTTGTGCAAGAGAGATTAATTTCCGTGCCGTGTCTGGAGGAATGTCCTGCCCATTCTCATATTTCGAGACATTCGGCTGTGACATCCCCAATGCCTCAGCGAGTTCTGCTTGGCTTAGGTTGAGACGGCTTCTAATGGTTTGGAAATTATTCATGCTTTGAATAATAACCAATAGTTATTGAATATTCAATAACCCATAGTGATTATTAATAGTCCTAAAATATTACTTATGGTTATAAATAATAAAAGAGCGTTTTCTGAACTACTGATCAAGCTGTGCGAGGCTGACGGCTTACTTGAGCGCGGTCGACAAGCAGCACTTGTGCGTTATCTCAAAGGTAAAGGCCATAAAATCAGCCAACCTGCGGTAAAAAAATGGTTTGATGGAGAATCGCTGCCAGAGACCGATAAAGCTCTCGATCTCGCAAGAATGTTCCACATATCAGTAGATGATCTCCTCTCCGGCAACAAAGAGGCCTTACACAAACGCAAGCAAAGCCAAGCTGGAAGATCGAATGAACCACACAATGAAATAAAATCCGAGTGGCCTTTTGGAGACAGAATAACTCCGGAGCAATACTCAACACTGTATAAAGACCAAAAAGAAAACATCGAGAACAGAATTCAGATCTTCTTGGACGACAACGCAATAAAAAGCCAGGAGGCAGCAAAACAAGCCAGCAATTAGGCTGGTGTGGGTTAACCCACAACTTTAAGGGGGAGGGAATGTAATGGCATTATCAAAACGTGCAACAGACCGTATCACCACAGAGTTAAAGAAATATATCGCCATTCTGCAAGAGGCACAGAACCGTGACATCAGCGAATCTGACACGGTGGTCATCATCAATGACATGCTGTCCGACGTTCTGGGCTATAAGAAATATACCGAAGTCACTACCGAATTCTCCATTCGTGGTACCTATGTTGACTTGGCCGTAAAGGTGAACGAAGAAGTCCGCTTTCTGGTAGAGGGCAAAGCAATCGGCATCGTCCTCAAAGACAACCATGTCAAACAAGCCATGGAATACGGCGCGCACAAAGGTATCGAGTGGGTCATCCTGACCAATGGCGTGATTTGGCGTATTTACAAGATACTGTTCCGCCAACCCATCGACCAAGTCCTTATCTACGAAATCAATCTGTTACAAGAAGGCAGGAAAATAGCCGAATTCGTTGAAGAGTTTGGCTTGCTGGCACGTGAAGAATTCAGCGGTGCCAACATGAACTCCTATCACCAACACAAACAAATCACTGGCAAATACACCGTTGCGGCCATCTTGCAGACCCCTGCCCTCATCTCCGCCATCAAACGAGAAATCAAGAAACTAGCCCCATCAGCCCGGCCAGATGACGAATGCCTGCTCAAATGCATTACTGAAGACATCATCAAGCGAGAGGTGCTAGAAAGCGACGAAGCCAAAGAAGCCGTTGCGTTCATCAAAAAGACTGCCAGAGCCAATGAGCGTAAGGCAGCTAAGGCTGCGGCCGAAAAAACCGAGCAATAAATCAGCGACTGCTTGAAACGGAGGTTTATTAACAATATGCTCCCAAAAGATCTAAAAGCTCACAAAGCCTGTAGCAAGCGCCTTCCTGTAAATCCGGAATTCAAACCGCAAAAAAGGAACAAGCTTCCCAGACCTTTTCATAAACTGGGTGGTCCAAGGGTTCATACCACTGGCATGATTGATGTGTCAGAACACCATAAAGTCATTATGATTTGGCGTGATGGTGAGCTTTTTACAGATCGAGCATTCTTTGCTCATCTATTCTGTAAACTCGAAAATGGCTCTTTGAGCCCCATATTTGAGTTTCATTGGCATCCCTCTCATAAAGGGTTTCATTGTAAAATGCCTTGCAGAACTGAACATGACTATACAAACCGCAACTTACCCGGTGCTCCAGAGCTTAACTTAAACACTGATCCGGGGCTTGATCCAGCCGATGCTGAAGATAGAACAAAGCTTGTAATACTATTTTGCAAAGCCTGTGGAATATTATTGCCAGATACTGACCCGAACTCAGAAACCTTATGGTAATCACTACCAACATAAAGAAAACTATTTGCTCGCTGTTTGAGGTGCATGAGGACTCTCAAGGCACCCAGCGTATAGTTACGCCTTTGGAGTACCTGCATAGCAACGAAAAAATAGTCATACGTGTTCGCCCATCCAAAGATGGTGACGGTTTCTTTATTGACGAGAATGGCGAAGCCGCTTTTACAGCCTCAATGAATGGGGGTGATGTTGAGTCTGAGATAATTCAACGATGGGCAGAAGATCTATGCTTAACCTCTCCTGTAGAATTCACAGGCGATGAAACATTACAAGCATTTGCTCATGATGAACGTCTAATTGCCCCATATATTTTCAAGGTAGCAGAGGCAGCTCAGCAATTAAACGCATTTGCCTCCCATCGACACGAACGAAAAGAAAGTCAATTTAAAGAACAAGTTGGCGAGGTTATCTCCGACATTGCAAAACGTCTGCAAATTCATCATTCCGTAGATACTGAACTTCCAATCATGGGAGGATTGGTTGCTGACCATATTCTCGGAGATGAAACACCACTTATAGTGATAGTTGCAACATCAGCAACTCGGCTTCTGGAAGCTGAAGTAATCTATATGCAATATAAGGCTGATAGGAAGCCTGGGAAAATTATTGCGATTGCTGAGAGCCAGGCCTCTGTTGGTAAAAAACAATATGAACGTGCTAATTACTACACCGACAAATCTCTAATATTTAATCCTGATGCACTTAGTTCCCTCATTACTCAAGAAATGAGACATTAAGAATTCTGATCAGGCAGTTTTTTCATAATAGAAAAGCCCGCACTAAGCGGGCCCCCACGCTCTATCTTATATCAGCGAAAGCTGATTTGGATAAGAGCGGCAGTGTTCGCAAACATACTCAAGGCGTCCCTTTTTGAAACGCACGTAAGAGTTCACGTGAACTGCTTTCGGATAGGCGCAAGTTTTCACTTGACAGTCTCCTCAATACAATTGGAGGACAGTTTTCCTTGCGCATACATGGATTTATCTGTAAGATAAACTCCGCTTTTTGTAGTATACGTGGCATATGGATGACGTCCTCATTCTCCATGCCAGGCCTAATCGTGTTGGCGCACGGTTAGGCTTTTTTATATGAAATTCAAGTTTTGCGCGATTCTCTTATTGTAAGTTTCCAATCGATATTGAGCTGCCTGTTCGCTAGTGCCACAAATCATTGAAAGGTGCCGGGGATCATTATTCGAGATCGAACAAGCCCCTATCGGCATCATAATGGCTGCTGTTAAAGATTTCGCCTGCCATTCACTATCCTCATAATGCTTATGAGTAGCCGCATCTACACCACGATTTCGATTAAAAGTAATATGATGTTGTAGCACTATGTGAGCAAGCTCATGGATTACCGTAGATCTTCCAAACACGCCATGAATCGCCCCCACTTTCCTAGACAGCTCAAGAGTCTCAAACTATGGAAGTTGAGGAGACATCATGAGCAAGCAACAACGTTACACCGAAGAATTCAAACAGGCCGCCGTCAAGCAAGTCACTGAAC